>NZ_SOFY01000047.1 GCF_004402595.1 Cryobacterium shii | reverse complement strand
CATCAGAATCGCTCATAAGCAATTTTCCCAGACCCCACGGCCAAGGACGGGAAATCCGGCGGCGTTTTAAACTTTGCCGTTACTGACCCACGCTCCTAGCGGCCCCGGGGTCGCCGCCACCGCGCGGCGGCGCACGGCACACGGATGCCGCTCTCACTGCGCACGGCAAGCGGATGCCGGTCCTGCGCCCGGCAACAACCGCACTGCGCGCTGGAACAAACGGGCCCGGCATCCGCTGGATAGGTTCAGAGAACTAACGGACTCAAAGTGGAGGACCCATGGACACCTACGACAATCTCCTTGCGACGATCACGCCGGCATCGGGACCGACGAGAGAAATTTTCGATCCCGCAACGGGTGCGGTGGTGGGCCTGGCCCCCGTGGACACCGCCGAGGACCTCGACCGCGCGGTCACCGCCGCCGGTGCGGCTCAGCCTGCCTGGGCTGCCCTGGGTCACGCGGCCCGCAGCGAGGTGCTGAACCGCGTTGCCGATGCCATCGACGCCGCGGCAGAGCCGCTCGCCGAGCTGCTCTCCCGGGAACAGGGCAAGCCGCTGAACGGGCCGAACGCCCGCTTCGAGGTCGGCGCGTCATCCGCCTGGCTGCGCGCCACCGCGGCGACGCCGCTCGAGGCCGAGGTCGTCGTCGATGACGGCCAGGTTCACGCCGAGGTGCACTACCGCCCGATCGGCGTCGTCGGCGCGATCGGCCCCTGGAACTGGCCCATGATGATCGCGGTCTGGCAGATCGCTCCGGCGCTGCGGATGGGCAACGCCGTCGTGGTCAAGCCCTCCGAATATACCCCGCTCAGCGTGCTCGCCCTCGTCGCGGTGATGAACCAGGTGCTGCCGGCCGGCCTGCTGAGCGTGGTATCGGGCGACCGCGAGATCGGCGCGCGACTGTCGACCCACCCCGACATCGGCAAGGTGATGTTCACCGGCTCGACCGCAACCGGCAAGGCGATCATCCGCAGCTCCGCCGACACGATCAAGCGCCTCACCCTGGAGCTCGGCGGCAACGACGCCGGCATCGTGCTGCCCGACGTCGACCCGAAGGCCATCGCCCAGAACCTGTTCTGGGGCGCCTTCATCAACACCGGTCAGACCTGTGCCGCGCTCAAGCGCCTCTACGTGCACGACGACGTCTACGACGCGGTCTGCGAGGAGCTCACCGCTGTCGCCGCGGCCATGCCGATGGGCAACGGGCTCGACGAGAAGAACGTCCTCGGCCCGCTGCAGAACCAGGCGCAGTTCGACATCGTGTCCCGTCTGGTCGAGTCGGCGAAAGAGTCCGGCGCCCGCGTGCTCATCGGCGGAAACCCCGACCTCGACCAGCCCGGCTACTTCTACCCGACCACCCTCATCGCCGACATCGACGGCGCCAATCCGCTCGTCATCGAGGAGCAGTTCGGGCCGGCGCTGCCGATCATCCGTTACACCGACCTTGACGCGGTGATCCGGGAGGCGAACAGCGTTGACGTCGGGCTCGGCGGCTCCGTGTGGTCGGCCGACCTCGACAAGGCCCGCGAAGTCGCGGCGCGCCTCGAGACCGGCACCGTCTGGATCAACGGCCACGGCGGAGTGCACCCGATGGTTCCGTTCGGCGGCTCCAAGCAGTCCGGTTACGGCCTGGAATTCGGCGTGGACGGACTCAAAGCGCTCGGGGTGCCCCAGGTCATCAACGGCTGACCAAGCCCGACGGCTGACCAGCCGCCACGGCCTAGAATCGCCGTTCACCACGCGAGTGCGGTGAACGGCGATTTTTCGTGGCGTCGCGGCCGACCCCGCGCGAAATCCCGTCGATAATGAACTGGTGGGGTGGAGGACTATGGATGGCGAATCGCGGGAGACCGCGAGCACGACGATCAGCCTGCTCCTGCGCCACGTGCGCCGGCTCGGCGGGGAGGAAGCCGTCGCTGAAGTGCTCGCGCGGGCGGGCGTGCATCAGGATGCGGCCCTTCTTGAGAACCCGTCCACGTGGGTCGGCTACGACACCCGCATCCGCCTGTTCGAGGCGGCGACGGCCGTGCTCGACGATCCGAACACGATGTTCACGGTGGGCGCCGGGTCGGTGATCGGCGACATTCAGCCCGTGCTCGTGCAGTTGCTGAGCGTGTTCGCCTCGCCGGGCGCCATCTATCGCCAGATGCCGCGAATGGTGCCGAAGTTCACCACCACGTCCACGATGGATGCCATCAAGGTCGCCAAGACCACGGCGACGGTGGGTTACCGGCTCCACGAGGGCTATCGGCCCTCCAGACTGGACTGCCAATATGCTCAGGGACTGTTCTCGTCCGTTCCCGCCATCTTCGGTCTCGCACCCGCTCGGGTCAGTCACCCTCGGTGCCAGTCGGACGGTTACCCGGAGTGCGAATACGAGCTGACCTGGTCAATGCGGGAACACTGGTGGTCCCGGCGTGCCAGGAACCGGTTCGTCGACGCGTCTCTCACCGTCCTGCGCGACAAGGTCAGGGAGGTGCAGCTGGCCGCCGCGGACCTCGTCAGCAGCGACGACCTCGACGAGATGCTTGCCCGGATCGTCGACCGCGCCGGCTCAGCCGTGCTCGCGCCGGGCTACCTGCTCATCGTGGAACCCGACGGGGGCGGCGCCCCGCTGGTGCGCCACCGAGGGGTCACTGAGGCCCGTGCCGACGATCTGGTCGAACGGATGCTGCGCGGCGAGCAGTTGGGCGAGCGCGCGCTGGTCGTCGACATCGCCTCGAATCGCAGGATCCACGGCCACCTGGCCGCCCTGTTCCCCGTGGGACACACCGCGATGGTCGGCGACCGGGCCCTGCTCGAGGCGTACGCCGGACACGCCGCGGTCGCCCTCGACCTGTTCACCGCGCTGGAGGAGTCCCGTCGCGGAGGGCTGCGCACGGCCGCGCTGCTCAGTCTCGCGCACGAGCTGGCGACCAGCGACAGCGTCGAGGGGATCGCGGATGTCGTCGCGTTGGCACTGCCGACGATCGTCGGCAGTGACTCCGCGGCGGTCCTGCTCTGGGACGCCGACCTCGGTGAGCTTCGCCCGGTCGCATCCACCGGGCTCGGAACCCCCCAGCGCGAACAGTTCCTGCAGACGACGATTTCGGTCGACCAGACGCCGGAATTGATCGGACTGCTCACCCGGCAGGAGCTCGTTCTGATCACCGCGGACGGGGCCAGCCCCGCCTTGGGCGACCTGGTCCGCTCGGTCGGTGTGCACAGCCTGGTGGCGGTGCCGCTCCTCGCCGGGGATGTGCTGATGGGCGTCGCCACGGTCAGCTGGCGCGGCGCGGTCGGGGAAGCGGTTCTGGTCGATGCCATGGCCCGGATCGAGGGTGTCAGCCACCAGGGGGCCACGGCCATGCAGAAGGCCAGGCTGCTCGCCACGGTTCGTTACCAGTCGCAGCATGACGCCTTGACCGGCCTGCCCAACCGGGTCCTGTTCGCGGCCCGACTCGACACCGCACTGTCGGAATGCCGGGACGGGTCCACCTCGGCCGTTCTGTTCTGCGACCTCGACAACTTCAAACGCGTCAACGACCGCCTGGGCCACCAGGTCGGCGACGAATTGCTGCGGCAGGTCGCGGCGCGATTGCGCGCGGAGGTGCGCGGCGGCGACGTGATCGGACGGCTCGGCGGTGACGAGTTCGCGGTGCTGGTCACCGAGCTGGAGGGCGAGGCGGCGGCCATCGAGCTGGCCCGCCGGACAGTCGATTGCCTGAACCATCCCTTCCACCTGGCCGGCCAGGACCTGCGTATCTCCGCCAGTGTGGGCGTGGCCGTCCACACGGGACCGGGAGGCCACGGCGAGCACCTGCTCGACGAAGCCGACGGCGCCATGTACACGGCCAAAAGAACCGGACGCAACCAGATCGCCGTTGCGGGCCGCCAGGAGGAGCCGGGGGCCACCGGCCCGTCACTGCCGCTGGAGCTGGCGTGTGCCCTGGACGAGAACCAGATGAGGCTGCACTTCCAGCCGGTCGTCGACATCTCCCGTGCGGGGGAGGAGCGCGTGGTCGGCGCGGAGGCCCTCATCCGCTGGGAGCACCCCCGGCTGGGTCTTCTGGCTCCGGCTGCGTTCCTGCCTCTGGCTCAGGAGATGGGCCTGCTGCCCGAACTGGACCTGTGGGTGGTCGGAGCCGCCTGTGCTGCGGTCGCCGACTGGCCGCGGCCGGCAGTGCGGCCATACGGCGTCGCAGTCAACCTCGACGCGGCCACGCTGCTCGACCGGAGACTGGTTCCGACGGTTCGAGCCGCACTCAACCGACATGCCCTCGCCCCGGAGCGGCTCATTCTGGAGGTTGTGGAGAGCAGCGCTCTCATCGACCTCCCCGGCATCGTCGAACGGCTAGTGGAGTTGCGCCGTCTGGGCATCCATATTTCACTCGACGACTTCGGAACGGGTTTCTCGACCCTCGCCTGGCTCAACACCCTGCCGGTCGACCAGATCAAGATCGACCGCAGCTTCATCATGAATCTGCCTGACGCCGCCTCCGTGCCGCTCGTGCAGGGAATCCTCGCGCTCGCGTTGAAGCTCGGCGTCGAGGTGGTCGCCGAGGGCGTGGAGACCCGCGACCAGCTCGAGATTCTGCGGGCCAGCGGATGCGTGCTGGCCCAGGGCTACCTGCTGGGGCGCCCGAGCGCGACCTTCGATCCGCTGGCCGGGCGGCCTCTGACGGCGCCCGGGGCGGCGGCCGGGCGGCGGCCCCTCACCAATTCGACGGAGATTTTGCCCGAACCCAGCTCGAACAGCCCGAATCCGGTTTTTTAGAGCCGAATCTCCGTCGAATTGGTTCGTCGAGGCCGGTCAGGGGCCGGCGCGGGAACGCTCGGCTAGATGGCGGCCCAGCCGCCGTCGACGGGCAGGATCACGCCGTTGACGTTGCTGGCGTCGCTGCTCGCGAGCCAGGTGATCGAGGCCGCAAGCTCCTCCGCCTCGGCGAAGGTGGGGATGATCGCCATCAGCGGCCCGAGGCGCTCCTGCGCCCAGGCGGACTTGAACGGCGCCTCGATGTTGGTCTTCACGGCGCCCGGGGCGACGGCGTTCGCCCGGATGCCCTTCGGCCCGTAGACCACCGCGACGCTCTTGGTCAGCCCGTTGAGGGCGTGCTTGGAGGCGGCGTAGGCGACCCCCGACGCGGATGCCCGCAGGCTGGCCTCCGAGGACACGTTCACGATCGCGCCGTGTTCGGCCTCGATCATGCCCGGCAGCACCGCGCGGGTGAGCCGCATGACCGAGGTGAGGTTCACCGCGAACACGCGCTCCCAGGTGGCGTCGTCGATCTCGGCCAGCGGGAGGAACGCATCCATGATGCCGGCCACGTTCGCGAGCACGTCCACCGTGCCGCCCGCGGCCGTGACCAGGGCCTGAGCCGTGTCCTCCAGGCTCACATCACCGACGAGGGTCGTGATGTCGAGGTCGGGGAAGTCCGCGGTCAACTGGTCCAGGCGGTCCGCCACCACGTCGGTGGCGATGACCCTGGCGCCCTCGCGGGCGAAACGGATGGCCGTGGCGCGCCCGATTCCGGACCCGGCCCCGGTCACGATCGCGGTCTGGCCCTGGAAGCGGTTCGGGATGAATTCGATACTCATGGAATGCTCCTCATCGAACAACTGGCCGCCCGAATGCGGCCCTATCCACTGTCTAGCACTCGCTCCCCGCCGCGGGCTATCGGCTCCGCGAGAATTCGGAGGCCGCGACGATCTGCTCCGGGGTCGGACGAACCCCGGTGTATCGCTCGAACTGCTCCGCAGCTTGCAGCGCGATGAGCTCTGCGCCCGTGATGACGACCTTCCCGGCCGCCCGGGCGGCGCGGATCAGCGGAGTCTCGGCCGGCAGGGCGACGACGTCGAACACCGTGGTCGCGGCGGCGATGGCCGCGTCCGAGTAGGCCGAGTCATTCGACTCCGCCCCTCCGGCCATCCCGATCGGGGTCACGTTGACGATCAGCGGGGCGGTCAGCCCGGTCGGCTCGGCCACCCACCGAAATCCGAGCTCGTCGGCGAGGGCGCGCCCCTTGCTCTCGTTCCGGGCGATCAGGGTGCCCTGCTCGAAGCCGGAATCGCGGAACGCCGCCGCGACCGCCTTGGCCATCCCGCCACTGCCGCGGAGCAGGAACGGCGTGGCGGGGTCGATACCGCGCGCGCGAATCAGCTCGGCCGCGGCGATGTAGTCGGTGTTCGAGGCCCGCAGGCAGCCCTCGTCGTTCACGATCGTGTTGATCGACCGGATGGCGGTCGCGGACGCGTCCATCTCGTCGACCAGCGCGATGACGTCCTCTTTGAACGGCATCGACACGGAGCACCCACGGATGCCCAGCGCCCGCACCCCGCCGATGGCCGTGGCGATGTCCGTGGTCGTGAACGCCTTGTAGATGAAGTCGAGGCCCAACTCCGCGTAGAGGTAGTTGTGGAAGCGCGTGCCGAGGTTGCTCGGCCGGGCAGCGAGGGAGATGCAGAGGCGGGTGTCTTTGTTCAACGCTGGTTTCAGGGGCATGGGTCAAGGCTACGCGGCGGGGTGACCGGAGCCGGTGTCGCCCCGAAGGTCGCGGGGAAGGGCGCGAGGGTTCCCCGGGCGACCTACACTGCCGGAATGAGAATCGTTTTCCTCGGAGACGTGATGCTCGGTCGGCTCGTCAACGAGCATCTGGCCGAGTCGGCCGACCCGGCCTTCCCGTGGGGCGACACCCTGCCGGTCCTGGCCGACGCCGACCTGCGGATCGGCAACCTGGAGTGCGTGCTCTCGGATGACGGCACGCCGTGGCCGGGGAAGGTGTTCCACTTCCGCTCCGCTACCCGGAACGCCGGATGCCTGACGGCCGCGGGCATCGACATCGTCTCCCTGGCCAACAACCATGTGCTCGACTACGGCACGGGCGCGCTCGAAGACATGCTCGGGACGCTCGACCGGTATCGGATCGGGCGTGCCGGCGCCGGTCGCGACGAGGACGAGGCCCGGCGGCCGGCCTACTGGCGAAACGACGAGGCCACGGTGGGGTTCATCGCGGTGACGGACAACGAACCGGGGTGGGTAGCCGGCCCGGGGCATCCGGGTGTGCACTACGTTCCGGTCGACCTGCCGGATGCCCGCGTCGACGACCTCCTCCGGCTCGTGCGGCAGATCAGCGGCCGGGTGGACCTCCTGATCGTCTCCGCCCACTGGGGCGGCAACTGGGGTCGCTCGGTCCCGGCCGAGCACCGGGTGTTCGCGCACGCGATGATCGATGCCGGCGCCGGAGTCGTCTACGGGCATTCGCCGCACATCGTGCGGGCGGTCGAGGTCTACCGCAGTCGGCCGATCATCTACAGCGCGGGCGATTTCGTGGACGACTACGCGGTCGACCCCGTGGAACGCAACGATCAGGCCTTCGTTTTCGTGCTCGAGACGAGCGGCGCGGTACCGCGCGCACTGCGGCTGTATCCGACCCGGATCGTCGGTTTCCAGGCCCGGCTCGCCGGCGCGGAGGCGCGGCCGATCGCCCGGCGACTGGAGCAGCTGAACGCCGCGCTCGGCACGCCCGCTCAGTGGCTGGAGTCCGAGAGCTGCCTGCTCATCCGGTTCGACGGGGCAGCCTGGGCGAATGAGGTCGACTGAGACCGTCAGCCGATTCGGGCCACCGTGACCGTGATCGCGTCCACCGGCCCGGTGCCGGACCGGTCGAGCTGCTCCGCGATGGCGTCGTGTACGCGGCGGCACACGTCGGTGGCGGCGAATGACTCGACGATGCCGATCTTGACCGAAACGCTCAGACCCGACTTTCCCTGAGCGATCTCTACGGAACCAGCCGAGGGTGATCGGCCGGTCACCGCGTCAACCGCCGTGGCGATCACGGCGGCCACGAGTGGGGCGGACGAGTACAGCTCGTCCACGCCGGGGACGGCCCGGATCAGGTCGTCGAGTTGCTCCTCGGAGGGGAGGACGTCACTCATCGGTGCTCGATTCCGTTCGCGGGGCGGCGGCTGCTGCGACTCCGGCGTAGAGGTCGCGGATCGTGATGTCGACCGCGGCAACGGTGAGGTCGGTGTGCTGGCGCAGGGCGGCGTAGACCGCCTGCCGCAGGGCGTCTGCTGTGGCCGGGATATTCTCACCCTCTCGGATCGAGGCATCGACACGCACGGTGATGGGTGTACCCGGCACGGTCACGTCGCCGTCCAGACCGCACCGGCCCACGATGATGTTCGGGAGGCTGTCACCCGCGGCCCGCAGAATGCCGCGCACGGCCCCTTCGGTCACGACCAGGCGTGCGGCCGGCGAGGGGTGCTCGATCGGGATGTCGCGCCCTGCGCGTGCCTCGAGGCTGATGTGCGCCAGGATCGACGACACCCAGCCGTCACCGCCCTCGACTTCGCGCCGCACGTCCTCGTCCAAAAGGGCGCGGTGCGCCTTCCGAAGCCGCTGCATCCCCTTCAGGGCGATCTGGCACTCCGGGGAGCCGTCGATACTCGGGTTGGCGGGCGTGCGGTCCCGATCGAGATATTCGCTCAGCTGTTCAAAGGTGTGACCGTCGTACTGCGCGAGTTCGCGAGCGGTGTCGTCATCAGCGACGGATGTTGCGGAGGGATCATTCGATGAGGTCATCGCCATTCCTCCATCTCGTGAAGCAGGGTTTTGCGTGCTCGGGCCAATAATCCGCGAATCGTCGAGACGGGCAGTTCCAGCTGTTCGGCGATCTCGCCGTAGCTGCACTCTGCCAGTTCCCGGAGCATCCAGCAGCGTCGCTGGTCTTCGGGCAGTGTAGCGAGAACACGTGTGAGTTCTTCCGTCTGTGACTCCGCTTCCACGAGTCTATGCGGGGATTCGTGTTCCGGAGCCGCGGCATCCGTGAGGTCGATGTCCACGTGCCGACGCCGTGCGCGCACCCGGTCGATGCTCTTGCGACTGACGATCCGCATCAGCCAGCTCTTGACGGCGGCGCCGTTCTCGAGGGTGGGAAGCTGCTGCCAGGCCGTGATGAAGGCCTCCTGCACGACGTCGTCCATCTCGTCGTTCGACCCCAGGACCCGGCTGGCATACACCCGCATCAGCGGGCCGTAGCGGCGCACGAGCACCTCGAAGGCCCGCATGTCCCCGTCCGCGGCGCGATCGGCCAGGGTCTGGTCGGGGAAGGACTCGAGGGGAGACGCGAGCGGCGCCCGAGTCGGGGTCGTTGTCATCGTCCCTCCGCCTCCTTCACCGCCGTGTTCAAAAAACTTTTGACAAATACGTGTGACAAATATGGCACAACCCACGTCTTATCACTGACAGCCTCAATCGCAGACCCGAAGGATGCCCGATGTTCCACTCACTCGCCGCCGATGACACCAAACCTGCCGGTGCCGTCCTGCCCACGTTCGATGCGTTGCTCATCGGGCCGGCCGATGACGATGGCGATGATGATGTGGACGCCGGGGAACCGACGGCTGCGAGCATGTTCGTCTGGCGCACCCGCGCCTGGCTGCCACCCACGAGACATCAACCGAAAGGGAACACGCCATGAGCGCATCCGACAAGATCGAGAACGCCGCCGAAGACCTCAAGGGCAAGGCCACCGAGGCCGTCGGCCGGGCCACGAATGACGACTCCAAGATCGCCGAAGGCAAGGCCGAGCAGTCCAAGGCCAGCGTGAAGAAGGCCGGCGAAAACGTCAAGGACGCTTTCAAGCACTGAGCCTTCACCTCCAGACTGGCGCTCGGGTAACCGGGGCGCCGCACGACCGGGGGCCGCGAAACGACAGGGGCGAACCGCGGCCTCCGACCACTCTTCACGCTCCGTGCTAGCGTGCGGGGATGAAGCAGAAAGAGATGTTTCTCCAGGCGGATGCCGCGTTGCGCTCCGTGCTCGACCGGCTCATTCCAACGCAGCTCACGATGCCGGCTCCGTCCGACTGGACACGCAGGCCGGATCCGACCCTGGGCGACATCGTCGCCGAGCACGCTCGTGACGAGGCCTGGGTGCCCGACGTTCTCTCCGGACGCACGATCGACGAGGTCGGCGACACGTACGACGGCGACCTCCTCGGACAGGATCCGATCGCGGCCTACGACCGACTGAACGACCTCGCCACCGGCGCCGTCAACCGTGAACTCGATCCCGACGCGATCGTTCATCTCAGTTACGGCGATTTCACGCTTGCCGAGTACCTGCAGCACGTGAGCATCTACCGTGCGTTCCAGGCGTGGTCGATCGCGCGCTTGATCGGGCTCGACTACTCCCTGCCGGCACCTCTGGTCGAGAACCTCTGGGAGCAGATCGTTCCCCAGGCGGATGCCTGGCGCACCATGGGCGTGTTCGGGCCGGAAATCGACGTGTCGCCGCAGGCCGATCTCGAAACCCGGCTGCTCGGCAAGACCGGCTACTGGGTGCCGTGACGCCGGGGGTGCCGCCAGCCGATCAGATCCAGTCGTTGCGTTTGAACAGCAGGTAGAGCAGCCCCGAGAGGCCGAGGATCAGTGCGCCGGAGGTGTAATACCCGAGCGGCTGGGCGAATCCGGGGTAGGGAACGTTCTGGCCGTAGAACCCGGTGATGGCGGTGGGCACGGCGATGATAGCCGCGTACCCGGTGACCTTCTTGGTGATCACGTTGAGCCGGTTGCCCTGAATGGCGAGATTGGCCTCGAGGATGCTGGTGGCCAGGTCCCGCAGGCTCTCGGTCCACTCCATGGCCCGCAGCACGTGGTCGTACACGTCCTGGAAATAGGGACCCATCTCGTCCTGGAGCAGGTGCAGGTCGCGGCGCAGCAGCGTGTTCACAACCTCGCGCATCGGGAGGATGATCCGCCGCAGCGTCACCAGGCTCTTGCGCAGTTCGAAGGAGCGCCGCTGAACCTGTTCCTGGTCGCTGTTGGGAAGGAACAGAAGGTCTTCGAGATCCTCGATCTCGTCGTCCAGCGCCTCGACCGCCTCGAAATACCCGTCGACGAGGTAGTCCAGCAGGCCGTGAAGGAGGTAGGAGACCCCATTCGTGGCCAGGTCCGGGGTGGAATCCCAGCGGTTCACCACCGCGTCCAGGTCGAATCGGCCGTTCTTGTGCACGGTCACCAGCGCCTGGTCGGTGATGAACGCGGCGATCTCGTTCGTGCTGACCCGGGCCGTGGACTTCTCCAGGCTGATGGAATATGCGGACAGGAACAGGTGGTCCGGGTAACGGTCGAGCTTGGGCCGCTGCCGCAGGTTGAGGGCGTCCTCGACCGCCAGTTCGTGCAGACCGAGCTCGTCGGCCAGGAGGGCCAGGTCGCTTTCGTCGGGGTCGGACAGGTCGACCCAGACGACGCTGGCGGGCAGGGCGAGATGCTCGGACACGTCGACGAGGGGGAAATCCTCGTCGACGAGGATTCCGTCGCGGTAACAGCGGGTTCGGGTGCGCACAGCTCAGTCAAGCGCGAACGCCCGGACTCGGGCCCCGGGCGCGCCGCGATCAGCGAATCACGAGGGTCCAGTCGGCGACGGCCGCCAGGGTGTCGAGCACCTGCGTGTGCCCGGCATCCGTCAGGACGATGCTCACGGTCGGCGCGCCCACCGTGGTGGTCACGGCGAGTCGCGCGGTGGCGTCGTCGTGCGACCAGCGGAGCTCGAGGGCGTCGTCGCCGGTGACGCCCCAGGAGAAGTCACCGTCGAACGCGGGGTGGGTCGACCGCAGCCGGGCGAGGCCGAGCTGCGCCCGGGTGATGTCGGTCGTCAGGGCCTGCTCGATCTCCCCGGCCGTGTAGACGTGGCGGTTCACGTCCCGCCCGTTGCCGGTGCGGGCGAACAGTGCGGAGTCGTCGAGCCCGCCGAGGAGGCCGACGTAGTAGACCTGCGGGCGACCGGGCAGGAAATGCTGCACGGCGCGGGCCAGGAAGTAGGGCAGGTCCTCGCCGCCGAGCACGCTGAAGAACGTCGCGTTGATCTGGTGCGGCAGGGTGAACCACTCGGGCACCACGGATGCGATCGTGGAGTGGCCGGCCGTGGCCGTGTGCGCCCGCGCGAAGATGTCCACCATGTCGTCGTGGGTCAGCAGGCCGGGCTTCGTTCCGATCGGACCCGCGTCGATGATGCCGATGCCGTCGTGGGTGTCGAGCACGGTGATCGCGTTCTCCGGCCGGATCTCGAACCAGCGGGCGAGCCGGTCCACCGTTCCGGTGCCCAGCGAGTGCAGGAGCAGCGGCGCGAGCGCGAAGTCGTAGACGCGGTCCACGATCGGGGCGATCGCGAGCTGCTGGCTGTAATGCGCGTGCACCTCGACCAGCACCTCCAGCTTCTCCTCGTGCGCCATCTCCACGACCGTGCGGGCGAACGCGAGGGTCTGCTCCGTCATGAAACTGTCGGTGCCCGGCGTCTTGACGGCGTACCCGACGGCATCCAGGCGCACGGTCGTGACCCCGCCGCCGGCCAGCGTCTTCAGCACCCGGGCCAGGTAGGCGAGGGCCGCGGGGTGGTGCACGTCCAGGTCGACCTGGGTGGGCATGAAGGTCGTCCAGACCAGGTGGCGACTGCCGTCGGCGCCCTGGTAGGCCGAGAAAGGGAGGCCGGGCCGCGGCCGGTAGAACGCGGTGATGTCCTTCTCGGTGCCCCCGTGCGGGAAGACGGTGTCGAAGGTGAGGAACATGCCCTCGTAGGCGGAGGCGGTGCCGCGGGCGAGCCAATCGACGAATTCGACCGAGGAGGAGGAGACGTGGTTGACGATCAGGTCCGCTGTCAGACCGCGCGTGCCGGCCAGGCTGCGCATGTCGTCCCAGGTGCCCAGGCGCGGGTCCACCGCGGCATGGTCGATCGGGTCGAAGCCGGCATCCGCTCCGTCGAAGGGAACATAGAACGGCAGCACGTGCACGCTCCCGAAGGCCCGCAGCGGCCCGTCGAGCAGTGCCCGCAGATCGTGGATGGTGCCACCCAGACGGTCGGCGTAGACGAGCAACTCGACATTGGTCATGGTGCACTCCCTGTTCGTTCCGGCACCGCACGAGCAGTGACGATTCAGAAGTTACGACACCCGCTCGGCAGTGCAATTCCGGCGCGACCGCGGGGGAGCAGAGCCAGCGTGAGGGCTCCGGCCAGGGCGGCGAGGCCGGCCACCATGCCCGCGGTGCCCAGCCAGCCGAAGCTGACGAAGAAAACCCCGCCCAGCCAGCCGAACAGGCTCGAGCCGGCGTAGTACGAGAAGTTGTAGAGCGACGAGGCCTGCGCGCGCCCGGTGGTGGCATCGCTTCCGGTCCAGCCGGAGGCGATCGCGTGCGCGGCGAAGAACCCCGCGGTGGCCACGACCAGGCCGATCAGCACCGGCAGGACCGCGGTCGTCAGGGTCAGGAGCACCCCGGTGACCATGACCGCGATCGAGACGAGGAGAACGGCGCGGCGACCGAACCGGGATGCGAGGATGCCGGCCTGGGCCGAGGACCACGTGCCGGCGAGATAGGCGATGAAGACGAGGCTGATCAGGGTCTGCGGCAGGTTGAACGGCGGTGCTGCGAGCCGGAAGCCGAGGTAGTTGTAGAGGGCGACGAAGCCGCCCATCAGGAGGAACCCCTGGGCGTACAAGGCCAGCTGCCGCGGTGAGCGGAGGTTGACGGCGAGCAGGCGATGGAGGCTCTCCGCGGGGTTTCGCGCACGCGCCCGTCGCGGAACGAAGCCCCGCGGTTTCGGGGCGAGGGCCACGAACAGTGCAGCCGCGACCGCGCAGAGGACTGCCACGGAGAAGACCCCGATGCGCCAGTTCGACAGCTCGGCGACGGGTCCAGCCACGAGCCGGCCGAGCAGACCGCCGATGGTGGTGCCTGCGACATAGGTGCCGGCCGCGCGCGCGGCGTGGCCGGGCGTGATCTCTTCGCTGAGATAGGCGATGGCGATGGCGGGAACGCCCCCGATCATCAGGCCCTCCAGCAGTCGCCCGGTCAGGAGCAGCGGGAAGGTGGGCGCGAACGGCACCACGAGCCCGAACACGGTGGCCGCCGTGACGGCGACGGTCATCGCCCGCACGCGACCGATGTGGTCGGCGACCGCCGACCACGGGATGACGCCGATCGCCAGGCCCACCGTGGAGGCGGAGACCACGAGGGCGGCGGTCGCCGCGCCGACGTGCAGGTCCGCTGCGATCTGGGGCAGCGTCGCCTGGGGCGAATAGAGCTGGGCGAAGGTCGCGATGCCGGCGAAGAACAGGCCGGCCAGGAGCCGGCGGTAGTCGCGGCTGCCGCGGGAGTGCCCCGTCCAGGCGCGGGGCAGCCCGGATGCCGGGGGAGCGGAGCGGGGTGCGGTCATTGCTGCACCCACGCTACGCCAGAGCGCGCTCCACCCCCGCCGTGAGGCCGGCCGGCCCCTACTCGGGCACGACCAGTGCGGGAGTGTCCTGGCGCAGGGTCTCACCGCGGAAGAAGCTCGGCTGGCGCCAGTAGGTCAGGCCCATCACGGCGACGCCCAGGAGCAGCAGTCCGACGCCGATCACGAAGACCAGCCCGATCCCGAAGACCTCGGAACCGCTTCCGAAGTCGGGGCTCCAGCTGCTCACCGCGGTCTGAACGAAGACGATGCTGAGCATCAGGCCCCCGAGTCCCGGGACGAGCAGGCGCATGAAGAAATTTCGGATGCTGCTGAACAGGCTCTGCCGGAAGTACCAGACGCAGGCGAAGGAGGTGAGCGCGTAGTAGAAGCAGATCATCAGGCCCAGGGACATGATGGTGTCGTTGAGAACGTTGACGCTGATGATCGTCATGACCGCGTAGAACCCGCCCGCGATGGCGCCGGCGGCGATCGTGGCGTAGCCGGGGGAGCCGAACCGCTTGCTGATGCTGGCGAACTTCGGCGGGAGCGCGTTGTAGTGGGCCATCGCCAGCAGTGTCCGTGCCGGCGATGTCATCGTGGACTGCAGCGAGGAGGCGGAGCTGGCCAGCACGGCCAGGGACATCAGAACGGCGAGCGGCCCCATGATCGGCGACGCGATGGCCGCGAAGATGTTGCCCTGGTTGTCCGGGTTGCTGAGCCCGATGCCGTCGACACCGATGCCGGACACCATCATGGTCGCCACGATCAGAGCGAGGTAGAGCCCGAGCACGACGAGCGCGGTCAGGGTTCCCGCCTTGCCGGCCGTCTTCTGGCCGCCCTTGGTCTCCTCGTTCATGGTGAGGCAGACATCCCAGCCCCAGTAGACGAAGATCGCCAGCGAGATTCCGGCGGCGAACTGGCTGAAGCTCTGCACCTGGGTGGGATCGAACCACTCCCAGCTGAAGGGGATGGCCGTGGTCGAGGCGGCGGCGCCGGCGCCGATCAGGGCCGAGACGGTGAAGATGCCGAGCACGACCAGCTGGAACCCGACCAGGCCGTACTGCACGAGCTTCGTGGCGTGCAGGCCGCGGTAGCTGACCCAGACGGCGAGGGCGACGAAGGCCAGGCAGGTGATGATGTTCACCGCGGTGTTGTCGGCGAGGTCGGCGAGGGCGGGATTGCCGGAGACCTCGCCGAGGAAGACGTAGAAGAAGCTGACGGCGACGCCGGCCAGGCTGGAGAGCACGATGATGTTGGCGGCGAGCATGCCCCAACCGCCCATCCAGCCGACGAACGGTCCGAACGCCTTGGTGGTCCAGGTGAACGACGTTCCGCTGTCCGGGGAGTCGGCGTTGAGCTCACGGTAGGCCAGTGCCACCAGGATCATCGGGATGAAGGCGACGATGAAGATCGCCGGAACCTGGAATCCGACCTCGCTCACGGTCGCACCGAGCGAGCTGGTCAGGCTGTAGGCGGGGGCGACCGAGGAGACGCCCATCACGACGACGGCCAGCAGGCCCAGCTGCCCGCCCTTGAGTCCCTTGCCCGTGATGCCGTGGCGGGTGCCCGCCGCGTCGTGGATCTGAGCGCTGTGCGCGTGAGCGGGGGTGCCCGGAGCCGGTGCGGCCCTGGTGGAAACTTCGGTCATGATGACTCTTTCGGGAAGCAGGGCGCGCGCGTCAGCTCTGACGAGGCGTCGTGGGGAGGGGGTTTGTGACTCAAAATGAATTGAGTTCGTTTAGTTTGGGTGTGGACCTGCGAGATTGCAAGCGAATGAAGAAAACTGCCTGCAGATCGTTGCCGAGGCGGATCAGTCGGCCGAGGCCTTTTGCCGGGTCGAGTCCAGTTGGGCCAGGAGGGCGTCCAGGCCGAACCGGAACGCGACGTCGGCCGGCTCGCCGGTGTCCCGGTCCTGGGCGGCGACCGCGGCGGTGAAGGTCGGGCTGGTGCCGGACAGGTCCGCGGTGTCGAAGATGTCGGCGGGGGCCGTGGCGTCCAGGGCGGAGCCGAAGATGAACGACTCCAGGGCAACGATGCCCGGCACGATCAGGGCTGCCGGTACCCCGGCTGCGGCCAGGCCGACGGCGACTTTCTCGTACATCTTCAGGGTCTCGGGGGCGCCGGCGACGGGCAGCACGGCGACGATGGGAATCAGGGGAACGTGGCCGGCGAAGACGTCACGGTAGGACCAGGCCCAGCGGCGCACCGCGGCGTCCCACGGCTCCGCGGTGAACCCGCTGACGTCCACTTGGGTCATCACGTGGTCCTGTAACCATCGCAGTACCTCCTGCTTGGAGGTGACGTGGTTGTAGAGGGCCGACGGGGCTACGCTCAGGCGCCGGGCCAGGCTCGACATCGTGAAGGCGCCGTAACCCTCGACTCCGATCACGGTCAGCGCCGCCTCGGTGATGAGCTTCCGGGACAAAACGTTTTCGTGCGGTCGTCCGGCTCGGCGCTGACGGCCCGCGGACTCCTGCCCGGTGGCGGCCGATGGTGCGGCGGGCGATCCGTCTGCCATGGTGGGGGCTCATTTCCGGGTGGGGGAGACTGGCCTGAGATCGGCGGCCAGCAGCGG
This sequence comes from Cryobacterium shii, assembly GCF_004402595.1. GTDB lineage: Bacteria > Actinomycetota > Actinomycetes > Actinomycetales > Microbacteriaceae > Cryobacterium > Cryobacterium shii. The sequence goes on along the minus strand of NZ_SOFY01000047.1, from coordinate 62,854 downwards.
GATACACGCTACGCCACCGGGCTTCTTGCATACCCCCAGGGGTATGTGCGAGACTGGGGCGATCCACCGCATCCGTTGCGGTCGGCTGACTCCGGAGGATACCCATGATCGTGAAGCAGTACTACATCGGGTGTCTCTCGCGCGGCGGCCGACGCTCCAGCGTGGCCCCGAACGCCTGGGCCGCACTGCGCGTGCCGGCGCACGCCTGATCATGGGGGTACTTCTCCTCGCCCTGCCGCTCGGACTGCTGGTCGGCGGCCTGCTCGGGCTCGTCGGGGCCGGCGGCTCGATCATCGCCGTCCCCGCCCTCGTCTACGCGCTGGGGCTCAGCCCCGCCGAGGCCATCCCCTCCTCGCTGATCGTCGTGGGCCTGGCCGCGCTGGTCGGGGTGCTGCCGCGCATCCGTCAGGGCGTCGACTGGAGCACGGCGACGATCGTCGCGCTCGCCGGCATCCCGGCCGCCTGGCTGGGTGCGGCCGTCAACCGGATGCTCGACCCGAACCTGCTCATGCTCGTGTTCGCCGCCCTGATGGTGATCGCCGGCATCCGGATGATCCCGAAGCGGGGCCAGGCGGCCGTTGTGAGCCCCGAGCGCCGCAACCTGCGCACCCACGTGCCCCGGGCCCTGCTGGTGGGGGCGCTGGTGGGGTTCCTGACCGGCCTGCTCGGCATCGGCGGCGGTTTCATCATCGTGCCGGCGCTGACCCTCGTGCTCGGCCTGGGCATCGGAGTCGCCGTGGGCACGTCCCTCGTGATCATCGTGATCAACTCGGCCGCGGGACTGGCCGCGTACGCCAGCACGCTGGCGCTGGACTGGCCCCTCGTGCTGACCTTCGCGGGAGCCGCCATCGCGGGCTCGCTGGTCGCCGCCCGATTCGCCACCCGGCTCTCCGAACGCAAGGTCAAAGCCACCTTCGCCGGCGTCGTGCTGGTCGTCGCCGCCGGGGTGAGCGTGGCCAGCGTCTACGCCCTGGTCACCGGCTGAGCTCCGCACCTGCACCCGCACCCGTTTCTTCATCACCGAAAGGACCCGTTCCATGGGAATGCTCGACTCACTCAAGGCCATCTTCACCAAGCCCTACAAGACCATCGGGGTGGCAGAAGCCAAACAGCTGATGGCCTCGGGGGCGACCCTGGTCGATGTGCGCAGCCAGGACGAATGGCGCAGCGGACATTCGCCGCAGGCCAAGCACGTGCCGCTGGACCGACTGCAGACCAGCACGGCCGGCATCCCCAAACACCGCCCCGTCGTGGCGATCTGCCGGTCCGGCGCGCGCTCCGCCTCCGCCGCCCGGCTGCTGGCCGAGAAGGGGTATGTGTCGTATTCGGTGCGCGGCGGCATGGGCGCCTGGCGCCAGGCCGGCGAACAGGTGCGCTGACCGGCGCGACTGACCCGTTTCACCTCACGAGAAAGAAGGAAGCCGAATGGCCACACTCACTCTGACCGACGCCACGTTCAACCAGACCGTGGCCGACAACGACATCGTCCTGGTGGACTTCTGGGCGGCCTGGTGCGGACCGTGCCGGTCCTTCGCGCCGACCTTCGAGGCCGGCTCGGAGCAGCATCCGGATGTTGCCTTCGGCAAGGTCGACACCGAGGCCCAGCAGCAGCTCGCCCGCACATACTCGATCTCGTCGATCCCGACCCTGATGGCGTTCAAGGAGCAGATGCCGGTCTTCTCCCAGGCGGGAGCGCTGAACCCGACCCAGCTCGAGACGCTGGTGCAGGCGCTGAAGACCCTCGATATGGACGTCGTGCGTGCCCGGCTCGCCGCGCAGGCGGCCGCGCCACCCGCTTCGCAACCGACCGCCCCGTAGCCCCTAACCAATTCGACGGAGATTCTCGCTTAAAACCTGTGTTCCTGAGCGTTTGAGGCCGTTTCGGGCAAAATCTCCGTCGAATTCGTTCACGCCGGAGACGTGGTCGGGGACATGGTCGGTGCAGACGGGGCTGCGGGCTTCTAGCGGGCGTCGTGGGCGCCGAGGTTCGTGGAGTGCTTCTCGGTGCCGCATTCCTCGCACTGGAACCAGATTTCCTCATCCGCCAGCGTCTCGCCGGCTGGAGCGCGCGTGCGCATCCGCCCGTGGCATGCCTTCTTCACGCAGGGGGGACTGAACTCCATGCCGACCTTCTTCTTTTGGACTGCGTCACAGTGCTGGGGGGGAGCGCTCTCAGGCGAGAAGAAACGTGAGAGTCAGCGCACCGGATGTCCTGTCCAACCCCTCCGGGTCCGTGAATGGCGACGAGGGTGCATGACAGGCTGCCCGAAACGTTACCCCGGATTCGCGCCCGAGACCAGAGTGGGTTTCCGGGGAGTGCGCTCCAGCCGGCGGCTCACCTGCTGAACAGGAGGGGAAGTGTGTTCGTGAGAACGCCGAAGGCCAGCACCGTCGCCCCGATCACGGCCGGGATGAGGCCGGAGGACGCGCCCAGGCGCCGCGCCCGGAAGCCGAACCACATCGCCGGGACGGTCGGCGCGATCAGGACCAGCACGGCGGGAATACCGGCCAGCAGCAGGACTCCGATCGGGATCGGCGATTCCGTGCCGCTGTCGTAGCCCTGGAGGCTGAGCAGGGCGTCGCCGAGGATCATGGCCGCGACGAAGGAGACCGGCAGCACCGCCACGCAGATCCACGCGTAACGAACCATGCGACGGCCCTCGACCGGCGCGCGGTGGGCCGGAGGGTGGACGCCTCGATCAGATATGGACATGCTGCTCCCGTCGTCCGTCCCAGAATGCCCGGAAGGCGCCGCCCGGTCTAGGCTCCGCGGAACCCGGGAGTTCCGTGCTAATTTCGCCAGACTATGTCCGTACTTCCCGAGGGATCCTCCCCTCCTGCCGACGCGTCCCGGCAGCACCGACCGCTCTCCCGGGTGGCTGTCGCCGATATCGCCGTGCGCCTGTTCCTCGAGCAGGGCTATGAGGCGACGAGCACCGTGGACATCGCCGAGGCGGCGGGGGTCTCCCGCAGCACCTTCTTCCGGCAGTTCCGCTCGAAAGACGATGTGATCTTCGCCGACCACGATGAACTGATCGCGCTGATCGGCGCCTACTTCACGGCCCCGCACGACGATCCCTGGCGTGCCGTCACCGAGGCCGCCACCATGGTCTTCAAGCGGTTCCGCGAACGCCTGGAGATCGTGCGCATCCGGGACCAGGTGGTGCGGCAGACCCCCGTGCTGCGAGACCGGGAAACCATCATGGCGATCCGGTACGAACGCATTTTCGCCAGCTATCTCCGCGCCGCAGTCCCCGATGTTCCGGCCCTGACGACGATTCGATTCGCGGCCGCAGTGACGGCCACGCACAACTACGTTCTGCGCCGGCTGATCCGCGGCGCCGAGCAGGTCGGGACCGACGCGCTGGATGCCGAGCTGGCGGAAGTCAGTCGTCTGTTCCACCCGGATGGGGTCGCGAACGGCCGTGGCAAAACGCAGACGGATGCCGTGATCGTCGCCGTTTTCCCGGCGGCCACACCGCCGGGCGCGGTGGCCCGCGCCATCGAGGCGCAGCTCCGTTCCGCCTCCGTAGCGCCCTCGGCGTGAGACTGAGTATCACTTGACCTGAGACTGAGTCTCAGGTACAACTTGTACTTACGCATTTCATGACCGGCGCAAGGGGGCACCGTGCACAATGGGCTGAGCACACAAGTCGACGTCAGCAACCGAACCGTCGGTGGCCGCCGATTCGCCCTGGTGGCCTTCAGCCCTCCTCCCGGCGCACTCCTCTCCTGGACCTGGGACGCGCTCACGGCCCTGCGCGACGCGGTGGACTCGCTCGACGCCGGCCAGGTGGACGCCGTCGCCTTCACCGGCGAGGGGGCCATCTTCGGGGCCGGCGCCGATCTCGGCCCGTTCCGGTTCGCCACCTCCCGGTCAGACGGCGAACGCATCGCCCGCGAGGGCTACTCGGTGCTGGACCGGATCAGCCGGCTCGGCCTGCCGACCTTCGCCTTCATCAACGGCACGGCCCTGGGCGGCGCCCTCGAACTCGCACTCCGCGCCGACTACCGCACCGTGGCCCGCTCCGCCCGTAGCATCGGCCTGCCCGAGGTGCGGCTGGGGCTGGTGCCCGGCTGGGGCGGCCTCTCCTCGCTGAGCGAGCTGATCGGGGTCGCGGATGCCGCCGACATCGCGGTCACCCGGTCGCTGTCCGGGCGACACCTCGCCGCCGGAGAGGCCCTGCGGCGAGGCCTGGTCGATGTGGTCCTGGGCGACGAGGACTTCGTCACGGATTCCCTCGCCTGGGCGGCGGAGGTGCTGGCCGGAACGGAGACCCCCGCCCCGACGGCGGCCGCGACCGCCGCGGCATCCGTGGCACGGCCCGGATCGCGCCCCGCCTCGTGGGACCCGGCCGACGTGCGCGCCGCCGTGGCCAGGCGGATCCCCGGGGCCATCCCGGCCGTCGACGCCGCACTCACCCTTCTGACCACCTGGCAGGCCGGCACCCGAACGGCCGCCGAGACCCGCGGGTCCGCCGCCGGCACCGCCGGTACAGCCCACGCCGGACCCTCCACCCGCACGGAGCAGCGGCTCGCCGGCGGCGGCGACCCGGTCGCGGCCGAGACCATCGCCGCGTTCGGCACGCTGCTCTACAGCGACGAGTGCCGGGCCAGCATCTACGCCTTCTATGCCCTGCAGGCCGCCCGTAAGCGCAGCCGCCACGGCGGGTCCGGTGAGTCGGCCGCCGCGGTCGGCGTGGTCGGCGGCGGGCGCATGGCCACCCAGCTCGCGCTCGTCTTCGCCGAGCGCCTCGACGTCCCCGTGCTGATCACCGACCTCACGCCCGACCGGGTCAGCCAGGCCATCGACTGCATCGCCGACCAGCTCGAACGGGCCGTCGCCCGGGGCACGATGACGGATGCGCAGAGCGCCCGCGTCTCCGCCCTGATCAGCGGCACGACCGACGTGGCCGACCTGTCCGGCTGCGACATCGTGATCGAGGCGGTCTTCGAAGACCTGACCGTCAAACGGGACGTCTGGGCCTCGATCGAGGCGGTCGTGAAACCGGGCGCTTTACTGCTCACCAACACCTCCTCGCTCTCGATCGCCGACCAGGGCGCACACCTGCTCCACCCGGAACGCCTGGTCGGGTTCCACTTCTTCAACCCGGTCGCCGTGCTGCCCCTGGTGGAGATCGTGCGGGCGCCCGACACCAGCCAGGAGACCGTCGAGGCGGCCTTCACCCTCGCCGGCCGCTTGGGCAAGACGGCCGTGCTCGTGGCCGACTCGTCCGGGTTCGTCGTCAACCGCCTGATCACCCGCTGGTTCAGCGACGCGCTCGCCCTGATCGATGCCGGTGCGGACGCGCAACTCGTGGACACCGCCCTCGTCGGCGACGGCTTCCCGATGACGCCGCTCGCCCTCATCCGTCACATCGGACCGGCCGTGCAGCTGCACATTCTCGACACCATGGAGCAGGGCTTCGCCGACCGGTTCACGGTCAGCCCGAGCCTGCGCCGGATCGTGCAGCTCTCGCTGCCCAGCTACGTCGGCCCCGACGGCGTGCTCACGCCGGCGGCCGCCGCGGCCGTCGCGGAGATCCTGCCGCCCGTCGACGCACGTCCGGTCGTGCCCGGCAGCCAGGCGGACGTGCGCCGGCACCTGCTGCACGGCCTCGCCGACGAAGCCGGGCGGATGCTCGCCGAGGGCACCGTGCAGACGGCCGCCGACATCGACGCCTGCATGATCCTCGGGGCCAACTACCCGCACCACACCGGCGGGCTGACCCCGCTGCTCGACCGGTCGGGGGCCTCGATGTCCGCGCACGGCGTCCTCTTCCACCCGGCCGGGGTGGCCACCGTGGCCACCCGCTGAACCCCTCGCCTGTCCTCCACGAAAGGGAAACCGTGCCCGACTACGACGTCTCCATGCCCCTCGACACCGACTACTACGGTGTGTTCGCCGACGTGCCCGCCGCCGACCGGGCCTTCTGGGACCGCGCCCGCACGTTCGCCACGGAGACGCTGGACGAACTGACCGAGGCCTGGGACAAGGCCGAATACCCGATCCACCTGGCCCGCCGGCTCGGCGAACTCGACCTGCTCACCGACGGGGTCGAGGGCCCGGGCCTGACCGAGATGTCGCCGCTCGCCGCCGGCCTCGTCAACATGGAGATCTCCCGCGGCGACGGCTCGATGGGCACGGTGGTCGCGGTCCAGGGCGGACTGGCCCTGCGCAGCATCGCCCTGTTCGGCAGCGATGCGCAGAAGGAACAGTGGCTGGTGCCGCTCGCCCGAGCCGAGAAACTCGGGGCCTTCGCCCTGACCGAGCCGGACCACGGCTCCGACTCGGTGGGCCTGGAGACCACGGCGCACCGCGACGGCGACGAGTGGGTCATCAACGGAGAGAAGAAGTGGATCGGCAACGGCTCGGTCGGCGACGTGACCGTCGTCTGGGCCAGGGACGACGACGGTAACGTGCGCGGTTTCCTGGTCGAGCAGGACACCCCCGGCTATCGCGCGGAGGCGATCACCGGAAAGGGATCGCTGCGCGCCATCCATCAGGCCCGGATCTGGTTCGACGACGTGCGGGTGCCGCTCGACGCCGTCCTGCCCGGTTCCCGCACGTTCAAGGATGCCTCCGCGGTGCTGTTCGCGACACGGCTGGGGGTGGCGTGGTCCGCTCTCGGCCACGCGACCGCCGTCTTCGAGGCGGCCCTGAACTACTCGACCCAGCGCATCCAGTTCGGCAAGCCGCTCGCCGGCTTCCAACTGGTGCAGGAGCGCCTGACCATCATGCTGTCCCAGCTCACGTCGATGCAGCTGCACTGCCTGCGCCTCGCCGAACTCGACGCCGCCGGCACGCTGCGGCCGATCCAGGCGTCGCTGGCGAAGTACCACAACACCCGCGCCGCGCGGGAGATCGCGGCCATCGCCCGCGACATGCTCGGCGGCAACGGCATCCTGCTGGAGAACCACGTCATCCGGCACCTGGCCGACATCGAGTCCATTCACACCTATGAGGGCACCGAAAGCGTGCAGTCCCTCCTGATCGGGCGCGACCTCACCGGGATCAGCGCCTTCCGCTGATTCACCGCGCTTCACCGCACTTCACCGCACTTCGCTCGGCGATTTGCTCTGCCGATTTCGCTCTGCCGGCACGAATCTCTCGCACGACACGCGCACCAAACGACGGACAAGGGAGTCCCCATGTTTGAACAGATGACGACGCTCGAGCCCGCAGCCGGGCTAGCCAACGATTCCCCGCTCACCCCGCTGCGATTCCTGCAGCGGTCGGCGGAGGTCTACCCGAACAAGGACGCCATCCTCTACGGCAGCCGCCGCTACAGCTACACCGAGTTCAAGGCGGCGGCCGAACGGATGGCGCGGGGCATCCGTGCCCGCATCGCACCGGGTGACCGGGTCGTGTTCCTGGCCCCGAACGTGCCGGAGATGCTGATCGCGCACTTCGCCGTGCCCCTGGCCGGCGGAATCCTGGTGGCCCTCAACTCCCGGCTGGCCCGGCCCGAGATCGAGTACGTGCTCAAACACTCCGAGGCGTCACTCTTGTTCGTCGACGCCGAGCTGGCCGCCACGGTCGGCGACGCCCGGCCGTCCTCGAAGTTCCTTCGCGGCGTGATCGAGATGGCCGACGCCGAATTCGGTCTCGCCGCGAGCGGGCTGGACTTCGGCCAGCAGACCCTCGAGTCCTTCCTGGCCGACGGCGACGCCGCCGCCCTGACGGATGCCCGGCCGCTGCGCTGGGACGTCGACGACGAGCGGGCGCCGCTCACCATCAACTACACGTCCGGCACGACCGGCAAGCCCAAGGGGGTTGTGTACTCGCACCGCGGTGCCTACCTCAACTCGTTCGGCGAGGTCTTCCACAATTCGTTCACGAGCGCATCCGTGTACCTGTGGACCCTGCCGATGTTCCACTGCAACGGCTGGTGCACGCCCTGGGCTGTCACCGCGGCCGGGGCGACCCACGTGTGCCTGCGCGCCGTGCGCGCCGACAGCGTGTGGGGCGCCATCGACACGCTCGGCATCACCAATCTCTGCGGCGCCCCCACGGTGTGCAGCCTGATCGCGAACGCCCCCCAGGCGCACGAGCTGGACCGGCCGCTCAGCATCACCACGGCCGGGGCGCCGCCCGCGCCCAGTGTGATCGAGCAGCTGGAGCGGCTGAGGGTGAACGTCGTGCACGTGTACGGGCTGACCGAGGTCTACGGGCCGTACACGATCTGCGAATACCAGCCGGAGTGGGACGACCTGCCCGCCGATGAGCGTGCCCGAAGGATCTCGCGCCAGGGCGTCGGGATGCTGCAGGCCGAGAGCGCCCGGGTGGTCGACGAGTTCATGGTCGACGTGCCGAAGGACGGGGTCACGATCGGGGAGATCGTGCTGCGCGGCAACAACGTCATGCTCGGCTACTACCGGGATCCGCAGGCGACCGCCGAGGCGTTCCGGGGCGGCTGGTTCCACACCGGTGACCTGGGCGTGATGCACCCCGACGGCTACCTCGAGCTGCGGGACCGGGCCAAGGACATCATCATCTCCGGCGGTGAGAACATCTCCTCGATCGAGGTGGAGAATGCGATGCTCTCGCACCCGACCGTGCTCGACGTGGCCGTGGTAGGCATCCCGCATGAGAAGTGGGGCGAGCGTCCCAAGGCCTACGTGGTGCTCCGGCCCGACCACGCCGCCACGGCCGTCGACCTGCTGACGCACACGCGCTACCTGATCGCGAGCTTCAAGGTTCCCGACGACGTGCAGTTCGTCGAGACGCTGCCCCGCACGGCCACGGGCAAGGTCATGAAGATGATGCTGCGCGACCTGCACCTCGAGCTGGAGCAGTAGAGCGCATCCGTCGCGACGGTCTGATCGGGCCGCCGCCACCAATTCGGTAACGGAAGTGACCAATGCTCGGGTTCGTGCTGGCAATCGCGACTCACCCCCGTACGCTGTCAAAAACAGAACCAGCCTCGCACGGCCCTGCACGGAGCAGGATCACCAGCGCGGAGTGACGACTGGCCCGCTGAAAACCGGGTGAACCACCAGAACCACCGAAGCGGAAACGCAGCGGCAGAACCAGGAAACACGCAGCCATGACCGACGACGAACTCCTTCTCGAAACCGATTACACCAGCTATGCGAACTCGTGCCGTGACCCGCACATCACCCCGGCGAACGACCTGGTCGAGTGCCGGCGCCAGAACGGCCACGACGACACCCACGCCACCCGGGCCGGCCGGAACGCCATTCGCTGGTCCGGATACACCGGCCAGGCTCCGCACGCCGCCTGACGCTTTCCCGGCTTCGGTTCCCGGCGAACCGGGACCCGGCCGGGACCGGCGAGGCTCAGGCCAGCAGGCCGGAGGGTGCCGCGGCGGCGGGCCGGGCACTGGGGGACCACGAGTGCATCTCCTTGATGTCCCCGTGTCGAGCGAGCTGGCAGTCGGTTTCGTGCACGATCTCCGGCCAGACGAAATTGTGGTCATCGCGGATGGTGGCCGTGCCGTAGACCCCGCAGTCCCGGCAGTACGCGATCGAAACCCAGTCGGTGTCTTTCATCACTTAAGGGTGAGCCACGACCGGCGGTCCCGGCAAGAGTCCGGGGCACAAATCCTTGATTTCGTGATGCTTTCGCAGGATGCCAACCAGCTGGGAATCGTTTGTCGGGCTCGGGCCGCACCGCCGCCCGAACGAGGGGTAGCACGTCTTGCCCCGTTAGGCTGGGGGCGGCACGCTCGATGGATCTTCGACGTGCTCACGCTGATGAGCTGAGCTCGACGGAAATTAGGCCGAAATGAAGCAGAACGTATCCGAACTCCCGCGCATCCGCGCGATGATCCGCAGCGACGGCACGGGGGACCTCACCATCGATGGCGTGAGCCAGCACATCGTCGCCGCCGACGAGGCCGGCGTTCGCGAGGAGATCATCAACCGGGTCACGGATGCCGCCCTCAAGGTCGGCCGTCCGGTGCGCCTGACCGCCGAGGACGAGCAGGGCCAGTCGCCACTGATCGTGCACCCTGACGGGGACGTGGAATCCGACGGCGCCTTCATCCCGAAGCCCGCGGCCGCCGCCGCCCGCTCGTTCGGGGTCACCAACCCGCCTGCTCCCGCGGCCGATCCGGCCGATCCGGCCGAGCCGACCGGGACCATGGTGATCGACGTGGTTGCCTCGCCGGAACCGTACCGTGCCGACATGGCGAACGCCACGCCCCACGCCGACATCGAGGCCCTGTTCCTCGAGGCCGACACCCTCGGTGCGAGTGACGGGTTCCCGACGGATGCTGACGCGACGGATACTGACGCGACGGACGCTCACGAGACCGACGCCGACGCGCCCGACCGCGACCTGACCGGCTCCGAGCCGGCGCCCCTGGATGCTGTCGTGCTCGAGGCCTCCCAGGCGGACTTCGTGCCGGCCCGACCGGCCGACCCGTTCGAATCCGTCATGGTCCAGCCGTTCGAGAACCTCATGTTCGATCCGTCGACCGACCTGGATTCGGACCTCAAGGACTCGGACCTCGACTCAGACCTCGACTCAGACCTCGACCTCGGCTCCGAGGCCGACGCGCACAGCGTTCCCCGCTCTGCCTCGGCCTTCATCGGGCTGGTGCCGGCTGCCCCGGCTGCCCCGGCTTCCTCGAATGGCGTCTCCGGCGACGAGGCGGGCCCCAATCTCTCCGATTTCATGAACTCCCGTCCGGCGATGGTGGCCGGCCCGGCGATTCTGGGCTGGCAGGGAACGGTTCGCCGCCTGACCGGCGGCGTGGTGTCCCCGGCTCCGGGAGGCGCGGAGATGGCGCACCGCGCCGCCGTGGCCTCGGTGCAGCGCCGGCTGGTCGGTCCGCGCACCATCGTCGTGCTCAACCCCAAGGGCGGCGCGCACAAGACGACGGCCACTCTCCTGATCGCGGCGACCTTCGGCATCCATCGCGGTGGGTACACGCTCGCCTGGGACAACAACGAGACCATGGGCACACTCGGTGTGCGGGCACAGACCGCTTCGCACACCAACACCGCCGTCGACCTGCTGCGCGACCTGGACAACTTCGCCTATTCGAGCTCCGCCCGCGTCGGCGACCTCGACAACTACGTGCGCAACCAGGGCGATGCCCGGTTCGACGCCCTCGCCTCCGACCTCGATCCGGCCGGAGCGGCCAGCATCGACGACGTGGCCTTCGGCAAACTGCACGCTGCCCTGAGCCGGTTCTACCGCGTGCTCATCATCGACACCGGCAACAACATGCGGGCCTCCAACTGGGAAGCGGCCGTCGAAACGGCCGACCAGCTCGTCGTCGTCTCGACGATCCGCGAGGACACCGCCTACGGGGCGGCCGCCCTGCTGGACGGGCTGCGACAGAAGGGCCACGCCGACAAGGTCGCGCAGGCGGTCACCATCCTCGCGTCGCCGGCCAAGACGGCGGACCACCAGTTGTCCAAACGGCTGCACGACCACTTCAGCCAGCTGACCCGCGCGGTGGTCGACGTTCCCTATGACGCCGCCCTCGTCGCCGGCGGATCGCTCAACATCGACGCTCTCGACCCTCGCACCAGGGAGGCGTGGCTCCTCGCCACCGCGGCGATCGCCGAGGGCCTCTGACCCGGGGACTCAGCCGGTACAGATGTCGTTCCGGCATACTGGCGAAGGCCCGGCGTTGGGCGGCTGTTCCAACCCGCCTCAATCCAGCCACACCAGGCTTTGACGAATAGAAAGATCAGCGTGCGTAAACTTCCTGCCCTCATCTCCGTTGCCACCGTCGCCGTTCTCGCGCTCGCGGGCTGCAGCGCCTCTCCCTCGACCGACAAGGCGGCCGGCGCGTCGTCGATCTCCTGCACCGATTCCGGGAAGGTCTCGGATTCCGTCAAGGTCGCCGGGAAGGCCAACGCGGAACCCACGGTGAAATTCTCGAAGCCGTTGAGCACGAAGACCACCGAACGCAGCGTCATCACCGAGGGCAAGGGTGGCGCCGTGAAGACCGGCGACGTCGTCGAACTCGCTTTCGCGGTCTACAACGCGACCACGGGCGAGAAGATGAACGCCGGCGGCTACGGTGACGCCGCCGGCGCCTCCATCACCCTCGACGAGAAGTCGGGCGTCTTTCCGGCCATCATCAAGGGCGTGGCCTGCTCCAACTACGGAGCGCGTGTCGCCGTCGTTTCGCCGCCGGCTGACGCCTTCGGCGGTGCCGGAAACGCGGACCTCAAGGTCGGCGCCAAGGACAACATCATCTTCGTCATCGACGTCAAGGGCCAGATCCCGACCCGCGCCAGCGGCAAGGACCAGAAGCCCCAGGACGGCTTCCCGACCGTGGCGCTGGCCAAGGACGGCGCCCCGACCGTGACCATCCCCAAGGCCGACGCCCCAGCCGACCTGAAGACCGAGGTGCTGAAGAAGGGCGACGGCCGCAAGGTCGCGGAGGGGGCGACCGTGACCGTGCAGTACTCGGGCGTCGTCTGGTCCAGCGGCAAGGTGTTCGACCAGTCCTGGGGCAAGGGCGGACCGACCCCGATGTCACTGAGCAGCGTCGTTCCCGGGTTCGCCCAGGGCCTCGTCGGCCAGACGGTCGGTTCCCAGGTCGTCATCATCATCCCGCCGGCGCTCGGCTACGGTGATGCGGGACAGACCCAGGCCGGGATCACGGGCACCGACACGCTCGTGTTCGTCGTCGATATCCTCGCCGCGGGCAAGGCGTAGGCCCCGCGGGTTTCTCCGACTCGGGCCTTCTCGAACTCAGGCCTTCTCGAACCGGCCGGTCTTCTCGGTCAGCCGGATCCGGTAGATCACGGCGTGCGGGGATGACCCCGCGGCGGCGTGGTCCGGGGGCAGCACGGATGTCCCGGGACCCGGCTTCGGCCGGGGCCCGGGCCCCGGTTTGGGCACCGATTTCGGCTCCGGTGCCGGGCCCGGCAGAACGGTGCCGTCCGGGCCCAGGTGCGGCTCGGCGGTGACGCTCGTGACCAGCGGCGCGAACCGGGTCAGCAGCACCCGCATCCCGGCCGCGGCATCCTCACCGGTCAATTCCTCATAGCTGCCCCAGCCGATCACGCTGCGCCAGTTCGCGAGATCGTCGACCTCCTCGACCTCGAAGCAGACCGACGGGTTCGCCCGCATCATCTGCACCTTGCTTCCGGATGCGCTGTGGCCGTACACGGCGTCACCGTCGTAGGCGTAGGAGATCGGCACGATATAGGTGCAGCCCTCGGCGTGGCAGCCGATTCGGCCGACCACGGCCTGGCGCAGCACAGCGTCGATCTCAGGCTCGTTCAGTTCACCCAGCATGCGGCCAGTGTGGCCCCGCGCCGGGCACCTCGCCAGTGGCTGCGGCCGCGGAGTGGCCGTCACGCACGGCGCCGTGTCAGGATCGAGGCATGAAACGCACCGTGGCCGCGCACCTCTCGCTCGAGGCCCTGGCGCCCGCACGCCTCGTGTTGTCCATCGCCGTGGCGGGCGGCCCGACCGCATCGCGGGAATCAGTCGGCGCGGCCGGTGCGGCCGGTGCGGCCGACGCTGCCGGTGCCGCTGCCGACCGGGTCGAGCTCCTCAGTGTCATGCAGGGTGGCGCCGAGGTGCCGGTTCGGGAGGTCACCGACGAGCACGGCACCCGCCTGCATCTGGCCGAGGTGGCAGCGGGCCCCGTCGAGGTGGATTACCACGCTGACCTGGCCGGCCCGGCGCATCCGTCGCCAGGGGCCGACATCGACCTGGTGCGGTACCTGCGGCCGAGCCGCTACTGCGAGTCCGACAGCCTCGGTCCCACCGCCCACGCCGAATTCGCCGGGCTCGAGGGGGCCGACCTGCTGCACGGGGTGACGTCGTGGGTCGGGCAGAAGCTCAGCTACGTGCCCGGGGCCAGACTGCCGACCGATGGCGCCGTGCGCACCCTGCTGGCCCGCCGGGGCGTCTGCCGGGACTACGCCCACCTGGTCGTGGCGCTGCTGCGGGCGCGCGACGTGCCCGCTCGGCTGGTCTCCGTCTACGCGCCCGGGTTGGCGCCAATGGACTTCCGCGCCGTGGCCGAGGCCTTCGTCGACGACGCCTGGCAGGTGGTCGACGCGACCCTGCTGGCGCCCCGGCAGTCGCTGGTGCGGATCGCGACGGGCCGCGACGCCGCAGACACGGCGTTTCTCACCACCATCGGCGGCGGGGTGCTCCTGCACTCGATGGCGGTGTCGGCCGTGGTCGACGAGCTGCCGAGGGACGACCTGACGGAACTCGTGCGGCTGCGCTAGTCGTACCCGCCTTCGGGCCGCTGCCGCTGCCGCCAGACCATCGTCGCGGAACGAATTCGACGGAGATTTTGCCGGAATCGGGCCCAAACCGGCCGGAAACGTGGTTTTAACTCAAAATCTCCGTCGAATTGGTTAGTGCTTGCCCGCTCGGGACCGCTGGTCCTGGCCGACGGCGGCGATGCGGTCGATGATCCAGGAGGCCAGGGTCGCCGTGATCACACCGACCAGCGTGACGCCGCCGAGCATCAGCCCCACCGTGATGAGCCTTCCGACACCGGTGACGGGAAAGTAGTCTCCGTAGCCCATCGTCGACACGGTGACGAACGCCCACCAGACGGAATCGCCGATGGTGGTGATGTTCGCGCGGGGCGAGGCCCGCTCCGCGTCGAGCACCGCCAGCGCGCCCATGCAGATCAGCAGGCTGGACGCCCCGACCAGGTAGAGGCCGACCCGGGACCGAACGGCCGAGCCCGGGGTTTTCTGGAACACCGGCAGCATCGTGACCAGTCTGAGCAGGCGAAGCGGCCGGAGGACCGGCAGGAAGACCACCAGCAGGTCGAACAGATGGGTGATGAACCAGCGTCCGCGCTGCGGCGCCAGATAGAGGTTGACCAGGTAGTCGGCCAGGAACACCAGCCAGGCGAGCACCAGAATGGCGAACGTGAGCGTGTACCGGGGGCCGTCGAGGTCGGCCAGCACGCGCCAACTGTAGCTGAGCAGGAAGAGCACGGATGCGGCGAGCAGCGGCCACTGCACGAGCCTGTCCCAGCGCGCCTGATCCATGAGCACACCATAGTCACGGGGGTGCCGGTGCGCGCGGGCGGCGACCGCCGTCGCATCCGTTTATTGCCCGGATCGGTCATTGTCGAAGCCGGTGCGGGTGGTTAAAATGTTGAGTCTGTGGTTCACCGCGTTTCCACCTCGTGTGTCGCCCCCGACCAGGCAGGGATCAACCGAATGACCATCATCGAGGCCACTGGCCTGACCAAGACCTACCGTTCCAAGTCCGGGCCCGTGCGGGCGCTCGCCGGACTGGACCTGTCCGTGCCCCGCGGCAGCGTGAAGGCGCTGCTGGGGCCCAACGGCGCCGGCAAGACCACGGTCGTGAAGATGCTGACCACCCTGATTCGACCGGATGCCGGCACCGCCTTTGTCGACGGCATCGACGTGGCCGCCGACCCGAAGTCCGTGCGGCGCATCATCGGCGTCTCGGGCCAGTACGCGGCCGTCGACGAGAACCTGACTGGTTTCGAGAACCTCGAAATGGTCGGCCGGCTCTATCACCTCGGCGGTACCGCGTCCCGGCGTCGCGCCCAGGAACTGATCGACCTGTTCGAACTCACCGCGGCCGGGAACCGCCCGGTCAAGGGGTTCTCCGGCGGCATGCGCCGGCGGATCGACCTGGCCGGCGCGCTGGTGATCAACCCGAAGGTGCTGTTCCTCGACGAGCCGACCACCGGGCTCGACCCGCGCAGCCGGATCGCGCTCTGGGCTGTGATCAAGCGTCTGGTCGCCGACGGCACCACGGTTCTGCTGACCACCCAGTACCTCGAAGAGGCCGATCAGCTCGCCGACGACATCGTCGTGATCGATGACGGCCGGGTGATCGCCGAAGGGACCTCGGACCAGCTCAAGGCCCAGATCGGCGGGCACCGGCTCGAGCTGGCCCTGGTCGAGGGTGACGATGGCCCCGCGGCCCGGGAGATCCTGGCCCGGTACGGCGCGGGTGTGCCGACGTCGACCAGCGACGGCCGCGGACTCGAGGTCGCGGTGATCGACGGGCCCCACGCGCTGAAGCATGTCCTGTCCGAACTGGGCGCCGCCAACATCCGTCTGCACGACGCCGGGATGCGCCGGCCCACCCTCGACGACGTGTTCCTGAAGCTCACCGGGCACAAGGCCGACCGGGCCGCCGACGCGGCGGAGGACGGCGAATTGGAGAAGTCGAAATGAGCGCCGCCGGCAGCCTGGCGGCCTGGAACCCGCTCGCCCTCTGGTACTCCGACGGCTGGACGGTGACCAAGCGCAACCTGATCAAGATCAAGCGGTCCCCGGACGTGCTCGTCTTCGCGGTGATCCAGCCGATCATGTTCGTGCTGCTGTTCAGCCAGGTCTACGGCGGCGCGATCTCCGTGCAGGGCACCGACTACGTGCAGTTCCTGATGGCCGGCATCTTCGCGCAGACCGTCGTGTTCGGGTCGACCTTCTCCGGCTCCGCGATGGCGCAGGACCTCAAGGAGGGAATCATCGACAGGTTCCGCAGCCTGCCGATGAGCTCGTCCGCCGTGCTGATCGGACGCACCAACGGCGACCTGCTGCTGAACACGATCTCGATGGTGATCATGATGGCCACCGGGCTCTTCGTCGGTTGGCGGGTGAATTCGTCCCCGGCGGAGTTCTTCGCCGGGGTCGGGCTGCTGCTGCTGTTCAGCTACTCCTTCAGCTGGGTGATGGCGCTGCTCGGCATGAGCGTGAAGTCACCGGAGGTGATCAACAACGCGTCCTTCCTGATCCTGTTCCCCCTGACCTTCGTCTCGGTCGCCTTCGTCCCCAGCGATACCCTGCCCGACCCGCTGCGCATCTTCGCCGAGTGGAACCCGGTGTCCGCGCTCGTGCAGGCGGCCCGGGAGCTGTTCGGCAACGAGGGCACCGCCCCGGTTCCCGACATCTGGACCCTGCAGAACCCGATCACCACGGTCCTGATCGGGGTCACGGTCATGCTGGTCGTTTTCGTGCCGCTGTGCATCCGCAAGTTCGCCTCGATCAGCTCCCGCTGATGCCGCATCCGGCCGACATCCGGCCGCCCTCGATGACTGGAGTCCTGACATGAGTATTGGAATCGTGCACGCGTTCGGCGGATTCGCCGTTCCCGAGCTGGCGGCCGCACGCCGCTTCTACGGTGAGACGCTCGGGCTCGAGGTGACGGATGACGCCATGGGCCCGCTGCGCCTGCGCCTGCCCGGCGGGGCCGAGGTGATCGTCTACCCGAAGCCGGACCACGTGCCGGCCGTCTTCACCATCCTCAACTTCGTGGTGGAGGACATCGACGCCGCGGTGGCCGAGCTCACGGCCCGGGGAGTCGCATTCGAACGCTACGAGGGGATGGACCAGGACGCGGCGGGCGTCTCCCGGAACGGGGACCCGAAGGTCGCCTGGTTCACCGACCCGGCCGGCAACATCCTCTCGGTGTTGCAGAACGCGGCGCCGCAGAACGCGGCGCCGCAGGATGCCGCAGCGTCGGGTGGGACCGCAGAATGAGCGGCGAAGTGCCGTTTCGCACCGACCGCCGCACCGGACAGCTGCGCTCGCCCCGCAACACCGCGCCGGCCGGGGCGGGCCCGTGGGACGTGAAACGCGTGCTGAAGCCGTTCTACGCCCCCGCGAATCGCGACTGGGAGCTGATCGAGGTGCCCGCGCAGCGCTTCATCGCGGCCGACGGCAGCGGCGACCCGGCCACCGCGCCCGCCTATGCCGAGGCCGTCGAGGCGCTCTACGCGGTCGCCTACGCGATCAAGTTCGCCGGCCGTCGCACCCTCGGCCAGGACCTGGTCGTGGCACCGCTCGAGGGCCTCTGGTACGCCGACGACGCATCCGTCTTCACGGCCGGCGAGAAGGCGAGATGGCAGTGGACCATGCTGATCAGCCAGCCGGACTGGGTGACGGATGCCTTCATCGCCGACGCCATCGCGGTGGTCCGGGCGAAGAAGAAGCTGCCCGCCCTTGCGAGCGTGCGGGTGGAGGCCCTCGACGAAGGCCTGTGCGCGCAGCTGCTGCATCTCGGGTCCTACGCCGATGAGGCGCCCACGCTCGCCGGCCTGCACGGGGAGTTCCTGGCCGAGCACGGGCTGCGGATGAACGGCCGGCACCACGAGCTCTACCTCGGCGACCCGCGCCGAACCGAGCCCGCCAAGCTCCGGACCGTACTCAGGCAGCCGGTCGCCCCGGTGTGACACGGCTAGTCCGGCAGGCGCCCCAGCTCCGCCTGGATCAGGAGGGCGAGTTCGCGCAGCAGGACGATGTCGATGTCGGCGGCGGGCCGGGGCTCCGGGTCGAACACGCTGAGCACGCCGATCCGCTCGCCGGTGTCTGCCTCGATCGGGAACCCGGCGTAGAAGCGGGTCTGCGGGGCGCCCGTCACGAGGGGATGGTCGCGAAACCTCTCCTCCGCCTGAGCGTCGGGCACGACCGTCGCTCCGGGCTCGCTCACCGCGATGGCCGTGATCGACCCTGCCAGCGGAAAGACCCGCGGGGCCCGGCCGATGTTCGTCTTGTCCCAGAGCCGGTCGCCGTCGATGAAGGTGAGCGCGGCCGATGCGGTGCCGTACGATCTCTTCGCGATGGCCACGATCCGGTCGAGCCTGGCGTCCGGGTCTCCTTCCAGAATGCCGAGCCGGTCGATCGCGCGACCCGGATCGGGTGAGCGCTGCTCGGCGTCACGGGCCTTCGAACGGCCGTTGCCGGACGTGTCGACCTCGAGGTGTTCGGCGTCGAGGGATGGCCCCATCCGTGCGGCGAGGAGTTCGGCCCACCGGCTGTAATGCGCCGCAGTACGCACCCGCCCGGGCGTCACGGCCAGGTTGGCCGTCATCGGCACGAAGTGGGCCTGGGGGCGTTGGGAGCAGACCCAGGCACTGATGTCGTTCTGGGACCGGGCATTCTTCTCAGCCACGGCGCCGAGGGGGGAATCGAAGGCGGCTATCGACCGGATCGGCTGCACGCCGAGCACGAAGATCCTCGTCGTGAGCGAGGATTCCAGTTCGATCCGGTCCAGCAGCGCCGTCAATTCCCGCTGCCACACCCGCGCGGGAATCAGGCTGACGGCGTCGCTCGTGCCCAGGCTCACGACGATGGCGTCGTACCGCCAGAGCCCCAGCCCGTCGAGTTCGGCCCGGGCCGTTCGGATGGTGACGTGCGGGTTCGGGACCACATCGACATCCGTACCCCGGCCGGTGCGGGCGGACAGGGCTCGCGCGAGCGACCCGGGCAGGGCGACGTCGTGACTGAGCACCCCCCAGCCGACTGCGGGGCCGCTGCCGAAGATCAGGATGCGATCGCTGTTGATTCCGGGGGAGTGGGCGCGCTGGCCATCCGTCGGACGCGGGATGCCCGCGTAGTCGCGAGTCGTGGCCGCGGACCACGCACGCATGAGCGGGACCAACACCCACCGGATGAGTTCGGGCACTCGTGCTCCTTGGCCTGAAATGGGTCTTCAGCCTGCACTGAGGGCAGATGGCTGAGCCTATCTCAGGTGTGTGGTTTGCGGTGACCTGGTTTGGCCGCGGTCGGCGGTTCCGTGCTTGGGGTCGTGCGGGTCAGCGGCCGCCGCGGCGCTTGCCGGCCCGGGGGCTCGGCGTGTTGCGGGTGCGCCCGGTCACGCTGGTGGCCTTCTTGGTGACGGGCTTGGCCTTCGCGGCGGCCACCCGCACGGCCTTCGCGGCCGCCTTGGCCTTGTCGGTCTTCTTTTCCTTCCGCACCTTTTCGGCGCCGGCCGGCACGGTGTCGACCCTCGAGCTGTCCCGGGTGCGGCCGCGCACGATGCCGATGAACTCCTCAACGTCTTCGGTGGTCTCCCGGGTCAGCCAGGCCAGGGACACCTGGCTCTCCGAGACGTCCTCGACCGGGCGGGACACGACATCCTTGCGGCTGTGCAGTCGCGCCAGCGAATGGGGCAGGATGACGATGCCGACGCCCGCAGCGACCTGCTCCATGGTGTCGTCCAGGTCGCGCATCTTCGGCAGGGGGCGGCGGGTGCCGTCGCGCACCTCGGTGGCGACATCGCGCCATTCGGGCACGGCGTCCGGGTCCTGGAGCAGGTGATCGTCGGCGAGGTCGGCCACGACGACGCTGTCGGCGTCGGCGATGAAATGGTCTTTCGCCGCGACGACCACGGGGATCTCACGGTAGAGGGCGATCAGGCTCAGGTCGGTTTCGTCGACGGGCAGGCGCACCAGGCTCACCTGGGCCCGGCCGTCGCGCAGCACCGCATCCTGTTCGGACGGGTCGGTGCGGAAGACCTCAAGGGGCTGGTCGGGCCTGCGATCGGCCCAGATCCGGGTCCATTTGGTGGGGGTCACACCGGCGGTGAAGGCAATGGAAAAGGTCACCGGCATCCTCATACTTTCTGGCTCTCGTATCGTGTCTTCCGCCGGAACGACAGGCTCTTACGGCTATACGGGTCTTCTCAGGCTATACGCTTGACTGATGACCGAGAAGAAGACCCAGACCATGAAGCCCTCCACGGCGGCCCAGAAGCTCGGGATTCTGCTCGAAGCAGCACCCGAGGATTTCCAGGCCGCACCCATCTCGCGCACCGAGCTGGCCGCGCTGGAGGCGAACCCGCCCGCCTGGTTGCTGGACCTGCGCGCCAACGGCCCGCACCCCAAGCAGGTCGTCGCCGCCAAGCTGGGCGTGTCGATCTCCGGCCTCGTCCGCGGCGACGTGACCGAGCCGCTCACGAGCGCCGAGATCCTGGCCCTGCTGCAGCAGCCGCCGACCTGGCTGGTCACCGAGCGGGCCACCCAGTTCGAGGTGCGCGAAGAACAGATCCGCGTCAAGGACCGCGACGCCGAGCGCGCACGCAAGATCGCGCACGTCGCCCGCCAGGCGGCCCAGAACGAGAAGGCCGGCCGCGGCCGCTAGCCCGCTCGGCCCGGCCCCTGTCGGCCCGGCCTGTTCTGATCGGCGCGCCGTCTAACCAATTCGACGGAGATTTTCGCGCTGCGAACCGTTTTTCGCCCGTTTGAGCCCTTTTTGGCCAAAATCTCCGTCGAATTCGTTCGGGCGAACGGATGCCGCGGTCCCGGCGCGTCTAGGCGGCCGGCGCGGCGTACTGTGCGCGCAGGAACGTGACGATCTCGCCGAGCTCGGCCTCGGAGATGGAGTGTTCGAGGCCCTCATAGATGCGCTCGGTGAGCGTCGAGTGGCCGGGCAGCCAGGCCTGCGTGCGGTCGATCGCATCCTGAGGGATGACCGGGTCCGCCGTGCCGCGACCCCAGAACACCGGCAGGCGGCGTTCGGCGAGGCGTTCGTCGCCCGTATGCGTGCTGCGCCCCACGAAGCCGCTCAATTGCACCGCGAAGTCGAACCGGTCGGGGGCCTGGCGCAGCAGCTGAAGCGCCATCGCGCCGCCCTGCGAGAAACCGAGCAGGCCCACGGATGACGGCTGCTCCGGCAGGGTGTCCAGCCATTCGAGCACTCCGGCGGCCGCCGCCTCCAGGGCGTCGGCGCTCGGCGAGCCGGGGTTGACCTTGGCCCCCGCCGCTCCGATCGGGAACCAGGCCCAGCCCGGTCCGGCCGCCAGCGGGGCGCGCAAAGCGGCGATGACCGGATGCAGCGGCAGGTGCGGGGCGAGGGAGAAGAGGTCTCCCTCATGCGAGCCGTAACCGTGCAGGATGAGCAGCAGCGGTCGCCCGGCCCGGTCGGCAGCTGACGCGGACCACAGCACGGCGTCCGGGTTGATCGGTTCGGCGCGGACCGTGCGGGCATCCCCGGTGGCGCCGGGGCTCTCGGCGTTGGCGGTGTCGTCGTTGCCGGCGCCGGTTCTGTCGCTGCTCTGATCGTACTGGTCCATGGCGGTCCTCCTGCTCGAGGTCGACATCGTGACCGTCGACCAGTCAATCCTTCCATTGCGGTGCGGTTTTCGGCACCGCGATCAGGGCCGCCCGGCGGCATCCGTCGCCCGCGAAGGTCGCTGACGTGTCGGTGTCACGACCCCGGGCGGCCGCAAATCGGCATCCGGTCGCGGCGTAGTACAGAATGGCTTCATGAGCGTGCGCACCCCTGACCCTGATCCGGACTGGACGCCTGGCCCCGAGGACGCTCCGCCGCCGAGCACCAACCAGGGCTGGCTGAGCGACGTCGAGCTGGCCGAGGTGCGTCGTCGGCTGCCGATCCTCTACATCGAGGCCGTGCCCGTGCGGGTCGACGGTCTCGGCCAGGTCGTCGAGGTCGGCGTGCTCCTCCGCGCGCGGTCGACCGGCGAGATGACCCGGATGCTGGTGTCCGGCCGGGTCCTCTACGGCGAGACCCTGCGTGACGCGCTCTTCCGTCACCTCGAGAAGGACCTCGGGCCGATGGCCTTCCCCCAGCTGCCGGTGAGCCCGGTGCCGTTCACGGTCGCCGAATACTTTCCGATGCCGGGCATCACCGCGTTCACGGATGACCGCCAGCACGCGGTCTCGATGGCCTACGTCGTTCCGGTCACCGGCACCTGCGACCCGCGCCAGGACGCCCTCGAACTGACCTGGATGACGCCCCGGGAGGCAGCCTCGGACGCCGTGGCAGCGGAGATGGAGGGCGGTCGCGGCGCCCTGCTGCGGATGGCGCTGGCCTCGGTCGGACAGCTCCGCTAGATCGGGCTGCCGCACCAGCTCGGGCCGGTGTGCCAGAACGGGACGCAGCGCGGGCTTCGGGCTCCCTCAGCGGGAGCCCGAAACCGGGCTACTCGTCTGCGGGACTACTCGGACGTGACGAGCGAGAGCCGGCGAGCGAGCGACCGGGGACGCACCAGACGCACCTCGTGCAATTCTTCGCCGAGGACTTCCTGGTCCTGGTCGTGGCCGTCGGCGGCGTAGCCGTTGCGCTTGTAGAACGAGTGCGCGCGGGGGTTCACTTCGGCGACCCATAGGTAGGACGGGCCCTCGTCGACGACGGCGTCGAAGAGCTGCTGGCCGATGCCGGTGCCGTGATACGCATCGAGCAGGTAGATGAAGTAGAGCTCCTGCGGCGCCGGCTTGTCGGTGTCGCGGGCCGGGCCGCTGCCCGCGAATCCCACGATCTCGCCGTCGACGAGGGCGGCGACCTGCCGGTACTGCGGCCCCTGGGAGCTGAACCTGCGCCACATCGCGGCGAGACGGGCCGGCTGCAGCTGCTCGAGGGCGGCCGTGCTGAGCAGCTGGTCGTAGGTTTCGTGCCAGCAGGTGGCGTGCACGCGGCCGAGGCTTTCGGCGTCCGCTTCTTCGACAGGACGGATGACTGCAGTGGTGACCATGACCCGAGACTAACCCAGCGACGCGGTGCTGAATTACACCCCGGGGTCACGGCCTGATCACGCCGCAGAACGCGCGCCGGCTCCCGTCGCGGTCGCCTGCTGCCGTGGCCAACTCAGGAGATCCGCGGCGGGCAGGTGCGCAACCGGCGGATGGCCGCGTGATTCCGGGCCGAGCATCCGGCGCCGTCACGTTTCTCCTGAGTTAGCCACGAGGGGGAGGGGCGACCCTGTCGCTGAAGTGTGGCAGCACTGCTGCGGCGGGGTGCACAATCGTCTCAACTGCCACTCCGGCAACGCAAAACGGGCCGGCCTCGTGAGAGACCGGCCCGTTCAGACGGCAAGACGTGGTGCTGAGGGGTTAGCCCTGCGCGCGGCGCGGAGCCGAGCGGCGTGCGCCTCCGGTGGAACCGGCACCGCGGACGAGGCCGCCGACCTGCAGGCCGCCGGAGCGACCGGAGCCCTGAGCCGAACGACCCTGGCCGCCGCCGTTGCCCGCGGGGGNCCCTGCGCGCGGCGCGGAGCCGAGCGGCGTGCGCCTCCGGTGGAACCGGCACCGCGGACGAGGCCGCCGACCTGCAGGCCGCCGGAGCGACCGGAGCCCTGAGCCGAACGACCCTGGCCGCCGCCGTTGCCCGCGGGGGCGTGGCTGTGACCGGATGCCGCGGGGCGGCCCGAACGCTCCTGGCGCGCTCCGCCGGCCGGCGCGGCATCGCCGCCGCGTCCGCCACGGCCGTTGCCCTGGCCGCCGCGTCCGCCGCCGTCACGCTCGTCGCGGTTGACGCGCTTGCGCTGGGCGTTGGCGCCCTGCGAACGGCCGCCCTGGGACTGGCCCTGCGGCTGCTCGACGCGGGGGACCGGCTTGACGTAGGCGGCGACGTCGCCGACGAGGGCGTCCACGGCCGGGGAGCTCGCGGTCACGCGCTGCGGGGACACCTTGATGGCGGCCTTGCGGAGGAGTGCGTCGGTGTCGCGACGCTGCTCGGGGAGGACCAGGGTCACAACGTCACCGGCGCTGCCGGCGCGGGCGGTGCGGCCCGAGCGGTGCAGGTACGCCTTGTGCTCGGCCGGCGGGTCGACGTGGATGACGAGTTCGATGTCGTCGACGTGCACGCCGCGGGCCGCGACATCCGTGGCGACGAGCACCTTCACGTCGCCGGCGCTGAACGCCGCGAGGTTGCGGTCACGAGCCACCTGCGAGAGGTTGCCGTGCAGGTCGACGGAGGGGATCCCGGCGTCGGTGAGCGACTTGGCGAGCTTCTTGGCCTGGTGCTTGGTGCGCATGAAGAGGATCCGGCGGCCGGAACCGCTGGCCAGCTTCTCGACGAGCGCCTTCTTCGATTCGACGCCGTCGATCTCGAACACGTGGTGGGTCATCGCGGAGACGTGGCTGTTGGCCTCGTCGACCGAGTGCATGACCTCGTTGTGCAGGAAGCGGCGCACGATCTTGTCCACGCCGTTGTCGAGCGTGGCCGAGAACAGCAGGCGCTGGCCGCTGCTGGGCGTCTTGTCCATGATGCGCGTGACGACGGGCAGGAAGCCCAGGTCGGCCATGTGGTCGGCCTCGTCGAGCACGGTGATCTCGACGGCGTCCAGGCTGATAAAGCCCTGCTTCATCAGGTCTTCGAGGCGGCCGGGGCAGGCCACGACGATGTCGACGCCCGCCTTGAGCGCGGAGACCTGGCGGCCCTGCGAGACGCCGCCGAAGATGGTGGTCGTGTTGAGGCCGTAGGCCTCGGCCAGCGGGGTGAGTGCGTTGGTGATCTGCGTGGCCAGCTCGCGGGTCGGGGCGAGGATCAGGCCCAGCGGACGACCGGGGCGGCGCTTGCCGCCGGCGAGCTTGCCGCCAAGGCGCGACACCATGGGCAGCGCGAACGCGAGCGTCTTGCCCGAGCCGGTCTTGCCGCGGCCGAGAACGTCGCGACCGTTGAGGGTGTCGGGCAGGGTGTCGATCTGGATCGGGAAGGGGCTGTCGATACCCTGACTCGTCAGGACGGAGACGAGAGGGGCCGGCACGCCAAGCGCGCTAAAGGACGAAATTTCAGACAAAGTGGTGCCTTTCGGGCATCAGATTCCCCCGGTATCCGTTCCGCAAGGGCGGTAACTCGGAGACCAAAGAGGATTCACATGGCGAAGGTGCCGATGGGCACATCCGTTCGCCGTAAGAAGGTTTCATTCGAAAAATCCGGCCGGCCCACGAGTGGGTGGCCGCAATAAGAAGAGGGCGTTCTACGACGCAGCGAGCGCAACTACGCACTCGCAAGCCTTCAGTCTAGCGGATGCTGTCAAGCCTCCGGGTCGAACGCCCGGCTGTGCAGCTGCGCCGGGTGGCGTTCCTCACCCGGGGAGAGCTCCCCGACGGGCACCTCAGCGGTCACGATATTGCCGGCCTGGGGCAGGGGACAGGCCCACATCGGGTCGTACGCGCAGGACGGGTTGTAGGCGAAATTGAAGTCGAGGATGAGGGTGTTGTCGTCGGCGCCGGCCCCGAGGTCGGCCCCCTTCACGGTGTCGAGAAGGTAGCGGCCGCCGCCGTAGGTCCCACCCGGCTTGCCGGCCAGCCCGTCCCGGAACGGCAGGAACAGCCCGCCGCCGTAGCAGGAGAGCCGCCACAGGTCGATCGCGCCCAGGTAGGGCAGCCGCACCGAGCCGACCAGGTCGAACGGCACCTTGCCGTCCGTACCGGTGTCGACGGCGATGTGCACCGGCTGTTCCGCCCGGTGCACCTCCACCTCGAACCGCCAGTCGGGGTCGTACGCGGCGACCGGCAGCCCGGTGAAGACCGCTCGGTCGTCGGGCAGCAGAGGCGACGACGGATGTCCCGCGAACAGGTCGTCGCGACCGCTTCGCCACAGCTCGTGGCCGGCGGCCGGGTCGTGCGCGCTGATCTGGCGCACGCCGGCGTACAGCCCGAACACCCGCCGGCGCCAGTCGGCCACCTGCAGGGCGCCGAGGGTGGTGCTCACTGGGTCACGCCGGTGTCGGGGACCGAGTCGTCCGGGGCCTGCTCGGCCGGGGTCTGCTCGGCCGGGGTCTGCCCGGCCGGGGTCTGCCCGGCCGGGGTCTGCCCGGCCGGGGCCTGCCCGTCCGGGGCCTGCCCGTCCGGGGCCTGCCCGGCCGGGGCCTGCCCGGCCGAGGCCTGCCCGGCCTGCTCGGGGGACGGCTGCACATCGACGCCGAGGTCGAGCTGCCAGGTCGGCGCGAGGCGCTTCAGCTGGCGCATCCGCCACTGCCACAGGGCCCAGAACACCGGCCAGCTGGCGACGGTGAGGGCGCCGGTGCGGAAGATCAGCTGGTCGCGGAAGAGGGTCTTGCCGGTGCCGGCCGGGTCGGGGGCCACGGCCATCCGGTGGTCCCACAGCGTGACCGCGGCCAGGGCGCCGGACACGCCGCGCCCGGTGTCGCGCAGAATGCGCACCCCGTCCGGGCGGGTCGTCGCCATCGCCAGGCGGATCACCTGGTCACCCATCGGCACCAGGCCGAGCGCTGTCATGCTGACCGGGTGTTCACCCGGTTCCCAGGCCGTGGGGAAGCCGTCCGCCTCGAGGGATTCGACGCTCACCACGGGGGAGCTCACCTCCCGGAACACGGCGGGGCTCCGCAGGGCGCGCCAGGCGGCATCCGGGGAACAGTCGAGAATCTCTTTCAGAAGAACGCGCATGACCCCAGTCTGTTGTGCTTCGGCATGCAGTACAACTAAGAGGGTGGCAATTCGATACTGGCTGGGCGTCGCGTCACGCGAACACGTGCTGCGCGCCGTCTCGGTGGGGCTCGTGCAGGCCCGCCACAGCGCGCGTGCGGCGCTCGAAGACATGGGCGAGTCCGACGGGATGGTCTACTACTCGCCGAAAACCGACCTCGACGGCGACCGGCTCCGCGAGTTCACCGCCATCGGGCGCATCGCCCCGGGGCTCGTGCACCAGGGCGAGTCCGCCGCCCCCACCTCCTACCGGCCGTGGCGCCGCCGCGTCGACTACGACCCGGATGCCATCGCCACCTCGATCCGGCCGCTGCTCTCGGTGCTCGAGTTCACCCGCGACGATCCGAACTGGGGCTACCGGCTGCGGCGGGGCCTGCTGCAGCTCTCCCGGCACGACTACGACGTGATCCGGCGGCAGATGCGCCGCCTGTAACCGCCCCAGCTATCCTCGTGCCGCACTCACCCGCGCCATACTTCGCCGAGTTCGCCACTTGCGGTCGAGTTCGCCGCACACACCTGTCGAAGTCGACCGGAAGTGGCGACTTCGGCGCGGGTCGCCGGGTGTAGCCGCACGGATGCGCCGGGTCCCGCGCCTGCCTGCCGCGTTCGCTCGCACTCCGCGCGCCAGTTCGTCCCGGTCCACCTTCGCCGAGTTCGCCACTTGCGGTCGAGTTCGCCGCACACACCTGTCGAAGTCGACCGGAAGTGGCGACTTCGGCGCGGGTGGGGCGCGGGTGGGGGGCGAGTGGGCGCGAGCGGCGACGAGTGGCCACGAGGCACCGGGTGTGCGGCCGCACGGAGCCGCCGGGTGTGCGGCCGCACGGATGCGCCGACGCGGCCCGGTGCGCCGGCGATTGTCGGCGGGATCGGCGATTTTCAGAGCAGAGTGCCAGTGAGGCCGCCCTGTCGCGCCGGCATCCGTTGATTAGACTTCGAGCATGACAGGCGAGTTGTGGTGGGTGCCTTCGGCGGTCGTCTTCGGCGGGGCGGGCGCGATCGTGGTGCTGCTGGGGGCGCTTGCCCGCCGCCGCGGCCGGACGCACGCCCGGGAAGACCGCTCCCTGGCGGACGGGCGGGTGCGGGCGGCCTCCATCGCGCTGGTTCGCGCGGACGACGTGGTCCAGGCCACCGCCGACGAACTCGGTTTCGCGGAGGCGCAGTTCGGGCAGAACGCCACCCATGACTTCGCCGCGGCGCACGACGCCTCCCGCCGGCAGGTGCGCGACGCCTTCGCCCTGCAACAGAAACTCGACGACAGCGAGCCGGAGAGCGAGAGCGAACGCCGCCACTGGACCGAGCAGATCATCGTGCTCGCCGACGAGGCCACGAAGCGACTGACCGAGCAGGACCGCGACTTCTCCAGCCGCCGCGGCCTCGAACGTGACGCGCCCCACCTGCTCGATCAGCTGCGCCGGCGCCTCACCCGGGTCGCCGAGCGGGTCAAGGCCGGGGAGGCCAGCCTCAAACGGCTCGGCGCGACCTATGCCCCATCGGCCCTCGCCCCGATCAGCGGCAATGTGGTGCGTGCGCAGGCCGCCCTGGACGAGGCCAGGCTGGCCACGGATGCCGCCGCCGCGCGGCTCGACCGGGCCTCCTCCGAACCCGTGGGCGACCAGTTGCGCGAGGCCGAGCACGGTCTCTACCGCGCCGGCAAGCTCCTCGACGCGATCGAAACCGGCGAGGACCAGCTGCATATCGGCTTCGCCTCGCTGACCCGGGCCCTCGTGGATGCCGACGCCGAGCTGGCCGAGGCGCGCCGGCTGCGGGACACCCACGAGGAGACCGAGGCGCGCACCGAACTCAACCGTGTGATCGCGGTGTCCGACCGGGTGGTCGGCGAGCTCCGGCATCCGTCGCGCCTGAGCGATCCGGCGGCCGACCTGGCTCGGCTGCGGGAAGCGATCGGCGGCCTGGACGTGACCCGCTCCGAGGCCCGCAACCGCCAGTTGCGGCTGGAGAACGCCCGCGGGGCGCTGATCGGCGCGCTCCTGGCCGCCCGCAGCCAGATCAGGGTCACCCGCGACTTCATCGCCGCGCACCCCGGACGCGTCGGGTCGCCCGCCCGCACCCGCCTCGCCGAGGCGGAACGGCAGTTGAGCCTGGCCACCGCGGAGGCCGACCCGGTCGCCGCCCTGGACACCGCCCGCCGCGCGATGACCCATGCGACGGATGCCGACGCGCTCGCCCGTTTCGACACCCTGTAGCGCGCTCTGCCCGCTGCGCAACCGCGCCGTGCGCCGCGGGCCCCTGTGCCCCGGACCCGCGCGCCCCGCGCCCCGGACCCCCGGACCCCCGGACCCCCGCGCCCCGGACCCCCGCGCCCCGCTACCCTTGTGGCGTGATCAACGCCCAGCCCCAGCAGAAGTACCAGGTTCGGTTCGACGTCGGCCTGGCCGGATTCGAGGCCCTCGCCGGTGCGGCGGATGTGGTCGTGCTGGCCGACGCCCTGCCGCCCGCACCGGGTGAGGCCGGCCCCACGGTGTCGCTGGCCGCGCACCAGGTCATCACGGCGAACCTCGACACCAGTTCCCGGGTCGCCGAGTGGGTGCTCGCCCGCCAGACCGAGAAGGGCGACCGGTTCGCCGTCGCCGTGATCGCCGTGGGCGGGCGCCGCGCCGATGGCGGCGGCCGGTTCGCGGTGGAGGACTTCCTGGTCGCCGGGGCCGTGATCGACGCCCTGTCCGCGCTCGGCATCGACCACTGCTCACCCGAGGCGGCCGCCGCGTCCGCCGCGTTCTCCGGCCTCCAGCGGGCCGTGCGCCACCTCGTCACCGCCTCCGAAACCGGCCTGGCGCTCGCCGCAGACGGGCGCCAGGCCGAGGTGCAGGCCGCGCTCGCGCCAGACCTGTCGACGACGGATGCCGGAGCCGGCCGGCCGGGAATCTCCCGGGTGCGGGAATTCGCCTTCCCCGTCTGAGGTTTGCTCCAGCACGACCGGAATCCCGTCCGGAATCCCGTCCGGAACGGTCGCCTCGAATCGAAGGAGCAGCTCCCATGCAGGCAGTACTCAACGGCGTCGTAGTCGCCGAAGCACCCCAGTCCGACCTGCTCAAGATCGAGGGCACCTGGTACTTCCCGCCGACGAGCGTGAATGCGGACCTGCTCGTGAAGAGCCCGACCCGGTACACCTGCTCCTGGAAGGGCGAGTGCCAGTACTTCAGTGTCCTGGACGGCGAGACCCTGCTTCAGGACCGCGCGTTCAGCTACCCGGCCCCGCCGGCGGCCTCCTTCGCCCGGGTCGGCCAGGACTACAGCAACTACATCGCCTTCTGGAAGGAAGTCCGGGTCTCCGAGTAGCGGTCGCTGAGTAGCGGTCTCAGAGTCGCCCGTGATGCGCCGGGCGGTTGCTCGGCGGGTGGCGCGCGGCTCGAGGCTCTCGGGCTGCGGCCTTCGGTGCCGCCCCGGGTTCCAACGCACTGCCGGTGTTGGCCACCTCAGCTGCCGGTGGCGGCCGCGGCGCGTCTCCGGGCCACCGCGGTGATCTCGCGCCGGGTCCAGTTGATCAGGAACGCCCGGTCGAACCCGCGCCCGCACAGCCCACAGGCGAAGGCGCGGGTCGGCTGGCGGTAGCGGTAGTGCACGTGCCCGGCCGGGCAGGTGCCGACCCAGGGCGCGAGCTCGTCGGCGATCTCCCCGTCGTGCGTGCGCTTGCCGTCGTAGCCGAGGTTGAACGCGGTCAGTTTCCACTTCGGGCCGTGGCCGGCGCGGGGCCCCGCGAGGGCGTGTGCCACCTCGTGCAGCAGGATCTGGTGCACCTCGTCATCCTCGTAACGCGCGGCCAGGTACCGGGACACGGTGATGCGCCGGGCGGTGAAGTTGCAGAGGCCGGCCCGCTTCTTCGCGTTGTCGAACGCGAACGACCAGGTGGGGTCGAGGTGCAGGGCGATGAGGGCGTCGGCCCAGTGTCGCACTCGGTCGAGGTCGGCCATCAGGGCGCCACCCTCACCTGGTAGAGCCTGTCGTCGCCGGGGGAGGGTGTGCCGCGGCCATCCGTGTTATTACTCACGAACCACAGTGTGCCATTGGGGCCGGACACCACATCACGCAGTCGCCCGAAGCTGCCTGCGAACCAGTCGTCGACCTCGCCTGTGGAGGGAACGATGCGCCAGAGGCGCTCGCCGCGGAGAGCCGCCATGAAGAGGGTGTCGTTGACGACGGCCAGGCCGCTGGGGCTGGCCTCGCTGGTGGGCCACTGCTCGACCGGGTCGATGAAGCCGGAATCATTGGCCTGGCCGGTGCCCCTCCCCTCGACGGTGGGCCAGCCGTAGTTGCCGCCGGGAACGATGCGGTTCAGTTCGTCCCAGGTGTTCTGGCCGAACTCGCTGGCCCAGAGGGCCCCGGTGCTGTCCCAGGCGATGCCCTGCGGATTGCGGTGACCGTAGGAGTAGACGAGGGTGCCGAACGGGTTGCCGGCCGGTACGCCACCGGTCGGCGTCATGCGCAGGATCTTGCCGCCGACCGAGCTCAGGTTCTGCGCGTTGGCGGTGTTCCCGGCGTCCCCGGCGGTGGCGTAGAGCAGGCCGTCCGGTCCGAATCCGAGCCGGCCGCCGTTGTGGTTGCCGGCCTTCGGGATGCCGCGGAGCACCGGTTCCGGGTCGCCGAGGGTGTGGCTGCCCGCGGCGCCGAGGAGCGGCATCCGCACGATCTGGTTGTCGTCGGCGGTCGTGGCGTAGGCGTAGACCCAGCCGGTCCCGCCCGGTGCGGCCGAGTCGGCCAGGG
The DNA here is from genome assembly GCF_004402595.1 of Cryobacterium shii. Classification (GTDB taxonomy): domain Bacteria; phylum Actinomycetota; class Actinomycetes; order Actinomycetales; family Microbacteriaceae; genus Cryobacterium; species Cryobacterium shii. The sequence goes on along the minus strand of NZ_SOFY01000047.1, from coordinate 31,262 downwards.
CGGCGAGGCCGAGCAGGCCGCCTTCGCCCTGCGGTCGCACATCGGCGACCCGTCCGGCGTCCCGCAGGGTGCCGTCGGGCAGGAGCTCACGAACGAGCGCCGTGTCACGCTCGCTGATCAGGGTGCTCCCGTCGGGCAGGCGCAGGATCGACCACGGCGCCTCGAGCCCGGACGCGATCACGACGGGGTCCCCGACCGGGCGAACCGGCGGCACGCTGGTGCCGCTGGTGCCGCCGCTGCCGCCGGCAGGCGACCCCGTTTGCGACGGATCAGGTCGGGCCGGGGTCTCGCTGGCGCCGGAGCGCCTGACGTGCAGGCGCTGAGCAGCGGCACCGCGCCGAGCACCAGCGCCAGGCCCACGGCGATGGCGACCATCCGCCCTCGGCCGCCGGGACGCATCCGCCCGTTCATGTCCTACCTCGTTTCGCGCCGGGTGTCCTGTGCTGTCCTCTGCACGTTCCGGCATGCCCCGGATTTCGGCTGCGGGTCGGGCACCGTTCCCGTGCATAACTCCTGCAAAACCGTTCGGGGTGCCGGCGTGGGCCGCGTGATTCCGGCTTCGGCACAACTGGCGCGCACAAATTGCAGGAGTTACGTTCGGGGTGCCGGGGTGCCGGGTGCGGGTGCGGGGCGCCGGAGTCAGCTGCGCGCGGTGCCCTCGGCGATGTACGACTCGACCACGGCAACCGCGATCAGGGCGCTCTCCAGCAGTGCGGGGGTGGCGCCCGCCTTCTCCTGCAGGAACACCGCCGCCGTGAAGTCGGCCATAGCCGCCTCGAGTTCGCCCTGTTCGAAGTAGACCTTGCCCCGGTTCTCCCGGGCGGACGCGGCCACGGCGGTCCACTCGTGCGTCTCGGATTCGAGAACGCAGTGGGTCAGCTCGGCGGCCGCCTCGTCGAGCTTGCCCATGAACTGCTGCACCTGCGCACGACGGATGCGGCAGTTCGCGAGTTCTTCCCGCGACCCGGTGAACCGGGCCTGGCGCAGGGCCGTGCTGGCGATGTCCCAGGCCTCGTCGAGCCGGCCGATCAGCCGCAGCAGCGTGACCTTCTCGTTGAGGGCGGACTGGCTGCGCAGGGCCCCGAGCTCGTCGAGGCGCAGTTCGGCGGCATGGAGGTCGACTTTTTCACGCAGGGTGACGGCGTCGTAGCCAGTGATGATGGGCAGGGTGTGGTCCTGAGGCGAAGGCGGCAGCTGCCGCGGGAGGAACGTGGTCCCGTCCACACTAACCCCGGCCGGGCGAGGCCGGTCCCCGTTCAGGGGATATCCGCCCGCCAGTTGTGGCCAACTCAGGAGATACCGGCCCGGCAGCCCGCCGCGCCGCATAGAAACGGATGCCCGGAGTCGGCTCCCGCAGGATCTCCTGAGTTAGCCCCAAGCCGCCGGGAGCCCCCTGCCGAGCTAGGTCAGGCACCCGTTGAGGGGATATCCACCCGCCAGCTGTGGCTAACTCAGGAAATACCCGTTGGACAAGTTGCAGGGCCGCGCAAAGACGGATGCCCGAAGCCCGCCTCCGCGAGATCTCCTGAATTAGCCACCATGACGCCCATCACGCCCATCACGCCCATGACGCCCATCACGCCCATCACGCGCGACGAGGCGGCGGCTCAGTTGCCGACCTGGAAGACCGTGCGGCCGGGCAGCGGGGACGGGGTCGCCGTCGCATCCGTCGTCACCATGGCGGTGGCCATGAACTGCGCGAGCTCGGCGCCCTCGACCACCTTCGACGGGTGCGGCCCGCCGGCGAGCAGCCGCTGCACCCAGGTCGTGTCGATCGGCGTGTGGGCGGCCACGAAGACGATGTTGCCGAACCGGCGCCCCTTGAGCACCTGCGTCTCGGCGAGGGCGAGCACGTGGGCGAACACGGCCGACAGCGTCGCGGCCTGCGAGCGCGCGAACGGCAGTCCGGGCCCGTCGGCGGCGTTCACGACGAGCACCCCGCGCGGGCTGAGCAGGGGAGCGGCCAGCTTGTAGAACTCCCGGCTGGTGACGTGGGCCGGGGTGCGCGCCCCGGAGAAGATGTCGACGACGACCAGGTCGACCGCGCCGTGCAGCCCGGCCGGCAGCTTGGCCAGCACCTCGCGCGCGTCGCCGTGGCGCACCCGCAGGTTCGCGCGCTTGTCCCAGGGCAGCTCCGCCCGCACGAAGTCGATCAGGTCGCTCTCCAGCTCCACCACCTGCTGCCGCGAACCGGGGCGGGTGGCCTCCACATATCGCGGCAGCGTCAGCGCGCCGGCGCCGAGGTGCACGGCCGTGATCGGCTCGCCCACGTCGCCGATCAGGTCGATCACGTGGCCGATCCGCTGCACGTACTCGAAGAACAGGTCGCCGGGGTTGTCCAGGTTCACGTTCGACTGCGGGGTGCCGTCCACGATCAGGTTGAAGCTGCCCGGGGTGAACCGGTCGGGTTCGATCACGGCGTGGTGACCGCTCAGTTTCAGGGTGATCGACGGATGCTCTGCTGCAGGCCTGCTCATCCCTCCAGTTTGCGCCCTCCCCGGCCGCGGCGGGCACGGAGGTCGCCCCGCGGTGGGACCCGACTTATACCTGAGAATTTGCAGACGGTCAAGAATTCGGTGGACAACAGGGGTATAAGCCGCATACACTTGACCTTTGCGCTCCCAGACAAATTAATGCCTTCATATTGCGGTCGGCTTTGCGTGCTCAAGCCACCTTGACGCATACCTCGTTCCAGAACTTTTGAACACAGAGGGTCTGAGGAGTTCGTACTCAGTATTCATTACTGGTACTCGGTATTCATTTCTAACAGTGACTAGACCTGACGGGGTCTACGGAGGTTATTTCCTTGGCTGCTGCGCGCAACGCAACCACCAATTCACCCAAGAACGGACGCGCCGCTGGGCGTCTTTCGTTCGCGAAGATCACCGACAATCTGACTGTTCCGGACCTGCTCGCTTTGCAGACCGAGAGCTTCGATTGGCTCGTTGGCAACGACAAATGGAAACAGCGCATTGCTGAAGGCCAGGCGGCCGGTCGTCAGGACCTGCCGACCCGCACCGGCCTCGACGAGATCTTCGAAGAGATCTCCCCGATCGAGGACCTCGGCGAAACGATGCAGCTGTCGTTCACCAACCCGGAGCTCGAGCCGGAGAAGTACACCATTGACGAGTGCAAGGAAAAGGGTAAGACCTACTCCGCACCCCTCTATGTGAACGCTGAGTTCATGAACCACCTCACCGGTGAGATCAAGACCCAGACCGTGTTCATGGGTGACTTCCCGCTGATGACCCCCAAGGGCACCTTCGTGATCAACGGCACCGAGCGAGTCGTCGTCTCGCAGCTCGTCCGCTCGCCCGGCGTGTACTTCGACCGCCAGCAGGAGAAGACGTCCGACAAGGACATCTACTCCGCTCGCGTCATCCCGAGCCGCGGCGCCTGGCTCGAATTCGAGATCGACAAGCGCGACCAGGTCGGCGTTCGCATCGACCGCAAGCGCAAGCAGTCGGTGACTGTCTTCCTCAAGGCCCTCGGCCTCACGAGCGAAGAGATCCTCGAAGAGTTCAAGGGCTTCGCGTCCATCGAGCTCACCCTTGAGAAGGACAACATCCTGACCAAGGAAGAAGCCCTCAAGGACATCTACCGCAAGCTGCGTCCGGGCGAACAGGTTGCCGCCGAGGCCGCCCGCGCGCTCCTCGACAACTTCTTCTTCAACTCCAAGCGCTACGACCTGGCCAAGGTCGGTCGTTACAAGATCAACCGCAAGCTCGGCCTCGAAGCGCCGCTCGGCGACTCCGTGCTGACGCTCAAGGATATCCTGGCCACGATCAAGTACCTGGTTGCGCTGCACGACAACCAGACCACGATCGCCGGGATCCGCGACGGCAAGCCCACCGACATCCGCATCGACATCGACGACATCGACCACTTCGGTAACCGTCGCATCCGTGCCGTCGGCGAGCTCATCCAGAACCAGGTCCGCACCGGCCTGTCCCGCATGGAGCGCGTCGTTCGCGAGCGCATGACCACGCAGGACATCGAAGCGATCACCCCGCAGACCCTGATCAACGTGCGCCCCGTCGTCGCCGCGATCAAGGAGTTCTTCGGTACCTCGCAGCTGTCGCAGTTCATGGACCAGAACAACCCGCTCGCCGGACTGACGCACAAGCGTCGCCTGTCCGCGCTGGGCCCGGGTGGTCTGTCCCGTGACCGCGCCGGCGTCGAGGTGCGAGACGTTCACCCCTCGCACTACGGCCGGATGTGCCCCATTGAGACCCCGGAAGGCCCGAACATCGGCCTGATCGGTTCGCTCGCCTCGTTCGCGCGGATCAACGCCTTCGGTTTCATTGAGACCCCGTACCGCCGCGTCGTCGATGGAGTGGTCCTCAACGACCAGATCGACTACCTGACGGCCAGCGAAGAAGACGAGTTCATCGTCGCCCAGGCGAACGCGCCGCTCACCAAGGACTGGCGCTTCGCTGATGCCCGTGTTCTCGCCCGCAAGAAGGGTGGAGAGGTTGACCTCTTCCCCGCGGAAGACATCGGCTACATGGATGTTTCGCCTCGCCAGATGGTGTCCGTCGCCACCTCGCTCATCCCGTTCCTCGAGCACGACGATGCGAACCGCGCCCTCATGGGTGCCAACATGCAGCGTCAGGCCGTCCCGCTCCTGATGAGCGAGAGCCCGCTCGTCGGTACCGGCATGGAGGTCTTCGCGGCCATCGACGCCGGTGACGTGCTCACCGCCGACAAGGCCGGCGTGGTGATGGAGGTTTCGGCCGACGTCGTCACCATCCAGCTCGACGAGGGTGGAACGCAGGAGTACTACCTGCGCAAGTTCGCCCGCTCGAACCAGGGCACGAGCTACAACCACCGCGTGATCGTCACCGCCGGCGAGCGGATCGAAGTCGGCGAAGTCATCGCCGACGGCCCCGCCACCGAGAACGGCGAGCTCGCGCTCGGCAAGAACCTGCTCGTCGCGTTCATGCCGTGGGAGGGTTACAACTTCGAGGACGCGATCATCCTGAGCCAGAACCTGGTCAAGGACGACACACTCTCCTCGATTCACATCGAGGAATACGAGGTTGACGCTCGCGACACCAAGCTGGGCAAGGAAGAGATCACTCGCGACCTGCCCAACGTGTCGCCCGACCTGCTCGCCGACCTCGACGAGCGCGGCATCATCCGGATCGGTGCCGAGGTTCGCCCCGGCGACATCCTCGTCGGCAAGGTCACGCCCAAGGGCGAGACCGAGCTGTCCGCCGAGGAGCGCCTGCTGCGCGCCATCTTCAACGAGAAGAGCCGCGAAGTTCGCGACACCTCGCTGAAGGTTCCCCACGGTGAGCGCGGCACCATCATCGGTGTCAAGGTGTTCGACTCGCAGGATGGCGACGACGAGCTCGGCTCGGGCGTCAACCAGCGCGTTGCCGTCTTCATCGCGCAGAAGCGCAAGATCACCGAGGGTGACAAGCTCGCCGGCCGTCACGGCAACAAGGGTGTTATTTCCCGCATCCTGCCGATCGAGGACATGCCGTTCCTCGCCGACGGAACCCCGGTCGACATCATCCTCAACCCGCTGGGCATCCCCGGTCGAATGAACTTCGGCCAGGTCCTGGAAACCCACCTGGGCTGGATCGCCAAGCAGGGCTGGCAGGTGGAAGGCAAGCCCAAGTGGGCCGGCCGTCTGCCCGAGGCCGCTCACAGTGCAGCCCCGAACACCAAGGTCGCGACCCCGGTGTTCGACGGCGCGCTCGAGGTCGAGATCGAGGGTCTGCTGAACTCCACGACCAAGACCCGTGACGGCGACCGCCTGATCGACTCCACCGGCAAGACCCAGCTCTTCGACGGCCGCTCCGGCGAGCCGTTCCCGAACCCGGTCTCCGTGGGCTACATGTACATCCTGAAGCTCCACCACCTTGTCGATGACAAGATCCACGCCCGTTCCACCGGCCCCTACTCCATGATCACGCAGCAGCCGCTGGGTGGTAAGGCGCAGTTCGGTGGACAGCGTTTCGGTGAGATGGAGGTGTGGGCGCTCGAAGCATATGGAGCCGCTTACGCACTGCAGGAACTCCTGACGATCAAGTCTGACGATATCCTCGGCCGCGTGAAGGTCTACGAGGCCATCGTCAAGGGCGAGAACATCCAGGAGCCCGGCATCCCGGAGAGCTTCAAGGTTCTGATCAAGGAAATGCAGTCGCTGTGCCTGAACGTGGAGGTGCTGTCTTCCGACGGAACCGCCGTCAGCCTGCGCGACACGGATGACGAGGTGTTCCGCGCTGCGGAAGAACTCGGCATCAACATTTCCACCCGGTTTGAGTCGTCCTCGATCGACGACATCTAGGCCCGGCCGATGACGAACACTTCGAATACTTTCCAAGGAGAGAAATTGCTCGACGTAACCACATTTGACGAGCTTCGCATTGGCCTTGCGACCGCCGACGACATCCGTCGCTGGTCTCACGGTGAGGTCAAGAAGCCCGAAACCATCAACTACCGCACGCTCAAGCCGGAAAAAGACGGCCTGTTCGGCGAGCAGATCTTCGGCCCGTCACGGGACTGGGAATGCTCGTGCGGAAAGTACAAGCGAGTGCGCTTCAAAGGCATCGTTTGTGAGCGTTGTGGCGTAGAGGTCACGAAGTCGTCGGTGCGCCGTGAGCGCATGGGCCACATCGAGCTCGCCGCCCCGGTCACCCACATCTGGTATTTCAAGGGTGTCCCCTCGCGTCTCGGCTACCTGCTGGACATGGCTCCGAAGGACCTCGAAAAGGTCATCTACTTCGCCGCGTACATGGTCATCACGGTTGACGAAGACGGCCGCCACCAGGACATGCCCGGCCTTGAGAACGAGCTCCGCCTCGAGATCAAGACCATCGAGGGTCAGCGCGATTCCCGGATCGCCGACCGTCTGCAGCGACTGGAGACCGACCTCGCCGCACTGGAGGCCGAAGGCGCCAAGAGCGACCAGAAGAAGCGCACCAAGGACGCCGCCGAAAAGGAGATGAGCCAGGTCCGCAAGTCTCTCGACGAGCAGATCGCTCACCTTGAGCGCGTGTGGGAAGACTTCCGCACCCTCAAGGTCGGCGACCTCAAGCCTGAGGACTCGGTCTTCCACGAGCTGCAGGACCGCTTCGGCATGTACTTCGAGGCCTACATGGGCGCCGAAGCCATCAAGAAGCGCCTGCTGGCCTTCGACCTGGTCACCGAAAGCGAAAACCTGCACCTGCAGATCGCGGAGGGCAAGGGCCAGAAGAAGATCCGTGCGATCAAGCGCCTCCGCGTGGTCAACGCGTTCATTATCACCGGCAACTCGCCGGCCGCGATGGTTCTCGACGTCGTCCCCGTGATCCCGCCCGAACTGCGCCCGATGGTGCAGCTCGACGGTGGCCGCTTCGCGACGAGCGACCTCAACGACCTCTACCGTCGTGTGATCAACCGCAACAACCGCCTGCGTCGTCTGCTTGACCTCGGTGCCCCCGAGATCATCGTGAACAACGAGAAGCGGATGCTGCAGGAGGCCGTTGACGCACTGTTCGACAACGGTCGGCGTGGTCGCCCCGTCACGGGTACCGGTAACCGCGCCCTCAAGTCCCTGAGCGACATGCTCAAGGGCAAGCAGGGTCGTTTCCGTCAGAACCTGCTCGGCAAGCGCGTCGACTACTCCGGCCGTTCGGTCATCGTCGTCGGCCCGCAGCTCAAGCTGCACCAGTGTGGTCTGCCCAAGCAGATGGCACTCGAGCTGTTCAAGCCGTTCGTGATCAAGCGCCTGATCGACCTGAGCCACGCTCAGAACATCAAGGCGGCCAAGCGCATGGTCGAACGTTCACGCCCGCAGGTCTGGGACGTGCTCGAGGAGATCATCCGCGAACGCCCCGTGCTGCTCAACCGTGCGCCCACGCTGCACCGTCTGGGTATCCAGGCGTTCGAGCCTCAGCTCGTGGAGGGTAAGGCCATCCAGCTGCACCCCCTCGTCTGTGCCGCGTTCAACGCCGACTTCGACGGTGACCAGATGGCAGTCCACCTGCCGCTGTCGATGGAAGCCCAGGCCGAAGCGCGCATCCTGATGCTCGCCTCGAACAACATCCTCAAGCCGTCAGACGGCCGCCCGGTGACCCTGCCCACCCAGGACATGATCATCGGTCTGCACCACCTGACCACGCTCAAGGAAGGCGTCATCGGCGAGGGCCGCGCGTTCTCCTCCGTTGCGGAAGCGATCCTTGCTTTCGACCAGAAGTCGCTCGACCTCAACGCCAAGGTGCGCATTCGCCTGGCCGACAAGTACTTCGAAGAGGGCACGCAGCCTGACGGCGTCGAACTCGTGGGCGGTCAAGCTGTCGGTGTCACCCTGGTCACCACGACGCTCGGCCGGGCCATCTTCAACGAGGCCATGCCGGTCGACTACCCGTACTTCGAAAAGGTCGCCGACAAGGGCAGCCTCTCGGCGATCGTCAACGACCTCGCCGAGCGGTACCCGAAGGTGGAGGTTGCCGCGACGCTGGACCGCGTCAAGGACGCCGGTTTCTACTGGGCTACCCGCTCCGGTGTGACCGTGGCGCTCAGCGACATCCTGACCCCGCCGAACAAGCCGCAGATCGTTGCCGGCTACGAGAAGCAGGCCGCCAAGGTTCAGTCGCAGTTCGAGAAGGGTCTCACGACTGACCTCGAGCGTCGCCAGGAGCTCATTCAGATCTGGACGAAGGCGACCGAAGACGTAGCCACGGCCATGCAGGCGAACTTCCCGAAGGACAACACCATCAACCGCATGGTGACGTCGGGTGCTCGTGGTAACTGGCTGCAGGTGCGAAACATCGCCGGTATGCGAGGCCTGGTCAACAACCCGAAGGGTGAGATCATCCCTCGCCCGATCATCTCGAGCTACCGCGAAGGCCTGTCCGTCGCCGAGTACTTCATTGCTACTCACGGTGCTCGTAAGGGTCTGGCCGACACGGCTCTGCGTACCGCTGACTCGGGGTACCTGACCCGTCGTCTCGTGGACGTCTCGCAGGATGTCATCATCCGTGAAGACGACTGTGGAACGACCAAGGGCCTCGAGCTGCCGATCGCCGAGATCAACCCGATGGGTGAGCTCGTTCGTCACCCCAACGTGGAGAACGCGGTCTACGCTCGCAGCCTCGCCACCCCGGCGGTCAACGCCAAGGGCGAAGTTGTGGCCGAAGCCGGCGCCGACGTGGGCGACGTGATGATCCAGAAGCTGGTCGAGGCCGGTGTCGAGAACATCAAGGTGCGCTCGGTGCTGACCTGCGAGTCGGCCGTCGGTGTCTGTGCGGTCTGCTACGGCCGTTCACTCGCCACCGGGCTGCTCGTCGACATCGGTGAGGCCGTCGGTATCATCGCCGCACAGTCCATCGGTGAGCCCGGCACGCAGCTCACCATGCGTACCTTCCACACCGGTGGATCGGCATCCGCCGACGACATCACCCAGGGTCTGCCTCGCGTGCAGGAACTGTTTGAGGCTCGTACCCCCAAGGGTGCGTCGCCGATCGTCGACACCGCCGGTCGCATCACCATCGAAGACACGGACCGCAGCCGCAAGGTGATCCTGACCCCCGACAACGGCGATGAGCCGATTGCCTACCCGGTGCTCAAGCGCTCCACCCTCCTCGTGGAGGATGGCCAGCACGTCGAGCTCGGCACGCAGATCATCATCGGCGCCGTCGACCCGAAGGAAGTTCTCCGGGTCAAGGGTGTCCGCGCCGTGCAGAAGCACATCGTCGGCGGCGTGCAGGATGTCTACCGTTCGCAGGGCGTGCCGATTCACGACAAGCACATTGAGGTCATCGTTCGCCAGATGCTCCGCAAGGTGACCGTCGTCGAACACGGCGACACCGGCCTGCTCCCGGGCGAGCTCGTCGACCGGTTGAAGTACAACGACCTCAACCGCACCGCGCTCACCGAGGGCAAGAAGACGGCCTCGGCTCGTCAGGAAGTCATGGGTATCACCAAGGCTTCGCTGGCAACCGAGTCCTGGCTGTCGGCCGCTTCCTTCCAGGAAACCACCCGGGTTTTGACCCAGGCGGCCATGGAAGGCAAGAGCGACCCGCTGATGGGCCTCAAGGAGAACGTGATCATCGGAAAGCTGATCCCGGCCGGCACCGGCCTCCCCCGTTACCGCGACGTCACCGTCGAGGCAACGGATGAAGCTAAGGCTGAGCGTTACCCGAACCGCATCTTCACCGATGATGCCGCGTTCAACGAGGGTGACCTGAGCTTCGTCGACTTCGAGAGCTTCTCGTCGGATGACTTCACCCCCGGCACCTACAACTAGCCACTAGTTCAGGTTCCACGGATGGCCCCCTGCTTCGGCAGGGGGCCATCCGGCTTTAACCCGCCGGACCCCGTTGTCGTGTCCTCGGTTCCGGCTAGGCTGATCGCAAAAGTCAGGGGGGGGTCTCGCATGGGTGCTGAAAGTCCGATGTACGGTTCCGGCACAGGCAGCGGACGGCGGCGCGCGCTTCTGGCCGCGATCGGCATCCTGGTGATCGTCCCGCTGGTCGGAGTCATCGTCTACCTGTCCGGTGAGGCCAGGTCAGAGGATTCGGCCGGGCGACCGCACCCCACGTCCACGCCCACCCCGGTGGCGGTGGCGCCACCCGCGCCGATCACGACCGGGCCGCATCCGTCGTCCTGCGAGGCGTTGTACAGCCCCGCCATGGTGGCGGCCTTCGGCGATCTCGTGCTCAACCCGGCCTGGGTGAAAGGCGCCGACGCCGGCGTGCGCCGCGGCACGGACGACCCCGAACTCGGCGCCCTGATCGACGGTTCGGCGGACAAGCTCACCTGCGTCTGGGGGAGCGCGGCCGGCGGATCCGGCACCGGTGTCAGCACGAACCTGGTCTGGGTGACGCCCGAGCAGAGCGCGGCCGTCCAGGCGCGGCTGGTCGCCGCGGGCATGAACTGCTACGAGGAACTCGGCGGGATGCGGTGCATCGTCGAAGGGGTGAATGCGGGCGGCACCCAGGGGGAGTCGCACTTCCTGCGGGACGGCATCTGGCTGGCCACCCGGTATGTGAACGCGGGTCCCGACGGTTACACCCACGACATGGTCGCCAACATCTGGGCCGGCGCGTAGAGCCGTCAAACCCGCGTCGCGTTTCCGGCCCCGATCCCAGTAAGATAAAGGCATCAACCGACATCCGGCGTGTCGGGATCAGAGGGACAATGTGCGGATGCGTGTAATCAGCCGGGTCGGTGCAGCCTCGGTCGGAGTCCTCGGGCTCATCGTTCTCGTGGGCTGGTATCTGGGCGTCGCCACCGTGCCCGATTCCGTCGCGGGGCTCTGGACCATGAAGCCCATGCCGGCGTTGGCGTTCGTTTTGCTCGCCGTCGCCGTGCTCGCACTCGATCGACGGCGGGCGGTTCTCGGCCTGGGCCTGGCGGTCGGGTTGATCGGCGGCCTCACCCTCGCGGAGTACATTCTCGGCGCCTCCCTCGGCATTGACGTGCTCCTGCCGGGGATCGATTTCGGTGGCCAGGCCGCCCGGATGGCGCCCGCGACGGCGATGTCCCTGCTGCTGCTCGGGGCATCCGTCGTCGCCAGCCGGTTCGAGCGCACCACCGTGATGCTCACCCTCGTGCTGGCCGCGCTCGGGGTCAGCCTGGTCGCGGTACTCGGGTATGCCTACGGGGTGTCTTCGCTCTATACCGTCGCCGGCCTGACGAGCATGGCCCTGCCCACGGCACTGGCCCTGGCCGTGCTGTCGGTATCCATCATGCTGCAGCGCCCGTCTCTCGGGCTGTCCGGTCTCCTCCGCGACCGCGGGAGCGCGGGGCGCCTGCTCCGCCAGGTGATCCCGTTCCTGGTCTTCGGGCCATTCCTGCTCGGCTGGCTCCGGTTGTGGGCCGAGCGTGAAGGCTGGTTCGGCTCGGCGTTCGGCGTGGCCCTGCTGATCATGAGCATGACGTTGCTGAGTTGCGCGCTGGTCTGGGTGGCGGCCCGGCGGCTGCTCGAACTCGACCGGCAGCGTGACGGCGCGATGCAGGCTCTGGCCGAGGCCAACCACACCCTGGAGGCGACGGTCGAGAGCCGCACGCACCAGCTCGCGGAAACAGCCGACACGCTGCACGCACTCATCAAGATCGCCCCGGTCGGCATCGTGCAACTGAACGCGGCGGGCGGCCTGGTCGACGCCAACGACCGGTGGCTGGCTCTGAGCGGGCTCACCAAGAGCCAGTCACGCAGCGACGGCTGGGCGTCGGCCATCCACCCCGACGACACTGACCGGGTGCTGCGGGAGTGGCAGGTCGCCGCGGGCGAGGGCGCGCCCTACGAGACCAGCCTGCGTTTTTACACCCCGACCGGGCAGGTGAACTGGGTTCAGGTGAGTACCGCGCCGATCCGGGACGCGGGGGGAGTGATCGGGCACCTCGCCACTGTCACCGACGTGACCGCGCTGCGGATGGCAGAGAATGCCGCGTCCGCAGCCAGTGCAAGGTTCGAGGCCGCTTTCGACTCCTCGCCGCTGGGAACGGCCATCGTGTCGCTCGACGGCACGGTATTGGAGGCCAACCGGCGACTTCTCGACCTGGCCGGTCGGTCCTCCCCGGTCGTGAACGAGCCGATCGAGGCGATCTTCCTGGGTGTCGAAGTCGGTGGCGACGGCGACGAGGGCGGCGAAGCCGGGCAGCTGGTCGACGGCGCGGTCAACGCTCCGTCCACCCGTCAGCGTCTGGACCGACGGATGCGACGTGCCGACGCCGAGGAGACCTGGGTCAAGGTGAGTATCGCCGAGATTCAAGAAAGCGAGGAGACCGGGCAGCTGCTGTACCAGCTGGAGGACATCACGGCCCGTCGTCTCGCCGAAGCCCGGGTGGAACACCTGGCCTTCCACGACCCGCTGACGAACCTGCCCAACCGGCTGCTCCTGCTGGACCGGCTGAACCAGGCTCTGCTGCAGGCGTCGCGCCGGGGTTTGGGGGTCGCGGTGCTGTTCCTCGACCTGGACCGGTTCAAGTTCGTCAATGACAGCCTCGGCCATCAGGCCGGCGACGCGGTGCTGACCGAGGTTGGCATCCGTCTGCGGCAGAGTGTCCGCTCCACCGACACGGTCTCCCGCATCGGGGGAGACGAGTTCGTGGTGATCTGCCCGGACGTCGGCAGCGGCGCTGACGTGGAGAAGATCGCGGAGACGATCCAGAGGGCCATCGCGATCCCGATCGCGGTGGGCGAGCAGACCGCATCCGTCGATGCGAGCATCGGCATCGCCTTCGGTCTCGGCCAGGACGATGCCGAGACGCTGCTGCACAACGCGGACCAGGCGATGTACCTGGCGAAGGGTCGAGGGCGCGCACGCTACGAGATCTTCGACGACGACCTGCGCACTCGCATCCACCAGCGACTCGACTCTGAGCTGGCGCTGCGCGACGCGGTCGAACTGGGCGAAATCGAGACGTGGTACCAGCCGATCGTCGACCTGCAGCAGAACACGGTCGTGGCGACGGAGGCCCTGGCGCGCTGGCGCCGACCCGCGCGCGGTGTGATCCAGCCGGGCGATTTCATTGCGATCGCGGAGGAGGTCGGGCTGATCAAGCAGATCGGCACCGAGGTGCTCGGCCAGGCCTGCCGCGCGGCGAACGCGCTGGAGCGGGGGATGGCGGTCAGCGTCAACGTCTCGGCCCGGCAATTCGTGCAGGATGACTTCGGCCAGGTCGTGAAGCGCGCGCTGGACGAGTCGGGCCTGCCGCCCGAGCAGTTATGGCTGGAGCTGACCGAGAGCGCTGTGCTCGAAGCGATCGACTCGGCCGCGAAGACCTTCCAGGAACTGCGCGGACTGGGGGTGCGGCTGGCCATCGACGATTTCGGAACCGGCTACTCCTCGTTCACCCACCTGCGGGCGTTCACCGTGGACCTGTTGAAGATCGACCTGACGTTCATTCGCGATCTCGAACGCTCACAGCACGATCGCGCGATCGTGGAGGGCATCCTGCGTCTGGCGGATTCTCTGCATGTGGATGTCGTCGCGGAGGGAATCGAGACGACGAACCAGCGCGACCTGCTGAAAGCCATGGGCTGTCGCTTCGGCCAGGGCTACCTGTTCTCCAAGCCGGCTCCCTCCGTGCAGCCCATGGTGCAGTTCGTCCACTAGCCGTGGCTGCCGCCCCGCCTGCCGCCCCGCCGGTGACTGTTCCCGTTCCGGTCGAGAGTGCCCGCTGTAGCGGTCACTCTCGACCGGAACGGGAACTCTCGGGTTCGAGTCTGCCTTGAGACCAGCCAGGAACCTGATCGGACGGGTCAGGCGTCCAAGATCAGGCGTCTTGGTGGGGATCGGGCAGGAGGGGGTTTTTGCCGGGCAGGGGTACCGGCGCGGTCCTCATTTAGGGGGACAAGCACCCCCGTCCGCGGTCCAGGCGGAGCGGGGCCCGACTGATAAATTCGGGTCAGGCGGTGAAGCCGGCCGCCCTTGCGACAGGAACCATGATGAGCGTCAGCGAAGCCCAGGTACTGTCCGGCTTCGAGGGTTCCGACTGGTCGAACGGCACGACGGGAACGCAGGCCGCGCCGGGGATCCGCCGGGCGCAGTTCACCGCGTCTGACACCCGGCAAGCCGCCCGCGAATTCCACGCCGGCGTCGCCCAACCCGACACCGCGCTGGTGATGTTCTTCTGTTCGGTGCAGTATGACCTCGACCTGATGGCCTCCGAACTGCAGCGGCTCTTCGTCGGCGTGCAAGTGGTCGGCTGCACGACCGCGGGTGAAATCGGCCCGTCCGGCTATCTGGACCACAGCATCACCGGAGCGAGCTTCCCCCCGGGCAGCTTCAAGGTTGTCAGCGGCGCCCAGAACCAGCTTCACCAGTTTGAACCGGCCCAGGCCCAGAACCTCACGCAGCACCTTCTGCGCCAACTTGACCGCGCCGAGCCGCTGGCCGGCGGCAGCAACACCTTCGCGAACCTGTTGATCGATGGGCCTGTCCGTGCGCGCAGAAAAGGTCAGCCGCGCCGTGCAGAACGGGCTGGGTCGAATTCCCGTGCTCGGCGGTTCGTCGGGCGACGGCATGCAGTTCACCGAGACCCGCGTCTGTGCAGACGGCGCGTTCCGAACCGGTAGTGCGGTTCTGGTCCTGATCAGCACGATGCTGCCTTTCCGCACGTTCAAGACCGACCATTTTGTTCCGACCGACGACCGGGTCGTCGTCACGAGAGCGGATGCCGACCGCCGGGTCGTGTACGAAATCGACGGGCGGCCGGCGGCGGAGGCCTACGCGCAGCTGGTGGGGGTGCCGGTGGCGGAACTGACCGTCCAGCACTACGCAGAATGCCCGATGGTCGTCATGATCGCGGGAACCAAATACTTGCGCGCCATCCGATCGGCCAACGCCGACGGAAGCCTCACCTTCTACTGCGCGATCGAGGAGGGCTTGGTTCTGCGCGCGGCCCGCGGCGTGGGCCTCGCGGAGAAGCTGGAGGACACGTTCGTCGAGATCGAGACGGCGATCGGCCGACCTCAGCTGGTGATGGGGTGCGATTGCATCCTGCGCAAGGTCGAGGCGAAGTTTCGCGGGCTGGTCGGTCAGTCGCTGGTCGGGATCGTGCTGATCGAAGACGGCCGGTTCACCTACTCCAATTCACGGTTCGCCGACATGTTCGGCTACTCCGAACCGGAAATCCGGGAGCGCGGCCCGCTAGAGCTCACCGTTCCAAACGATCGTGAGTTCGTCGCAGACAATCTCCGTCGGCGGCTGACCGGGGCGATCGACCGCACCGACTTCGTGTTCCGTGGGCTGCGCAAGAACGGCGAGGTGCTCGACGCGGAGTGCCACAGCAAGGTGATGCAGGTCGGCGGCAGACGGATGCTGATCAGCATGGTTCTCGACATCTCCACCCGGGCCGCGGCCGAGCGCGAAATCCTCGTGCTGCAGGAGCAGCTCCGCGAGGAGTCGACTCACGATTCGCTGACCGGCCTCTACAACCGGCGCTTCCTCGACGCATCCTTCGCCCGCGAGCTGGTTCTGGCCGAGCGCTCGGGCGAGCCCGTCAGCGTGATCATGTGCGACCTCGATCACTTCAAAAGGGTGAACGACCGCTACGGGCACCAGGCCGGGGACGAGGTGCTGCGGGCCTTCGGCGAGCTGATGAAACAGCACGCCCGGGCCAGCGATATCTTCTACCGCTACGGTGCTGAGGATTTTCTGATGGTGCTCCCCGGCCTGGCCAGCGAGGGCGCCCTGGAACGCGCCGAACAGCTGCGGAGCGCCCTGGCGAATTTGACCGTGGAGCACGGGGACGGCCGCATCCGCGTCACGGCATCGTTCGGCGTCGCCACTTTCCCGGCGGACGGCCGCTCCAGCGACGCCCTGATCGCCGCGGCCGACGGCGCGCTGTATACGGCCAAGGCCGCCAGGCGCAATCAGGCGCAATCGGGCCGGTAGGATCACTAGAACGAGCCGTTTTTCGTGCCGCTACCCCCTCAAAGTGGGTCTGGCCCGACCGCCGGCCCGGCGATAGCGTTATCCCTATATACCTGAGCCTGTTCGAGAGGATCGAGTGGCAAGCCTCACCGAGATCCTGATCCTGCACGGCCTACTCCCGATCGAAGAGCTCGACCACCTCATGGCCGGCGATCCCGCCGACGAAAGTGCGGTGCGCGCCCTCGTCGCAAGGGGCGTCATCACCGAGGTGCAGTTCGCCCGGGCCCGCGCCCAGCAGGCGAACCTGCCGTTCGTCGAGCTGGCCGACTATCCGGTCGACCGCCTGGCCGTGGCCCTCGTGCCTGTTGCCGTCTGCAAGCGCCACGAAGTCATCCCGATCGCCGTCGACGACGGCCGTCTGATCCTCGCGATGGTCGATCCCGGCAACGTCTTCGCCGTCGACGACGTGCGCGAAGCCTCACGGATGCGCGTCACCCAGGTCGTCGCCGAGCGCAGCGACCTGCTCGCCGCCATCACCCGCTACCACCGTGCCGACGACGAGCTCAGCGACCTGACCTCCACCCTCGAAGAAGAGAACGCGGCCACCGAGAGTTCCTCGTTCGGCGTCTCGGATTCGATCGACGACGACGCCCCGATCGTGCGGTTCGTGAACCTGCTGGTCAGCCAGGCCATCCAGGACCTCGCCTCGGACATCCACATCGAGCCCGGCGAGCACAGCCTGCGGGTGCGCTACCGCATCGACGGCGTGCTGCACGAGATGCAGACCGCGCCCAAGAGCATCCAGGCCGGCGTGATCTCCCGGCTCAAGATCATGAGCGACATCGACATCGCCGAGCGGCGCAAACCGCAGGACGGCCGCATGACCGTGCGTCACGCCGGCCGCCAGATCGACCTGCGCGTGGCGACCCTGCCCACCGTGTGGGGCGAGAAGGTCGTCATGCGTATTCTCGACAACTCGAGCACCACCCTCGATGTGCGCGCCCTGGCCCTGCTGGAGTACAACTTCGAGGCCTACAAGACCTCCTATTCCAAGCCCTACGGCATGATTCTGATCACGGGCCCAACCGGCTCGGGCAAGTCCACCACGCTGTACACGACCCTCGGCGCGGTCGCCCGCCCCGAGATCAACGTGATCACGGTCGAAGACCCGGTCGAGTACCGCATGGCGGGCATCAACCAGGTGCAGGTGAACCCCAAGGCCGGCCTCACCTTCGCGAGCGCGCTGCGTTCAATTCTGCGAAGCGACCCGGATGTCGTGCTGCTGGGTGAGATCCGCGACCACGAGACCGCGCAGATCGCCATCGAGGCCTCGTTGACCGGCCACCTCGTGCTGTCCACCCTGCACACCAACGACGCGCCCAGCGCGATCACCCGCCTCACCGAGATGGGCATCGAGCCGTTCCTGGTGGGCTCTGCCCTCGACTGCGTCGTCGCCCAACGTCTGGCCCGTCGCCTCTGCGACAAGTGCAAAAAGCCGGCCGCCCTGACCGCGGAATACCTGACCCGGCTGCGTTTCTCGTTCAACCCGGACCGGCCGTTGCCCACGATCTACGAGGCTGTCGGCTGCTCGCACTGCTCGAAGACCGGTTACCGCGGCCGCCTGGCCGTGCACGAGGTGATGACGGTGACCGAGGAGATCGAGCACCTCGCCGTCGCCCATGCGTCCAGCGCCGAAATCGGCCGGGTCGCACGCGAGCAGGGCATGATCACGCTCCGCGAAGACGGCTGGGCCAAGGCTCAAATGGGTTTGACATCGATCGAAGAAATCTTGCGAGTGGTCGCATAGTGCAAAAGGGGATATCTGCATGAGCCAGCCCATTTATGAAATCCCGGTGACGCCCCCGGGCGCGGCCGACAGCAGCTGGACCCTCGGCGATGCCGACCGGCGTTCAGCCGCACCGGTAGCATCACCGGCCGCCGACGCCGCGACCGTCGAGCTCGACGCCGTTGAAACGGCCCAGCCGGTCGACACCGCTGTGCGCCCGGTCGCGCCGTCGACCCTACCGGTCGAAGACAGC
The DNA here is from genome assembly GCF_004402595.1 of Cryobacterium shii. Lineage (GTDB taxonomy): Bacteria > Actinomycetota > Actinomycetes > Actinomycetales > Microbacteriaceae > Cryobacterium > Cryobacterium shii. The sequence continues at coordinate 12,901 of NZ_SOFY01000047.1, read as the reverse complement.
GGGCGTCGGGTGCGCACCAGGACCATCGACAACAACGTCTCCGACCTCGACTTGCTCAATGCACTGGCCGAGGTTCTCGACCTCAACGCCTCCGACCTGCACATCACGGTCGGCGCGCCCCCCAGCATCCGCGTCGATGGTGGCCTTCGACCGATCGAGGGCTCGAGTAAATGGATGGGTGACAAGGTCACCTCGGCGCTCTACAGCATCCTCTCGCCCAAGCAGCGGGCACAGTTCGAGGAAGAGCTCGAGCTCGACTTCGCCTACACCGCCGGCGGCGCGCGCTTCCGCGTCAATTACTACTACCAGCGCAACTCCATCGGCGGCGCGTTCCGACTAATCCCGCGCGAGATCAAGCCGCTGAAGGAACTCGGCATCCCCGAGACCGTCGGCCAGTTTGCCAAGCTCCCCCGCGGGCTCGTGCTGGTGACCGGCCCCACCGGCTCGGGCAAGTCGACCACCCTGGCCGCACTGATCGACCTGGTGAACCGCACCCGCGCCGACCACATCGTCACCGTGGAAGACCCGATCGAGTTCCTGCACAAGCACCAGAAATCGCTGGTGAATCAGCGCGAGGTCGGTCACGACACGAAGAGCTTCGCCTCGGCGCTGAAGCACGTGCTGCGGCAGGACCCCGACGTGATCCTGATCGGCGAGCTGCGCGACCTGGAGACCATCTCCGTGGCCCTGACGGCTGCCGAAACCGGTCACCTCGTCTTCGCCACACTGCACACGCAGTCCGCGGCCCAGACCATTGACCGTGTCATCGACGTGTTCCCGCCGCACCAGCAGGGTCAGGTGCGTGCTCAGCTCGCCGCCACCCTGCAGGGGGTGGTGTGTCAGACCCTGGTCAGGAAGGTCGGCGGGGGGCGAGTCGTGGCCACCGAGGTGCTGGTGACAACTTCGGCCGTTGCGAACCTCATCCGCGAGGGCAAGACGTATCAGATTGCGTCCTCCATGCAGGCCGGTCGCGCTCTGGGTATGCACACCATGGATCAGCACCTCGCCGACCTCGTCAACGAAGGCCAGATCACACGCGCTTCGGCGGAGGAGAAGGCGCAGGACCTCGAGGGGCTGTCGCAGCTCATTCGCCGCGTTGACCACTCCGATCCGATGGCGGGCGGCATCGACTTCGGCGACTCCTTCTCCCAGAAGGGCAAGTAGTTGCCCAGCAGTCTTGCCTTCGCGTACAAGGGCCGCAACGCCGCCGGCAAGGTCGTGAAGGGGCGTCTGGATGCCGCGTCCGAGGTCGCGGCCATGCAGCGACTGCGCACCATGGGGGTGGCCCCGATATCCGTCGCTGAGGTAGAGGTGGGCACCGGCCTGAGCACGGAAATCAAGATTCCCGGCTTTGGCAAGGGAGTTGGGCTCAAGGACCTCGCCATCATGAGCCGCCAGATGGCGACCATGACCTCAGCCGGCCTGTCGTTACTGCGTACTCTCAACATCCTCTCTGAGCAGACCGAGAATAAGGAACTTGCGAGAATACTCACGTCTATCCGCAACGACGTGGAGACCGGTATCTCGCTCTCCGAGTCCATGGGTAAGCATTCCACCGTGTTTCCGCCGATCATGATCAACCTGGTCAAGGCGGGCGAGACCGGCGGCTTCCTCGAGAGTTCGCTCAACTCGGTGGCCGGCAACTTCGAGTCCGAAGGGAAGCTGCGCGACACCATCAAGTCGGCGATGGCCTATCCGACGATCGTGCTGATCATGGCCGTGGTCGCCGTCATCGGCATGCTCACCTTCATAGTTCCGGTTTTCGAGAAGATGTTCAAGGGCTTCGGCGGGGAGCTGCCTGCGCCCACCATGGTCCTAGTGGTGCTCTCCAAGGCGATGGTGTGGCTGCTGCCGGTGCTCGTTGTCGGGGGAACCGCCTTCGCCGTGTGGTGGGGCAAGAACAAGAACACCGAACGCGTGCGTAAGGTCGTCGACCCGCTCAAGCTGAAGCTACCGGTGTTCGGCCCGCTCATGACGAAACTGGCGATCGCTCGTTTCACTCGCAACTTCGCGACGATGATCGGGGCCGGCGTTCCGATTCTCCAGTCGCTCAACATCGTTGGCGAGACCTCAGGCAACTGGGTGATCGAATCGGCCCTGCGCAAGGTGCAGGAATCAGTGCGCCAGGGCAAGTCGATCGCAGGCCCGCTCAGCCTCGAACCCATCTTCCCAGCAATGGTGACGCAAATGATCGCTGTGGGCGAGGACGCCGGCGCCCTGGAGACGATGCTCAGCAAGATCGCTGACTTCTACGATCAAGAAGTGCAGGCCACGGCGGAGCAACTGACCGCCCTGATCGAACCGCTGATGATTGCTTTCATCGGCGTGGTGGTGGGCGGGATGATCGTCGCGCTCTACATGCCGATGTTCAGCATCTTCCAATACATCAAGTGACGACCCTCACATTGGGGGTGCGCGGGTCGGGAAATCCCCCCATATGTGGGCTACAGGCCTATGTCGCGAACCATAGGCTCAATGCAGGCAACGCAAAAGCCTTTCCCAGCACACCCCCAGCAAAGGACTCTCACATGATCAAAAGCATCACGGCGGCGCTTGCCCGCAAGCGCTCAGAACTCGGCCAGAAGGAAAAGGGCTTCACCCTGATCGAGCTTCTCGTCGTCGTCCTCATCATCGGCGTCCTCGCCGCGGTCGCCATCCCGATCTTCCTCGGCCAGCAGGACACCGCCAAGGACAAGGCGACCCTGGCGCAGATCACCAACGCCAAGACAGCCGTTGTGGCCCAGCTCGTAACCGGCACGGCCCCCGGATTTGCGATGACCGCCGCCGTCGATTTCACGGCCAGCGCTGATATCCCGGTCGAGCTCACGTGGACCTCAGACAAGAAGTCGTTCTGCATTTCTGGCTCCGACAACGCAGCCACGAAGGGCCACTGGGCGGCCATCACTGACACAGGTGCGGCCGTGGCCAAGAAGACCTGTAGTTCCGCTGGCGCGATCGTTGCTGCCCCTTAATACGTTCGCCGCATGAAGGGCGATGGAGCACCGGAGTCCGGTGCTCCATCGCCGCATCCAATTCACGTGCAAGGACAGCAGAAGGAAGCCGGGCGTATGAAGACGACTACCCGACGACAGGAGTCCAATCTGCAGGAGTCCAATCTGAGCGAAAGCGGATTTGGCTTGATCGAAATCGTGATCTCGATGCTGCTTCTGGGCCTCCTGTCCGTTGCTTTCCTGCCTCTCCTTGTTACCTCGATGAAGACGACCGTCCGCAATTCGACAATCGCCACAGCGACCCAGCTAGTCAACAAGCAGATGGAGCTGGCCCGCGCGGCGGGCAGCACATGCGCAGCTCTCAATATCTACGAGGACGAGTCTCCGCTGGGGACTGTCACCGACGCTCGAGGCGTGACCTATGCGCCCGGCCGCTCGGTGGACTGCCCCGCGTCGACCTATCCCGGGACGGTAGCCGTAAGCGTGTCCGTCTCTGTGGTCGGATCGTCGATCCCGCCAATCTCCGCATCGACACGAATCCTCGTGACAGCGCCGTGACCGTCCCGGTGAACAAGTACACGCGCACTAGGGCCTTCAATGCCGGCTTCACCCTGATCGAGCTGCTCATCTACATGGTGCTCGCGGTCATCGTGCTCCTGATTGTGGGAGGGCTGCTCATTAATTCCTTGGCGACCGAGCGGACGGTGAGTGACGCAACCCAGGCGAGCAACTCCGGCCAACTTGTCTCCAGATCTGTCGGGCAGGGCGTGCGCAATGCAAGTGCCATCTGGACCAGCCCGCTCAACGCAATCCCGGAGCTGCTCATAGTGCGGACGGCCGGGTCGGGGGCGGAGCAAACTTGGCGCTGCCAGGCTTGGTCGTACAAGGACGGTCAGGTTCGCACGACGACCTCGGCAGGGATCATTCCGACTGCCGCCGGAGACATCGCAACCTGGACGCTGCTCGGAGACGGCATGGCCCCCGTTTCTGGCTCACCGGTGTTCAGAAAGAATCCCCTGAACGGCCGCAGAGTGGACCTCGGTCTCGATGTAAGCACAGGCCCGGGTAAGAAACCAGTGCGCATAAGCACCTCCTCAACCAGTCGGCAGCCCTTGCCGGCGTCCGGACCGGATGTGAGCCTCCCATGCTTCTGACGCCACAAACACGCACAAGTTACCCCGACGATCGCGGCAGTGCACTGATGGCCGTGATCGGCGTAATGGCAGTCACTCTAGTGATCGGGCTAACCATCACCGCAGCCACCATCAATGCGCTCGGTGTGACCACGGCCAGCAAAGCTTCTGTGCAGGCAAGGGCGGCGGCGGAAGCTGGAGTCGACATGGCCGCCGTGGGCCTCCTCACCTCGGGGAGCTGTCAGGCCGTCGGCAACCTGTACCAGTCGCTGCCTGGAGACATCCCGAAATACACCGCCACGATCTGGTTACCGTCCGGGACCAATTGGGTGCGAGGTTGCCCGTCGCCTACGACATCGCAGGTGAAGATCAAGTCGACAGGCGACGCGCAGGCGCAGGGAATTGCCGGAGCCACCTCGGGGAACTCGAGGCAGGTCGAGGCCGTGTACCAGTACATCCCCGCCTACCCCGGGGTTCCGGAGATTGTCTCCACCGGAGCCGCGATCTACGCGGAAACCTTCGCGGCGACGCATAACCAGTTCGGGCTCGTCGATCCGATCATCACTGACAGTATTCTGGCGGATGTCCAGATCGGCACGGGCGACATTGACATCGACTGCAAGACCAACGGGGGAATCGCCGGCAGCGTGATCGCCGGTAACGGAAACATCATCCTCAACAATTGCGACGTCGCCGGGTCCGTGCATGCCTCGGGCAATGTCAAGCTCACCGGAGGTACAGTCTCCGGTGACGTGATCGCTGCCGGGACTGTCACGGCCGGCGGAACCGTCAACGGCAGCATTTGGGCAGGCGGAAACACCGCCGTGTCGAGCAGCACCGTCAAGAAGTCGATCATCGTTGCTGGGACGGGAACGACTAGTGCAACAATCAGTGCAGGGTCAACGATCTTGGGGGACCTGCTCTCCAGCGGTACCGCCTCGGTGGCTACGGGTGCTGTTCAGGGCGTAGTGCGAACCGGTGTCGGCGGGCTCACTCCACCGCCGGCCCCGGTGATCCCGCACTGGGTCGACGTGCCGTACCCCTACGCTTACGCGGCGTCGACCGCCTGGTTTCAGACATCGACCTGGAAGGCCCAGGGATATGCGCAAATGGAATGGGCCGGCGCCCCCGCCAGCTGCTCAGTGAAGAACAGCGAAGCCGCCTGGCTATCATCCATCGTCGTGCCAACCGTTGTGAATGCCCTCAACTGCCCTGATGGCATCACCACTGAGAACAACGTGAACCCGATCGACCTGAACGCGAACGTGGCCATCATCGGCAAAGGATTCAACATTGACAAGCTGAAGTTGACGGGTGTGGGAGGGAATCGCAAATTCTGGCTCATCGTGCCGGATGACCTTGTCAACTCCGACCCGACGTGCGTCCGGCCGGCGGGCAAACCCACTCTGGGCGACATCCGGCTCAACAATGAGACGGACACCGTTGCGAGCATGTCGGTGATGGTTTACACACCGTGCAACATCGTGATCGACCGCAACAACTGGCGCGGCCAGTTGTATGGCGCTCAGGTTCAATTCAACCAACAGGCGCAGATGAACTTCGCCCCGGTGGGAATGCCGGGGATGAACCTTGGTGGGCTGGTCCCGATCCCGCCGATTCCAGCGCATCTGGGCAGCAGGCTGAGCTTTCGAGACCTGAGCTGATGGTTGGTGTATTGGCCGGACTCACGGGCGTCTTCGGGTCCCTGATCGGGTCGTTCCTGAACGTGGTCATCTTCCGTCTGCCCGCAGGGCGATCGATCGTCGCGCCGCCGAGTGCGTGCGGCACCTGCGGTGCACGGATCCGGCCGTGGGACAACGTTCCGGTGCTTTCCTGGCTGTTGTTGCGAGGAAAATGCCGCGATTGTGCTGCTGCGATCTCTGTGCGCTATCCGCTGGTTGAACTGGGCACGGCTGTATTCTTCGCGATTGTCGCTTGGTGGATATTGTCGGCTCCGGATGCAACAAGCTCGTCAGCGAAGACCTCGGGCCTCATGGTCGCGCTGGTGGCGTATCTTTACCTCGCTGCGGTCAGTGTGGCGCTGGCCTTGATCGACATGGATACCCACACGCTGCCCAACCGGATAATCTTGCCGGCCTATGTGGTTGGGGCCGTGCTGCTCACTGGGAGCTCCCTGCTCGGGGGAACTCCGGAGCGTTTGCTACCTTCACTCATCGGCGCGGTGGCACTGTTCATCGTCTACCTCCTGCTCGCGCTTGCCTACCCCGGAGGCATGGGACTCGGCGACGTCAAACTGGCGGGCCTCCTGGGCATGTACCTCGGGTGGCTCGGATGGGCTCCGCTCTCCGTCGGCGCGTTCAGCGCGTTCGTGCTGGGCGGACTGTTTAGTCTGGGTCTGGTCGTGACCCGCAGGGCAACCCGGAAGAGCGGAATACCGTTCGGTCCGTGGATGCTGGCCGGAGCGTGGTTGGGTATTTTTCTTGGGGGCACGATTGCCGCCTGGTATCTGTCCCTGTTCGGCTTGGCATGACGATACAACTAGCGGGAGAGAGCACATGGCGACCAGCGTCGTAGGAATCGACATCGGAAGCGCCGCCGTGCGTGCAGTTGAGGTGAGCGACTCTGGTAAAGCAAAGCCCACTCTCGTGCGCTTCCACGAGGTGGTGCTCCCTGAAGGAGCGGTCAGTCGCGGTGAGGTTGTCGAACCGAACACCGTGGCCGCCGCTATCAAGCAGCTCTGGGCAAGTGGCGGTTTCAAGAGCAAGAATGTCGTCCTCGGCATGGGTAACCACCGAGTTCTCGCTCGAGATCTCACCGTGCCCAAGGCTTCGATGAAACTCATCAGGGAAGCGCTGCCGTTCCAGGTGCAGGACATGCTGCCCGTACCGGTGGGTGACGCCCTGCTCGACTTCTACCCGATCTCCGAGAGTGAGGGAGGAAACGGCCCTCAGATCAACGGTCTGCTCATCGCAGCGGTCAAGGAAGCAGTCCTGGGGAATGTGCTGGCCGCCGAACTGGCTGGGCTGACGCCGGTCGAGGTGGACCTGATCCCGTTCGCCCTCACCCGCGCCATAGGCCGCGGTGTGAACACGGAGGGCGCAGTCGTGCAAATCGACGTTGGTGCGGGCACCACGAGCGTCGTCATCTCGATTGCCGGTGTGCCCCAATTCGTCCGTCTCATCCCGACCGGCGGTGACGACCTCACCCAAGCGCTTTCCGTCCGCCTTGCCGTCGCTGCGGAAGAGGCCAAGGAGCTCAAAGTCCGCCTCGGTTTGTCCCCCACGGGGGCACCTCCGGAGGACCACGCCGCAGTCACCATCATCCGCGAAGTCACCACCGAACTACTGAACAGCCTGCGAAACACGGTCAACTACTTCGTCAACACGCGAAATCACCAGACGGTGACAAGAATCATCCTCACCGGGGGAGGCTCCCAATTGGTCGGGTTCTCCGACGCGCTCGGTGAGATGACGCGGCTGCCGATCGTGGCGCCAGAATCTACAGGGTCTGCCGAACTCGCGCGTGGCGTCGACGCAAGCGCACTGAAACAAACGAAGGGCGCATTCCTGGTCGCGCTTGGACTGGCCCTGGGGAGCAAAGCATGAGCCGCACGCCCGCTAGCGAAGAACTGATCCTCGGGGGGGAACCTCGGGTCGACCTACTGCCTCCGGTGGTCAAGTCCAGGCAGAAAAGCAAGGCGCTCCGCAGGGCCCTCGGCCTGGGGGTCGTCGCGGCCGTCGTGCTGGTGAGTGCCGGCGTGGCGCTGGCCTCCTGGCAGGCAACCATCGGACAGGAGCAACTTGCGGAGGCCCAACAGCGCACGACCGGGTTGCTGGCCGAACAGACGCAATACATCGAAGTGCGACAGATTCAGGATGATGTCGACTTGTCCATCGCCGCACGCCAGGTTGGGGCCTCGACGGAAGTCGACTGGAAGACCTATCTGGAGGAGATCCGTGCTGTGCTGCCGTCTGATGTGACCATCGACACGGTGGACATCAAAGCCGCATCGCCGCTCGTGCTGTTCGAGCAGCCTACGGCGCCCCTGCAGGCAGCGCGGATTGCCACGATTATGCTCACGATGACAAGCCCGAGCCTGCCCACAGTGCCTGAATGGCTCACGGAATTGAAGTCGCTTCCAGGCTATGCCGATGGTTCCCCCGGCTCGATCAAACGCTCAGAAACGGGCACCTATCAGGTGGACCTCACCCTTCACATCAACGAAGGCGCGTACTCGAACCGTTTCGCCGATAGCACCACCACAGAGGAGAAGTAGCCGTGAATACGAACAGGCTGTGGCTCCTCGGGGCGGCGCTCGCGATCGGCGTTGTAGCGGCACTGGGCTGGATGCTCGGTATCTCTCCCAAAATCGGTGAGGCCCGGGCTGCCCGGGCTGATCGGGTCGCGGTGGAGGCACAGAACACCGCCTTCGAAGCGCAGCTGGTCACCCTCAAGAAGCAGTACGAGAGCATCGACGAGCTGCGGTCAGAGCTGTCCAGTCTCCGACAGGCCGTGCCGAACGGCCCGGATATGCCCGACTTCGTGGGGCAACTGGACACCATCGCTGGGGTGCATGGTGTCACGCTCTCCTCGATCACCGTGAGCGACGCGCAGCCTTATGTGCCGATGGTGGTCGCACCGGCCGTGGAGGCGGCCCCGGCCGCCGACGCGCCGTCAGGCGGCACAGCGACGCCTGCTCCGGTTGACGCGGCGGCGGCCGCAAGTGCGGCGGCCGAGGCCGCCATTGCTTCCGCAGTGCCCGCGCCCGTGGTCAATCCTCTGGTAACCGCTGAGAACTTCGTTGCTGTTCCGATTTCTCTCTCCGTCGATGGCGCCTATGACGACGTTGTGAGTTTCGTTGATGGCCTCCAGAAGGGCAAGCGCCTGGTCATGGTGACCACGTTCAATACGTCGACGCCAGCGGATTCCGGCAAGGTGACGGGCAACATCACCGCCTTCATCTACGTGCTACTGAATCCAACCACTGACACAGCGACTGCTGCCACTCAGACTCCTGCGGGGTAGTGCGCCCCGGCCGCCGCCGCACCAGGAGGCGGGAAGCTCGACCCATTTCATATGTCTTGAGTCGAGCCTCCCTCGACCGGGGGCCCTGCATTGCTAAGGTTGTGGCTGATCGACACGGCCAACCACAAGGAGCGCACCATGAGCGACACAACGTCCCCTGAGGGCAACCGCAAGCCCGACCACGAGCCTGACTCGGTCGATCACACCGACCACACCGAGCGAACGGATGCCCCGGACTACACCGGCACCGGCTCCCACGCCGGGTCGGCCGACTACTCCGACTCTGCCGAGCCGACAGCATCCTTCCCCGCACGGCCCGTTGGCGAGCCGATCTCCTACGACGCCCCCGCAGCACAGGATGCCCGCGAGCCGAACGAGCTCAACGACGCCGAGAAGCGCGAAGCCGACAAGCGCGACGCCTACGTGCCCGCCGCCACGGTGGCCCCGGCGGCCAACACCACCGCCGAGACCCAGCGGCTCGAGCCGGTCGCGAACCGGAGCGAGACCGCCAACGCGACTTACGCGCCCGCGAACACGACCGTTACGCCGCCCGTCTACATCCAGGCTCCTACGCCCCCGAAATACAAGAGCAACCGCGGCGTCGGCCTGTTGATCGCGCTGCTCTCCACCGGCATCTTCGCCGTGCTGTACTCGCTGATCGCGTTCGCACTGTCCGGCATCGGCAGCCTTTCCCTCTCCGACACCGCCGCGAAGTTCACCGACTTCATCGTGCTGCCCATCTTCTACGTTCCGGTCATCTTCTTCTTCGTGGCCTTCGCGCTGCTGGTGCTGCTGGTCAACCGCGGCGGCTGGTGGGCCTACGTGCTCTTCGGTTTCCTCGTGGCCGTCGTCGTCTACTTCTCCTACATCGGCGCAGCGCTGCTGAGCGTGCAGGCCTGGCTCTTCACCCCCGACGAGGCCGCGCGCTTCATCAGCCAGCAGTGGCTGAACCCGGGCGCCATCGCCGCCGCCGTAGTCGCCCGCGAGGTGCCGATCTGGGCCGGCGCCTGGATCGCCCGTAACGGCCGCAGTGTCACCACCCGCAACGCCGCCACCAAGGCAGAGTACGACCGCGTTCTCGCCGAGGGACCGCAGGGCATCCGCTCCAACTAACTCAGGCCTCGCAGTGTGCGGCGCTCCACCGTCAGGGGGAGCGCCGCACGCTTTTAAAAGGCCGTGTCAGCCGGCCGCGGGGAAGGGCGAGTAGGGGCGTCGCCCCTCCGCCACTTCGCGATTCAGCTCCAGCAGGCGCTCCAGAATCCGAGCCTGGTCGGCCGCGATCGACGGATCCCAGCCATAGGCGTCGGCCACCGCTTCGTCGAGGCGTCGGTGCAACTTCGCGAGATCCGGGTTGGCCTCGGGCCAGCCCAGGCTGTACAGCCTGGTTAGGCCGACCTCGCGTTCCCGGCAGAGCTCACTCCGCCGCCGGTACAGCGTGACGCAGGCCGTCGAGACGGCCTCCCGCTGGCGGGCATCGACCGGGTCGGGCCAGGGGAACGTCGCCAGGGCCGCCGTCGGCGTGTTGCGCAGGTCGCCCTCCAGCGTGCCGGCGCGGGCCCAGGTGTCGTAGGCGCCCGAGAGCAGAATGCCCATGCTGTAGTCGTCGTCCCCGGCGAAGATCATGGTCGAGTTGCTGGCCACGATCCACGGATGCGCCCACGCCACGATCATCCGTCTGCCGAGTGATCCGAGCACCGCGTAGCGTTTCAGCGGATCGAGCGCGGCCCGCATGGGCAGTCGGGGGCGGCCGAAAAGCCACCAGCGGGTTCGGAAGCTCTCGTCTGCGTTCGTGTCGCGCTCGGGTTTTACCCGTTGCTCAACGATCTCGAGCGCGCGCGGATAGCGCCCTGCCTCGTCCAGTTCGCGCTGACCGAAGTCGATGATCCATCGCCCCGACTGCTGGCGGGGATCCTCGGCCAGGTCTTCGCTGGTCAGGTAGGGCCGCACCACGTCGGAATACGGAATGGACCAATCGTTCAGGACTGCCTTGGCTTCCTCGCGCTCGAGGATGAATCCCTTGCCGACCGGAGTCGGGCTCTGGAAGAACTTGCCGCGGTTGGCGGCCAGGGCGACGGGACGCCACTCGGGCTCGGGCTCGGGCGTGAGCGTGGACTCGAGCGAGGGCTCGGCCGCGGGCGCCGGTGGGGTCGGATCGACCGCCGCAGGTTCGGGCCGCTTGAGGTGCTTGCCGACCAGAGCGTTGGCGGCCCGGTGCCGCAACGCGTCAGACTCGGCATCGCCGGCCGCCTCCGCGGGCACCAGCAGATGGCGCGGTGCTGCGTCGGGCGCCTGAGGCTGCGCGATGGTCGGAGGCTGGGCGACGGTAATCGTCGCGGCCGAGGGTTCATCGGTGCTGAGCAGGGCTTTCGCCCGACGGAACAGGTTCACGTCTTGTTCTCCGCCCGGCCAGGGGCACCCGCAACGACCGCGGTGCCATCAGGGGAAAGACTACGCCGCGGCAACCGCGCGCGTCTGCACCAAAACGCACACGCGATCCGCGCCGTCCCACTAAACTCGCACAAGGCGCAGGCAGGGGGAGCAATGCGGGATTACCAGAAGTATGCGACGGTCGTCGCGGTCTTCGCGGCGGTACTCTACGCTGCGCTCGTCGTCGCCGCCTTCGGCATGATCAGCCTGCTCACCAACCGCGACGTCATCACCGACCCGAATGCCGGGCTTCTCGTCGGCCCCAGCATGACCGCCGCCGCGTCGCTGGTGGTGTTCCTCCTCATGCTCCTGCTCGGCCTCCGCAGCCGGCCCGAGAACCAGCGCATCGCCGTCGGCTACGCCCTCGGCACCGGGTTCGCCGCGTTCGCCGCTTTCGTGCTCGTCGGCACCATTCTCTTCGCCCTGAACGCCGGGCTCCCGGCCGACAGCATCGCCTTCGCGGGCTCCGTGCTGCTCGGCCCGTTCGCGGCGACCGCCGGCATTATCGGATTCATCGTCACTCTGGTCTATTCGATGGTCCTGGCCTCACGGATGCCTGAACGCGGCCGCCCGCTGTGGCCGTGGGAGCGCCGCGATGACTGAAGCCGCACCGGGGGGGGTAGCTGTGAGCGTCACCCTCGACAATGACGAAACGGATGCCGTCGGGCTCCGCCCCGACGGACGCCCCGACCAGGAGTACGCGGCCGCACTCGGGCTGATCCCCGCGTCGCCGATGCGCCGGTCCCTCGCGTTCGCCATCGACTTCGCCATCTGGCTCGCGCTCTTCGTTCCGGGCGTGCTAGCCACGGTTCCGGTCTGGAGCCGGCTGCCCCTGGGCCTGACCACTTACTGGCTCCGGGACCACCCGGCCTTCGGCGCCGCCGCCGTCGGGTTCGGGGTCAGCCAGGGGCTGGTACTTGCTTCTGTGCTGGTGCAGCTCATCCTGCACGGCAGAAAAGGCATCACCGTCGGCAAGGCCATCTTCGGCCTCCGCTCGGTCAGCGTCGCCGGCTTCGGCCGCCCCGGCTTCCGGCGCATCGTGCTGCGCGCCGCCGTGTTCCTGGCCGCCGCCCTCGTGATCCCGGTGCTGGGCGCCGTGCCGCTCCTGCTCTCCCCGCTCTGGGACAAGGAGCGCCGCGGCCGGGGCTGGCTCGACGTCATCGGCGGCACCTGGCTCCTCGACGTGCGCGCGGGCCTCGACCCGGTCAATACCAAGCAGCTGCGCCACGCCCGCAAGGCCGTCACCGCCGCCCCGGCCGCGGCCCACACACGGATGCCCTCGCTCGCCACCCGCACGGACGACGCCGCGGGCGCCGCTGCGGCCTTCGTGCCCGGCCAGCGCTCCCGGTCGGGAGTCGTCGCGGGGCCCGCCGCCGAGCCGTCCGCTCCCGTGGCGCCGGCCCC
>NZ_SOFY01000019.1 GCF_004402595.1 Cryobacterium shii | reverse complement strand
GGTCAGCGTGCCCGCCGATTTCAACACGGCCGCTTCGAATTTCACCCGCCCTTCCGCGGGCACCGACCAGGCCTGATTGACCACCACCTGCGCGTGCCGGTAGCTGATCTCGCCCGCCGCCAGCGCCGCCCGGGTCGCCGGGAGTTCCTGGGCCAGGGCCCGGCTCTCGGCGACCAGGTTCTCCGCGGTGCGCTGCGGCACCCGGATCGTGCAGGCCAGCTCGCTCGAGAACTCCCGTTCGGCGACCTCACGTGCGTCTCGCCGGGCCCCCGGCACCCGGGCATTGTGCGCGATGGCCTGCCCGAACCGGCGGGCATCCTCGACCCGTTCGGCCCGCCGGGCGAAGGCCGCGGCGATGTCGCGTTCTGCCTCGGCGATGGCGTCGAAATGCCGGCCCATGGCCTCTCGCTCTTCGATGAATGACGGCTTCATGAGACCTACGCTAGGGGCACCCACCGACACTGCCCCGGCATCCGTGGATGCTGTGGATAAGCCGATCAGACCCACATTGTGGAGGAGGAAGCGAGCCCGGAAACCGCGGATGCCGCCCGGGGAAGATTTCTCCCCGGACGGCATCCGCCCCCCATTTCGGTCTCACCCCCCGGTCAGAGGCCCGGTCTCGCTCAGACGGTGAGTGACGCCGTCTGAGCCGCCTTTTCGTTTTCCCGTGCCGTCTCGGCCGCGGTCGGCACACCGTGGTGGGCGATCATCGTGGTCTCGTCGAAGGGGGCGTGGCGGTCGAGCACCAGGTCAACCTGGGCCCGGTCGATCTCCTTGGTCCAGGAGCCGATCAGAACCGTGGCGACGGCGTTGCCGGTGAAGTTCGTGAGCGCACGGGCCTCGGACATGAACCGGTCGATGCCGACGATGAACCCGACACCGTCGAGCAGCTGCGGCGCATGCGACTGCAGACCGGCGGCGAGCGTCGCGAGTCCGGCACCCGAAACGCCGGCGGCACCCTTGGACGCGATGATCATGAAGACGAGGAGCCCGATCTGCTCGCCCAGGTTGAGCGGCTGGCCCATGGCGGTCGCGATGAACAGCGACGCCATCGTGAGGTAGATGGCGGTGCCGTCCAGATTGAAGGAGTAACCGGTGGGAACTGTGACGCCCACGACCGGCTTGGACACGCCGAGGTGCTCCATCTTGGCGATCAGGCGCGGCAGCGCGGCTTCGGAGGAGGAGGTCGAGAAGATCAGCAGGTATTCGCGGCCGAGGTAGCGCATCAGCTTGAAGATGTTGACGCCGGTGACGACCTTGAGCAGGCCGCCGAGGATGACGACGATGAAGAGTGCACAGGTCAGGTAGAACGCACCCATCAGAGCGAAGAGACTGATCACGGCCTGAATGCCGGTGGCACCGACGACGGCGGCGATGGCACCGAAGGCACCGATCGGGGCGAGCCACATGACCATGATCAGGATGCGGAAGACCAGGGCCTGAACGTGCGCGATGCCTTCGAGGATCGGCTTGCCGGCCGCTCCCATCTTCTGCAGGGCGAAGCCGGCGATGAGCGCCACCAGGAGGGTCTGCAGGATGTTGCCGGCGGTCAGCGCCGAGAACAGGGTGGTCGGGATGATGCCGAGGAAGAAGTTCGTTTCGACGGCTTCCGGCGGCACGAAGGTGGTCGAGTTGAGGTCCAGACCCGAACCCGGCTTGACCAGGTTGCCCACGAACAGGCCGATGCCCAGCGCGAAGGTCGACATGATCAGGAAGTAACCCAGGGCCAGGCCGCCGATCCGGCCGACCGTGGCCGCCTTGGCGATGGATCCGATGCCGAGGACGATCGTGCAGAAGATGATCGGCGAGATCATCATCTTGATCAGGGCGATGAAGATGTCACCGAGGGGCTTGAGCGATACGGCGAATCCGTCTGCGCCACCGAAGAGCAGGCCCACGACGACGCCGAGGATCACCGCGACGATGACCGCCATATAGAGATAGTGGGATTTGTCGAACTTCTTCTTCGCCGGCTTTGCAGCACGGGTGGAGGGCAGCGATGCCATGTCAAGACTCCTTTGTCTGGTAACTAGGCTGGAGGCAGGCGCCAGATGCGCCCGCGGCGAGCCGTGGTGAAGTCCACACTGGTCGACCGGGTCCGATACACCGTCGTTGCGGTCATATTGGTCACGGATGCCCGCAGGCGAACGGCCGCACACGGCGCGAAAGAAGGATGCGATGGGGCACGACTGGAGCATTGCGCGTCGCCTGTTCCTGGCGAACGCGCTCTTCATCCTCGCGATGACTGTCTTCGTGGGCACGGCCGCTTTCGTCGACGCCCGGGACCGCGGCTTCGCGGAAGCCGAGAACCGGATGCTGTCGGTCGCGACCTCGATCGCCGACAGCCCCCTGGTGCTGGCGGCCGCCCGCTCGACTGATCCGAGCCGCATCCTGCAGCCCTACGCGCTGCGGGTGACCGAGGATGCCGGGCTCGACTTCATCACGATCATGGCCCCCGATCGTACCCGCTGGACCCACCCGACGCCGTCCGAAATCGGGCGGCCCTACATCGGCACGGTCAAGCCTGCCCTGGCCGGGGAGCCCTTCACCGAGGTCACGACCGGCACCCTCGGGCCATCCGTGCGTGCGATCGTGCCGGTCACCGATGACACGGGTGCCGTGCTCGGCCTCGTGGCCGCCGGAGTGAAGACGAGCAACCTCTCCATCGCCCTGAGCGCACGGCTGCCGGCCGTGCTGGCCGTGGCCCTGATCCTGCTGGCGGCCGGCACGGTCGCCAGCTGGCTCCTCGGACGCTACCTGAGCCGGGTCACGCTCGGCTGGGGGCCGGAACAGCTGGCCCAGCTGTTCGTCTACTACGACTCCGTGCTGCACTCCGTGCGTGAGGGGCTCGTGCTGGTCAACCTCTCCGGTGAGGTCGTGCTCTACAACGACCAGGCCGCTCGGCTGCTGGGCGTACCGGTCCGGGTGACCGCGGTGCCGTCGCCCGGACCGGGCCGGCGGGCATCCGTCGCGGCCGCGCTCAGCCTCGACCGGCTCGACCTGCCCCCGGGGCTCGGTGCCCTGCTGCAGAGCGGCCGGTCCGCGGTCGATGAAATCCACCTCACCGACACGCGCGTGCTGGTGGTCAGCCAGAAGCCCGCCCTCCTGCCCGCCGTCGGCCGCCACCAGCCCGCACCCATGGGCTGGGTCGCCACCATCCGCGACCACACGGACATGCAGCACCTGGGCAGTGAGCTGCAGTCGACGCGCACGCTCTCGGATGCCCTCCGCGCCCAGACCCACGAGCACGCGAACCGTCTGCACACCATCGTGTCCCTGATGGAGCTCGGGCGCGGTGCCGAGGCCCTCGACTTCGCGACCAGGGACCTCGAACTGAGCCAGCAGCTGACCGACGACATGATCGACTCGGTCGACGAGCCGGTGCTCAGCGCGCTCCTGATGGGCAAGTTCGCCCAGGCCAGTGAGCTCGGGGTGCTGCTGACCGTCGAGGCGGCCGGGTCGCTGTCCGATTCCGGCCTGTCGGGCCAGGACCTGGTCACCGTCGTGGGCAACCTGGTCGACAATGCCCTCGACGCGGCCGCCGGCGGTGACGCACCCCGCACCGTGCACCTGACCGTCAGGGCGAC
This sequence comes from Cryobacterium shii, assembly GCF_004402595.1. Classification (GTDB taxonomy): domain Bacteria; phylum Actinomycetota; class Actinomycetes; order Actinomycetales; family Microbacteriaceae; genus Cryobacterium; species Cryobacterium shii. The sequence continues at coordinate 20,480 of NZ_SOFY01000019.1, read as the reverse complement.
CGCGCACGTCGTCACCATCGAGGTCGCCGACAGCGGTCCCGGCGTCGCGCCGGAGGCCGTGACCGACATCCTCCAGCGCGGATACAGCACCAAGGAGCCGGGCGCCTACGGCCGAGGCCTGGGGCTCGCCCTCGTGCGGCAGACCGTCAAACGGCTCGGGGGCGACCTCACCATCACCCGGCGCGTGGGTGCCCTGTTCACGGTCACGCTCCCCCACCGGGACGCGGCGGGCATCAGCGCGACTCCCGGCCCGGCTACCGGCGTGGCCGTCGCGGAACCGACGGGAGCAGCGCATGGCTGAGCGGGACATCCGGGTTCTGGTCGTCGAAGACGACGCCATCGCGGCCGAGGCCCATGCGGCCTACCTCGGGCGGCTGCCCGGTTTCGTGCACGCCGGGACGGCCTCGGACGGCCATTCCGGCCTGCGCGCCCTCGCCGCGGCCTCGGCGGCCGGGCAGCCGATCGACCTCGTCCTGATGGACATGACCCTGCCCGACCTGCACGGCCTCGACGTCAGCAGACGGATGCGTGCCGCCGGCCTGACCACGGACATCATCGCCATCACGGCCGTGCGCGAACTGCAGATCGTGCGCGGTGCCGTGGCGGCCGGAATCGTGCAGTACCTGATCAAACCGTTCACCTATGCGACCTTCGCCCAGAAGCTGGCGCACTACCGGGATTTCCGGATCCACCTGGGTGCCCGCACCGCTGTGACCAGCCAGAACGACGTGGACCTCGCCTTCGCCAGCCTGCGCACACCCGCCGACCTGCCCCGGCCCAAGGGCCTGTCCGAGGGCACGCTGGGTGCGGTGATCGAGCTCCTGAAGCTGCAGACCGCACCCGTCTCCTCCAGCGAGGTGATGGAGAAGCTCGGAATCTCGCGGGTGACCGCCCGACGCTACCTGGAGCATCTGGCCGACACGGGAACGCTCGACCGGCAGCCCCGCTACGGAACCCCGGGACGGCCGGAGAACGAATACACCTGGAAGCGCCGCTAGGGCGGCCGGGCCCGCCCGGTGCGGCCGGTGCGGCGTCCAAACGGCGTGCCCGAACGAATTCGACGGAGATTCTGCCGGAAACAGCCCTGAACTGTACCGAAAGGGCACTTTTAGATCAGAATCTCCGTCGAATTGGCTCAGAGCCGGGCGTCGGTTTTGGCCGGGCGTCGGTTTTGGGCGGGCGTCAGAGTCCGGCGCGCTCCGCCAGACCACGCACGTAGGCCGCCTGGCCGGCGTGCTGAAGGTCGTCCGCGAGCACGCTCACCAGCCGGACCGCCAGAGTGACCGGCGGCGTCCACCGCAGGTCGACGACCCGGCCGAAATCAGCGGCGACCAGGGTCGGCAGCCACGCGACCGTGCGGGAATGGACGGCGTCGAAGTAGCCGCCCAGGTGGTCGGCGTCGGGGCGCACCTGCCCCACCTCGAGGGCGGTCTGGCCGTATCCGGTGGCGTCGTTCTCGAACGGAAGGGCGAAACGCTCCGCCCACCCGGCTGCGGTCCAGAGTTGTTTCTCCTCCATGATCTCGGACAGGTGGTCGTCCTGCACCCGGGTCAGGTGCCAGACCAGCCAGGCGACCGAGTTCGCCTGCGAATCCGGCCGGTATGCCAGAATCTCGGGGCCGGCATCCGCGAGCACGTTGTGGACTGCGCCGCGGATCCGGCCGTAGGCATCGATCAGCAGTTCGCTCGACAGCATCCGTGCTCCTTCGTCCGTTTCGAGACAGAGTAGCCCCGGCGATTCCCGCCACAACGGCACAACCCGCAGGCGCAAAAAAAGACCGGCTTTCGAAGAAGCCGGCCCCTGCTGGTGCACCCCCCCGGACTTGAACCGGGAACCCACTGATTAAGAGTCAGTTGCACTGCCAATTGAGCTAGGTATGAGCACCACGGTGCCAGTGGGCTGAGAACCCGCCGTTACGGATGGATGTCGCTTTGCCCGGTTGAGTTTACGCCGATCTGGTTCCGTCTGTTGCCGAGTAGTTCCCGTTGCTTTGTGGAGAGTTTCTGGCGAGCGGGTCAAATTCGCCGATCCCCAACGGTAGGTGACTCCCCGCGGCCGGAGCGCGGTCCGCCCCTTCCATTTGGCCAATCTTTCTTTGAGTTAATACTGACACCTCACGCGCTTCCCGGTGGCCGACGAGGCTTGCGAGCAACGACAGCGACGCCAAGCCGAGCATCAGGTCGACGGCCATGTCGACGTGCCGGGAGTCGGAATTGCCGTTGACCTTCGTTCAGTCACGTCCCCATTTTGCTTCTCGGGATACCGCATCACACTACCGTCGGGGTAGATCCGGCCCCGTTTGATGATCGTGATCCCTTTGTCCCAGTCCGTGGCGGATCGGGGCATCCGCGCCAACCTGTGCTCTGGCTTTCGCTCGGGTGGGAGTAGGAGGCCAAGCATTCGGCTATGGCCTTGCCGCAGGGTAGCCGCCGCACGGTTAGGCAAAAACTGCGCGGCATCAATAGCGTCCAAGTCCCGCATTCGCGTGGTCGCACGGACCTTTAGCGGATTTCAAAGTACGTTCGAGACCGTTCCGGTCGAGACGCCCGCAATTTTCGCAACCGCGGCGAGGCCGAGCGGCTTCTTGCCGGCCAGGGATCCTCCTCGACACCTGGCGTTTAGAGTGCAATTGGGTTCAATGCACCCCTATTTGGTTCAACCTTTTGGAAGGTGTCTCCTGGGCGAGAACGCCGTGGCGACGAGGGAGCGCAGCGATTCGAGCGATCCGTCCACGAGCCCGTGGGTCCGCGCTTGTACGAGCACGTTCCCGACAGCGGTCGCCTCGACGGGGCCCGCGAGCACGGGCATCCCGGCTCGGTCGGCGATGAGCTGGCACAGCAGTTCGTTCTGCGAGCCGCCGCCGACGATGTGGATGACCGAGACCGTCTTCCCCGACAACTCCGATGCCGAGCGCACGGCGTTGACGAACGCGACCGCGAGGCTCTCGATGATGCTGCGGACGAACTCGACCGGGCTCCGGGGGGCCGACACGCCATGATCGCGGCACCACTCCGCTATGCGGGCGGGCATCTCGCCCGGAACCAGGAACGTGGGGTCGTCCGCGTCGAACACGGATACCGGGGTGGCGAGCGCGGCAGCGGCAGCCAGCAGCCCGGGCAGCTCGAGGGTCGGATCAGTCCGCTGCCAGTCGCGCACCGACTCGCTCAGGATCCACAGCCCCATGACGTTGTGCAGGAACCGCACCTGCCCGTCGACGCCGCCCTCGTTGGTGAAGTTCGCCGCGCGCGCGGCGTCGGTAAGTACCGGATGCTCGAGTTCAACCCCCACGAGACCCCATGTTCCACACGAGATGTACGCGAAGTCGGGGTTTGTCGCGGGAACCGCCACGACCGCCGACGCGGTGTCGTGCGAGCCGACCGTGGTGACGGTCATGCTGCTCGCCACGTCGACGGACGGCAGCAGCCCGCCGAGCGGGGTTCCGGGGGTCACGAGCGACGGCAGCACGCCGCGCGGGAGGCCGAGCCGCTCGATGAGCGCGTGGTCCCAGTCGCCTGTCGAGATCGACAGCAGCCCCGTCGTCGAGGCGTTGGTCTGCTCGGCGAACTGCTGGCCGGTGAGCCAGTAGTTGAACAGGTCGGGGATGAGCAAGAAGCCGTCGGCGAGGTCGAGCACACCCGCCGAGCGGTCGGCGGCGAGCTGGTACAGGGTGTTGAACGAGAGGAACTGCAGGCCGTTGGCGGCGTACAACTCCTGGGGGCCGACGAGGGCGTGCGTAGCCTCGACCGCCGGGAGGTTGCGCTCGTCCCGGTAGTGGTACGGGGTGCCGAGCATCCGGCCGCCCCGCATGAGCGCGTAGTCGACGGCCCACGAGTCGACGGCCACGCTCGCGATGGCGGGGTCTTCGCGCACGGCGGCGCCGAGACCAGCGACAACGCTGCGATAGAGCTCGAGGATGTTCCAGTGCAGGCCGTCGATCGTACGCACCGGAATGTTGGGGAAGCGCGCGACGGGGCGCACGCTCAGATGGTTGTGGCTGACGTGCCCCAGCATGACCCGGCCGCTCGTGGCGCCCAGGTCAACTGCGGCAAGACTCGCGATCATCGCAGGAAGGCGGCGGCCACGCCCGCATCCACGGGGATGTGCAGGCCGGTCGTGTGCGATAGGTCGGGGCCGGTGAGAACGGATACTGCGTTCGCGACGTTCTCCGGCAGGACCTCGCGCTTGAGGATGGTGCGCTGGGCGTAGAATCTGCCCAGATCCTCCTCCGCGACCCCGTAGGTCTTGGCGCGGTTGGCGCCCCAGCCCGCGGCGAAGATGCCGGAGCCGCGCACGACTCCGTCGGGGTTGATGCCGTTGACCTTCACGCCGTGCTCGCCGAGCTCGACCGCGAGCAGACGCACCTGGTGCGCCTGGTCAGCCTTAGTCGCGGAGTAGGCGATGTTGTTCGGCCCCGCGAACACTGAGTTCTTCGAGGAGATGTAGATGACGTCGCCGCCCATCTGCTGCTCGATGAGCACGGGGGCGGTGGCCTTCGAGACCAGGAACGAGCCCTTGGCCATGATGTCGTGCTGGAAGTCCCAGTCCTTCTCGGTGGTCTCCAGCAGCGGCTTACTCAGCGAGACGCCGGCGTTGTTCACGACGATGTCGATGCCGCCGAAGGCGAGGAGGGCATCCTGCACCATCTGGTCGATCGCGGCGGAGTCGGTGACGTTGACCTGCAGGCCGACCGCGATATCCGTGTTACCGATCTCGACGGCAGCTTCCTGCGCCTTGGCGAGGTCGAGGTCCGCGATGATGACGCACGCTCCGTCGGCCGCGAGGCGCGTCGCGATGGCCTTGCCGATGCCGGAGGCGGCGCCGGTCACGAGGGCGATGCGCGTGGCGTGTGACTTCGGCTTGGGCATTCGGGCGAGCTTGGCCTCTTCGAGGGCCCAGTATTCGATGCGGAACTTTTCCGCGTCGCTGATGGGCGCGTAGCTCGAGATCGCCTCGGCGGCGCGCATGACGTTGATGGCGTTGACGTAGAACTCGCCGGCTACACGCGCGGTCTGCTTGTTGGCGCCGTAGCTGAACATGCCCACACCGGGCACGAGCACGATGAGCGGGTCGGCGCCGCGCATCGCCGGGCTGTCTGCGACCTTGTGCTTGTCGTAGTAGGCCGTGTAGGCCTTGCGGTAGGCCTCGTGCAGCTGCTTGAGTCGCTCGATCGACTTCTCGACGGTGGCGTTCGCGGGCAGGTCCAGCAGCATGGGCTTGACCTTGGTCCGCAGGAAGTGGTCGGGGCAGCTCGTGCCGAGCGCGGCGAGCTTCGGGGCATCCGCCGAGGCCAAGAAATCGAGAACGACGTCGGAGTCGGTGAAGTGGCCGACCATGGGGCGGTCGTGCGAGGCAATGCCGCGGATGGTCGCCGCCAGGGCCGCGGCTTTGGCGCGACGTTCTGCCACGGGGAGCGCGGCGTTCTTCGCGACCGCGCGACCGAACGGGGCCTTCTTGCCCTTCGCCGCGATGAACTCCTCGGCGGTCGTGATGATCCAGAGGCTATTCTTCTCGGCCTCCTCAGAGGTCTCGCCCCACGCCGTGATGCCGTGGCCGCCGAGGATCACACCGATCGCCTCAGGGTTCGCGGCCTTGATCGCCGCGATGTCGAGGCCGAGCTGGAAGCCGGGACGACGCCAGTCCACCCACGCGACCTTGTTACCGAAAGCTTTCTTCGTGAGCTTCTCCCCGTCCTTGGCGGTCGCGAAGGCGATGCCCGAATCCGGATGAAGGTGGTCGACGTGTGCCGCATCGACCAGGCCGTGCATGGCGGTGTCGATGGAGGGAGCGGCCCCGCCCTTGCCGTGGAGCGTGTAATCGAAGGCCGCGACCATCTCGTCCTCGCGGTCGGTTCCCGGGTAGACGTCGACGAGCGCGCGGAGGCGGTCGAGCCGCAGTACCGCGAGGCCGGCCTCGGTCAGGGTGCCGAGGTCGCCGCCGGATCCCTTGACCCAGAGCAGGTCGACGGACTCACCGGTGACCGGGTCGGTCTCGGTGCCCTTGGCGGAGGTGTTGCCTCCGGCGTAGTTGGTGACGCGAGGGTCGGAACCGAGACGGTTGCTGCGCGCGATGAGGTCGGCGGGAGTTGAAGACAAGGGAGGAACTTCCTGGTTAGAGGGGAATGCTCCCCTTGGCGGGGTCGCCGAGGGGTACGTTGTCGAGGAACCACACGTCGTATGGTTTGGTCAGCAGGTCGGCGTTCAGCTCGTTGAGCCGCTGGAGCGGTGCTCCCGCGGCGTGAGCGTCGAGGTCGGCACGGGTGGTCCAGCGCTCGACCATGACGACGGTGTCGCCATCCTGCTCGAGGTGCGCGGCATACAATTCGCAGCCGGATTCCTCGTGCACGAGCGGAGACACCTCGCGGAAGGACTCGATGACCGCAGCGCCCCTGCCAGGCTTGGCCGAGAGCACCGCGACGACGGTCAACGCCACGATCAGACCTGCCTGAAGTCGATGCCGAGCAGGCTCGCCGCGGCCTTGTAGTCGCCCGCGCGGTGACCGAGCGAGAGCGACCAGTGGTGACCGATGCCGGTCGCCGACCACTCGTCGACCCACTCACCCGGGTCGCGACCGAAGTCGACGCGCGAGGTCGTGTTGCCGATGGCCAACAGCGGTCCCGGCACGACCGTGCCCTGGGATGCCAAGAACGCGAGCTTGCCGTCCTGATCCTGCCCGAGGCCGAGCAGGGTGACGGGGCCGGGCTGCACGTCGAACTCGACGCTCACGCCGTAGCCGCGCTTGCCGTGGTAGACCCCGAGGCCGCGCAGCAGCGGGTCCTTAGACGAGACCGCGAGGTGCGCGGGGCCGTCGTGGCCCATCTCGACGACGCCATCCACGAAATTGAGGGCCTGGATCTCGGTGAACGAGCCGCCCGCGCCGATGACGTGGGTGGCGAGTTGGGCGACCGTGGTGCGCAGCTCGTACTCACCGGTGGCCGGGATGCCCCGTGCCGTGAGCAGCGACGCGCCGAGGATCATTCCCGCGCCCAGGCGCTCGTGCTGCTCGCCGTCGAGTCCGCGGTGGTAGTACGCGAGCGAGTCGAGGTCGAAGTCCTCGATGAGCCGGTCGAGGGCCACCGAGACAGTCGCGCCCCAGGCGAAGTCGTCGTCGACGACGGTGTCATCCAGCGTGAAGATCTGGCGCGCGAGGTCCATGCGGGCCGCGGTCTCCGCCTCGGTGACCTTCTCGACGCGCTGGCGCAGGTCGTCGAACTCGAGAACCTCCACGTGCGAGCCGAACGTGGTCGGCAGCAGGGTGAGGTCGGTCGAGACATCGAGCATGCCGGGGTAGACGTGGCCCATGAGGCCGTGACGGGCGTGGCGCAAGGCGGCACGGATGTGCGCGGCGTTGATCCACTGCTCGATACGGGTCCACGCCGATTCCTGGCGGAGGTGACCCGACACGGAACGGAACGGGATGCCCGCCCGGCGGAACACGTTGCCGACCTCGGGCACGGGGCACTGCCCGCAGTATGCGAGCCACAGGCCGGTGTCGAAGTTGGCGTGATCCATCTTCTCGGTCGGCTGCAGGTCGATCACGAGTACCGGGGTCTTCGAGCGCTGTGCGATCGGCAGCACCATCGAGGAGGTCAGGTACGTGGTGAGGAACATGACGATGAGGTCGCAGTCGGCCTCGCGCAGCTTCTCGCCCGCGGCGACACCTTCCTGGGCGTCGGAGATGAAGCCGACGTCGACGACCTCGGCATCCAGCTGCTGGAACCGGTCGGAGACGTAGCGGGCGGAGTCCTGCAGCTGGGGCAGCAGCCCTGGGAACTGCGGCCAGTAGGTGCCGAGACCTCCGGCCACGAGGCCGATGCGGGTCTTGCGGCGCGTCTTGGCCGGGAGCAGTGTCGAAAGGTCGGTCATCATGCCCCCCAGCTTGCCTGCTGCCCACCCACGCGGTCGGCAGCGATCTTCGCCTGGTATCCGGATGCCGCGTACGCCGCCGTGGGGTCGCCCGCGAGTCCGCGCGACTCGCGCCATGCGGCGAGGTCGGGGCGAACATCCGTGTAGAACGCGTCCATGAGGATGCCGTTGGCGCCGAGCACGTCGCCCGCGTCTTGCGCGGCCTTGAGCGTGTCGGTGTCGACGAGCAGTGCGCGCGCCGTCATCTCCTGCACGTTGAGCACGGAGCGGATCTGGCCGGCGATCTTGTCCTCGACGTTGTGGCACTGGTCGAGCATGAAGGCCACGCCCGAGTCGGCACCGTAGCCGCCGCCGCGCACGACCTCGAAGAGGATGCGGAACAGCTGGAACGGGTCTGCCGCGCCCACGATCAGGTCGTCGTCGGCGTAGAAGCGCGAGTTGAAGTCGAACGAGCCGAGCTTGCCGAGGCGCAGCAGCTGCATGACGATGAACTCGATGTTGGTGCCGGGCGCGTGGTGTCCGGTGTCGAGGCAGACGAGGGCGCGGTCGCCGAGCGCCGCGACCTGGGCATAGCTGGTACCCCAGTCCGGGACATCCGTGTGGTAAAACGCCGGCTCGAAGAACTTGTACTCGAGAACGAGGCGCTGGTTCTCACCGATGCGGTCATAGATCTTCTGCAGCGACTCCTGCAGGCGGTCCTGACGGCCCCGGATGTCGCCCTGGCCCGGGTAGTTGGTGCCGTCGGCGAGCCAGATCTTCAGGTCACGTGAGCCGGTGGCATCCATGATGTCGATGCACTCGAAGTGATGGTCGATCGCCTTCTGGCGCACGGCAGCGTCGGTGTGCGTGAGCGAGCCGAACTTGTACGCGTCGTCTTGGAAGGTGTTGGAGTTGATGGTGCCGAGGGCCACACCGTGCTCCTGCGCGAAGGCGGAGAGCGCGGCGTAATCGTCGACCTTGTCCCACGGGATGTGCAGCGCGACCGACGGCGACAGCGCGGTGTACTTGTGCACCTGCGCGGCATCCGCGATCTTCTCCTGGGGAGTGCGGGGCGTTCCGGGAGTGGTGAACACCTTAAAGCGCGTTCCGGAGTTGCCGAACGCCCACGAGGGAAGTTCGATCTCCTGCTCCGCGAGCAGCGTCGCGACTGCGGCAAAGGATTTCATGATGGTCCTCTTCGTTGAGTCAGTCAGGGACACCGTCGTATGCGGCGGTGCCGATGCGAGTGGTGAACTGTTTCACCGAAGCAACCCTAGCAGCCCAGAGCTCGAGAATCGACTTCCCGCTTCCGGCGAGTAGCGGAAGATTTGCCCGCGCGGATTTACACACTGCAAACCCCGCCAGGATGTAGCTGGCGGGGTTTGCTTAGCGAGTGATCTATCCTCTGAGCAGTGAAGGCATTACTGGTAACTGATACTCGGAGTCCAACTGGTTGCTGCGCCGGTTGCGTTGCCGGCGTACACGACGAATCGAATCGTGTCGCCAGCTGCGACCGCGAGGGTCACGTCTGCGTCGACTCCGTTGCGATCGCCCGCTGACAGGTTGTAGTACGAGCCGCCTGCCGTCGGCCAGACCGGGGTACCGTTCCGTTCAATGAGGACACTCGACCCTGCCGCCGTCACGGCATTCATTGCGACTCGGCCAGTAATGCGTACCGTACCTGCGCTCGGTGCGGTCCACGTCCGAGCGACCCACTGAGACGAACCCACTCCGGGCGTCAAAGTGAAAGCGTCGATACTGGACCCTCCCCCCGCTGACCATTTCGATGGGACCGCCGTATACGTAGCCATGTTGGTCCAGACTCCAGAATCGCTATAGGTTTGGGAGGCCCAGCCATTCTGGCCTTGGGTTGAAGAGAATTGCGAGGCCGCCGGGTAGATCGAACTCACCGAGAGATTGTTCGATTGCGTGACGTTCGTAAGGGGGGGATTCCCGTTGACGTTGCTAATGAATCCGTTGGGCGAGACCTGGTACACGTTGTCGCGAATGGTCGCTTGGGGTGGCGTCGACACGTAGGAATCGATTGCGATGTGGCCTTTCTGGCCGGAAGCACCGTTGTTGTAGAAGGCGTTCTGCTCGATAACCGTTCCGGTGCTGAAGTCGTTCGATCGATTGGCGAGCTGGAGCATCTCTACTCCCGCGCCCGCGTTGTTTGCGAATAGGTTGCCGCGGATCCGGACGTTGTTGACCGCATACTCAAGATCGATACCAGTCTGATCATGAGTGGAGTTGTCCGGCATATTCGCAACGACATTATTTTGAATCACTACATCGTCAACCGCGGTGAGGAAGAAGCACGTCGTGCCCTGAGGTTCGTAGACGTGACCCTTGCAATCAAGCCAGTTCCCAACGAATTTGACATTGGAAGAGGCCTCAATCGCAATCATCGGTGCTTTCGCTTCCTCGAAGCGATTGTTCGTGACGTCGATATTGGAGAACGTCGACGGCGCGTAGGACGGTGTGCCCGTGAAGCCAGGGTCGGCCATTAGGTACACGCCCGACGTGTTCTGTGTGCGGTTGTCACGGATTGAGATGTTCGACAGCACATTCTGCCCAAGGCTCGTTGTCGGCACTCCTGCCGCCGTGATTGTGATCGCCGATGAGTTTTGGGTGTCCGGATAGTCAGCGACCTCGCCACGTCCATTGAAGATGCCGAACAGATCGTGAGCCCACAGGCCGTGAACGTCGAGACCTGTATGGCCGAGACTCGTGAAAGGGATCAGGAGGCCCATGCCCGCGTTCGTCAGTTCCAAATCCTGAATATGCCAATAGTCGGGATTTGTCACAATCACGGTGCGATCTGTCGCCAAGCCAGATCCGTGAATGATAGGCAAGGCGCCAGCGCCATAGGCGCCCAGTGTGATCCAGCTCGAGCTTGTTCCGCTTCCGGTAAGACGAAGTGGCCCGGCGAAACTTGCTCCTCTGGCCAACAACACTTGGGCACCCGGGGCGAGGGTCCTATCGTTGACGGGTGTGAAGTCGCACCATGGGGTGGACGTTGATGTTCCGGCACCGGAGTTTGAGCAGGAGCTGCCGACACGATTGTCGACGTATCGGGTGCCCGTAATAGAAGTGAGACCGTCGTCCACAGAGATCAGATCGATGTCGGTGTAGGTGCCTTGACCGGTCGAGTCCGAACGAACGGTGACAACGAGCGTGTGTGAGCCTCCCGGCAGACCCGACGCCGTGTAGAGGACCTGCTGCGTAAGCGTGGTCGGCGAATACGAGTCGACAATGGTCGTCGCACCGCAATTGCTGCCCGAGCCATCGCAAACTTTCACGTCAGCACGCCCGTGCAACGAATTCGTGCCACCGATCAAAGTCACCGATACCCCAGTGAAGGCGACGGTTGCCGTCGCACCGGCAGATGTGGCGTAGTGAGCGTCGCCGTTTGCGTACCCGCTCGGTGGGTTGGTGGTGTAAGTCCATCCCGATGAATAGCTAAAGGCGGGGGCTGAGTCATTCAGAGTGCTTACGGCGGCGGATGCGGGCTGCTCGGTTGGTACCGCTATTGCAATCGCCGCCGCTGTTATTAATGCGAGCCCCAGTGCGAGTGCACGCATGCGTGGGTGGGATGTGGGTGGCATCGTTGACAACCTTTCCGTAAGTGAACTGTTTCACTGACGTTAGTGCCCCGGCCCAAGGTTGGCAAGAGCATCGCTAATCGAGGTGGAACACCAGATCGAGATCGGTCGAGACGGGTGACAGGTCCTCGTTGGTTGGCATGATCTGTGCCATGTATGACCACCACGCCTTGGTGATCTCGGTGTCTGCGCCGCGGGACCACAGATCCATACGATCAACCTCGACATAGACGATGACCACGCCCAACGCGGGCGCGGCAAAGATCGAGAAGTTGCGACCGCCGTGTGCGGTGATAGACGTTCGCATGTCGTCGCTCATGTCTCGGTGTCGGCGCGCGTACTCCGGCAGCGCCTCAGCTGGCAACTTGAGTGCCAGCGCGATTCGTGTGGTCACTCGGGCGGCTCCCCAAAATGGGGCATCGCCTCATTGGATGTGACTAGGGCCAATGGCCGGCAACAGCCCCGGCTGGACGTCACGGTCTTGCCTCTGCTCGCGAGTGACGGTGCCGTGCTTCGCGAAGAGCTTCCAGATAGCCGAGGCCGTGATGGGTGTCAGGAAGAAGGCTTGATCCTTCAGTCCATTCGTTCCAGGCGTTGATTGTGATCAGCGGGTGGTCCGTGGGATGACGGTCGAGGAACCGAAGCGCTTCCTCCACGGCCTCCTGGAATTGCGTAGGGTCAGGGTCTGCCGCTGGTATCCAGGGGTAGGACCCAAGTTCGAATGGGATTGCGAAATCTGTGCGCGGCGTAGAGTCCCACCCCACCGTGACATTGGGGTAGAAGGGCACGCCAATACTTCCAGCGATACGTTCATAAGACTCGAACGCGAGGTCTCGCACGTGATCCCAATCAGCTGCTGGGAAGCCAACTTCATCAGCGGACGCATGATGAATCCATACATAGGACGAAGCTGAATCGAAGTCGAGGGACGAGAGAAGATTTCTTGGGTCGCCGAGCGACGTGGATCCAGGGAGTTCATTCTGACCGCGGACGACGCCATCAAGGTGAATGCCAGCATGACCTCGGGTTCGGGCGTGGCTTCCGAACCACTGAAGTGCGTCTTTTGTGGCTTCAACGCCGCCAAGACCAGTAACCAGAGTGTCGAGGTCGTAAATCGAGAGGAACGGCCGATCCCCCATTTTCAGATAGTTGTCCTCGGCAAAGTATTTGTCGGTGACGTGCCGTGCCATTTCCTCGAACGCGGACCGGCCGACGTCGCCTGAAACGAGGAGTTGGCCGCTTCCATCCACATTTCGTGAGGGAAAGATATCTACCAATGCGTGATTTGCCCACATGAGGGCGAATTTCACTTCCTTGCATCGCGGCGCTGGAAGAAATCCTTCATCGAGAGCGCGCTGAAGGAAGGGGCCGTCCTCGTACCAGTAGTAATCGAACAAGAAGCCATCTACTCCGTGGCTTACCGCGAGATCTATTTGTGTATCCATTGCGGCTGGGTCAGCTTCGTCAAACTCGCCAAGCGCCGGGATGCGGGGTTGGCGGTGGCCCGGAAATCTAGGGGATGCGGTTCGCAGAAGATCCCATTCTGTCCAGCCTTTGCCGAACCACTCGGAGGAGCGTGGGTCGGTGTGCCAGTTGGGGAAGTAGTAAGCGAAGATCTGAGCTGTCATTGGCCTTATCAATCAAATGGGTGGTCAGGGGGTGAGGTTGTTGTGTCGTAGTTAGCTACGCAACGCGCCGGCGGTCAGTCCGGAAAGAACAAACTTTTGAAGCGCAATGAAAGCGATGAGGACGGGGACGAGCGAAAGAACGGCGCAGGCGAAGAAAACGGGCACGTCGTTGTTGAAAGTGCTTTGGAACCCGATGGTGGCCTTCGGGAGTGTTTGGTTCGCCTTGGACTGAAGAAAATAAAGGCTGACGATCAGGTCGTTCCAGACCGTGATCGTCGACAGGATCGCGACAGTTGCTGTTGCTGGTTTCAGAAGGGGAAAGACCAGGCTGGTGAACACGCGAAGGTCGCTAGCACCGTCGATCTTTGCCGCTTCCTCGAGCTCGCGGGGGACCCCTGACAGGAAGCCGTAATACAAGAAGACAGCCAAAGGGATCCCCGCCCCGATTTGAATGAGAATGACACCGGGAAGGTTGTCGACGAGTCCGGCTCCAGCCCACATTTTGTAAAGGGTCGGCAAGCCCAATTGAAAGGGAACGATCAGGCCGAGCGCAAACACAGTGAACAGTCTCGAGCCGGCTCGCCCTCGCCAGCGTGAGAGTGCATACGCCGCTGCCGACGACAGGGCGATGATTGCAGCTACTGATACGGCCGTGACCGCCATGGTGTTGGCAAAGGCGGTGCCGAGCTGACCCTGATTCCATGCGGTCGCGTAGTTCTCGAAATTCAAACCTGCTGGGATCCCCAGGGGGTTGGCGCTGTACTCCTGCTGAGTCCGGAACGGAATGATGAACAAGTACGCAAGTGGGACAAGAATGAGAACCGCCCAGATAATCGCGGGAATCACACTCAATCGTTTCGCGAAAGTTTCTGAGGGCGAGTGTGGACGCGTCACGAGTTGCGGGCCTCTCTTCTGCGCAGCACCGCAAGTGCGACCAGCGCCACGATCATGGTGAGTATGGTCAGCGTTACGCTGATGGACGCGGAGTAGCCGTAGTTGGAGGTTGCGCCTTGGGTGACGACTCGCATGACAACGGTGCGAGTCGCGTCTCCCGGACCACCGCCAGTAAGTACATACACGACGTCGAAAATCTTCAGACCACCGATGAGCGTGAGGACGATGTTTATCGTCGCAGCCGGTGAGAGCAGCGGCCAGGTGATCTGGCTGAACTGCTGCCACCGTGATGCGCCGTCGAGCTGTGCGGCTTCGTACAGCTCCTCGGGAATGCTTGTGAGGCCAGCAAGAAAGATCAGCATGGTAAAGCCGGACCATTGCCACAAGTTCATCGCGATCACGGCAGCCATCGCGAGCTTGGGATCTCCCAGCCAGTTGGCGCCGATGAATTCGAGCCCTGTGGATTCCGCAAGCGCGGCAAGTATCCCGGTGCGCGGATCAAAGATGATCGTCCCGATGAAGCCGAGCACCACGCCGCTCACCGCTATCGGCATCACGACAATCAGTCGAACGCCAACGATGAACCGACTCGTCGAACGCAAAGACAGGGCGAGAATCAGGCCGATCAAGATCTGCAGGGGCGCGTTTATGGCAGTGAACACAAGCGTGTTGACGAACGCCGTACGCGTGGCAACGTCCGCGCCGATGTGCGCGAAATTTGCCAGACCAACCCAACCGAAGTCTTGGGTGAATCCGTTCCAGTCAGTGAACGCATATCCCGCGTTCATCGCCACAGGTACCAGCATCACAATCGTGAAAATCGCAAGTGCAGGCACGATGAACAATGTTCGGGTAGCTCGTTCACCCAGGGCGAAACGTCGTCTGGTGGGCAGGCTATAGCTCGTCATGTTTCTCCTGAAGTCGATGGTTGGACAGACGTCGCCCGAACCAACTAGAAGGTCCGGGCGACGTCATTGCGCCTACCGACTACTGCGCCTGGGCTCCGTCCAGAGCCGCTAGCACTGAAGCGACATCACCATTGCCAGCGAGGATGCTCTGCAGTCCAGTCTGCAGCGCCGTGTTGGTTGCTGGTGTCAATCCGGACTGACCTGAATCACCCGACTTCTTCTGCAGTGCAGGAAGGATCTCCGCGATAGCGGGATCGAGCGTGGGTTCTGCGCCCTGTACGGTAGGCAGCGCTGCTGCGGTTGTCAGGAATCCAGTTGCAACATTCGGGTCCGCAAGGTAGGCGAGGAACTTCAGGGCTAGATCAGAGTTCTTTGCTGCTTCCGGGACCGCAAGCACGCCCTGATAGTAGCTCAGAACTGCGGGAGTCTCGCCAGCGGCCACGTAAGGCAGCGGGAAGTAGCCGAGGTTGATGTCCTTGTTCGCGGTTCGAATGGCAGGGATGGCGAAGTCGCCCTGAATGAGCATTGCGGACTTCCCGGCGGCAAAGTCTTCCGCCGAAGACGGCCAGGTTACCCCTGAGGCGTCGGGAGAGAAGCCACCTGCGTTCACGAGGTCCGAGAAGTCCTTGACCATCGTCTTCCAACTGTCGTTCTCGCTGAACTTGATTGAGCCATCGGCTAGTCCGGCGGCAGTCTCGTTACCGGGGTCAGCGAACGCTGGGTCGCTAGCGGCCATGGCCTGTGCATTCACCATGAGAGGCCAGCCATCCTTCGCGCCCACAGCCAGCGGGGTTACCCCGGTCGCTTTCAGAGTGGCGACTGCGCTGAGGAACTGATCCCAGTCGGTCGGGACCTCCAGACCATTGGCCTCGAAGATGTCCTTATTGTAGAACACGCCCGCGGACGCGAGGGACGTAACCAGTCCATACGTGTTGCCACCTGTCACACCTGAAGCAGCGGCGACCCCCGGAACCAGTGTGCTCACCCACGGCTGATCTGAGAGATCACGAAGCAGGCCGGCGTCGATGTATGACGCGGCCCCGGCAAGCGGATTCAGAACCTCGAAGATGTCAGGGGCGTTGTTGCCCTGAATTCGAGTGGTAACGAGGCTGTCGTAAGTGGCATCTCCTGGAACAACCTCAAGGTTGACCTTGATCCCGGGGTTATCCGCCTCGAAGCCAGCAACGGCGTCGACGTACTTCTCTCCGGCGGCGCCGCCCGTGTAGGTGACAAATGTGATGGTTCCGCCAGTGGAGTCTCCAGCGGGGGTCGAGCTGCAACCTGCCATAGACATCGCGACTACCGCGGATGCGGTAAGGATGACCATCTTCTTCATTGAAGATTTCATGATCTCAGACTTTCTTTCTCTGGCGAGCCAGACTCGAGGTGTGCTTGGGCTGTGGGTGAACCATTTCACCTTGGGTCGAAGTTACCGTCTCGAAACGGTCGCGTCAAGTCCGTCAGTCCTGCGGGCGCCGCCTGCTCGCCTTGTTGGTTGGGCCCTCGAGCCCTGGAGTAGCCACAGACCTCGTTGATTCCCTAACTATCAGGTTAGGTTTCAGGAGCAGCTGTTGATGAACGTGGCCCGGCCTGAGCTCGTCGAGAAGGAGCTGCGCGGCTCTTATGCCCATCTCGTATTGCGGCACTGACACTGTCGTCAACGGAACCACCGCAAGCTGCGCCGCGGCAATATTGTTGAATCCGACAACGGCCATCTCGCCAGGGACCCTTATGTCTCTGCGTAGCAATTCGTTGAGCACCGCGAGTGCCAGCGTGTCGCTAGCCGCGAATATCGCGGTAGGTCGTGGATCTAGCGCGAGAACCTGATCAGCAAGAAATGCCCGGTCCTGGACAGTAACACCGGCCGCGTCAACTCGTCGAAGCGAAGCGTCCGGAGAGAACGGGGACAGCGCGGTTAGAGCGCCCAGATAGCGCTGCTCAATCTGATGTTCGCCGCCCGGGCCACCAAGAAACACGATGTCTGTGTGACCGAGCTCAATCAAGTGCTCAATGGCGAGTTGGCCGCCCAGCCGATCATCGAAGCTGATGGCACAAGTATCGTCGTCCCACTCACCGAGCACGACCAGCCCGGCGCCGGAAGCTCGAAGGCCACGGAATGGAACATCGCTGTGTTCAAACGACGGCATGACAATCGCCCCGGTGACTCGCATTTCTGCGAGGACCTTAACGTAGGAACTCTCATACTCCTGTTTCCCCTTCGTGTTACATGAGACTAGGACGATTCCGGCACTCCGGATAACGTCCTCGACACCTCTTGCAACCTCAACAAAGAACGGATCAGGGGAGTCTGAAACGACAAACCCAATCGCCGGCGACCGGCCGCCGTGCATGGTTCGTAGCGCTCGATTCGGCACAAACTCAAGATTCTCGATGGCTTGTTCGATGCGAACACGTGTCTTCGGTGAGATTGGCTTAACATCATTGAGGTAATTTGACACCGTGCCCAGCGACACGCCAGCAACGCGAGCAACGTCACGAATCGTCGATCCTGATGGACTCACAGCGCTCATCTCCTGGCCTCCGTAGTTGTCTTTATTCGCCCCATGTTCGATTGGTCTCGCTAGCACTTTACCGCGGGCCGGGAATTCTCGTGTCAATCGCACTTCAACGTTCCGTCGCAGACCGAAGCTGCGCGGTCACCAGATACCAAGAGGGGGTCGCTCATCTCTCCAGCCCGATCTGAAGACCCGACGCGGCCATCGGGGTCTTCGGGCGGGACGAATTCGGGCGTGCCCCCTTGACGGCGTCGCGTGGAGGGCGGGCCTGGTCGACGTCGTCCTGCTTCCATGCGGTCGCCGCGGTGGCCCGGTCGGAGGCGGCCTCGATGCCTGCGACGTGCAACTCCCGCCAATCGGCCGAGTCCCACGACAACTCCGCGTCGTCCCCGATGTCGGCGGCGCGGTCCTGGTCGTCGCGAGCCTGCGCGTGGCGCTCGTCGCGGTCGGCCCGCTCGGTGGCGCGATCGGCGAGCGTGGCTCGCACCACGACGGGATCGGCGCCCGTCTCCAAAACCTCGACGTCGTACCGGTCCCGCAGGTCTTGGCGGATGCGGCTCTCAGCGTCGCCGGTGGCCTGATCTTCGTCGCGGAACGTGACGGCCGTTTCGTAGGCGCGGGCGACGGCGCGCACCTGGGTTTGGTCCCTCCACGACGACTCGTCGACGGGAGCGAGCTCGGCCCGCGCGGCGACTTTCTGCGCGTCGAGCTGCGCCTGCAGCTGACGTGCTTCCTCGAGGTCGCGGCGCGTCGCCCACTGGGCGGCGTCCTGTCGTGCCTGGACCGCTGAGCGGGCCAACTGCGCCGCAGCCATGAGCTGCTGGCAGATATTCCCCTCGGCTTCTTCGAGCACTCCATCGGCCTGTAGCTCTGCCATGGCTCTCCCCTATCTCTCGGCGCCGCGCTCGGGCGGCGTAGTCGGTACCTGCGGCCGCGGCGCGGGCTGCCTGCTGGCCGTGTCGGCGCCTGCCCTCCGGTGGCCTGGCGCAGCGTCTCGGTCATCGGGATCTCAGCCGCGACATCGCCTGCAGAATCACTGACGAGTTCGGGCATCCGGGCTCGCACGGCATCCAGTCGCGCGCCGAGCGCGTTATGGATTCCCGCGGCACGGCGTGACTCGTTCACGGCTTGGTGCATCGAGTAGATCGCCTGCGCTGTGCGCATCAGCTGACGGAATAGCATCGCCTCAGCCTGCGTGCCCTGGCCATGCGTGGTCGCCGTGGCTAGGAGGTTCGCCGCGCCCGCGATCGAGCGAGGACCGGCCGTGTTCTTGCGTCCCACGTCGCGGGCCCTGATCTGAGCCGTGCGGGCGAGGGTCCGCGAAGCGTCCGCGAGCGGGCCAGGTGTCGCCTCGACCCACTGCGACCATGCGGCGAATGCGCCGCTGGTTTCGCGGGCGACGCGCGCCCATGTCGCGCGGTCGGTTGGGTCGACCGCGCTCAGCTGGTCGCGCAGCTGCGTCACCTGGTCCGTATACTCGCGCCACAGCTCAGGGCCGGGCTCGTGCTGCTCACGGCCGGGAGTTACCGGCGTGTACCGCATCGGGTTTCGCCAGGTCGCTTGCCACTCGTCGACGCCGACCTGCGCCGACTGTGGGGTGTCCGGCCAGCCGTCCCGAAGCCGCGGCAAGGTCAGGTCACGGGCGAGTCGCCCACCCCCATGCCAGACGATCGTCTCGTCCCGACTCCCGGGTCGAAGCGCGACGGAGTAGCCGGCCACGATATCGTCTCAATCGGCGGCGAAGCGGGACCGCACAAGCACGCCGGCCTGGTGCAGCCTGCGCACGAACTCGCCCTCGTCGAGTGACGCTGCGGCAGCAGCACGCTCGCTCCGCTCGAGGCGCACGGACGCCAACGTGTCGTCGCCGTGGCGGTTGGCTATCTCCCGCTCCCCCGGGCGCTCTCCGCGCATGGCCATGTCCGACCCGCGCGACTCGAGCAGCTGCAGCCCGTGCTCCTGCTCGAGCTCGCGGGCGATCGACTGAGCCCGCGAGTAGTCGTGGTGGATCGACGCCTTGGTGCCGTCCTCCCGCACCAGGTTGACGGCGATGTGGATGTGGTCGTTGCCGGCCTTCGACAGACCGTGCCGAACGGCCACCCACCGGCAACCGGCCTTGCCGGATGCCTCAGTGAATCCCATCCGGTCGACGAACTGCTCCGCGATCGTCGCCCAGTGCTCGTCGGTCAGCTGCCCCTCCTCAGCACGGAGGCTGAGGCTGGCGTGCCAGACGTGGCCGCCGTTGACCTCGACCCCGAACGCCGTCCGGGGCTCGTCGAGGTGCTTGGCGACCGCCAACGCCGTCGACGGCGCAAGCTCGCTGTCACCGAAAAGGGTGAAGGTCGCAGAGTCGCCGTTCACCAAGTGCGGCTCGGCGTGCTCGTTCGAGCGCCCCTCCCCCGCGAGGTAGCTCAGCAGACCGCCCATGCGGTCGTTCGCGTGACGTTCGGCATCACGAGTCGGCCAGCCGATCAACCGCCGCGGTGACCCTCGGGAACAACCCACGTAACTCGGCAGTGACCGCCTTGGCCTCGGCCGGGAAGTTCCCTCCGCGTTCGCGTACCGGGCCAGCTCGTTCAGGTTCGTGGCAATGCCGGCGACCTTTCGACGGACACTGAACAGCTCCGCGATCGCCGCCTTCCGTGAGCTGCCGCGGAGATTTCGGACAGCGGAATTAGTGTTTNATGACGTCGCTGCGTGCTTGCGTCTTCGTCGCGTACACGGTCCGGTAGACGCGCTCGTTCTTCAGCATCGAGAAGAACGATTCGGCCATGCTGTTGTCCCAGCACACGCCCGTGCGGCCCATCGAGGACCGCATGCCGAGGCTGGTCACCAGGGCCCGGAACTCGGCGGACGTGTACACGCTGCCGCGGTCGGAGTGCCAGATCGCGTCCGGCTCGATCCGGGTCGTCGCGGCCGCGTTCTTGAGGGCGTCGGCGACGAGTTCGGTGCGCATGTGATCGGCGATGGACCAACCGACGACTTTCTTCGCGTAGCAGTCGATGACGGTCGCGAGGTAGATGAAACCCTGCCAAGTGTGGATGTACGTGATGTCGCCGACGAACTTCACCCCGGGCCGGTCGGCCGTGAA
>NZ_SOFY01000084.1 GCF_004402595.1 Cryobacterium shii | reverse complement strand
GGCCCGCACCTGGGTACCGGGCCAGGACCACCGCGCCCACCGGGCCAGCGGTGCCGGCCGCGGCAACCGGGCCAGGACCCGCGCCCACCCCCAGGCCACGGTTTCAACCGACTAGCCGCCAACAGTCGTGTCAGGCTCGTGAGCGTGCGCGGAAGGCGCCGGGAGTGACCAGGAGGCCATTGCGGGGCTGCTGAGGCTGCTGAGGCTGCTGAGGCTGGTGAGGCTGCTGAGGCTTGTGAGGCCTGCTGTGACTCCTACCCGACCGTGTTCATCAGCAGTGGGCCGCAGAATGAAGAACGCCCGGCCCCGCAAGCGGGGCCGGGCGTTTCTACTGTGGAGCCACGGGGAATCGAACCCCGGACCTCCTGCTTGCAAAGCAGGCGCTCTACCAATTGAGCTATGGCCCCGCATGATCACGGGGAGTGGAATTGAAGCATGTGTGCAGTGCTACGTGGGGATACCGGGATTTGAACCTGGGACCTCTTCGTTATCAGCGAAGCGCTCTAACCAACTGAGCTATATCCCCCTCTTGGGCAGATTTGAGACTACCCGATGCGGCGGGTAAATCCCAATCGAGCCGGAAATCGGCCCGATCGGGATGACCCGAGACTAGTTGTTCGTGAAACCGACGAGCAAACCGCCGGTGATTTTCACGCTCAGGTTGTACAGAACCGCGTACACGGCTCCCAATGCGGTGATGACGACGGTGTTCAGGATGGCCACCACGAAGGCGAACCCCATGACGTTCCCGATCGAGAGGATGCTCGCCAGGTCCGAGGAGGAACCTGCGATGTCCGTGTACAGGGCGTCGATCTTGTCAAAGATTCCAGTGCCGTTCAGAACGGTGAAAATCAGGAACGTGGCGACAATGGTGACGATGCCGAGGCACAGCGCGACCAGAAACGACAGCTTGACCGCGGACCAGAAGTCGACGTAGACGAGCTTGAGCCGGACCTGCTTGGTCGTGGCCGGCTTGCGTCCGGACTTCTTGGCGAGCTTTTCGGCGACACTACTCATTTACGGGCTCTTCCTCTCCTAAGACGCTCTCCGGGTCGCCCGCGGTGATTTCGGCGACCAGATTACGCTCAGTGTTCTTCGCAATGGCGATGATTCTGTCTTCATCCGCAAACTTGGCGAAGACCACGCCCATCGTATCCCGTCCCTTGGCCGGGACCTCGGAGACGTCAGAGCGTACCACCTTGCCGCTGGCAAGTACCACCAGGACCTCGTCCTCCTCCTCGACGATGAGGGAGCCGACCAGGTCACCGCGGTCGTCATTGAGCTTGGCCACCTTGATGCCCAGGCCGCCGCGGTTCTGCAGGCGGTACTGGTCTGCGGCGGTGCGCTTGGCGTACCCGCCCTCGGTCACCACGAAGACATACCCGTCGTCAGAGACCACGGATGCGTCCAGCAGGCTGTCGGCGCCGCGGAAGTGCATGCCGATCACGCCGGAGGTGCTGCGTCCCATCGGCCGCAACGCCTCATCGGACGCCGTGAACCGGATGGACATGCCCTTGCGGGACACGAGCAGCAGGTCGGAGTCGTCCTCGACCAGCAGGGCGGAGACGAGTTCGTCACCTTCGCGCAGCTTGATCGCGATGATGCCGCCGGTGCGGTTGGTGTCGTACTCGCTGAGGGCGGTCTTCTTGATCAGCCCGTCTCGCGTGGCCAGGGTCAGATACTGGGCCACTCCGTAGTCACGGATGTCCAGAATCTGCGCGATCTGCTCGCCCGGCTGCAGTGCGAGCAGGTTGGCGACGTGCTGACCCTTGGCGTCACGGCCGGATTCTTGGGCCTCGTAAGCCTTGGCGCGGTAGACCCGCCCGGTGTTCGTGAAGAACAGGAGCCAGTGGTGCGTCGTCGTGACGAAGAAGTGCTCCACCACGTCATCGGCGCGCAGCTGGGCGCCCTTGACGCCCTTGCCGCCGCGGTGCTGGTTGCGGTAGTTGTCGCTGCGGGTTCGCTTGATGTAGCCGCCGCGGGTGACCGTGACCACCATTTCCTCTTCGGGAATGAGATCTTCGATCGACATGTCGCCGTCGAACCCGAACATGATCTCCGTGCGCCGGTCGTCGCCGAACTTGTCGGTGATCTCGGTGAGTTCCTCACTGATGATCGTGCGCTGGCGCTCCGGGCTGGCAAGGATCGACTTGAACTCCACGATCAGCAGTTCCAGCTCGGCGGCCTGGTCGATGATCTTCTGGCGTTCGAGCGCGGCCAGGCGGCGCAGCTGCATGGTCAGGATGGCGTCGGCCTGGAGCTTGTCCACGTCGAGCAGTTCCATCAGGCCGGTGCGGGCGTCGTCGACCGTGGCAGAACGACGGATGAGCGCGATCACCTCGTCGAGGGCGTCGAGGGCCTTGAGATACCCGCGCAGGATGTGCGCATCCGCTTCGGCCTTGTTCAGGCGGAACTGGGTGCGCCGAACGATCACTTCGACCTGGTGAGCGACCCAGGCGGCGATGAAACCGTCCAGGGACAGGGTGCGCGGCACCCCGTCGACGATCGCGAGCATGTTCGCGCCGAAGTTCTCCTGCAGCTGGGTGTGCTTGTAGAGGTTGTTCAGCACGACCTTGGCGACGGCATCTCGCTTGAGAACGATCACGAGGCGCTGGCCGGTCCGGCCGGAGGTCTCGTCCCGGATGTCGGCGATGCCGCCGATCTTGGCGTCCTTGACCAGATCGGCGATCTTGATCGCGAGGTTGTCGGGGTTGACCTGGTACGGCAGTTCCGTGATCACGAGGCAGGTGCGGCCCTGGAGCTCCTCGATGCTGACGACGGCGCGCATCGTGATGGATCCGCGGCCGGTACGGTAGGCATCCTGGATGCCCTTGATTCCGAGGATCTGGGCGCCGGTGGGGAAGTCAGGGCCCTTGATGCGCTGGATCAGCGCTTCGAGCAGCTCGTCCCGGGTCGCCTCGGGGTTCTCCAGGTACCACAGGGCACCGGCCGCCACCTCGCGCAGGTTGTGCGGCGGGATGTTGGTGGCCATTCCCACGGCGATACCGACCGAGCCGTTCACCAGCAGGTTCGGGAACCGCGAGGGCAGCACGGTGGGCTCGAGGGTGCGGCCGTCGTAGTTGTCCTGGAAGTCGACGGTGTCCTCGTCGATGTCGCGCACCATCTCGAGCGCGAGCGGAGCCATCTTGGTTTCGGTGTACCGCGGGGCTGCGGCGCCGTCGTTGCCGGGAGAACCGAAATTGCCCTGGCCGAGGGCCAGCGGGTAGCGCAGGCTCCACGGCTGCACGAGGCGCACGAGCGCGTCGTAGATCGAGGAGTCGCCGTGCGGGTGAAACTGGCCCATCACGTCGCCGACGACGCGGGCGCACTTCGAGAAGGCCTTGTCCGGGCGGTAGCCGCCGTCGAACATGGCGTAGATGACGCGGCGGTGCACGGGCTTCATGCCGTCGCGCACGTCGGGCAGCGCGCGCCCGACGATGACGCTCATCGCGTAGTCGAGGTAGGAGCGCTGCATTTCCAGCTGCAGATCGACCTGGTCGATCTTGCCGTGCTGCACGAGGTGCGCGGCCTTGGCGGCGGTGTCTGCTGCCAGCGACGCGGCATCGACCTCGGTGCTGCCCTCGCCCGGGGTGTTGGTGTCGCCGGTGTTAATGTCGTCAGATGTCAAGGAAACGCACGTCCTTCGCGTTTTTCTGGATGAAGTTACGGCGGGACTCGACGTCCTCGCCCATCAGGGTGGAGAAGATTTCATCGGCGGCGGCAGCGTCGTCGAGGGTGACCTGCAACAGCGTGCGGGACTCGGGAGCCATGGTGGTCTCCCACAGTTCCTTGTAATCCATCTCGCCGAGGCCCTTGTAGCGCTGAATGCCGTTGTCTTTCGGGATGCGCTTGCCGGCCGCGGCGCCATCGGCCAGCAGCGCGTCGCGTTCCCGGTCCGAGTAGACGTACTCGTGCGCCGAGTTCGCCCACTTCAGGCGGTAGAGCGGCGGCTGGGCCAGATAGACGTACCCCAGATCGATCAGGGGACGCATATACCGGAACAGCAATGTGAGCAGCAGGGTCGTGATGTGCTGGCCGTCGACGTCGGCGTCGGCCATCAAAACGATCTTGTGGTACCGCACCTTGTCCGGGTTGAACTCTTCGCCCATGCCCGCGCCGAACGCGGTGATCATGGCCTGAACCTCGGCGTTGCCGAGGGCACGGTCGAGTCGCGCCTTCTCCACGTTCAGAATCTTGCCGCGAAGCGGCAGGATGGCCTGGAATTCGGGGTTACGGCCCTGCACGGCGGACCCGCCGGCCGAGTCACCCTCGACAATGAAGATCTCGGAGAGGGACGGATCCTTGCTCTGGCAATCCTTGAGCTTGCCGGGCATGCCACCGCCCTCGAGGAGGCCCTTGCGCCGGGCGGTCTCGCGCGCCTTGCGGGCGGCCATGCGCGCGTTGGACGCCTGAAGCGCCTTGCGGATGATCTCCCGCGCCGGGTTCGGGTTGCGGTTGAACCAGTCGGACAGCTGGTCGTTGGCGACCTTCTGCACGAAGGACTTCGCCTCGGTGTTGCCCAGCTTGGTCTTTGTCTGGCCCTCGAACTGCGGCTCGGCCAGCTTGATCGACACGACGGCAGTCAGACCCTCCCGCACGTCGTCGCCGGTGAGGTTGTCATCCTTTTCCTTCAGGATTCCCTTTTCCCGAGCGTACTTGTTGACGAGCGTGGTCAGCGCGGCTCGGAAACCTTCTTCGTGCGTGCCACCCTCGTGGGTGTTGATCGTGTTCGCGTAGGTGTGCACGCTTTCGGTGTACGCGGTGGTCCACTGCATGGCCACCTCGAGCGCCATTTTCCGCTCATGGTCTTCCCACTCGAAGGAGATGATCTCGTCGTTGACGAGGTCGGCCTTCTTGGCCCGGTTCAGGTACTCGACGTAGTCGACGAGGCCCTTTTCGTAGAGGAACGTGCGGCTGACCGGCTTGCCCTCGTCGTCGAGGTGCTCCGGCCGCTCGTCCGTGAGCGTCAGGCTGAGGCCCTTGTTGAGGAATCCCATCTGCTGGAAGCGCGCGCGCAGGGTCTCGAAGTCGAATTCGATGGTCTCGAAGGTTTCCGCGCTCGGCCAGAAGGTGATGGTCGTGCCGGTCTCGTCGGAAGGTTCGTCCATCGTGAGCGGGGCGTTGGGCACGCCATCGGCGAAGCTCTGTCGCCAGACGTGTCCCTGTCGGCGCACCTCGACCTCGAGGCGGGACGACAGAGCGTTGACCACGGAACTGCCGACGCCGTGCAGACCACCGGATACCGCGTAGCCGCCGCCGCCGAACTTGCCGCCGGCGTGCAGAACGGTCAGGACGACCTCGACGGTGGAACGGCCCTCCGCCTTGTGGATGTCGACCGGGATGCCACGGCCGTTATCGGCGACGCGAACGGCGCCATCCGACAGGATTCTGATGTCGATGGTGTCGCAGTGGCCGGCGAGGGCCTCGTCGACGGAGTTGTCCACGATCTCATAGACCAGGTGGTGCAGACCGCGCGGACCGGTGGAACCGATATACATTCCGGGTCGTTTGCGAACGGCTTCAAGTCCCTCGAGAACCTGGATATCGTCGGCACCATATCCGTGCTCCGGCTCGATCTGTGGTTCAACTGACATCTGAAATTGGGCTCCTGACCGTCGCGCGGGCGACCCTTTAGCTTACCAAACGGGCCAAGCGTACGGGCCACAAACGGGCATCTGAGAGGTTTTATTCGCGGGGTTGACCTGTTTTGGCTACTTAGCCGTAGGTATCGCGCGGACCGCGCCCTGGAATTGATCTGGGACCCTTTTTCCAGGAGGGGGCGTTGGGCCCCTGAAAACGGATTGACTCGATGCCGGCATCCGGGTAACGGACCGCGATCTGAGTCATGATTTCGACCCGCATCATGCGCAGCTGCGTCGCCCACGCGGTCGACTCGCACTGCACCGTCAGCACACCCTCGTCGATTCCGGCCGGAGTGGAGTGTTTCGACGTTTCCTCGCCGGCCAACTCGATCCAGGAGGCCAGCAGCTCGGATTGGGCCAGCGGTGAATTCCAGCCCAGCTGCAGGGTGAGGGAGTTAATGGTGTCGCCCAGTCCCCGGGGGTCCCGACCCGCGCCGAAGGGAACACTCGAGCCGATCTCGGGGCCGGGTCTCCGCCGTGCGCGGATCCGTTTCGCGTTGGGATCGCCGAACACGTCTTTGAATCGCAGGTAGACCCTGGATGCCTCGCTCGGCTCAGCCATCGACGACCGCCCCGGCGTGAATGTGGATCGTGTGTGCCGTCAACTCCTCGGGAACATCCTCGAGCACCGCGGCGGTGATCAGAACCTGCTCGAAACCGGTGACGGCGGCCGCCAGCCGGCGGCGGCGGGACAGGTCCAGTTCGGCGAAGACGTCGTCGAGGATCAGCACCGGGTCGCCCGTGGCAGAATCGCGCCGCAATAACTCGGCCGACGCGAGCTTGAGGGCGAGCGCGAATGACCAGGACTCACCGTGGCTGGCATAGCCCTTGGCCGGCAGGGCATTGAGCATGAAGATCACGTCGTCGCGGTGCGGCCCGACCAGGGTCATCCCCCGGTCGATTTCCTTACGGCGCAGCCCGGCCAGGGCCGTCCGGAAAGCATCCGCCGTCGTGCCCGCGGTGTTCGTGCCGATCGATCCGTCTGGCCCGGTGCCGGACGAGGGCGGCGGGGTTACTTCGCCGGCCGCTTCGTCTTCGCTGTCCGCCCCGGTGATGCTGAGCAGGGGCACCAGTGCGGGGCCGTGATTCTCACCGGCGACGGCCTGGTACGCCGTGCCCAGTGGTTCGCCGAGAAGGCGAACGAGTTCGGAGCGTTCGTCGATGATCTCGGAACCGAGCGACACCAGGCGGTCGTCCCAGATTTCCAGCGTCCCCAGCTGCGTGGTGCGCAGTCCGGATGCCCTGGCCGACTTCAACAGGGTGTTGCGTTGGCGCAGCACCCGGTCATAGTCCGCTAGGACGCCCGTGAGCCGCGGACTGCGCAGCACCAGCAATTGATCGAGGAAGCGCCGGCGCCCGGACGGGTCTCCGCGCACGAGCGCGAGGTCTTCCGGGGCGAACAGCACGCTCGAGAAATAGCGTGTCAGCTCCCGGGTCTTGATCACGGACCGGTTGACCTGGGCCCGGTTCTGGCCGGACCGGTTGATCTGAACCTCGGTCAGGATGTCGCGCCCGTTGTACTCGAGCTTCGCCCGGATGATCCCGGCATCCTGGCCGGCGCGAATCATGGCCGCCGTATTCGATACCCGGTGAGAGCTCAGGGTACTCAGAAAGCCGAGGGCTTCGACCAGGTTCGTCTTGCCTTGGCCGTTGCGGCCCACAATGAGGTTGGGCCCGGGCGTGAACGCCACTTCGACCTGCGCGTAGTTGCGGAAGTCGGTCAGGGACAGGTGAGTTACCCGCACCCGTCTCAGTCGGCCTTTTTGACGGCGTGACCACCGAATTGGCTGCGCAGCGCCGCGACCGCCTTCATGGCCGGCGAGTCGTCCTGTCGGGAGACGAACCGCGCGAAGATGGCTGCGCTGATCGTGGGGACAGGAACGGCATTGTTGATGGCTTCTTCGATCGTCCAACGGCCTTCACCGGAGTCCTCGACGAAACCTTCGATTTCGCGCAGTTCGGGATCCTCGTCCAGGGCCTTCACCAGTAGCTCGAGCAGCCAGGACCGCACGACCGTTCCACGCTGCCAGGCCTTGAAGATGCCCGGAACGTCCTTGATTAAATCGTCGCGCTTCTCCAACAGTTCATAGCCCTCGGCGTATGACTGCATCAGGGCATATTCGATGCCGTTGTGCACCATCTTGGCGTAGTGACCGGCGCCGACCTCGCCGGCGTGCACGAAGCTCTCTTCACGTGGTCCTTCCGGGCGCAGTGCGTCGAAGACGGGCATGGCCCGCTCGACCTGCTCGGCCGAACCGCCCACCATCAGGCCGAAACCGTTCGTCAGTCCCCACACGCCGCCCGAGACCCCGGCGTCGATGTAGTGCACTCCCTTGGCGGCCAGGAGTTCAGCATGGACGAAGTCGTCCGTGAAGCGGGAATTGCCTCCGTCGATGACCAGGTCCCCGGCCGTCAGGACTCCCGACAGCTCGGTGATCACGGCATCCGTCACGGCCCCGGCGGGCACCATCACCCAGACCAGACGGGGGGCGGGAAGTGCCTCGATCAGCTGGGCTACATCGGCCACATCCGACACCTGGGCGTTCCGGTCGTAGCCCGTGACCTCGTGACCCCGCTCACGGAGACGGTCGCGCATATTCGCGCCCATTTTGCCGAGACCGATGATGCCAATGTGCATTGTTGTCCTTTAAGTGCTGCCGGTTTACTGCCGGTTTTCTAGTGCTGCTGGGTGGTAGCTGGCTGATCGGCCTAGCGCAGCAGCAGGTTCGGCTGGAGCAGGTACTTATAGCTGTCGGCGCCGGCCTGCTCGCGTGAGGTCTGGCTGGTGATCAGCACGGGGCCGGGCTTGTTGGGGTTCTCGGTCTTCGTGAACGAGATGCGAACGAATTCCGAGTGCACGGCGCCGAGGCCGTCCAGGAGAAACTGAGGCTTCAGCGACACGACGGTGTCGGTGCCGGAGAGGATCGCGTCGATCGTCTCGGAGGCCTGCGCCTGCTCGGATCCGACCGCTTCGAGGGTGAGACCGTCCGCGGTGAAGGTGAAGCGGAGGGCGGCCTCACGCTCGAGCACAAGCTGGACGCGCCGGGTGGCCTCGATCAGATCTGCCGTGTTCATGACCGCGTAGTTGTCGACGTTCTCGGGGAACAGCCGGCGCACGGGCGGGTAGTTCCCCTTGATCAGCAGTGACGTGACGGTCTTTTTGTCGGCCGTGAATGCGATCAGTTCCCGGTCGTCCGTGTTCGTAATGGCGATCGAAATGGTGCCGCTGTGGCCGAACGTCTTACCGACCTCCTGAAGAGTGCGTGCCGGCACGAGGGCCGTGATGGTGTCCGTGCTTGTGGTGCTGCCCGGGTCCCAGTCGATCTCCCGGACCGCGACCCGGTAACGGTCGGTGGCGACGAGGCTGAGGCTGTTCTCGGTGATCTGCAGCTGCACGCCGGTGATGACCGGCGTCACGTCGTCGCGTGAAGCGGCAACGGCGACCTGGGCGACAGCGGCGGAGAATTCTTCGGCCGGAACGAGCCCGGACTGCGCGCTGACCTGCGGGATGCTCGGGTATTCCTCAACCGGCATGGACAGCAGGGTGAAACTCGCGCTGCCGCAGCTGACCGTGATGCGGGACTCGTTGGTGGAAAAGTGCACCGGAGCGTTCGGCATCCGGCTGGCGATGTCCGCGAGGAGTCGGCCGGAGACCAGTACCTTGCCCACTTCTTCGACATCAGCGGCGATCTCGGTCTGCGCCGAAACCTCATAGTCGAACGAGGAGAGGATGAGGCTGGTTGCGGTCGCTTCGATCAGCACGCCGCTCAAAATGGGCAACGTGGTGCGCTGGGGAAGAAGCTTGACAGCGAAGGAGACGGCTTCACTGAAGACGTCCCGGTTGGCCTGAAATCTCACGAAGTCGCTCCTGTTCGGTTTAGACCTGGATACGGCCTCAATGGTAGTCGTGTTTTTGTTGGGACCCCGTGACACCGGCGGTGGCACTAAAGGTTGTTGGATCGAGAGAGATAGAAGTTAATTGTTAATATTCTTAACCAGTGTGGAAACTGTGGATAACTTTGTGGATACGGTTCCCTGACTGGGAACTACAACCGTGTGACTTGTTAGCAGCCTGTGAGCGTTAATCGCTCCTCGGCGGTGGGCCCTCGGAGGCCCCGAGCGAGTTTGCACAGGCATGACCCGAGTTTCTACAGGTTGAACCCAGTTGTGCAAAGTGTTTCCACAGGTTTATCCACAGGTGTGAAAACTGGGTCGAAAGGGACTTATTTGTAGCGGTGGTTCTGCTTGATGCGGTTCGTGAGCTCTGTGACCTGGTTGTAGATCGAGCGTCGTTCCTTC
Source organism: Cryobacterium shii (assembly GCF_004402595.1). Taxonomy (GTDB): domain Bacteria; phylum Actinomycetota; class Actinomycetes; order Actinomycetales; family Microbacteriaceae; genus Cryobacterium; species Cryobacterium shii. Next base: position 123,576 of record NZ_SOFY01000084.1, on the reverse strand, counting down.
ATCAGTTCGCTGATCTTCTTGTTGGCGTACATGACCGTGGTGTGGTCGCGGTTGCCGAACAGCTGGCCGATCTTGGGCAGGGAGAGGTTGGTCAGCTCACGGCACAGGTACATCGCGATCTGGCGCGCCGTGGCGATGGCCTGGGAGCGGGAGGAGCCGTAGAGGTCGTCGACCGAGAGCTTGAAGTAGTCGGCCGTGTTCGTGATGATGTCCACCGGAGCGATGACGTTGTCCTCGTCGAGGGTGATGAGGTCTTTGAGCACGGTCTGCACGAGGTCCATGTCGACAGGGGTGCGGTTCAGGCTGGCGAATGCCGTGACCCGGATGAGTGTTCCTTCCAGTTCGCGGATGTTCGACGAGACCTTGGAGGCCATGAATTCCAGGATGTCGTGGGGGACCTGCAGCTTCTCGCTCTGGGCCTTTTTGCGCAGGATGGCGATCCGGGTCTCGAGGTCGGGCGCCTGCACATCCGTGATCAGGCCCCACTCGAACCGTGAGCGCATGCGGTCCTCGAAACCGGTGAGGTGCTTGGGCGGCAGATCGCTGGTGATGACGACCTGTTTGTTGTGGTCGTGCAGGGTGTTGAAGGTGTGGAAGAAGGCTTCCTGGGTTTCCGCTTTGCCCTGCAGAAACTGGATGTCATCGATCATCAGGATGTCGATGTTGCGGTACCGGGACTGGAAGGCGGAGCCCCGGTTGTTCGCGATCGAGTTGATGAAGTCGTTCGTGAATTCCTCGGAACTCACGTACCGAACACGGATGCCGGGGTACAGGCTCATCGCGTAGTGGCCGATGGCGTGCAACAGGTGGGTCTTGCCCAGTCCGGAGGAACCGTAGACGAACAGCGGGTTGTATGCCTTAGCCGGCGCTTCGGCGACGGCGACGGCCGCGGCATGGGCGAAACGGTTGGACTGGCCGATCACGAAATTGTCGAAGCTGTACTTCGAATTCAGCCGGGTGTCGTGCGGTCGCTCCGGCGATGTGCTCTCGAAAACCGATTGCGGGGCTGCCGGGGTCTCCACATCGGGTGCGGACGAGGACTCGTGGACCGGTCGGATCGATTCCTGTTCCAATTCAGGATTCACCACGACGTAGAAGGTCGAGACCGCAGTGGACTCGTCGAGCTGGCCCATCGCCGTGAGCAGCGGAACGCGCATACGCTGGTTCAGCATGCTCGCCGTGAATTCGTTGGGCACCTCCAGGTAGAAGGTGCCGGCAGCGATTCCCTTGGGTTCGACCAGATTGAGAAAGCCGTACAGCATCGGTGTGATGGTGTCATCGGATTCCAGACTGGTCAGTACTGACCGCCAGGTCTCCTCGATCGGCTGTTCTTCGGTGGCCATGGTTTCCCCGTATCTCTAATTGTTGCCTTCTACGGCGAGAGAGATCGAGGGCTGTGCCCGACTCCGAACGCGTGATCCAGCCAAAGCATCCACAAGGTTATCCACCGCCTGTGTGCAAATAAGGCCGAATTCTCAGGGTTTGTTGAAAACCTGTGGATAACTTTGTCTCACGGTAGCCAATCACCGACGGTGAGGCCAAATTCGTTCGCAGTTCGTGCGCGTGTCGATGACGGAAAAGGGCGAGAATGTGTGTAAAACCAACTGTTCAGGGACTGCGAGTTTGACCAGCACCGGTCGAAGCCGTAGTTTTAATCAGTTGACCCCAGCCCGAGGGCTACCTCACTCTTTCCCGGCCGCTCAGTTTGGCCTACGGAGATTTAACACGTGGAGACAAAACCATGAGCAAGAGAACGTTTCAGCCGAACAACCGCCGTCGCGCCAAGGTGCACGGCTTCCGCCTTCGCATGAAGACCCGTGCCGGCCGCGCAATTCTGGGTGCTCGCCGTCGCAAGGGTCGCATCGAACTTTCCGCTTAAGCACTCTCGTGCTCGCGGGGGCCAATCGCATCACCAGCGGCGACGACTACAAAGCAGTCGTTCGCCGGGGTGTGCGGGTCGTTGGCCCACACCTGGTGACCTACCTGCGCAGGAACCCCGATGGGGTCCCCGTGCGGTTCGGGTTCATCGTGGCGAAGAACGTCGGTGACGCCGTCAGGCGCAACCGGGTTCGGCGCCGCCTGAAAGCCGCGAGTTTCGAGTTGCTGTCGGCCGTGCGCCCGGGAACGGATGTCGTCATCCGCGCACTGCCCTCCGCGACCGACGCCGAATGGTCGACCCTGCGCGCAGAACTGTCCGAGGCACTGGAGAAATACCAGCGCAACAACGGTTCCAGGGTCAAACCGACGAGCGCGATTCGAGAGAGTCGGTAAACGTCGGTGAACAGGGTCCTGGTAACACTGCTGCTCCTCCCCCGCAACGCGGGGGTTCTGCTCCTGCGGGCATATCGGGCCGTGATCTCCCCGCTTTACGGCGATGTCTGCCGGTACTACCCCTCCTGTTCGGCGTATGCACTCGGCGCCGTTCAGGAATACGGACTCATCGTGGGTTCAGCTCGAGCCGCGCTCCGGCTGGGCCGATGTCATCCATGGACCGAAGGCGGGATTGATGACGTTCCCCTCAAGCGGAAGCGTCGCTACACCGTGACGCCGTTTGGTTTTGTTATCGCAGCGAGCCACGGAAAGGGCTGACGCAAAGATGGACCTCCTAGGTACGATTCTCTGGCCTCTGAAATGGGCCGTCGAGCTTCTGCTCGTCGCCTTCCACTGGCTGTTCTCCAACATGGGGATGGGCTACAACGACGGCATCACCTGGGTGCTCTCCATCGTCGGCCTCGTCATCGTGGTGCGGGCCGCCCTGATCCCGATCTTCGTTCGGCAGATCAAGAGCCAGCGCAAGATGCTCGAGGTTGCTCCGCAGCTCAAGAAGATCCAGGACAAGTACAAGGGCAAGAAGGACCAGTTCTCCCGCGAGGCCATGTCCCGCGAGACCATGGAGCTGTATAAGCGCACGGGCACGAACCCGCTGAGCTCCTGCCTGCCGCTGCTGCTGCAGATGCCGATCTTCTTCGCCTTGTTCTCGGTGCTCAACGACGCCCAGAAGAGCCAGGCCGGCGTCGGGCCACTGAACAGCGATCTCGCCAAGAGCTTCGGCAACGCCCTCCTCTTCGGCAACGCCCCACTGCACGACTCGTTCGCCTCCCAGTGGACCAAAATGACGTCTGGTCAGGACTTTAACGCCACGGTCATGATCATTGCAGCCACCATGGTCGTGCTGATGACCGCGTCACAGTTCATCACCCAGCTTCAGATCGTCTCGAAGAATATGTCGCCGGAAACCAAGGCGAGCCCCATGTTCAAGCAGCAGCGCATCATGCTGTACCTGCTCCCCCTCGTCTTCGCCTTCTCCGGTGTCGCCTTCCCCCTCGGCGTGATGTTCTACTGGCTCACGTCCAACATCTGGACGATGATCCAGCAGTTCCTGGTCATCCGCAACATGCCGACGCCCGGCAGCGAGGCCGCCAAGGCCCGCGAGGAGCGTCTCGCGCGCAAGGGCAAACTGATCGCCCCCGACGGTGAGATCATCGTGGTTGAAGAACCCAAGAAGCCCCAGCGTCAGCAGCCGGTTGCGAAGAATCGTGCCAAGAAGCAAACCGGCCCCAAGAAGTAAGAAGAGACGAACGTGACTGAGAACTCAGATGTGATCGCCGCGGATGCCCCGGCAGACGACTCCCCCAGCCTCGACCAGCTCGAGCAGGAGGGGGATATCGCCGCCGACTACATCGAGGAATTCCTCGACATCTGCGACCTCGACGGGGACATCGACATCGACGCGCGCAACGGTCGGGCCTACCTGTCCGTCAACTCCGCGGACGTGGCGAACCTCCGGTTGCTGTCCAAGCCGGACACGGTCAATGCTCTTCAGGAGCTGACCCGGCTCGCCGTGCAGAACAAGACCGGTTCCTTCTCCCGGTTGATCCTCGACATCGGTGGATCGCGCGACGCCCGCCAGGCGGAACTCGCGTCTCTGGTGGCCCGCGCGGTGGAGCGCATCGAAGCCGGTGCCTCCGAGGCCGCCCTGCCGCCCATGTCCTCGTACGAACGCAAGCTCGTGCACGACCTGGTCTCCCTGGCGGGCTATGTGTCCGAGTCCAGCGGCGAGGGCCGGGACCGCCACACGGTCATCTCCGCTTCCTAGTTTCACGTGAAACATTGACTGACGCACTTGAGGTCGAGCCCGCCGCGGCGGCCGTCCTGTTCGGGGACCGGATCGAGGTGGCGCGAGCGTTCGTGGAGAACCTGGCGGCTCAGGGCGAAGAGCTGGGCCTGATCGGGCCGCTCGAGTTGCCGCGGCTCTGGAGCCGCCACATCCTCAACTGCGCCATTGTCGCTCCCCTGCTTCGACCGGGCCTGGTCGGCGATGTCGGGTCCGGCGCCGGGCTGCCCGGTCTGGTTCTCGCGATCGCGCGACCGGACGTGACCTTCGTTCTGATCGAACCGATGGAGCGCCGGGTGGCATGGCTGAACTCCCAGGTCGCCGCGCTCGGGCTTTCGAACACGAGCGTCGTTCGGGCCCGCGCAGAGGAGGTGCGACTCTCCCGCCCTCTGGACCAGGTGACCGCCCGCGCGGTGAGCGCCTTCCGCACGCTGATCCCGCTGACCGCCCCCTTGCTGCGGTCCGGTGGTGAGCTGGTCCTGATGAAGGGTGCGGGCGCCACCGCCGAGGTGGAGTCCGCCGCGAAGGCTGTTCGCAAGTACCGTCTCAGCAATGTTGAGGTAATCACGCTCGGCGAGGGCGTGCTGCAGGACGTGACGAGGGTCATAAGGGCTACAGTGGATTAGGTCCCCGGTGTCTGCGTCTTGTCTGCGTTTTTCAGTGGTGAGACACAACCGGGTCGCCCGTCGGATGGCTCATCAATCGTCGAACGCAAAGGTTTCACGTGAAACATCCTGGCGAATCCCAGCAAGTCAGCAAGACCGCCGCAGGGTACGACGACACCACTCCCCTGGCCCGGGAGATCTCGGATCTGACCCGCCGCCGGCAGTTGATCGCTTCGGAACGTCTGCCGAAGCCGGACAGCACCCGGGTCATCACGATCTCCAACCAAAAGGGCGGCGTCGGCAAGACGACGACGGCGGTGAACCTGGCCGCGGCGTTGGCACGGCAGGGTGCACGTGTGCTGGTGATCGACCTGGACCCACAGGGAAACGCCTCGACTGCTCTGGGTGTGGAACACCGCGCCGACACCCCGAGTGTCTACGACGTGATCGTCAATGACGTGGAGATGGCCGGGGTCGTTCAGAGCAGTCCGGAATTCGGCAACCTGTACTGCGTCCCGGCCACGATCCACCTGGCCGGCGCCGAAATCGAGCTGGTTTCCCTGGTTGCGCGGGAGCAGAGGCTCAGCCGGGCGCTGGCGCGGCACCTGAAGTCGATGGCCGACCCCTACGACTACGTCTTCATCGACTGTCCCCCGTCGCTCGGCCTGCTCACCATCAATGCATTCGTCGCCGCCCGCGAGGTCCTGATCCCGATCCAGTGCGAGTACTACGCACTCGAGGGTCTCAGCCAGCTGCTCAAGAACATCGAGCTGATCGAGAAACACCTGAACCCCGACCTGTCCGTGTCGACGATTCTGCTGACGATGTACGACAGCCGCACCAATCTAGCGAACCAGGTGGCGCAGGATGTGCGCGATCACTTCCCGGAACAGGTGCTCAGCACCCTCATTCCGCGTTCTGTACGCGTTTCTGAGGCCCCCAGCTATGGTCAGAGTGTCATCAGCTACGACCTCAACTCAGCAGGATCGCTCTCCTACCTCGAAGCAGCAGCAGAAATCGCCCGCCGGGGCGCCCCGAAAACAGGAGAAGTTCAGTAATGGCGAAAAGAACAGGCCTCGGACGTGGCATCGGCGCGTTGATTCCCATCCACGATGACCCGACGCAGGCCCGTCCCGTCGACGTGTTCTTCCCCTACTCGGAAGAACTCCGGCCGGTGGCGAACGTGGAGCTGGTTCCGGTCCCCGGTGCGCGCCTCGCTCACCTGGATCCGGGCGACATTGTGCCCAATGCGCACCAGCCCCGCAGCGTCTTCGACGAGACAGACCTCGCCGAACTCGTACACAGCATCAAGGAAGTCGGTGTGCTGCAACCCATCGTGGTGCGCCCGATCGCTGAGATGCCGGGCAAGTTCGAGCTGGTCATGGGCGAACGCCGCCTCCGCGCCACCAAAGAGGCCGGCCTCGCTACCATCCCCGCCGTCATCCGTGAGACCGCGGATGTCGACATGCTGCGCGACGCCCTGCTGGAGAACCTGCACCGGGCGCAGCTCAATCCGCTCGAAGAGGCCTCGGCCTACCAGCAGCTGCTCGCGGATTTCGGCATCACCCAGGACGAACTCGCGTCGAAGATCGGCCGGTCGCGCCCTCAGATCACCAACACCATTCGTCTGCTCAAACTGCCCGAACCCGTGCAGCTGCGCGTCGCGGCCGGGGTCCTGACGGCCGGTCACGCCCGTGCGATCCTCTCCGTCGGCGACCTGGCGGGCATGCTCCAGCTGGCCGACAAGATTGTGAACGAGGACCTCTCCGTTCGCGCCGCGGAGGCCGCTTCCACCTCCCTGCCTCGGCTGGCACCGGTGAGGCCGGCCGCCGGGCGGCGGCAGGGACACCTGGACGAAATCGCCGAACACCTCGGAGATCGCCTGGACACCCGGGTAAAGATTCATCTCGGTGTTCGAAAAGGCCAGATCACAATCGATTTCGCTACAATTGGCGACCTTAACCGCATCCTCGGTGTTCTGGGGGAACCCGGCTTCGGAACCAGCTAGCCCACCCCCCCCCGGCGGGAACATGTTTCACGTGAAACATTTGGCACGGTAATACGAGAGTGTCCAGCTCGGTGCGGGTACACCGTTGTCCAAGGTGCACGGTGTCCTGGCCGGAGGCGCTTCGGCCACGGGCGAGCAACTGGCCGACTGGAATGTTTCACGTGAAACCCCCGGCGCGGTTGCTCTGCATATGGCCGCGGCCCGACTCGTCCGTGGCGAAACTGTGGGGACTCTGTCACATCAGCGACAGCGTCACCGACAGCAGCAGGCCCGGCGCGGGCGCCGGTGATCAGAGTGAGTAGTCCTTGAGCGGTCCCTTGTTCAGGGAGGTGCGGTGGCCACCAGGGCGTTTTGGACGTGCCACGGGTCCGTAGTGAACCCCTCTCCGCGCCAGGTCCGTCTCCGTTGATCGAAGGAGCGGGACCCAACAGTGCGTCACTATTCTTCGCGAAGCCCTGGGTCGCCAGACCCGGGGTGTCTTTCTGACCATTTTCGCGTCACCAGGAGGCATGCTAAGGGACGGCTGGGGATAACAGAACGGTCTTTAGGAGGGCCAGAGGAGGTCGAAATGGAGGCGAATCAGCTGGCGGGCGTGACCAGACGGTTGGCAACTCATGTTTCACGTGAAACACTGCAGCGGACCGCGCGGTCCGATTGAGCTCGGCGGCGTCGCCGCGGTCAGGACCCGGCGATCGCCGCCCGGGCGAGGGCCTCGTAGACGGCGCCGAGCGATTCGCCGGTCGCTTCGATACTCAGCGGCGAGAGGGACGTCTCGGTCAGGCCGGGGAGCACATTCGCTTCCAGGAACCAGAGCACGCCGTCCGGGTCGACGATCAGGTCGATCCGCGAGATGTGGCGCAGGCCGAGCAGTTGGTGGATCGCGACCGCGGTTTCGGCGGCGCGGTCGGCGATTTCCTGGTGGATCCGGGCTGGAGTGTAGAACAGGGTCTCCCCCGCGTTGTAGCGGGCCTCGAAGGAGTACACGCCGTCGATGGGCACGATCTCCACGGCCGGCAGGGCCACGGGACCGTGGCCGCGGTCGATCACGGTGACGGCGAGTTCCGTTCCGGTGATCCGCTCTTCGACCAGGGCCACGGTGGCGTAGGTGTACGCGTCCACCATGGCGCGCGGCAGGCCGGCTGCGGACTCGACGATCGTGACGCCCTGGGCGGATCCGCCCTCTGAGGGCTTGACCACCAGCGGGATCGGCAGTGCGGTCAGGAGGTGCTCGAGCACGCTCGCCGCGCCGAGGTCGCGGAAGGTGTCGGTGGAGAGGGCGATGGAATCCGGAGTGGCGAACCCGGCCCGGCGGACAAGCTCCTTCGCAATCGGCTTCGACCAGGCGAGGCGGGCCGGGCCGCCCTGGGAGCCGACGTGAGGGATGCCGGTGGTTTCCAGGAGGGCCAGAAGCGCGCCGTCCTCGCCGGTGGCACCGTGCACGACGGGCCAGATGACATCGGGGTTCCGCCGGGTGAGTTCGGCGAGCATCCCAGCCTGGGGGTCCAGCACCGAGACGGTGTGTCCCAGACTGGTCAGGGCATCGGAAACCCGGCGCCCTGACCGCAGTGACACATCCCGTTCGTGGGAGATCCCACCGGCGAGAACAACAATGTCAAGTGGCAAAAAATCGCTCATGATCAGGTATTTTCCTTGCTCTAGCTGGGAAAGTCGAAGAATTAGGCGGTCTCGGGCGGCGGTGAGCCGAATCGAGCGCTCTCGCGCAAGGGGTCCAGCGAGCCCGTGCCGGCGAAGGTCTCGAGCAGGTCGAGCTCGTCCCTGATCACGGTGGCGAGGCGGCGCACGCCGATCCGGATATTTCCCGGGGTCGGATAGCAGAACGACAGACGCATGTTCTGGCGTCCGTCTCCGTCGGCGAAGAACGCGGTTCCGGGCGTGTAGGCGACGAGTTCCTTGACGGCGCGCGGCAGCATCGCCTTGGAGTCGAGCCCTCCCGGCAGCGTGACCCAGACGTAGAAGCCGCCGTTGGGGTTGGTCCAGGTCAGCTCCGGCAGATACTCCTCCAGAGCGCCCAGCAGGGCGTTCTTGCGTTCGTGGTAGACCCCGCGGAAGGTGTTGATCTGGCCCTTCCAGTCCGCCGTGGCCAGGTACTCGGAGATGACCAGCTGGCTGAAGGAGCTGGGCGAGAGCACAGCGGCCTCGTTGGCGAGCACCAGCTTCTCCCGGATGGCGTGCGGGGCCAGCGCCCACCCCACCCGGAAACCGGGCGCGAGCGTCTTGGAGAACGTGCCGAGATAGACGACGCCCTCCTGCTCGAGCGAGCGCATGGCATCCGGTGCCGGCTGGTCGAAGTACAGCAGCCCGTAGGGGTTGTCCTCCAGCACGAGGATGTCGTTCTGGCGGGCGATCTCGAGAATCTCCACCCGGCGTTCCCAGCTCAGGGTCACTCCGGCCGGATTGTGGAAGTTCGGGATCGTATAGAGGAACTTGATGGTCTTGCCGGCCGCCTTCAGCCGCACGATGTGCTGGCGGAGGGCCTCGGGGATGAGTCCGTGCTCGTCCATCGGCACATGGTCGACCTCGGCCTGGTACGACTTGAAGATGACCATGGCGGTGACGTAGCTGGGGCCCTCGGACAGCACGACGTCTCCCGGGTCGAGGAAGAGCTTGCTGACCAGTTCCAGGGCGTGCTGGGAACCGGTCGTCACGACGACGTCGTCGGCGTGGGCACGGATGCCTTCCAGCGCCATGACCTCAAGGATCTGCTCTCTCAGCACGGGAACTCCCTGACCAGAGCCATATTGCAGGGCAACCGGACCCTGCTGTCGCATGACGCTGTCCATGGCGTTGATCACGAGTTCCTGCGGCAGGGCGGCGACGAACGGCATGCCTCCGGCGAGCGAGACGACCTCGGGGCGGGAGGCCACGGCGAACAGCGCCCTGACCTCGGAGGCGCGCAGCCCGGCGGCTCGATCGGCGTAGTGGTGGTANCGGAGGCGCGCAGCCCGGCGGCTCGATCGGCGTAGTGGTGGTACCACGGGTCGAGATTGTTACCGGTCTGGGGGGAGCGCTGTCCTGGCACGTCACTTCCGATCTGGTGAGGTTTCAATCGTATGGGGTATGGCCCGGGCGGAATCACAAAAAATGCCCGCCCGGCGTGAGCCGGGCGGGCATTGCGCCTCAGGGAGACGAGAGTGTTGCTGTTACGCGAGGTACGCGGCCAGGTCCTTCTCGAGTGCGACCTTGGGCTTGGCGCCGATGACGGTCTGGACGACCTCGCCCTTCTGGAACACCTTCATCGCGGGGATGGAGGTGATCTGGTACTTGGCAGCCAGGGCGGGGAAGTCGTCGACGTTCAGCTTGACGATGTCGAGCTTGTCAGCGTTCTCGCTGGCGATCTGGTCGAGGATCGGGCTGACGGCGCGACACGGGCCGCACCATTCCGCCCAGAAGTCGACCAGAACGGTCTTCGAGTTGTTGATGACTTCCTGGTCGAAGGTGACGTCGGTGACGGCGCGTGCAGACATGTGGTTTCTCCTTAGTTCGTGGACGTGGTGAGGACGGTCTCGCCGGCGCTGGCCAGCAGGTCCGCGGGCAGGGAAGCAAGATAGTGTTCCGCGTCGAGGGCGGCCACGGTGCCGGATGCGGCGGCCGTAACGGCCTGGCGATAGGTCGGGTCGATGACGTCCCCGGCCGCGAAGATGCCGGTCTGGCTGGTCTTCGAGGTGCGGCCGGCGACGGCGATGGTGCCCTCAGGGGTCAGGTCGAGCTGGTTGTGCACGAGGTGGGTGCGCGGGTCGTTGCCGATGGCGACGAAGATGCCGCCGACGGGGAGCGGGCTTTCCTCTCCGGAGATCGTGTTGCGCAGGACCAGGCCGTCGACGGCATCCGTGCCCGTGATGCCGGCCACTTCGGAATTCCAGACGAATTCGATCTTGGGGTTGCTGAACGCGCGCTCCTGCATGATCTTGGAGGCCCGAAGGGTGTCCTTGCGGTGCACTACGTAGACCTTGCTCGCGAACCGGGTGAGGAAGGTGGCCTCTTCCATGGCGGAGTCACCGCCGCCGATGACGGCGATGGTCTTCTCCTTGAAGAAGAAGCCGTCGCAGGTGGCGCACCAGGACACACCGCGGCCGGAGAGGCGCTCTTCGTCGTCGAGGCCCAGCTTGCGGTACGCGGAACCGGTGGCGAAGATCACGGCGAGAGCCTCATGCTTCTCGCCGCTGCCGAGGGTCACGGTCTTGGTGGTGCCGGTGAGTTCGAGTTCGGTCACATCGTCGTAGACGACCTCTGTTCCGAAGCGCTCGGCCTGCTCCTGCATCTTGGCCATGAGTTCGGGGCCCTGGACGCCCGCCGGGAAACCGGGGAAGTTCTCGACCTCGGTCGTGTTCATCAGCTCACCCCCGGCCTCGACCGAACTGGCGATCAGCAGCGGCTTGAGGTTGGCGCGTGCGGCATAGATCGCGGCGGTGAATCCGGCCGGGCCAGAGCCGATGATGATGATCTGACGCACGCGTAGACTCCTTCAAGTTGCGGGGGAAGCGATCTGGATTGCTCGCTGCCGGGTACAACACATCCTAATCCGATGATATTCCGAGCCGGCTGAGTGCGGGTCAGGCGCCGGCGCGCGGGCCGAGAACCGGTCAGCGGCGACGGATGCGATCGAGCACCGGGTCGAGGAATCCGCGCAGCTCACTGCTGCGCATGAGCAGCAGCAGGCCGAAGTAGACCGCCGACATGCCCAGGCCGATGACGCCCATGGCCAGGACCGCCTGGATCTTCCCCGACAGCGCGAATCCGGCTTCCCGGGTGCCGCCGAGTACCTGCAGGAGAGCGACCCCGGCCAGGATCGCGGGCACGGTGGCCACGGAGTACGTGGCGAGGCTGCGCAGAATGCGCCGACCGTCGATGCCGCCCAGCCGTCCCCGCAGCAGCCACGCGGCCAGCCCGGCCTGCGCGATGCCCGACACGGTGACCGTAAGGGCGACGCCGGCCGCGATCCAGGCGCTGGGCAGGAGTGCGCAGGCGAGGACGCCGATGATGACCAGGGTCACCTGGAACAGGGTGAAGAAGAACGGGGTGCGGGTGTCGCCGAGGGCGTAGAACGTGCGCTGGATGACGAACAGGACGCAGAATGCCACCAGGCCGAGCACGTAGGCGATGATCACGTTGCCGATGCTCAGCACCTGGCCGTACGGGGCCACGAAGACGCGGGCGAACGGGTAGGCGCAGACGGCGATGACGGCAGAGGCGAGCATGATGATCAGGGTGGTCCCCCGGATGGCGGAGGAGGCATCCGTTCTCACCAGAGCCAGCTTCCCCACCGAGGCGTGCTCGCTCATCCGAGTGAAGTAGGCGGTGGCGACCGACACGGTGATCACCGAATGCGGGAGCATGAAGATGAGCCAGGCCGTGTTGAGCGCGGCGACCGACGCGTCGGTGTCGCCGGCGAGCGTGACCACCCGGGTCTCGACGATTCCGGCCAGGGTGGTCAGCAGCAGCATCCCGAAGGTCCAGCTGGCCATCCGGCCGGCCACGCCGAGACCGACGCCGCGGAAGCGGAAGTCGGGGCGGAAGCGTAGGCCGATGCGGTGCCAGAAGTAGAACAAAACGACGGCCTGCAGCACGACGCCCAGCGTGGCAGTCCCGGCCAGGACGGCGATCATCGCGGGCGTGAACCCGGTGGCGAGCCGGGCGCCGTTCGGGTCGGCTCCATAGAGGGCCGAGAAGACGAGCAGGCCCGCGATGGCCACGACATTGTTGAGCACGGGCACCCAGGTGAACGGGCCGAACGACTTACGGGCGTTGAGAACCTCGCCCAGGACCGTGTACAGGCCGTAGAAGAAGATCTGCGGCAGGCACCAGAACGCGAAGGCCGTGGCGAGGGCCAGCGATTCCGGCTTCATGTTCGACCCGTAGAGCACGGTCAGCATGGGGGCGAGCGCGGTGGCTGCGATGGTCGTGGCGGCGAGGATGGCCAGGGCCAGAGTGAGGAGCTTGTTGATGTAGGCCGTGCCGCCGTCGGCGTGCAGGCTGGCCCGCACGATCTGCGGCACCAGCACGGCCGTCAGCACCCCGCCGGCGACGATGACGTAGACGGTGTTCGGCAACTGGTTCGCCACGGCGAACGCGTTCGTGCTCTGGCCGACCTGGCCGATCACCCCGGCGAGCACGATCAGCTTCACGAAGCCGAGGATGCGGGAGACGATGGTCCCGGAGGCGAGGAACGCGCTGGCCCGGCCGATGCTGTCGGTTTTAGGCACGGGGCTCCGTCGTGGGCTCGGAGGCGGCGCCGCGGATGGCCGCAGGGTCGACCTCGACATCGGGTTCGATCAGCTCGCGCCGGCGGCGCACGATGTTGCGCCAGACCCCGAAGCCGAAGAACAGCACCACGAGCGCGGCGAACAGGAGCGAGCCGAGGCCCTCCCAGTCGGCGCGCACGTTGATCGGGATGAGGTGCGGCTGGTCGATCATGCTTCCGGCGGGGGTGAACAGGGTCACGCGCAGGGTCACGGAACCGTTGCCGACCGCGGCCGTCACGGGAATCGTGACGGTGCGGGCCGACTCGGCCTCGATCGTTGACTCGACGTCGTCTTCGACCAGGAGCCGGCCGTTGGAGGGGACGACCTGCACGCGCACGGTCACCGCCTGGTCGAGGGCGTTGTCCAGGGTGACCGGAATGTCCACCTTGCTGCCGACCACGTTGATCGGGCCCTTGGTGGAGACCGTGATCGAGCTGAGCAAATCGGAGGATGCCAGCAGGCTCGTGGTCGACGCGTCCAGCCAGCTGGCCCGGTGCGACGCCCACGACGTGGCGAGCAGGGCCATCAGGTCCAGGCGGTGGCCGCCCGTGACGGCCCCGGGGTCGGACAGGGCGGAGGAGAACGCGGTTACGTCGCTTTCTCGCTCCAGGAGCCGGCGGGCCAGGTTCACGCGGTCGTCGGGCTCGGCCTGGCTGTCGAAGGTAACGTCATCCGCGGCCGCCGCGCTGCGGGCGTCCTGCAGGGAGGCCGGCGAGTGCCAGAGGAGGACCGTCAGAGCGTCGAGGGTTTGGCTGAGCCGGGCGGAGGTGGGCGGCCAGCCCCGGCCGAACGTGGCCACGAGCGTGCGGGCCGTGCCGGGCTGTTCCGCCGAAACGACGGCGAGCTGCGAACTGACCTCGGCCATCGCGACGCTCCAGGCTTCGTCCGTGGTCGCCAGGGCGGCCCGCCGGAGCGAGTCGGAGACGGGACCGTCGGATACGAGCCCCACGCCCCGCCCGGCACCCAGTGCGACAACGCTGTTCGGGGTGAGGTCGGTGGCCTGATGGGAGACGTTGGAACCGGTCAGGATGGTCGTGGTGAGGCCGTTCGCGGTGAAGGTGCCCAGGTCGGCGTCCGCGACCACTCCCTCCGCCGGCCACGCTATGTCCGTAGCGGTATATTCCCACGCCAGCAATTCTTCCGTGGTCGGCGGCGTGCCGTCGGCCGGGGACGCCGGTGGCGTCTGTGCCGGTGCCGTGGCCGGTGCCTGATTCTGCGGCGTCTGGTCCGCCGGGGTCGTCTGGGCCGGCGTCGGCGGCTGGGTGAACAGGGTCGGGTCGATGGCCTGGTCGAAGGATGTCGGTGCCAGCAGGGTGTCGCCGCCCGCCTGGGCCTGCAGCGCAATGTCGGTATCCGCATAGCTCAACGGGAATATATCGTTTCTCGCCAGTGCCAGCCGGTTCAGCCACGCGGTTGCGCTGGGCGGCGCGGACGTGCCGAGGATGCGAATGGAGGCGATGATCATCGGGTCGATGGCGAGCGTGACCGGTCGGCCGATCACGCCGTCCAGCTGTCGGGTCAGTACGCCCGTCGGGCCGGTGAAGCTCTCCAGCGCCTTGGCGGTGATCAGGCCCGTCGACTGTTCCGGAACGGTGATCGGCATGACCACCGAAAGGTTGACCGGGGTGACCTCTTCATCGGAATACCAGACGAACGTGCCGCGGCCCTGCGCCCGCGTTGTTCCCTCCGTGGAGAGGGTGACGGCGATTCCGCGGGCACCCCACGCATTGCCAGTGGTGAGACCCACGGAGTCTGCGGGCACGGTCAGGGTCAGGACCTCGGTGCTGTCGGGCTGGATCGAGACCTTCATGGCCTCGCTCATCAGCAGGTCACCCGGCCTCGTCGATTTCTCGGGATGGAGCCACTTCTCCAGGGCGCCGCGGGTGATGAGGGCGCGTTCGGCCAGATAGACGTCGAGGGTGCCCGGAGCGATCGGATCGGCGGTCGGATTCGTGATCGTCACGGTCACGGCCAGGTCCTGGCCCATTTTCAGCGGTGCCAGCGTCGTCGGCGTCACGGAGATCGCCACCGAATCGGCCGAGGTGGCGGCCGGCGATGCAGGGGATCCGGCAGCGTGCGCTCCAGTCGTGAGGCCGGCCAGCACGGGAAAGGCGGGCAGGAGAGCGGCCGAAGCCACCGGGAGCACGCCGGCGAGCAGCCCGATCAGGACGACTCCGGCAGAGGCTCGCACTCGCCGCCGGAGGCCGCGGACGGCGTCGGGGTGAGCGGGCCGGCGCGCAGGAACTGAGTCGGCCACCATAAGGGGATTCTACGGCGTGCCAGGTGGGATAACACTGCGCGGGCACGTCCGGACCGCCGCCGGCAACTAACATGGGGGGCATGCAGAGCGTCGCGACAGCCCTCACGCGGCTGGGCGACCTGGCTGCCAGCCCCACCGTTTCCCGACTGGCGAACGCGTTTTCCGCGGCCGGCCATGAACTCTCCCTCGTCGGCGGCCCGGTGCGCGACGCGTTCCTCGACCGGCCGATCCACGACCTCGATTTCACGACGGATGCCACCCCGGACGAGATCCTCAAGGTGGTCAAGCCCATCTCCGACGCCCACTGGGACATCGGCCGCGCGTTCGGCACGATCGGCGCCCTGGTCGCCGGTGAGACCGTGGAGATCACCACCTACCGGGCCGACAGCTACGACGGCCAGACCCGCAAACCGGAGGTCGTCTTCGGCCTCAGCCTCGAGGACGACCTGCTGCGCCGCGACTTCACGGTCAACGCCCTCGCCCTCCGATTGCCGGAACTGGCCCTGGTCGACCCGGCGAACGGCATCGCTGATCTTCTGGCCGGAATTCTGCGCACCCCGATTTCGCCGGAGCGGTCCTTCGGCGACGATCCGCTGCGGATGATGCGGGCCGCCCGGTTCACCGCGCAGCTGGGATTCAGCCTCGACGCGGACACCAGGGTCGCGATGGAAGCGATGGCGGACCGCATCCTGAACATCTCGGCCGAGCGCGTGTGTGACGAGCTGTCGAAGCTGCTTAAGTCGGACAGCCCGCGGGTCGGAATCGAACTCCTGGTGGACACCGGCCTGTTCGGCCGGGTGCTGCCGGAGATTCCGGCACTGCGGCTCGAGATCGACGAGCACCATCACCACAAGGATGTCTACCAGCACACCCTCACCGTGCTGGACCAGGCCATCGGCTACGAGAAGTCCCGCGCCAGTTTCAACGGGCCGGACCTGATCGTGCGGCTCGCGGCGCTCATGCACGACACCGGCAAACCGGCCACGCGCAAGCTCGAGCCGGGCGGCGTGGTCAGTTTCTACCACCACGACCTGGTCGGGGCGAAGCTGGCGAAGAAGCGCCTGCGCGCCCTGCGGTTCGACAACGACACCATTTCGGCGGTGGCCCGCCTGATCGAACTCCACCTGCGATTCTTCGGCTACACCGAGGGCGCCTGGACCGATTCCGCCGTGCGCCGCTACGTGAGGGATGCCGGCGACCAGCTGGAACGACTGCACATCCTGACCCGGGCGGACGTGACCACCCGCAACCGTCGCAAGGCCGACCGGCTCGGCTTCGCTTACGACGACCTGGAACAGCGCATCAAGGAACTCGCCGAGCAGGAAGAGATGGCGGCCGTGCGCCCCGATCTCGACGGACAGCAGATCATGGCGATCCTCGGCGTTTCGCCGGGCCGTGAGGTGGGCGAGGCCTACCGCTTCCTGCTGGAGCAGCGGCTGGACGACGGACCCCTCGGCGAGGAAGAGGCCACCCGCCGCCTGACCGCCTGGTGGGCCGCTCGGGCCCGGTAGGCCTGGCCAGACTGGCCGGACTGGCCGGACTTGCCGGACTTGCCGGACTTGCCGGACTGGCCGGACTTGCCGGACTTGCCGGACTTGCCGGACTGGCCGGGCGCGACCGGCCTCGGGTCGACGCGGCCCGAGTCGACCCGGCTCCGCTCGCGTCGAGGTCGCCACTTCCGGTCGACGTCGGCAGGTGTGCCGGGCGAACCCGACCGCAACTGGCGAGCTCGGCGCATCCGTCTTCCCCTCCACAGGATGTGCCGACCTGGGTTCGTTCACCGTCCGCCGCATTGCCGGCCGGGCGCCGCGCGGCTCGGCCAGCATCGGGGGCGTGGATAATCGCGATTTTCCCTATCGAACTGACCTCCGGCGCACCAGCGACCAGGAGCTGATCGGTCACGACGGCCGAGCCCTGCGGCGGGGGGGTCACGGCGGGTGAGCAGGAGAGGCTCCTCCGGGGCATCTATGTGTCGTCTCCGGTGTGGGCCGCCGCGGACGACGACGCCCGGTATCTGCTTCGCATTCAGGCGGTCGTCCTGACACGCCGTTCCCGGCCGGTTCTCTCGCACCTGTCGGCCGCCCGGATCTGGGGCCTTCCCGTGCTGGGCCGGTGGCCCGCCGAGGTTCACCTGATGTGCGGCGGCGATGCTCATCGCCATGCGCGCAATGGTGTCGTCTGGCACTACGACCGCATCGACGATGACGAGGTCGTCGAGATCAACGGCTTCCTCGTGACGAGCCGATTACGCACGATGGTCGATCTTGCGCGAACCGAACGATTCGCAGCCGCCGTCGTCGCCCTGGACGCCGGCCTCCGGACGCCGTTCGTGCTGCCGAGTGGCTCTCGCGAGCAGGACATCACCCACGCTGAATTCCAGGAGGCGGTCACCCGGCTGGGTGCGGTGCGCGGCTGCCGCGGCGCACGCCTGGCTGCCGCGTTCGCGGACGGGCAATCCGGTTCCGCCGGAGAATCGGTGAGCCGCGCGAACATCTACCTGGCCGGGCTGCCCGCGCCGGAGCTGCAGGTGGCTTACCTTCGGCCGGCCGGAGGGGAAGACAAAGTGGATTTCAGGTGGCACGCCCGACACAATGTTCGCCGAGTGACTCTCCTGGGCGAGTTCGACGGGAAGGTCAAGTACACACGCGACCAGTACATGGCCGGCCGCACAATCCAAGAGGTCGTGTGGGACGAGAAGGTGCGAGAGGACCGCCTGCGCGCGCCGGCTGGAGGGCCGGATCGAGGAATGGTGCGCTGGCTGTGGGATGTCGCGGTGAGTCCTGTTCGGCTCCGCGCGGTTCTGATCGGTGCCGGGCTGAGGCCGGAACGATGAGCCGCCGCACCGAGTTCGGCACTTCCGGTCGAGTTCGACCGGCGCACGTGGCGACCTCGTCCGGAAACGTCGAACTCGGCGACTCTCCCGGAACGATGAGCGTCGGCGCGGAGGGCGCCGCGCCGGAGCGCTGGCGGATCGCCGCGGCATCCGGTAGTCTTGGCAGGTTGTCTACGCGCCGGATTCCCGGCCTCCGTTTTCGACACATGCACAACCCTCCTGTTGCAGAGATTCTGCAGCCGTTTAGTCCGAAGGAGGTGGGTTAGTCATGCATCAGTACGAGTTGATGGTTATCCTCGATCCCGAGATCGATGAGCGCACCGTAGCTCCCAGCCTTGACAAGTTCCTCAACGTTGTTCGCAACGATGGTGGAACCATTGACAAGGTTGACGTTTGGGGTCGCCGCCGTCTCGCCTACGAGATCAACAAGAAGTCAGAAGGCATCTACGCCGTCGTCGACTTCACCGCGAACGCTTCTGCCACGGCCGAGCTCGACCGCCAGCTGAAGCTGTCGGAAGCCGTCATGCGCACAAAGGTTCTTCGCGCAGAAGAAGGCATCGCCCAGGTTGCCGTCGCAAGCAAGCTTGCCGCCGAGAAGGCCGCCCGCAAGGCAGCCAACCCGAAGGTCATTGCTGCGAAGGCTGAAGCCGCCGCTGCCGCTCCGACCGCCAAGGTCGCCGCGTCCGCAAAGCCCGCCTCGGCGGTTGCTGCTGCAGCGGTCAAGGCTGCTCCGGCCAAGGTCGAAGCTCCGGTCGCCGACGCTCCTGCTGCGGCAGAGGCTGAGGCTCCCGTTGCTGCCGACAAGGCAAGCGACAAGTAGCCCATGGCCGGCGAGACCGTAATTACCGTGGTGGGCAACCTCACCAGCGATCCGGAACTGCGTTACACGCAGAACGGGCTGGCGGTTGCCAACTTCACCATCGCTTCCACTCCGCGCAATTTCGATCGCGCTACGAGTGAGTGGAAAGATGGCGAGTCGCTCTTCCTGCGCGCGAGCGTTTGGCGTGAATTCGCCGAGCACGTGGCTGGTTCGCTGACCAAGGGTACCCGTGTCATCGCTACCGGGCGTCTCAAGCAGCGTTCGTATGAGACGAAGGAAGGCGAGAAGCGAACGAGCATGGAGCTCGAGATCGATGAAATCGGTCCTTCGCTGAAATACGCCACCGCTCAGCTCACTCGAGCGCAGTCATCGTCCTCCCCCCGTGGCGGCGGCGCACCTGCCGTCTCCGGGAACGACGAGCCCTGGGCCGCCAGCGCCCCCGCCGCGAACACCGGCGGAGATGTCTGGAGCACCCCGGGCAACTTCAGCGACGAGACACCCTTCTAAGCCGAGCCTCCGGGCAGTCGGCTGAAAAACACTTCATAAGAAAGTAAGGAAATCATGGCTGGAAAGTCGAGCGGCGACCGCCGCAAGCCGCTCCGCGGAGCTAAGGGTGGCAAGAACGCCGCTCCCGCGAAGTCCATCCGGGTTGGTGTCATCGATTACAAGGATGTCCCCACCCTTCGCAAGTTCATCTCCGAGCGTGGAAAGATCCGCGCCCGTCGCATCACCGGTGTTTCCGTTCAGGAACAGCGCCTCATCGCCCGCGCCGTCAAGAACGCTCGCGAAATGGCGTTGCTCCCCTACGCCGGTTCAGGCAGGTAGGACCTCATGTCAAAAATCATTCTGACGCACGAGGTCTCCGGCCTCGGTGCACCCGGTGACATCGTCGAGGTCAAGAACGGGTACGCCCGCAACTACCTCTACCCCCAGGGCTTCGCTGTCTCCTGGACCCGCGGTGGCGAGAAGCAGATCGAACAGATCAAAGCTGCTCGCGTCGCCCGCGAGCACGCCACCCTCGAAGAGGCACAGGCACTCAAGGCTGCACTCGAGAACACCAAGGTCAAGCTGGTCGTCAAGGCCGGCGAAGGCGGACGCCTGTTCGGCTCCGTCAAGACCACGGATGTTGCCGAAGCAGTGGCGGCAGCCGGTCTCGGCGCCATCGACAAGCGCAAGATCGAGCTCAGCCCGATCAAGATGACCGGTGAGCACCAGGCAACGGTTCGTCTTCGCGACGAACTGAGCGCCACCATCACACTGCTGGTGGTAGCCGCCAAATAGCATCACCCTCGAGGTGTAGCGGCGGGCTCCGAATGGAGCTCCGCCGCTACACCTTTTTAAGCTGTCCCGCTCACCCTGTTCAGGGGTGATTTCAGATCTTGAAAATGAGCCTTTGTACACAGGTTTGCTCACAGCACATGAAGCTTCAACACATTGTTTAGATTAGTTTTCCCACAGAGCTGTGAATAGTATAAAAGCCTGATCAAAATGCATTTTTTACGGGAAAATCTTAAGTTTTCCACAGGACAGTGCACAGGTTGTGCACAAGACACGCGGCGTTTCGCCCAGATTCTCCACAGGGTTATCCACAGCCCGTTTTGGAGCGGCCGAACCGGGTACGTAGGGTGGGCAGGCGGCCACAATCGAGGTGTGCGAGGGGTGCCGGCAGTCGGTGTCAGTGGGCCCTGATAGACCAGCACCACGAGCAGAAGGAGGCACGAGTGTCGATCGCTCACCTGGGTCTGGCAGATAAGCGCGGGAGTGACCAGCGCGGCGGAATGGAAGCCCGGCACACCGAGCGCACGCTCCCCCACGACCTCCTCGCCGAGCAGAGCGCGCTCGGCGGCATGATGCTGAGCAAGGACGCCGTCGCCGACGTCGTCGAAACCGTCCGGGCCGCCGACTTCTACATCCCCAAGCACGAGATCATCTTCGACGCGATCCTCTCCCTCTACGCGCAGGGCGAGCCCACCGATGTCATCGCCGTCACCGACGAACTCACCAAACTGGGCGAGCTGTCCCGGGCCGGCGGCGCGGACTACCTGCACACGCTGACCAGCCTGGTTCCGACCGCGGCCAACGCCGGTTTCTACTCCTCGATCGTCGCCGAACGCGCCCTGCTGCGCCGCCTGGTCGAGGCCGGCACCCGCATCGCACAGATGGGCTATTCCGGCGAGGGCGAGGTGCTCGACCTGGTGAACAACGCCCAGGCCGAGATCTACTCCGTCACCGGAGGCACCGAGACCGAAGATTACGTGCCCCTCACCGACGCGGTCACGGCCGCGATCGAGGAGATCGAGGCCGCCAAGCTCAAAGACGGCCAGATGACCGGTGTGCCGACCGGCTTCGCCGACATGGACGAGCTCACCAACGGATTCCACCCCGGCCAGCTGATCATCGTCGCCGCGCGACCGGCGCTGGGTAAGTCCACGTTGGCCCTCGACTTCGCCCGGGCGGCTTCAATCAAGCACGACATGCCCAGCATCTTCTTCTCCCTCGAAATGGGACGCAGTGAGATCGCCATGCGCCTGCTCGCGGCCGAGGCATCCGTGCCCCTGCAGAGCATGCGCAAGGGTGCCGTCGACGCCCGCGACTGGACCACCATCGCCGCCACGCGCGGCCGCATCAACGACGCCCCGCTCTACATCGACGACAGCCCCAACATGACGCTGGTGGAGATCCGGGCCAAGTGCCGCCGGCTCAAGCAGCGGGTCGGCCTCAAGATGGTCATCATCGACTACCTGCAGCTGATGACGTCGGGCAAAAAGGTCGAGTCGCGCCAGCAGGAGGTCAGCGAGTTCTCCCGGGCGCTCAAGCTGATGGCCAAGGAACTCCAGGTTCCCGTCATCGCGCTTTCCCAGCTCAACCGTGGTCCCGAGCAGCGTGCCGACAAGATGCCGGCCATCTCCGACCTCCGCGAGTCGGGCTCCCTCGAACAGGACGCCGACATGGTCATCCTGCTGCACCGTGAGAGCGCGTACGAGAAAGACAACCCGCGCGCCGGCGAGGCCGACCTGATCGTGGCGAAGCACCGAAACGGCCCCACCCGCACGGTGACCGTCGCGTTCCACGGCCACTACTCCCGCTTCGCCGACATGGTTCCGGGCGCGTAGCAGGCCCATTCGGCCACGGGCCGGATCGATTCTGCCGCCGGTCATATTCTCCGGCCGGCAAGTGATCACCGCTACGCTACGAACGGAAGATGCAAGTGCCGCCCCAGTTCGGATCGATCCGTTCTCGCTCTCGCGTCCGCCGCTAAGGAGACATGCGCGTGAAGGTTGGCATCAGGCGAGAACGTCTGCAGGGTGAGCGCCGCGTCGCGGCCACCCCCGAGACGGTGACCCAGCTCACGGCCCTCGGACTCGAGGTTCTGGTCGAGTCCGGTGCGGGCTCCGAATCCGGGCATCCCGATGGCTCGTACACGGATGCCGGCGCCACCGTCGTTCCCGAACTGGGCCTCGGCGAGCTCGACGTGTTCTGCCACGTGCGCCCCCTCAGCCCCGACCTCGTCGGCGGCCTCCGTTCCGGCACGATCACGATCGGCCTGGCCTCCCCCGCCTCCGAGCTTCCCACCGTCGCCGCACTGGCCACCGCGGGCGTCACCTCGTTCGCCCTCGAGCTGGTGCCGCGCATCTCCCGCGCCCAGTCGATGGACGCCCTGACCTCCCAGGCCCTCGTCTCCGGCTACCGCGTGGTGCTCGAGGCGGCCATCCGCTTCCCCCGATTCTTCCCGCTCTACATGACCGCCGCCGGCACGATCCCGCCGGCGCGCGTGCTCGTGCTGGGCGCGGGCGTCGCCGGCCTGCAGGCCATCGCCACGGCCAAGCGCCTTGGCGCCCGGGTCTCCGCGTACGACGTGCGCCCGGCCTCGGCGGACGAGGTGACCTCGATGGGCGGAACCTTCATCACCCTCGACCTGGACGCCGTGGAAGGCACCGGCGGGTACGCCCGCGAACTCAGCGAGGATCGGTCGGTGCGACAGCGGGAACTGCTGGCGCCCCACGTGGCCGCCGCCGACGTGCTGATCACCACGGCCGCCATCCCGGGCCGCCCGGCCCCGCTGCTCGTGACGCAGGACATGGTCACGGCCATGCGGATGGGCTCGGTCGTGATCGACCTTGCCGCCGAGACCGGCGGCAACGTCGAGGGCGTCGTCGCGGGGCGGGACACCCAGGTGACCACCCGCACCGGGGACGGCACCGTCACCCTGGTCGGAATGAAGGACGCACCCTCGACGATGCCCGCCGACGCGTCCCGGCTCTTCGCCAAGAACGTGGCCAACCTGCTCGCCCTGATGACCGAAAGCGGCACGGTCTCCCCCGATTTCACGGACGAGGTCGTTGCCGGGGCCTGCCTGACGCACGGCGGCACGATCCGGCACGAGCCGACGGCCACGGCCCTGACAGGAGAACAACACTGATGGATCCGATCACTTTGCTGACAGTCGTCGTCTTGGCGGTCTTCGTCGGCTTCGAGGTCGTCTCGAAGGTGTCCAGCACCCTGCACACCCCCCTGATGAGTGGCGCCAACGCGATCCACGGCATCATCCTGATCGGCGCCATCACGGTCGCCGGCCAGACCCTCAACCTCTGGCTCCTGACGGTCGCTCTAATCGCCGTGGTTCTGGCCACCGCCAACCTGGTCGGCGGCTTCGTCGTCACCGACCGGATGCTCAAAATGTTCGCGCCGCGCAAACCGGCCGGCGCCGACACGAAGGATGCCACGAAATGAGCCTTCTCTCGCCGGAGTGGACCAGCATCCTCTACCTGATCGCCGCGGTCTGCTTCATCCTCGCCCTCAAGGGGCTCTCCTCGCCGAAGACCGCCCGCCGCGGCAACCTGATCGGTGCCGCCGGTGCGCTCCTCGCCGTGATCACCGTCTTCCTGTCGGCCCGGCTCGACAACATCCCGGCCATCCTGATCGCCATCGCGGTCGGCTCGGCGATCGCCGCCCCGATCTCTCGGCGCGTGGAGATGACGCAGATGCCCCAGCTGGTCGCCCTGTTTAACGGGGTCGGCGGCGGCGCCGCGGCGCTCGTCGCGGTGCTCGAACTCGGCAACAGCGAGGGCCCCTGGGTCAAGGTCGCCGTGGTGTTCACCATGCTCGTCGGCGCGGTCTCCTTCTCCGGCTCGGCCGTCACGGTCGGCAAACTGCAGGGCCTGATCAGCTCGCGGCCGCTCATCTTCCCCGGCCTCGCCGTCGTGATGGGTGCCATCGTTCTGGCGGCTCTCGTGGCCGGCGGCTTCGTCGTCGCGACGGGCGCGACCGGATGGGCCATCGCACTCCTTCTCCTGGGACTCCTGGTCGGCGCGCTCCTGGTGCTGCCGGTCGGCGGTGCGGACGTGCCGATCGTGATCTCCCTACTGAACGCCTTCACCGGGCTGGCAGTCGCGGCTTCCGGCATCGTGCTGGGCAACCTGCTGCTCGTCGTGGCCGGCACCCTCGTCGGCGCCAGCGGAACGATCCTGACCCGCGCCATGGCCTCCGCCATGGGCCGCGGCGTGAGCGGCATCCTGTTCGGTGCCTTCAAGGGCGGCTCGACCGCCGGATCGACCGCGCAGAGCGACCGGCCGGTGCGCAGCTCGAACCCCGAAGACGTCGCGGTGCTGCTCAACTACGCCCAGCGCGTGGTCATCGTGCCCGGCTACGGCCTGGCCGTCGCGCAGGGCCAGCACACCATCGCCGAGCTCGCCACCACCCTCGAGGCGCGCGGCGTCGAGGTGGTCTTCGCCATCCACCCGGTGGCCGGCCGGATGCCCGGGCACATGAACGTGCTGCTGGCCGAGGCGAACGTGCCCTACGAGTCGCTCAAGGAGATGGCCGAGGTCAACCCGGAGTTCAAGAACACGGATGTCGCCCTCGTCGTCGGCGCCAACGACGTGGTCAACCCCGCGGCGAAGACCTCGCCCGGCTCACCCATCTACGGCATGCCGATCCTGGATGTCGGCGAGGCCCGGCAGGTCGTGTTCCTCAAGCGGTCCATGCGCCCCGGCTTCGCGGGGATCGAGAACGAACTGCTGTTCGACCCGAAGACCACGCTGCTGTTCGGCGACGCGAAGGACTCCCTGACGAAGATGCTGAGCGCGGTCAACGCGCTCTGATCAAACGTGCTCGGGTCGGCGCTGTAGTGTTCAGACAGGAGCCGAACCCGAGCGGGTCCGCCGAGGGAGAGCCATGACGACCAGATGGGCGAGATTCGTCCGTGGCTGGCTCACGGCATCCGTCGCCGTTCTCGTCGCCGCCCTGTCCCACGTCGCGGCGGGCGGGAACGCGCCCGGCCTGCTCAGTGCCGCCCTCGCCCTCGCCTTCGCCGGCATGGCGTCGGTGTTCCTGGCCGGCAAGAGCCTGTCCCTGCTGCGCCTCACACTGTCCGTCGGCGTCAGCCAGCTGCTGCTGCACGTGCTGTTCGGACTCGGCGGCACCTCCGGCATGACCATGACGAGCTCCCACCACCACGGCGCCGTGACCGTGGCCGCCGACGCCGCGGCCCGGCCTCTGATGGCCGCCGAGGGCATCCTGCCCGACAGCGCCTGGATGTGGGTGGGGCACGGCCTGGCCGCCCTCGTCACGATCGTGGCGCTCTACCGCGGCGAGAAGACCTTCTGGGCGCTCCTCGCCGAAGCCACGAACCACCTGACCCGGGTCCTGATCCGGACCCTCGCGCCGGTCGCGATCCAGACGGATGCCGCGACCGTGCGACCCGGCTTCGGCGGAGTCTTCGTGCCGGCCGACCTCGGCGTGCTGCTCGGGAGCGTGCTGCGGCGCGGCCCGCCGGCCCGCGCCCTGAATCCCTGACCCGCCGCTCGGCCTGACTCGAACGACCCCGTTCGCGACCCGGTGTGGTCCCGGCGTTCACGCGCGCCTTCACGCACCCACCTCGACGACCGGAGTAATTCGATGACGCACGCCCCCCGACGACGCCCGGCAACGGCGGTATTTCTCACCCTGATCGTGATCGCCCTCTCCGTTTTCAGCCCGGCGGCGCCGGCGGCGACCGCTCACGACCAGGTCCAGTCGACCGTCCCGGCCGACGGGGAACGCCTCGACGTCGCGCCATCGACGGTCACCATCCGCTTCACCGACGAGATCCTCGAGATCGGTGCGATCGTGCTGGTCGTCGACAGCGAGGACCGCAACTGGGCCGAGGGCGAGATGCGCCTCGACGGGCCGGAGGCCACGCAGGCACTCGCGGCGGGGATGAAGGACGGCGCCTACCAGGTGCGCTGGCGGGTCGTGTCGGCGGACGGGCATCCGGTGTCGGGGGCGTTCGCCTTCTCGATCGGAACGGCGGCGCCGTCCGAGCCGGGCGCGGGCGCGACCGCGGCCCCGAACCCGTCGACCGGCCCCGGCGCTGCGTCCGACGCCGACGCCGACCAGTCGGATGCTGCGGGCCTCCCGCTCATCGCGGTCGGACTCATCGGGGCCGGCGGCGGCCTCGCCGCCTTCGCCCTGTTCGCCGCCTGGCGCGCCAAACGCCGCAAAAACACCTGAAACACCTGAAACACCTGAAACACCTGCAACACATCACCCTTCCCATCGGCTTGTTTCCACACCAGGAGAACCACTCATGAAGATCACCTCCACCCCCACCCGTCTCGTCGTTGCCGCCGCCGCGTTGCTGCTCACCCTCTCGGGCTGCGCCGGCACGGCCGAGACGCCGGCGCCGGCAGCCGACACGACGCCGGAGGGAAGCTCCCTGACCATGACGGATGCCTGGGTCAAGGCCGCAGACAGCGGCATGTCCGGCGCCTTCGGGCTGCTCGAGAACTCCGGGGCGGAGGACGTCACCGTCACCTCCGCCGGGTCACCGGCGGCACCCATGCTCGAACTGCACGAGACCGTCGCCAACGACGCCGGCGACATGATCATGCAGAAGAAGGAGGACGGCTTCGTCATTCCCGCCGGCGGTTCGATCGAGCTCGCGCCCGGCGGCAACCACATCATGTTCATGGGGCTCGCCGCCCCCCTCGCGGCCGGCGACGACGTCACCGTCACGCTCAACCTGTCCGACGGCTCGAGCTTCGTCTTCACGGCCCCGGTCAAGGACTACACGGGCGCGAACGAGACCTATGAGGGTGGCAACGCCAAGTGAGTGACGGACGGCAGGAACAGCCCGACCCGGCGCGTCGGCGCCTGAGCCGGCGGCACCTCCTCCTGGGTGGTGCCGCCGCCGGCATCGGCGCGGCCGGTGCCGTCGCCCTCGACCTCGCCGTCAAGGCCGGCGCCGCCGCTCCGGCGCGCACGGCCGAGCCGATGGTCAGCGGGTCGGACACCGTGCCGTTCTTCGGCGCGCACCAGGCGGGCGTGGACACCGCCCCGCAGGCGCACGCCAGCTTCGTCGCCCTGGTCCTCCGAGACGGGGTCGATCGCGCGGGGCTGCGGCGGATGATGCGCATCCTCACCGACGATGCGGCCCGCCTGACCCAGGGGGACGCCGCCCTGGCCGACTCCGAACCCGAACTGGCCGTCGTTCCAGCCCGGCTCACGGTCACTTTCGGCTTCGGGGCCGCCTTGGTGGCCCGGGCCGCCGGGACCGCCCCCGGCTGGCTGAAACCACTGCCCGCGTTCACGGTCGACCGGCTCGAGCCGGCCTGGACCGGCGGCGACCTGCTGCTGCAGATCGCCGCCGACGATCCGATGACGATCGCCCACGCCACCCGGATGCTGCTCAAGGACGTGCGCTCCTTCGCGAGCGTGCACTGGGTGCAGCCGGGATTCCGCCGCTCAGCCGGCTCGGAGAAGCCCGGCACGACCATGCGCAATCTGTTCGGCCAGGTCGACGGCACGGCGAACCCCGTGGTCGGCACGGACGACTTCAGCGCCCTGGTCTGGGGCCCGGCCGACAACCCCGCCTGGCTCACGGGCGGCACCGGCTTCGTGCTGCGCCGGATCAGCATGGACCTCGACAAGTGGGACAAGCTCGACCGGTCCGGACGTGAGTCCGCGGTCGGGCGCACGCTCGCCACCGGAGCGCCGCTGACGGGAACCAGGGAGAAGGACGTGCCCGATTTCGCGGCGACCACCGCGCTCGGGTTCCCGGTGATCCCCGAATACTCCCACCTGCGTCGGGCCCGGTCGGAGGACAGGAGCCAGCGCATCCATCGCCGAGGGTACAACTACGACGACACCCCCACCGGAACCGCCGTCTCCAATTCCGGGCTCCTCTTCGTGTCCTTCCAGGCGGACGTTGACGCGCAATTCGTGCCGATCCAGCAGCGCTTGGACACCCTCGACCTGCTGAACCAGTGGATCACCCCGATCGGCTCGGCCGTGTTCGCCATTCCGCCCGGCTGCGCGGCCGACGGCTTCATCGGCGACACCCTGCTGTGAGTGCTCATCGGGCCCGGCCGGCGCCCCGGGCGGAGGGCGCCGGGCCCATCGGGGCACATCGGGCCGGCCGCGTAGACTAGGCCAGTCTTCAACCCGCAATGAAAGAGGTCGCCGCGTGGCCAACGCCCAGGCATCACACTCCGTCGGTACCCGCTACTGGAGCGTGCCGATCGTGCGCGCCGCACTCGCCTTCGTGCCGGCAGCCGCCATCACCTTCAACGCGAACCACTCGGCGCAGTTCGGCCTGGTCGTGTTCGGCGCCTTCGCGCTGGTCAGCGGCGTGGCCGTCGGCCTGCTGAGCCGCCGCACTCTCACGGATGCCCGCGAGCGATCGCTGTTCCTCCTGCAGGGCGTGGTGGGCATGGCGGCCGGCGCGCTCGCGCTGGCCTTCAACGCCGGCGGGCTCGGCTTCTTCCTCTACCTCGTCACGGTCTGGGCGGCGGTGACCGGTTTCCTCGAGCTGTACAGCGGCATCCGTGCCCGGCGGCGCGACCCAGGTGACCGCGACTGGCTCGTGGTCGGCGCGTTCACCGCCGTGCTCGCACTGGTCTTCCTGCTGCTCCCGCCCAACCCGGTCGTGTCGGTCGGTCTGCTCGGCGCGTACCTCGTGATGCTGGGCGTCTACCTCGTCATCGCGGGGCTCTCCCTCAAGTGGGCGTCCACGCCAGATCCCCGCACGCTCACGGCCTCACCCAACGATTCGGACACCCTGTGACCCAGAACACCCCGCGCAAGCCCGGCCGCTCCGCGCTGATGACGCCCAAGGAGACCTTCGGTTTCTCCGGCGTGATGGCCCTGTTCCTGGGGCTCGTGGTGCTGATGAGCACCCGCGACGTGCTGCTCGCGCTGTTCGGCACCGCCGTGACGTTCGTCGTCGTGCTCGGAGTGATCCTGGTGCTGATGCGCGCCATGAAACCGAACAGCGCCGAGCAGACCGACACCGACGGCGAGACCCACGGCTTTAACCTCAACCCCTGACCTGCGGCGCCGCGCGGGAGCTGCGCCGCTCCGCGGGTGGCACGCCACCCGCGGAGCGGCGACCCGCTACGGCAGGTAGTCGAGCAGTGGGTCCGCGAGGCCCACGTAGCCTGCGGGCGTGAGCTCGAGCAGGCGCGCCTTGGCGGCGTCGCCGATCTCCAGGGCGGTCACGAACGCGACCAGGTCGTCCCGGTTGATGCGCTTGCCGCGGGTGAGTTCCTTGAGCAGGGCGTACGGATCCTCGATCGACGAGCGGCCCGCCGACACCTCGGCCCGGATGACGGTCTGGATCGCCTCGCCGAGGATCTCCCAGTTCGCGTCGAGGTCCCGGGCCAGGGCGTCCCGGTCGATGTCGATCTCGCCCAGACCCCGCACGATGTTGTCGAGGGCGAGCAGAGAGTGCCCGAAACCGACGCCGATGTTGCGCTGCGTGGTCGAGTCGGTCAGGTCGCGCTGCAGGCGCGAGGTCACCAGCGTTGCCGCGAGCGAGTCGAGGATCGCGCTGGAGAGCTCGAGGTTCGCTTCGGCGTTCTCGAAGCGGATGGGGTTGATCTTGTGCGGCATGGTCGATGAGCCCGTGGCTCCGGCCTGCGGGATCTGACGGAAGTAGCCCAGGGAGATGTAGGTCCAGACATCCGTGGCCAGGTTGTGCAGCACCCGGTTGACGTGGGACATGCGCGAGTAGAGCTCGGCCTGCCAGTCGTGGGACTCGATCTGGGTGGTCAGCGGGTTCCAGGTCAGGCCGAGACCCTCGACGAACTCGCGAGAGACGGCCGGCCAGTCGACGGCGGGATCGGCCGCGACGTGGGCGGCGAAAGTGCCGGTGGCACCGCTGAACTTGCCCAGGTACTCGCTGTTCTCGACCTGCTTCGCCAGGCGCTCGAGACGGTAGACGAACACCGCCAGCTCCTTGCCGACCGTGGTGGGCGTGGCCGGCTGGCCGTGGGTGTGGGCGAGCATCGAGTCGGCCCGGTAGTCGAGGGCGCGCAGGCGCAGGGCCCCGATCACGGCGCGGAACTTGGGCAGCCAGACCTCACGCACGGCGTCACTCACGGTCAGTGCGTAGGAGAGGTTGTTGATGTCCTCGCTGGTGGCGGCGAAGTGGGTGAGCTCGCTGATGTGGTCGAGTCCGAGCGTGGTCAGGCGGCGACGCACGAGGTATTCGACGGCTTTCACATCGTGCCGGGTGGTGGCTTCCAGCGTGGCGAGTTCATCGATCTCGGCCTGGCCGAAGTCGGTGACCAGGGCGCGCAGGGACAACTTCTGCTCGGGCGTCAGCGGCACGGAACCGAACAGGCTGCGGTCGGTGAGCGTGATCAGCCACTCGACTTCGACCTGCACGCGAGCCCGGTTGAGGCCGGCCTCTGACAGGTACTCCCCCAGTTCGGTGACGGCGGCGCGGTAGCGGCCATCGAGTGGGCTGAGGACCTGGGGCGGTAACGGACTCATCGGACTCCCTGTCGGATTGCGGGTGCAAGTTGCGCGAAGAGCGCTTCATTTGCGCTCTCAATCATGCCAAGAACCGTGTCAAAAAATGCATCGTCGGAATAGTACGGGTCCGGCACGTCCCGCAGGCCGGCCTGGGCCGGGTCGAAACTGAGCAGCAGGCGCACCTTGCTGCGGTCCCGGTCGGTGGCGGCCCAGTTGCGGAGGATCCGTTCCTGCCCCCGGTCGAGCACCACGACCAGGTCGAGGTCGTCGAACCAGGCCGGGTCGAACTGGCGTGCCCGGTGATGGCTCCCGTCGTAGCCTCGCTTGGCCAGGGCGGTGATCGTGCGGATGTCCGCCTGCTCGCCCACGTGCCAGTCACCGGTGCCGGCGGAACTGGTGGTGATCAGCCGGCCCAGGCCGGAACGCGTGACCAGGTCACGCAGCATGACCTCGGCCATCGGCGAACGGCAGATGTTCCCGGTGCAGACGAAGACGATCCGGAACGGCGTCGATTCGTCCGGTGTGATCGACGCGAAAGCCATACCTCCATTGTGTTGCACCCGCCACCCCTCCACAGCCGTCCGCCGGTCGTACATTCCGTGAACTTGCGGGTGGACCCCGCCCGGCCACCGGGAGGTGGCACGCTCGCTGGCAGCATCGTCGCGACGGGGGTGCAGGGAGGAGGGCCGTGTTCGGTTCAGACGGCACGTTCATCAGCGACTCCGGCCTGCCGGCTCGCTTGGCCGAGCTCCGGGAACGACGGATGCTGCTCCGCGCCCTGCGGGACGACGTCGAGATCGCCGCCCGCTCCCTGGCGCCGACCGACCTGACCGGGTCCTGGCGGTCCGCGGCGCAGCGCGGCTACGCCGAGCGGCGCAGCGAACTCGCCGGGGAACTCCACCGGGCCGCCCGCCACCTGGAGGACGCCCTCGCCGCGGTGGCGGCGGAGATCGAGGAGGTCCAGGTCGTCCTGGCCGCGGCGTCGACCCGGACCCCGGGGGCTCCGTGACGGGGCTTCCGGCGACCCCGGCGACCCCGGCGGCGGACGAGGATCCCGCGGCCACCCTGATCGTGTCCGGCGGGGGCACCACCCTCGTGGCCACGGATGTGCTGCTGGCAGAGGCGTCGTGGCTGCGTGCGCTGCAGGCCGACGCCGAGGGGTGGCAGGCGCGGCTGGCGGGCATCCGTGCCCTGGACTCCGCGCCGGCGCCGTCCCCGGCCTGGACGGGCGGCGAAGCGGCCGGCTGCGTCTTCGGGGTCGGCCGGGCCATCGACCGGGTGGCGGAGCACAGCCGCCACCTCGCCGACTCGCTCATCGCCGCCGCGGAGGGGTACGGCGAGGCGGAACGGCGGAGCGAGCGCGTCGCCCGTGCGGGCGGCGTCTGGCTGGGATTCACGCTCGGCCGGCTGGCGCCGTTCCTGGCGCTGGCCGCCCTGCCGGCACTGACCAGCGGCGCTGCCGGATTCCTGCTCGGCAGCCTGCTCACCGGGGCGCGGCCCGGCGACGGCCCGGCGACGGCGGCTGGCTGGTTGCGGGCGAATCCGCGCGCGCTGACCGACCCCGTCGTGGTCGCGGCGGTGCGGGTGCTCGTGTCCTCGGTGGATGACGCGGCGGTCGGAGCCGCGGGTCTGCCCTATCCGGTCTCCGCCCTGCTCGGGGACGAGGGCCTCGGCCTGCTCGGTGTGGCCACGTCGGCGGCGGGGGTGCGGGCGCTGTCCCGCCCGCTCGGCCTGTTCCGGGAGACGCCGGTGTCGGTGGTGCCCGTGCCGGTGGTGCCCGTGCCGGTGGTGCCCCTGGGCGGGCCGGGAGTGGCCGGGCAGCGGCCCGCGACCCGGGCGACGCCTCCGCCCGCCGGGTTCGCCGACCTGGCCGACCGCATCCCGTCGGTGTCCGAGGACGGCTCCCAGGTGCGCATCGAGCGGTACGGCAGCGCCGAGAGCCCGTCCTGGGTGGTCTACATCGGCGGCACGGTGGAATGGAGCCCGGTCGCCGCGGAACAGCCCTGGGACCTCACCTCCGACCTCTCCGCCGTCGCCGACCAGGACTCCGGCTCCTACCGGGCGGTGGTGCAGGCCATGCGGGAGGCCGGGGTGCGGCCGGCGGACCCGGTGATTCCGGTGGGCCACTCGCAGGGCGGCCTCGTCGCCGCGCAGGTGGCGGCGTCCGGGGAGTTCAACACGGTCGCGGTCGCCACGTTCGGGGCGCCCGACGGCCAGATCACGCTGCCTCCCGGCGTGGACGCCGTGACGGTCGAACACTCCGACGATCTGATCCCGGCGCTGGGCGGCACGCCGGGTGCCGAGGATGATCGCCTGCTCGTGCGGCGAGAGGTGTTCGCGGGGCGGGAGGTGCCGCCGGATCAGCCGCTGCCGGCCCACGCCCTCACCGCCTATCGGGCCACCGGGCGGCTGATGGACGAGTCCCCGGAGCCGCGCCTGCAGGAGTTTCGGGCAACCATGGCGACCGTGGTCGGCGCGGAACCGGGACAGGCCTCCCGGTGGCGGGGCATCCGGGTGGCCGGTGAGTGACCAATGGGCGACTCGCCGGCGCCCATACGGTCTTACCGGCTGGGTCTGGCGGGCCGGAACACCAGGTTCAGCAGCCAGCTGATGATGCCCAGTACCAGGGCGCCGAGCACGCCCCACCAGAAGTCCTCGATCACGAGGCCGAAACCGATCACGTCCGTGAACCAGGCGACCAGCATCAGCAGGAGGCCGTTCACGATCAGCGAGATCAGGCCCAGGGTGAGGACGTAGAGCGGGAAGGCGATGATGCGCACGAACGTGCCGACGACGCCGTTGACGAAACCGAACAGGAGCGCGATCAGCAGGTAGCTCATGACCACGGAGAAGGTGTCGTTCGCATAGGGCTGCAGGGAAACGCCGGCGACGAGCACCGTGGTGAGCCACAGGGCGACGGCATTGAGGGTCAGCTTGAGCAGGAATCGGGCCATGCCTCCATGATGGCACCGCGCCCGGCGATGCGCAGGGCCGGCCACCGGGCCGAACGTCGCCAGCATTATGCGGCCACGCGAATATGCTCCGGCGTAGAATCGCCGAGTGAGCCCTTCAGACCAGCCCTCGGTCCGCCTGCGCCCCGAGATTGTCGCACTGCCGGCCTATCGGCAGGGACAAGCCGCCGCCACCACCGCGTTCAAACTCTCGAGCAACGAGAACCCCTTCGACCCGCTGCCCGGCGTCATCGCCGCGGTCAACTCCGAAACGGCGTACAACCGCTACCCGGATGCCTCCGCCCTGGCCCTGCGGGAACGCCTGGCCGCCCGCTTCGATCGCAGCGTCGACGAGGTGCATGTCGGGGCGGGATCGGTGGCCCTGCTGGCCCAGCTCATCCTCGCCGCCGCGGGTCCGGGCGACGAGGTGCTCTACTCCTGGCGGTCGTTCGAGGCCTACCCGAGCCTGGTCACCGTCGCCGGGGCCACGAGCATCCGGGTGCCGAACCGGGACGACCACGGTCACGATCTGCCCGAGATGGCCACCCGCATCACCGAGCGCACCCGCGTGGTCATCGTCTGCAGCCCGAACAACCCGACCGGCACCATCGTCACCGCCGACGAGTTCGAGGCCTTCATGGCGGTCGTCCCGAGGGATCTGCTCGTCATTCTGGACGAGGCATATATCGAGTTCGTCACCGATCCGGAGGCGGTCAACGGCGTGCCGCTCCTGAAGCGGTTCCCGAACCTGGTCGTGCTGCGCACCTTCTCCAAGGCCTACGGCCTGGCCGGCCTCCGCGTCGGCTACGCCCTCGGTCCCGTCGCCGTTCTGGACGGCGCCCGTGCCACCGCGATCCCGCTGTCGGTGACCGGTGTGGCCGGGGCCGCGGCGATCGCGTCACTTGACGCCACCGACCAGCTGCTGCGGCGGGTGCGCACCCTGACCGAACGCCGCGACGCGGCCTGGCGCGCGCTGACCGAACAGGGCTGGAACATCCCCGCACCGCAGGGCAACTTCATCTGGCTGCCCACCGGTGAGGAAACCACCGACATCGCCGACGTGCTTTCGGCGGTCGGCCTGATCGTGCGCCCCTTCCCGGAGGGCATCCGGATCTCGATCGGCGAGGAAGAATCTGTGGAAAAGCTCCTGGCTATCTGCTCAGACATTGTCGACGATCTACCAACGGGACACTCGGCCCGGCGGCTAGGTTAGTACGATGCCAGCGACTGAAGACGCCTCGCCCATGGTGCGACTCCTCTCCCCCGAGGGCGTCTTCGCGCCGAGCGAATCCGCCGCCGAATTCCTGCCCTACCTGGACCGGCTGACCGAGGCCGACTACCGGCGTTTCTACCGGGACATGGTGGTCGTCCGCCGATTCGACACCGAGGCCGCCAACCTGCAGCGCCAGGGCCAGCTGGCCCTCTGGGTGCCCAGCCACGGCCAGGAGGCCGCCCAGGTCGGTTCCGCCCATGCGACCAGGCCGCAGGACCACGTCTTCCCCTCCTACCGGGAGCACGTCGTCGGCATGATCCGAGGACTCGACCTGGTCGACATCCTGCGGATGCTGCGCGGCGTCACGCTCGGCGGCTGGACCCCCGAAGAACACGGTAACTTCCACCTGTACACCCTGGTGCTCGCCTCCCAGACCCTCCACGCCACGGGCTACGCGATGGGCATGCAGCTCGACGGCGCCACCGCGACCGGCAACCCCGAGACCGACCAGGCCGTCATCGTGTACTACGGCGACGGGGCGTCGTCGCAGGGCGACGCCAACGAGGCGCTCGTCTTCGCGGCGAGCTACCAGACCCCGCAGGTGTTCTTCCTGCAGAACAACCACTGGGCCATCTCGGTGCCGGTCACCCGCCAGTCGCGCACCCCCCTCTACCTGCGCGCCGGCGGGTTCGGCATGCCAGGCACCCAGATCGACGGCAATGACGTGCTCGCCAGCTACGCCGTGACCGCCAAGCACCTCGACGACGCGCGCGCCGGCAAGGGTCCGGCCCTGATCGAGGCACTCACCTACCGCGTCGGCGCCCACACCACGGCGGACGACCCCACGAAATACCGCGACCCGGAGGAGCTCGCCTACTGGGTGGCCCGGGACCCGATCGTGCGGTTCCGCAGCTACCTGCGGGGCCTCGGCGTCGAACAGGAGTTCCTCGACGCCGTCGACGAGGAGGCGGAAGACCACGCCGCGGATGTGCGCCGCCGGGCCCTGGACATCCGCTCACCCGAGACGAACGTCATCTTCGACAACGTCTACGCCGAACCTCACCCCCTGATCGACGAGGAGAAGGCCTGGCTCGCCCGGTACGAAGCATCCTTCGAAGGAGGCGCCGCGTGAGCGACACGATCGAAATGAGCCCGGCCGGCACCCCGGCCGGCACCCCGGCGAGCACCCCGACCGTGGCCAACCTGCCGATGACCAAGGCGCTGAACGCCGGCCTCCGCCAGGCCATGCGGGACAACCCCAAGGTCCTGATGATGGGCGAGGACATCGGCCCGCTCGGCGGGGTCTTCCGCGTCACCGAGGGCCTTTTCGCCGAATTCGGCGACAAGCGCGTGCTCGACACCCCGCTGGCCGAGTCCGGCATCATCGGCACGGCGATCGGGCTGGCTCTGCGCGGCTACCGCCCCGTCTGCGAGATCCAGTTCGACGGATTCGTGTTCCCCGGCTTCGACCAGATCACCAGCCAGCTCTCGCGCATGCGCAACCGGCATGAGGGTGAAGTGATCATGCCCGTCGTGATCCGCATCCCCTACGGCGGCCACATCGGCTCGATCGAGCACCACCAGGAGAGCCCGGAGGCCTACTTCGCGCACACGCCGGGACTGCGCGTGGTGAGCCCGTCGAACCCCCACGACGCGTACTGGATGATGCAGGAAGCCATCCGGAGCGACGACCCGGTCATCTTCTTCGAGCCCAAGAGCCGCTACTGGCCCAAGGGCGAAGTCAATCTGGCCGAGAGCGGCACGCCGCTGCACGCCAGCCGCGTGGTGCGGAGCGGTACGGATGCCACTGTCGTCGGCCACGGCGCCATGGTGAGCGTGCTGCTGCAGGCCGCCGACCTCGCCGCGGAGGAGGGCACCAGCATCGAGGTCATCGACCTGCGGTCGATCTCGCCGATCGACTACGGCCCGATCCTCACCTCGGTCGAGAAGACCGGGCACCTGGTCGTCGCGCAGGAGGCCCACGGCTTCGTCAGTGTCGGCTCGGAGATCGCCGCCACCGTGATGGAGAAGGCGTTCTACCTGCTCGAAGCCCCCGTGTTGCGGGTCTCCGGGTTCGACACCCCGTTCCCGCCGGCCGCCGTGGAGACGCACTTCCTGCCCAGCCCGGACCGCGTGCTCGAAGCCGTCGACCGCGCCCTCGCCTACTGAGACCACCCGAGATGACCACGCAGTCCCCCCGGCAGTCACCTTTCCGGTCCAGAGTGACCGTTCCGCGGGGCACTCTGGACCGGAACGGCCACTCTCGCCTCACCAATCGCAAGGAGCTCGCTTCATGAGCGTGTCGAAATTCACCCTGCCCGATGTCGGCGAGGGTCTCACCGAGGCCGAAATCGTCGAGTGGAAGGTGGCGCCCGGCGACACCGTCGCGATCAACCAGGTGCTGGTCGAGATCGAGACCGCCAAATCGCTGGTCGAACTCCCGTCGCCCTATGTCGGCGTGGTCGGCGAGATCCTGGTGCAGCCCGGAACGACCGTCGACGTCGGAACCGTGATCATCACCATCGTCTCCGACGCCGGCACCGATGCCGAGGTGTCCGCTCCCCCGACGGGGGCGAATGAGAACGAGCTGGCCGGCGCGGCAGCGGATGCCGGTTCCACGATCTCCGACGAACCGGCCGAGAAGGCCGGCCCCGTGCTCGTCGGCCGCGGTGCCACCGCGACCATGCCCACCCGGCGGAAGCGCCACGGCAGCACCCCGGTCGCCCACGAATCGATCGCGCCGCCGCCCGTCATCGCCCCGCGCGCCGCGGCGGCGCCCCTTCCCCGGCTCCCGCGTGCGGCATCCGCCGGACCGGTCATCGCCAAACCGCCGATCCGCAAGCTCGCCAAGGATCTCGGAGTCGACCTGTCCCTGGTCGAGGCGACCGGCCCGGTCGGCGACGTGACCCGGGAGGACGTGCTGCGCGCCGCCACCCAGGCCAGCGTCTTCCGCAACATCCAGACGCCGGAGTGGCCGAGCGACCGCGAGGAGCGCATCGCCGTCAAGGGCGTGCGCAAGGCCATCGCCCAGGCCATGGTCTCCAGCGCGTTCACCGCACCGCACGTGAGCCTCTTCGTCGATGTCGACGCCACCCGCACCATGGAATTCGTCAAGCGGCTCAAGGCATCCACCGACTTCGCCGGCGTGCGGGTCTCCCCGCTGCTGATCATGGCCAAGGCCATGATCTGGGCGGTGCGGCGCAACCCCACGGTCAACTCGATCTTCACCGACGAGGAAATCGTGATCAAGCACTACGTCAACCTCGGCATCGCGGCGGCGACCCCGCGGGGCCTGATCGTGCCCAATGTCAAGGAGGCCCAGGACATGAGCCTGCTGGAACTCGCGGGCGCGCTCGAACGACTCACCCTCACCGCGCGCGACGGCAAGACCACCCCCGCCGACATGTCGGGCGGCACGATCACGATCACCAACATCGGCGTGTTCGGGATGGACACGGGCACCCCCATCCTCAACTCCGGCGAGGCCGGCATCGTCGCCCTCGGCACGATCAAGCAGAAGCCGTGGGTGGTGGACGGCGAGGTGCGCGCCCGCTTCGTGACCACGATCGGCGCGAGTTTCGACCACCGGGTCGTCGACGGGGATGTCGCGAGCCGGTTCCTGGCGGATGTCGCCAGCATCATCGAGGAGCCCGCGCTGCTCCTCGAATAGCCGGTTGAATATTTGGGAAGCCTTGCCTCACCAGTTCTTTTGCTCGCCGGTGAGGTAAGGCTTTCCACGCTGGCGGGGGATGCCGGCTTGTGTTCTGATATTCGTTATGACCTCACTCACGTCCGCTGGAATCGCTTCCCTCAGTCCCTCGGTTGCTGTTGCCGCCGCCGAACCGAAGCGCACCGAGAGCCATGCCGGCCGGCTCAACTGGCTGCGTGCCGGGGTGCTCGGCGCCAACGACGGCATCGTCTCCGTTGCGGCCCTCGTCGTCGGTGTGGCCGGGGCGACCGGCTCCACCGCCGCCATCGCGGCGGCAGGCACCGCCGGCCTCGTCGGTGGGGCCATCTCCATGGCCCTCGGCGAATACGTCTCGGTCAGCAGTCAGAGTGACAGCCAGCGCACCCTGATCGAGCGCGAGAAGCGCGAGCTCAGTATCGACCCCGAAGGCGAACTGCAGGAACTCGCGGAACTCTACGAAAAGCAGGGACTCGCCCCCGCCACGGCCCGGCAGGTCGCCGTGGAATTCACGGCGATCGATCCCGTGCGTGCCCACCTGCTCGCCGAGCACAACATCGCCGAGGACGACGTCGTCAGCGCCTGGCACGCCGCCTGGGTCTCGGCCGCGGCCTTCACCCTCGGCGCGTTGCTTCCGTTCCTGGCAATCCTGCTCCTGCCCGAGAGCGTGCGCATTCCGATCACCTTCGGTGCCGTGCTCATCGCCCTCGCGGCGCTCGGCATGACCGGCGCCCACCTCGGCGGCAGCCCGAAGCTCCGCGCGACCATCCGGGTCGTGCTCGGCGGGGCCGCGGCTCTGGTCGTCACCTTCCTGATCGGTTCCCTGCTCGGCACGTCGGGCATCGTCTAAACCGGCCCCGCCCCGTCCTGACCCCCGAAAAGGTCCCGGGTCACCTCTCGCGCGGCGCGCACCTAATGGTTTTGACAATCATTATCAATAGGCCTAGCCTTGAACCGTGATCAAGAAGCGATTCGTCCTCCCTGTGCTTGCGGCCGCGACCGCTCTGCTCCTGGCCGGCTGCGCTCCGACCGGGGGAGTTGATTCCGGCGCTGCCGACGACCTCCAGGTGGTCGCGACGACCACGCAGGTGGCCGATTTCACTCGCAATGTCGTCGGCGACACCGTCGGCGTCTCGGTCACCCAGCTCATCCTGCCCAACCAGAGCGCGCACAGCTTCGACCCTTCGGTGGCTGACCTGACCGCCCTCGGAGCAGCCGATGTTCTCGTGATCAACGGCGTCGGACTCGAGGAGTGGCTCTCCGACGCGATCAGCGCCAGCGGATTCGACGGCGTGACCATCACCGCAGCGACGGGAGTCGAGGTCCTCGGCGGCACCGAGAAATCCGGCAACCCGCACATCTGGACCGACGTGTCCAACGCGGAGACCATGGTGCAGACCATCGCCGACGGCCTCGGTGCCGCGAGTGTCGACCAGGCCGCGGACTTCGCTGCGAATGCGGCAGCCTACCGGGGCCGACTGGCCGAACTCGACACCTGGATCCGCACCAATATCGACGCCGTTCCCGCGGCGGAGCGCCTGCTCGTGAGCAACCACGACGCGTTCACCTACTTCACCGAGGCCTACGGCATCACGTTCGTCGGTTCCATCATCCCGAGCTTCGACGACAATGCCGAGCCCAGCGCCGCTGCGATCGACAAGCTCGTCGCCGACATCAGGGCCACGGGGGTGAAAGCCGTCTTCTCCGAGGCGTCGATCAGCCCGAAGGCCGCCGACACCATCGCCACAGAGGCGGGCGTCGCCGTGTACTCGGGGGAGGAGGCGCTGTTTAGCGACTCGCTCGGCGCAAAGGGCAGCGACGGCGCCACGTACATCGACTCCCAGGTGCACAACGTCACCCTGATCCTGGAGTCCTGGGGGGCCACGCCCACCGCGGTTCCCGCAGACCTGCGATAGTTGATCTGTGAACGAGAACCCTTCTCAAGTGCGGGCCGGCGCCCCCCTGGCCCTCAGAGTGGTGGGGGCCGCCTTCTCGTACGGCCACCTGCCGGCACTCGAGGGCATCACCTTCGACCTGCGGGCGGGCGAGGCCGTTGCCCTGATCGGGCCGAACGGCTCAGGCAAGTCCACGTTGCTCAAGGGCATCCTCGGCCTGGTGCAGCGGGTGAGCGGCACCGTGGAGGTGCTCGGCGAACCGACGGCCCCGGTCGGCTCGATCGGCTACGTGCCCCAGGCCGGCGACCTCGATCCCCAGTTCCCGGTGACCCTGGAGCAGGTGGTCCTGATGGGGCGCTACCGCACCCTGGGCTGGCTGCGCCTGCCCGGCAAGCGTGACCGCGAGGCCGTTGCCCGGGCCCTGGACGCCGTCGGGCTCACCCAGCGCGCGAAGACCCGGTTCGGCGAGCTGTCCGGCGGCCAGCAGCAGCGCGGCCTGCTCGCGCGGGCCGTGGCGTCCGGCCCGCGGCTGCTGCTGCTCGACGAGCCGTTCAACGGCCTCGACCAGCAGAACCGGGACGCCCTCGTCGGCACCGTGAAACGGCTGAAGGAGGAGGGGGTGGCCGTGCTCGTCTCCACCCATGACCTGCAGCTTGCCCGCGAAGTCTGTGAAGAGGTCCTGCTGCTCAACGGCACGCAGGTGGCGTTCGGCCCCCGCGAGTCGGTGCTGAGCCTGGAGAACGTGCAGCGCACCTTCCACGAGGTCGGCGTGGAGCTCGACGAGCACACCGTCGTCCTGCCGGACCACTCGGGACACTGACGTGGAGCTCCTGAACCCGCTCGTCGACGCGTTCGCCCTGCCGTTCATGACGCGGGCGCTCGTGGTGCTGGGCGCGCTCAGCCTCGTGGCCGGCGTGGTCGGTGTGCTCGTCAACCTGCGGGGACTCGAATTCATCAGCGACGGGCTGACGCACGCCGTCTTCCCCGGCATCGCCATCGGATTCGTCTGGGGCGGGCGTGACGGACTGTTCGCCGGAGCAATGGTCGCCGCGCTCTTCGCCGCGGTCGTGCTCACCCTGATCGTGCGCCGGTCGGTGAGTTCGGATGCCGCGATCGCCATCGTCTTCACCGCGATGTTCAGCGTCGGCGTGATCCTGGTCTCGCGCGAGACGAACTACGTCGGGCAGCTGGAACAGCTCCTGTTCGGCCGACTGCTCACGGTCAGCCCGATCGAGGTCATCCAGACGGTCGTCATCTGCGGCATCGCCC
This sequence comes from Cryobacterium shii, assembly GCF_004402595.1. GTDB lineage: Bacteria > Actinomycetota > Actinomycetes > Actinomycetales > Microbacteriaceae > Cryobacterium > Cryobacterium shii. The sequence goes on along the minus strand of NZ_SOFY01000084.1, from coordinate 81,924 downwards.
TGCTCCTGGTCGCCTTCACATTGAAGGAAGAGGTGTTCCGGGCATTCGACCGGGTCGGCTTCGCCGCCTACGGGTACCGACCGCTGGCGCTCGACCTCGTGCTCAACGTGGCCATCGCGTTCGTCGTGGTCGCGGCCTCCAGCGCCGTCGGCAACCTGCTCGTGCTGGCCGTGCTGATCGTTCCGGGCGCCGTAGCGCGGCTGGTCACGGCGCGGCTGTGGCTCCTGTTCCCGATCGCGGCCGGGTTCGCGGCCCTGGGCTCCTGGCTGGGCCTGGCCCTCGGCTTCCAGGCCTCCGTGCAGTCCGGGATCGACCTGCCCAGCGGGGCGACCGTCGTGCTGGTGCTCGTCGCCGGCTACGCCATCGTGCTGCTGCTGCGCCTGGCCGTCGACGGGCTGCGGCGGCCCAGGGTCGCCCGCTGATGGGCTACTTCGAGAAGGCCCTCCTGGCGGCGGCCGGGATCGGCGCCCTTTCCGGCCTGGTCGGCGCGCTCGTCGTGCTCCGCCGGCGGACGTTCTTCGCGCAGGCCCTCACCCACGCGACCTTCCCCGGCGCGGTCGCCGCCACGATCCTCGGCATCAGCATCCCGCTCGGCGCCGCGCTGGCGAGCATCCTGATCGTGGGAATCATGACCCTGATCGGGCGGGTGAAGCGTCAGGGCAGCCAGGTGGCCTCCGGCATCCTGCTCACCGCCGGCTTCGCGCTCGGCGTGCTCCTGCAGGCGCTCAACCCGTCGCTGCCGGTGCAGGTGGACTCCTATCTCGTGGGGTCCATCCTGACCGTCACCACCGGCGACCTGATCCTGGCCTTTTCGGTGCTGGTCGCGGCCGTGGCGGTGATGCTCTTCCTGGGCAAGGAAATCCTGTTCTCCACGTTCGACTCGAACGGATTCCGCGCGGCCGGCTACCGGGAATGGCCGATCGAGCTGCTCACCCTGGCCCTCATCACGGCAACCGTGGTCACGGCGATGCCGGCCGTCGGCGCGATCCTCGCGATCGCTCTGATCGCGGCACCCGCCGCCGCCGCCCGGCTGGTCGTGCGCACCACCACCCAGATCCTGGTCGTCGCACCGGTGCTGGGTGCGGTGGCCGGGCTCGTCGGTGTGCTCCTGTCCCGGGCGATCGACGTCGCCGCCGGACCCGCGATCGCCCTCACCGCGGCGGCGTTCTTCGTGCTCGCCCTGGGCGGTCGCCGGCTCGTCCGGGCCCCGTTACGGTTGAGACTATGAAGCGGAACACCTGGCAGCGGGAGGCCGTGCGCACGGCGCTGGGCGCGGCCGAGGGATTCGTCAGCGCACAGGGGCTCCACTCCAACCTGCACGCGACCGGGTCACCGATCGGTCTGGCCACGGTGTACCGGGCGCTCGCCGACCTGGCCCTCGAGGGTGAAGCCGATTCCCTGCAGTCGCCCGAGGGCGAGGGCCTGTACCGCGCCTGCAGCACGACCGACCACCATCACCACCTGATCTGCCGCAATTGCGGCCTCACGGTCGAGATCGAAGCGGATGCCGTCGAGACCTGGGCGAAGAACGTCGCCGCCGAGAACGGGTTCACCCAGGCCGCCCACGTGGTCGACGTCTTCGGCCTCTGCGCCGCCTGCACCGCCGCCGCCCCCGCCGTCTCACCTCCCGCCGCACCCCCCGCCCCAGTCCTCGAGTAGCGAACGAATTCGACGGAGATTCTGCTCCCACAACCCTGTTTTCCCGGCTTCAGCGCCAAAAATGGCAGAATCTCCGTCGAATTGGTTGAGTTTGCGCCGGGGGAGAGCAGCGCGTAGTGTTGGACGCTGCTGCGCATATCTGTGCGTGCACTGCTGGTTCGCCTCGCTTCCGCCTTCGCGGGAATGTCGTCGTGCCAGCCGACAAGAGATCTTGGGAAGGGCATTCGCCCTTCGGTATTGGAGGAGAACCATGGCAGCTACTTGCCAGGTGACCGGAGCCGTTCCTGGCTTCGGACACAACATTTCACACTCGCACCGACGCACCAAGCGTCGTTTCGACCCGAACGTTCAGACCAAGAAGTACTACGTACCGTCGCTTCGCCGTAACGTCACGCTGACCCTGTCCGTCAAGGGCATCAAGGTCATCGACGCTCGTGGCATCGAGTCGGTCGTCAAGGACCTTCTCGCCCGTGGGGAGAAAATCTAATGGCCAAGCAGCATGACGTCCGCCCGATCATCAAGCTCCGTTCGACGGCTGGAACCGGTTACACGTACGTGACCAAGAAGAACCGTCGCAACGACCCCGACCGTCTCGTGCTCAAGAAGTACGACCCCGTAGTGCGCAAGCACGTTGACTTCCGTGAGGAGCGCTAAAAATGGCGAAGAAGAGCATGATTGCCAAGAACAACCAGCGCAAGGTTATCGTCGAGCGCTACGCAGCGAAGCGCCTTGAGCTCAAGAAGGCCCTCGTTGACCCGGCCGGCACCGACGAGTCGCGTGAAGCAGCTCGCCTCGGCCTGCAGAAGCTTCCCCGCAACGCGTCGCCGGTTCGCCTGCGCAACCGCGACGCGGTTGACGGCCGTCCCCGTGGACACCTCAGCAAGTTCGGTATCTCGCGCGTTCGTTTCCGCGACATGGCTCACCGCGGCGAACTGCCCGGCATCACCAAGTCCAGTTGGTAGAGCGCGCGTGACCGCCTAGTCGGTCATTCGGAACCTCCGGTTCCGGAAAAAAGAGAAGATTTCGACTTCGGTCGGCGTCTTCTCTTTTTTTGTCTCATTTTTCGCGTAGAGCGGAAATGGGGCCGTTCCGGAGGGGCAAACCGCCTCGAAACGCCGTAAATCCGCGGAATTCCGGGGAACTCTGCTAGATTCAACCCGGTCCAACCGGCCAACGGAGGCGCTTTTCGAAGCGTCGCCCGACATACGTGAATACCTGTTTTTACAGACAAAGGTCCGAGGAGGACACTCAATGGCTGACAAGTCGCTGAACAAGACCGAGCTCGTTGCCAAGGTTGCCGCAGACTCTGGCCAGAGCCAGGCTGCAGTCGACGGCGTTCTGAACGCTTTCTTTGCAACTCTCGCTGACACCGTCGCGAACGACGGCAAGGTCACCATCCCAGGCTGGCTCGGAGTCGAGCGCACCGCAACCGCAGCGCGCACCGGCCGCAACCCGCAGACCGGCGAAGAGATCGCCATCGCCGCCGGCCACCGCGTCAAGCTGACCGCCGGCAGCAAGCTCAAGGCTGCCGCCAAGTAGGTTTCGCCCCAAGAGGGCAGGGCGTCGACTTCGGTCGACGCCCTGTTTGCTTTTAACGGCCCCCTGTCATGATGGGGGGGGCGACGACCGCGGGGGAGTCACGGCGCGGCCCACGAGGTTAGGCTTAGTCGGTGCCTCGTCTCGTACGTATTTCCGGTCCGGCAGTACTCCTGCTGGTCGCCATGCTTGCGACGCTCGTGGCCCTGGCCTACGGCGGCGGCTCGGCCGCCCAACTGCTGGCCGATCCCGGGCCGGTCGTGCGCTGGGGCCTTCCCCTGGCCAAACTGCTGGTGAACGTCTCCGCGGCGGGAACCATCGGTGCCCTCGTGCTCACCGTCTTCGCGCTGAGCCCGCGTGAGCCCGAGTACAACACGGCGATCGACTTCGCCTCCGGCTCCGCAGCGGTCTTCACCGTTGCATCCGCCCTGACCGGCTTCTTCACCTTCCTGCAGGTGACGACCATCCCGCTCAGCTTCGACGACCGGTTCAGCGCGACCGCCGGACAATTCTTCAGCGACATCGAAATCGGCCAGGCGTGGCTGGGCACCACCCTGATCGCGGCCGCCGTCACCGTGCTCTGCTTCGCGGTGCGCTCCCAGACCGGGCTCGTCTTCGTCACGGTCCTCGCGGTGGGCGCTCTCGTGCCGATGGCGCTGCAGGGGCACGCGGCCGGCGCCGAGGGACACAATATCGCCATCACGGCGCTGGGGCTGCACCTCGTCTTCGCCGCGATCTGGTTGGGCGGCCTGCTCACCATCATCGTGCTCCGCAAGCAGCTGGCCGGCGGCCGCATCGATGTGGTCATCGACCGGTACTCCACGCTCGCCCTGGTCAGCTTCATCGTGGTCGCGGCCTCGGGCTACGTCGGCGCGGAACTGCGGCTGGGCACCTGGGAACGCTTGTTCACGCCGTACGGCATCCTGGTGCTGGTCAAGGTCTTCGCCCTCACCGCGCTGGGCGTCTTCGGCGCCGTGCAGCGCCGAACCCTGATCCGACGGATGCAACGCTCCGAGCAGGCCGGGAGGCCGCACGCCGGTCGCTGGTTCTGGTGGCTCGTCGTGGCCGAGCTCGGGTTCATGGGGTTGGCCTCCGGCGTGGCGGCCGCTCTCGCGAAGACGGCGACCCCGGTGGCGCAGGTCACGGCGACCCAGGTGCCCACGTCGACGCCCGCCCAAATCCTAACCGGCGAGCTCCTGCCGCCCGAACTCACCTTCGGTCGCTACTTCACCGAGTGGAGCTTCGACCTGGCCTGGGTGCTGTTCTGCGCCTTCGGGATCTTCTTCTACGTCGCCGGGGTGGCCCGCCTGCGCCGCCGCGGTGACCAGTGGCCGGTGTTCCGCACAGTGCTGTGGGTGACCGGCATGCTCGTCCTCTTCTACATCACCAACGGCGGGGCGAACCTCTACGCGCAGTACCTGTTCTCCTCGCACATGCTTATGCACATGGCCCTGACCATGCTGGTGCCGGTGTTCCTGGTGCCGGGGGCGCCGGTGACGCTCGCCGCCCGCGCGATCCGCAAGCGGCAGGACGGCAGCCGCGGTCCGCGCGAGTGGATCCTTCTCGCCGTGCACTCACGGTACGCGGGCATCCTGGCCAATCCGCTGGTCGCCGCTGCCCTCTTCGCCGGGTCGCTGTGGGTCTTCTACTACTCGTCGCTGTTCAGCTGGGCGACCACCGATCACATCGGCCACGAGTGGATGGTGGTGCACTTCCTGATCACCGGCTACCTGTTCGTTCAGTCACTGATCGGCATCGACCCGGTGCCCTACCGCCTGCCCTACGCCGGCCGCCTGCTCCTGCTACTGGGAACCATGGCGTTCCACGCCTTCTTCGGGGTGACGATGATGACCGGAACCGGGCTGCTCCTGGCGGACTGGTACGGCGCGATGGGGCGTGACTGGGGCCTCAGCGGCATCGCGGACCAGCAGATGGGCGGTGGGATCGCCTGGAGCGTCGGCGAGATCCCGACCATCGCCCTGGCCATCGCGGTGGCTATCCAGTGGAGCCACAGTGACGAGAAGGAGACCCGTCGCAAGGACCGCAACGCCGACCGCACCCACGACGCCGAGCTCACTCAATACAACGCGCAGCTGGCCCGGCTCGCCGCCCGCGACCGCGACCGCGCGGAGTAGCGGCAGGGCGCGACCGACGTCAGTGCAGCTGGAGCGCGAGCGAGCCGTCCGGGTTGACCGTCACGCTGATCGCGACCGACAGGGGCACATCCTCGTCGCGGGTCTCGACCTCGCCGTCGAACAGGGACTGCACCTCGACCACGATGTGAGCCTGGCCCGGGGTTTCGGGCATCTCGAAGGTGGAGTCGCCGCCCGTCAGGGTGACCTGCGGGTACTCGGCGATCGACCAGAGCGGCGGTTCGGTGACCCGGTCGTTGATTTCGATGCCGAAGGGGCACCCCGACGGCTGCAACACCTGCTGGGTGGTGCAGGCGTTCAGGAAGCTGTCCAGCTCGTCCTGCACCTGGGTCACGAACTGTTCGTTGGGCTGGGCGTCGATGGTGACGTCCGTGGTGCCGGATGCGGTCACGGTCACGGTCTGCGGCGGCGACGAAAGCAGGGCGGACGTGTGGCCCATCGTGTAGCGCGCCGGCGCGAAGGCGAGGTAGGCGGCCTGATTGGAGAATGCGGCGGGGGCGCCCTTCGCGGCGTGGGCGCGCGCGTCGAGGGTGAGCTGGTCGATGGAGAACGTCGCCTCGTGCAGCACGGTCACCTGCAGCACGGCCAGGGGGCTGGTCTCGAACCGCCAGCTGTCGAAGACGCCGAAGAACGTGCCCGTGTGCGCCACCTGGAACGTCATCTGCGCGGGTTCGCCGTCGAGGCGGAAGCCGTAGACGACCGTGTGCCGGTCCTGCGCGGTCTCGCTGTCCCCGGTGAGACGGATGTCGGTGAGCTCGCCCAGCACGGAGGGCCGCAGCAGCGTCCGGGGGAGGTCCTGCGGCAGATCCGCCGCCTCGAGCTGGTCGTCGGTGGGCGTGACCCCGGGCAGCATCAGCGCGCTCGAGACATCCTGCCGCGCGAGCGCATCGAGGTACTGCCGCACGAATCCGCTCGCGCTGTACAAGTCCCGGTTGAGCGAACCGATCGTGGCGACCAGGGCCGCGCCGAGCAGGGCGGACACGAGGACCACGGCCACGACGGCGCGCCGCTGGTTTCGCCGGCGCCTGCCGTCCCGGTTGCTCACTCCCTCATCCTACGGCGCGCATCTTCTCCACCGACCCGCCCGCCCGGCCGCCTCCCACAGCCGGGCCGGATACAGTGGGATGTCCCGTCCGAACCCATCGAAAGTGCCCACCGTGTCCGAGATTCCGTCTGAGATTCCGCTGTCGCGCGAGCAGGCCGAAGTGTTCCAGGCCATCGAGGGCACCCGCCAGAACGTGTTCGTGACCGGCCGCGCCGGCACCGGCAAATCGACGCTGCTGAACCACCTGTCCTGGCACACGAGCAAGCAGATCGTGATCGCGGCGCCCACCGGGGTGGCGGCGCTGAACGTCGGCGGCCAGACCATCCACTCCCTGTTCCGGCTGCCGATCGGCGTGATCGCCGACAACGCGATCGACCAGTCCGACCAGGTGCGCAAACTGCTCAACACGATCGACACCGTGGTCATCGACGAGGTGTCCATGGTCAACGCCGACCTGATGGACGCGATCGACCGCAGCCTCCGCCAGGCCCGGCAGCGCCCGAACGACACCTTCGGCGGGGCGCAGATCGTGCTGTTCGGCGACCCGTACCAGCTGGCCCCGGTGCCGGGTGACTCCGACGAACGCGCCTACTTCGCCGACAACTATCGGTCGATGTGGTTTTTCGACGCGAAGGTGTGGCAGGCCGCCGACCTGCGCATCTTCGAGCTCACCGAGGTGCACCGCCAGCGGGACGCCGACTTCAAGCACATGCTCAACGCGGTCCGCCACGGGCAGGTGACGGCCGAGATCGGCGGCGCGCTCAACGCCGCCGGGGCGCGCACTCCGCCCAGCGAGGGCGTGATCACCCTGGCCACCCGCAACGACGCGGTGAACCGCATCAACGCCTCCGCCCTCAAACGACTGTCGGGCAGGGCGCGCACCGCCAAGGCGGACGTCACCGGCGACTTCGGCGGCCGCACGTTCCCGGCCGATGAGGTGCTCGAGCTGAAGGTGGGCGCGCAGGTCATGTTCCTGCGCAACGACTCCCAGCAGGACGGCGGTCCGCGCTGGGTGAACGGCAGCATCGGCACCGTCACCCGGGTCGAATCGACGGTCTACGTCGATATCGACGGCGAGACGCACGAGGTCGAACCGGCGGTGTGGGAGAAGTTCAAGTACACCTACAACCCGACCACCAAGAAGCTGCGCAAGGATGTCGTGGCCGAGTTCACGCAGTTTCCGTTGCGGCTGGCCTGGGCGGTCACCATTCACAAGTCGCAGGGCGCCACCTATGAGCGAGCGGTTGTGGATCTCGGGGCGAGGGTGTTCAGCCCCGGTCAGACCTACGTGGCCCTCAGCCGGTTGACCAGCCTGGACGGCCTCTACCTCACCCGTCCCCTGCGCCCGAACGACATGATCGTGGACGAGAATGTGCGGCGGTTCATGCGCGGCCCGCGCCCGGCCGCGCCGAACCCGCCCGCACCAGGCCTCGCCTTGCCGGGCACCGCGGAGTAGCACCCGCTTCGATCAGCTGCGGCTTCGATCAGCAGCGGCCATCAGTGATGGGAATGCGGTGATTCCGGCAGCACGGGGTGGGCCGTTTCGCTGTGGGAACCGTGCGGCACCGCGTGCGCGCCCGCATCCGTTGCCGCCAAGGCCGGCGTGGTCAGACCGGAGACCAGAAGACCTCCGAGCGCCAGCGCCGCCAGGAAGCGCCGGCCCTGAGGTGTGCCCGTTGCCGCGGACTCCGACGCCGCCCGCCGCCGGGCGACGGCGAGGGAGAGGGCCACGAACACGCTGAACAGGGTGGCGACGGCCATCGGGAAGACCGGCAGGCCCGCCGCATCGGCGGGCAGGCCGAAGCCGCTGCGCAGGGTCGCCGTGGCTCCCCAGACGAATACCGGGATCAGCGCCCCGACAACGGCCAGGTCGGCCACGAGGACGCGCCCCCGCACGAGGGTCGCCACACCCCAGCCGATCTCCGCGGCGCCGACCCCGGCGAAGAGGATCGCGAGCGGCAGGGGAGCGCCCGCGCCCACGGCCAGGTGAATGGTGCCCGCCCCCAGGGCGGCGAAGGCGGTCCAGAGGAGGCTGATCGGAGTCATGGGAGTCCTGTCCGTGGGTGCGTCGGTGGGCGTGGGCGTGGCGCGGCTGCCGGTTACGCGGTGACCGTGCGGGCAGCGGTCTTGTCCGCGGCGAGCCCGGCGCCGAGCAGCACGATGGCGCTGGCCAGATGCAGGAAGTGGTCGGCGGTGTTCAGGGCGAGGATGTTCAGCGCGGTGCTCGCGATGAAGAACCCGACGATTCCCAGCAGCAGGTACACGGCGCCGACCGTGGTGTTGACGGCCTTGGCCGCGGAGACGGTGGACACGCCGGCGATCAGCAGGGCGGCGCCGATCAGGAGGTGGGCGGTGTTGTGCAGGGGGTTGACCGCGAAAATGCCGAGCAGCAGCCCGCCCTGGGTGGCGAAGAAGCTGACGCCGCCGGTGACGGCGAAGCCGAGCAGTCCGACCAGCAGGTAGACGGCGCCGAAGACGGTGGCGATGAGTCGGTTGGGTGATGTGCGCATGAGAATGACCTCCGGTAGTTGTCACGGTCCCGCCGTGCTTGGTAACTGTTCGGAATCATCGGGGATTCGGTTTGGCCGGTGCGGTGATTGCCCGGTGCGGTGACTGCACAAACACAGAACGGGCGCACCCTCCGCGGAGGGTGCGCCCGTTCTGTGTTTTAAAGCTGGGGATCAGGCCCGGCGACGACGGCCGGCCAGTGCACCGTAGACCAGCAGCACGATGATTGAGCCGGCGATGGCGAGGAGCCAGGTCTGGATCGAGAAGAAGCCGGCCAGGTCGACCCCGAAGATTGCCGAGCCGAGGAAACCGCCCAGGAAGGCGCCGACCACGCCGAGGATCAACGTGATGATCCAGCCCCCGCCCTGGTTGCCCGGGAGGATCGCCTTGGCGATTGCGCCGGCAATGAGGCCGAGAATGAGGAATCCGATGAAGCTCATGTGTCTTGTCCTTTTCTATTCTGTGGAATCGTGATTGGCGCTGCGGGTGTCGTCCGCGCTGCTAGCGTCAGCATTGCTGTCGTCATCATTGCTGTCGTCAGCATTGCTGTCGTCAGCGTCGCTGTCGTCGCTGCTGTCGTCCGCGGCGAGGTGCACGTCTTTGACGGTCACATCGACCGGGCCGACCTGCATCCCGACGATCGTCTCGATCGCGGTGGCGACGGCGGCGCGAACATCGTCCGCGACCTTCCGCAGTTCGTGCGGGTACTCGACGACGATGGAGATCGTCGCCGATACCCGACCGTCGGCGACGTCGACGCTCACCCCGGGGGAGAGGTCCGCGCCGCTGAAGGCTTCGCGGATCGCCCCGAGGGCGCGCGCGGCGCTACCGCCGAGCGCGTGCACACCGGGCACCTGATTTGCCGCGATGCCGACCACCTTGGCGACGACGCCGTCAGTGATGACGGTTTCGCCTGGCCCGGTGACCGGGTTCTGTGCGGATGCGCTGGTGTCAACGATGGTGGAGCTCCGATCTGGGAAGGTGATACCGGTTCACGCGAACGCCAACCGGGCAGTGCACTGATAGGACGTGCCGCGAGCGACTTTCGTCACGCGGATGCGAATAAAAGTTTTAGGGCGGGGCGGAACGGGCATCGGTGCATCAGGCCACGGCCGCCAGAACGGCGGTCATCGTGTGGCTCTGGCCGGGTTCGAGCCGAACCAGATCCCCGCGGATGTTCGCGGTCTCCACACAGACCATCCCGGTCCACTCCTCGTCGCCGAAGTCGGACATCGACCGGGCCTTGGCAGCCCAGGGGTTCCACACGACGGTGCTGTGCGACTCGCGCTTCTCGATGGTGACGGAGTGGCCCGCCGGGTCGATCACCGTGGCGGCGGCGTCAGTGCCGAGGTAGATCCGGTCCGTTTCCGCCTCGAACCGTACGGGCTCGCTTGCCCCTGGGACCTCGGTGAGACCCGCCAGCTGATCGAGGAAGGGAGCGCCCTCGAGACCGGCCACGCGCACATCGCGCACATCATCGACCCGCAGGTAGGTGTGCAGCGCCTCTTCGAAGGTCACGGCCTCCGGTTCCAGGTTGGTGATCCGCAGGGCGAGGGCCAGGCGGGTGCCGACGGTGACCGTGTAGAGCGCCTCGAACCGGTGCGGCCAGGCGGAAGCGCGGGTGGCCGGGGTATCGCCCAGTCGGAAGGTCAGCACCACGTCGTCGCCGGCTTCCTGCGCGTCGACGAATTCCCATTCCGTCAGCCGGGCGAACCCGTGCGCGGCGGCGGACGGAGCCCCCGCCTTCGCCCCGAACCAGGGGAAGCAGATCGGAACCCCGCCGCGGATGGCCGCGTCCGGCAGGAACCGGCTGGTCGCGCTCAGCCACAGAACGGGCCGCCCGCCGGCCGGAGTCCACGCGGTGACCTGGGCCCCGTGCAGGTAGATCTCGGCCGAACCCTGGCGGCCGGCCACGCGCACAACCGGCAGGCCGCCCGAACCGAGGCCGACCTCAACGGATGCCGGCAGGGACGCGGGAACAGGAGGTGCGAAGGGCATAGTGACAGTTTCGCAGCTTCCCGCGCTCGGGCCAGTCGGCGCGCAAGCCGGGCGTGGTCCCCGCTGGCGTCGGGGAGTAGCGTGGGGGTGTGCAGAAGAAGAAGAAGAAGAAGGTGCGGCATTGGCGTGACCTGAGCCCGCGGCAACGGGTCGGGGCGATTGTGGGCGCATCCGTGCAGTTCGCCCTCGCGGCCGCAGCGTGGCGCGACCTCGCCGCCCGGCCGGCGGCGCTTGTGAACGGGCCGAAGGTGGTCTGGGCCCTCGTCATCGGGGTGAACTTCATCGGCCCCCTCGCGTATTTCGCCGGGGGCCGCCGCACTCGGGGCCGGCTGGGCTAGTAGTCCCGCAGGTACTGCTCCAGGCAGGGCACCTTGAGGAGGGCGAGGGCGCGCTTCTCGATCTGCCGCACCCGTTCCCGGGTGACGCCCTGCACGACCGCGATCTGGTCGAGCGTCTGCGGTGCGCCGCCGGTCAGCCCGAATCGGGCGGTCAGGATCGACCGTTCGCGCGGGGGCAGTGCGTTCAGGTAGAAGCCGATGTCGGTGGCCCGCATGGTCAGCACGGCGTGCTCCTCCGGCTGGGGCAGGTCATCGTCGATGATCAGTTCGGAGATGTCGCCGAGGCCGTCGCCGACGGGGGCCTGCAGCGACATCGGCTCGTTGTCGTACCGGAGCAGCCTCATCACGTCGACCACCTGGATCTGCGAGGCGTCGGACAACTCCTGCATGGTGGGTTCGCGGTCGAGGGTGCTGGTGAGGTCTCGGCGGATGCGCTTGATCTTGTTGAGCTTCTCCGCGGTGTGCACGGGGATGCGGATCATGCGGGATTTGTCGGCCATGCCGCGGTGGATGGCCTGGCGGATCCACCAGGTGGCGTAGGTGGAGAACTTGAAGCCGGTCATGAAGTCGTATTTCTCGACGGCGCGGACGAGGCCGATGTTGCCGTCCTGCACGAGGTCCATGATCGGCATGCCGCGTCCGGAGTAGTGCTTGGCGATGCTGACCACCAGGCGAAGGTTGGCCTCGATGAAGCGGTTCTTCGCACGGTGGCCGTCGTGGGCGAGCCACGCGAGTTCACGCAGGAGTGAGGGTTCCAGCGCGCCCGGCTCGGCTCGCTCGGTGCGTTCCTCGGCGAACAGGCCGACTTCGATCCGCCGGGCGAGGTCGACCTCGTCCTCGGCGGTGAGGAGCGCCACGGCGCCGATCTTCCTCAGGTAATCACCGAACGCATCCGTGGCGGCACGGTTGTAAGTGGCGATGGATGGCTGGCGTGCGGTGATCGTCATGAGTCTCCTCCAGTTCGGGCTGGAACATCAGTACACAGCCCACGCCTCATCCCGTCGAGGGACTTGACGCGGACCTCGAGAAACCGAATAATGCTCGGAAACGGCATTCGGCTTGTCCGGCTCAGCCGTGGGCCTGGACATAGCCGACCAGGCCTTTCACGGTCGCGACCCGGGGGTAGTCCCGCGCGGGGGTATCGACGCCGGTCGCCTGCGCGATGGTCTCGATCAGCCGCAGGAAATCGAGGGAGTCGAGTTCGAGATCCTGCCTCAGCCGAGCATTTTCATCCAGATCGTCCGTGTCGACATCCGGCGCGACCTGGCCGATGGCGGCGTAGACGGCCGCGCGAGCATCCTGTTCGTTCATAGCTCCTCCGGTGCCTGCAGCAATTCTTCGACCTGGGCCAGGAATCGGCTTCCGCGCAACCCGTCGCTGACCCGGTGGTCGGCGGACAGGGTGGCCGTGACCGCGGGCCTCACGCCGAGCAATCCGTTGTGCGCCCACGGCTGTTCGACCACCCGGCCGAGGCCCACCAGGGCGACCTGCGGCGGGTAGATGACCCCGAACACGCTTTCGACGCCGAGGTCGCCGAGATTAGTGACCGTGATGGTCGGATCTGCCATCTCGGCACGCGCCAGGCGCCCGGCACGGGCGCGGCCGACGAGGTCCCGCAGCTGGGCCATCAGAACGTCGAGGGAGAGCGTGTCGGCGTCATGGATCGCGGGGGCGACCAGGCCGCCCTGGCGCAGGGACACGGCCACGCCCAGGTGAACGGCGGCGCTCGGCCTGAAGGCGCCGTCGGTGTAGAAGCCGTTCACTTCGGGCACGGCGCGGGCGGCCAGCGCGCAGGCCTTCAGGAGCAGCGCGGCGGGGACCAGGCGTTCCGCGACGGGCCGACCCGCGTTGACCTGTTCCATCCACGCGAGCGCGGCCCGCAGGTCCAGGGTGGTGCTCAGGTAGTAGTGCGGGATGGACTTCTTCGAGCGGGCCATCAGTGCGCCGACGGCGCGGCGCAGGCCGGCCGCCCGCTCCGCGGCGACCGCCGGCGTCATCACCCGCGGGGACGGGGCGCGCGGGGCCGCGGGTGCCCGCGACGACCCCCTCATCGAAGGACTCCACGTCGATGTCCGCCTTCTCCGTGTCCACGACGGCGACCATGTCTCCGCGGTGCACGTAGTCGCCGGGCTTGACCAGCCACTCGACCACCTTGCCGTGATCCATGTCCGCGCCGAGGGCGGGCATCAGGAAGTCACCCATGGGTGCCCACCGCCTCCCGGGCCGCGGCGACGACGCGGTCGACGGAGGGGAGTGCGGCCAGTTCCAGGTGCTTGGCGTAGGGCAGCGGCACTATCCACGCTGCAGACCCGGCCGACCGGCGCATCCAGGTCGAAGAAGGCCGACTCGGTGATGCGCGCGCTCACCTCGGCGGAGATGCTGCCGCTGCGCCATCCCTCGTCCACGATGACGGCGCGGTGCGTGCGCGCGACGGTGGCGAGAATCGCGGCGTCGTCGAGGGGGCGCAGGGTGCGCAGATCGAAAACCTCGGCGTCGATGCCCTCCTGCGCCAGCGGCTCGGCGGCGTCGAGCGTGATCTGCAGGGTGCCGCCATAGGTGATGAGGGACACGTCCCGGCCGGATCGGCGCACGGCGGCGGTGTCGATGTCGACCGCGCCGGCGTCGTCGGCGATCTCCCCGGCCACGTTGTAGAGCGAGCCGTGCTCGAAGATCAGCACCGGGTCGGGATCCTGCAGCGCGGTCCACAGCATCCCGCGGGCGTCTTCCAGGGTCGACGGGGTGAGGATGCGCAGCCCCGGGATGTGGGCGTACCAGCCCTCGAGGCTGTGCGAGTGCTGCGCGGCCAGCTGGCGCCCGGCGCCGGGCGTCATGCGAATCACCAGCGGAACGCTGAACTGCCCGCCCGACATGTGCCGGAGGGTTGCCGCGTTGTTCATGATCTGGTCCAGCGCCAGGAGGCTGAAGTTGACGGTCATGATCTCGACGATGGGACGCATCCCGCCGAGCGCGGCGCCGATCCCGGCCCCGACGAAACCCGACTCCGAGAGCGGGGTGTCACGGATGCGTTCCGGGCCGAATTCCTCCAGCAGCCCGAGGCTCACCGCGAAGCAGCCGCCGTACCGCCCAACGTCCTCGCCCATCAGGAAGACCCGGTCATCGCGCGTCATCGCCTCACGGATCGCGGCGCGCATCGCCTCGCGGTAGGTCGTCTTCATGTCGGCATCCCCGTCACTTCGGGCCTCGCTCGGTGTAGAGGAACCGGGTGAGGTCCTCAACCGGCTCGGGTGTGCCGGCCTTCGCGAACTCGACGGCGGCCTGCACCTCCGAGTCGACCTCCCCCTGCACCGCCGCCCACGTCTTCGCCGGGAGCTCGCCGGCCGCCTCCAGCGCCGCGCGCAGCAGGTCGATGGGGTCGCGCTCCAACCAGGTGGCCACCTCGGCCTTCTCCCGGTAGCGCTCGGGGTCATACATCGAGTGCGCCCGGAACCGGTAGGTGCTCAGCTCCAGGAAGTGCGGGCCGCCGCCGGCTCTGACCATGTGCACCGCCCGCCGGGCCGTCTCCTCGACGGCGAGCACGTCCATCCCATCCACGGGCCAGGCGGGAACCTCGTAGGCGGCCGCCTTCAACGCGATATCCGTCTGGGATTCCGAGCGCCCGAGGGCCGTGCCCATGGCGTACAGATTGTTCTCGCAGCGAAACAGCACCGGCAATTGCCACAGCGCGGCCAGGTTGATGCTCTCGTGGAATTCCCCTTCCGCGACCGCGCCCTCCCCGAAGAAACAGACGGTGACGCGGTCGCGACCCGCCATCTTGTCGGCGAGGGCCAGGCCCACCGCCAGGGGCAGGCCGCCCGCCACGATGGCGTTGCCGCCGTAGAAGCGGGTGGCCGCGTCGAAGAGGTGCATCGACCCACCCCGGCCGCGGCAGCATCCTTGTTCGTAGCCGTACATCTCCGCGAGGATTGCTCCCGCCAACACTCCGCGCAGCAGGGCGTGGCCGTGCTCCCGATAGATGGCCAGTACCGCATCCTCCGGTTCGAGTGCCGCCATCACCCCGGCCGCGACCGCCTCCTCGCCGATGTACACGTGCATGAATCCGCGGATTTTGGCCGCGCTGTACAGCTCGACGCATTTCTCCTCGAACCGCCTCGCCCGCAGCATCTGCAGCAGCAGGTGGCGGGCCCGCTCCGGGTCGGCCGTGACCCGTCTCGCGGTGAACTCATCGATCATCGGGGTACCTCCACGGTCGACGTGTCCCCTTCCGGCAGGCCGAGCTCCCTGGCCTTCAGCAGGCGGCGCAGGATCTTGCCGCTGCGGGTCTTCGGCAGCGTCGTCGTGAACTCGACTTCCCGCGGTGCCACGGCCGGGCCGAGGCGTTTTCGCGCGAAACCGATGATGTCCAGGCGCAGTGCCTCGGCGGGCTCCCAGCCCGGGTGCAGTTCGACGAACGCCTTGACCACCTCGCCGGCGACGGGGTCCGGGATTCCGATCACGGCCGCCTCGGCCACCGCGGCGTGCTCCATCAGTGAGCTCTCTACCTCGAAGGGGCCGATCAGGTGGCCGGAGGACTTGATCACGTCGTCCCCGCGACCGACGAACCAGCAGTAGGTCCGCGTCCCTCCGGACCAGGTCGCCGGTGAGGTACCAGCTGCCCACGAAGCACCGGCGGTAGCGCTCCTCCTCGTTGAGGTACCCGCGGAACATCGAGGGCCAGCCGGGGCGCAGGGCCAGCTCTCCCACGGCATCCGGTTCGGTCACCAGCACGGGTTCGGCGCCCCGCATGACGGGTGTGCCCTGCTCGTCGCGCTGAACCAGGGCGGCCTCGACGCCGGGCAGGGGGCGGCCCATCGAGCCCGGGCGGATCTTCGGTGGCGACGTAGTTCGAGATCATGATTCCGCTGGTCTCGGTCTGCCACCAGTTGTCGTGCACCGGCAGGCCGAACGCCTCCTGACCCCACACGACGACCTCGGGGTTGAGGGGCTCGCCCACGCTCGCCACGAATCGCAGTGCGGACAGGTCGTGGGCGGTGGCCCGCTCCGTGCCGGCCTTCATCAGCATCCGCAGAGCCGTCGGCGCCGTGTACCAGACGCTGACCCGCTGATCGGCGAGGATGCGGTACCACCGGTCCGCTTCCATCTCCTCCTCGTCGACGATGCTGGTCACGCCGTGCACGAGCGGGGCGATCACCCCGTAGGAGGTGCCCGTGACCCAGCCGGGGTCCGCGGTGCACCAATAGATGTCGTCGGGATGCAGGTCGAGGGCGAAGCGGCCGGTGGCGAAGTGGGCGGTCACGGCGTCGTGAACGTGGATCGCGCCCTTGGGAGTGCCCGTGGTGCCGCTCGTGAAGTGCAGCAGGGCCATGTCCTCGGGGTGCGTTTCGGCGATCTCCCCGTAGGGCGGCGCCTCGCGCATCAGCGCCGCCAGGTCCAGCGTGCCCGGTTCCGGTTCATCCGCGGCGTCGACCAGGAGAACGTGCTGCAGCTGCGGCAGCCGGTCCCGGATCGGCGCCACCTTCTTGCGGTACAGCGCCCGCGTTGTGATCAGTGCCCTGCCTCCGCCCAGTTCCAGTCGCTGGCGCACGGGCTCGGCGCCGAACGCCGAGAACAGCGGGCAGAAGACGGCGGCGTGCCGGAGCGTGCCCAGCACTGCGACGTACAGTTCCGGGATGCGACCGGTGAGGGAGAAGACGCGGTCACCGCGCTCGATCCCGAGGCCCCGCAGCACGCCGGCGAAGCGGCTGGTCTGCTCGAGGAGCTCGGCGTAGGTGAGGGAGTGGCTCGTGCCGTCGGCCCGGATGAAGCGCAAGGCCTCCCGGTGCGCGCGGGGGCCCGCGGCATGCCGGTGACGGCTTCGTAGGCGATATTGAGGCCCTGGCCGCCCGGCAGCCCCGACAGGCCGCGGCGGGCCTCGTCCCAGGTGAATGTGGCGCGGGTCTTCTCGTAGTCGAGGAGGTTCGGGGCCACACGGAGGCTGGGGACGTCCTTTCGGATCGTGGGCCAGTGTGTCGACGACTCGGTTCCGGCTGTCATGAGCCCATGAAACCCCCGCCGGGGCGCGGCGGCTAGGAGCGTGTGCCAGTAACGCCTATTCGAAGTTGATTCGACAAGATCCGGGCCGATTTGGCCGCAGCGGGCTCCACGATTGCCTTCCGCCGCGCATAGGCCGCGCGGCCCTTCTTCGTCTTCAGCTTCCGCGCCATGCGTTCGCGCAACGTCGCGTCAGCGGGGATCCGGCCCCGAGGAACATCTGGAACACGTTCCCCGTGCTTCACCCGGCCGGTCGCGATGAAGAACTCAGTCCGCCCGTCGCTCGCGGCTTCCACGGTCTTGGCGTAGTCCAAGTTTGCTGCTGAACAATACCCGGCATCCACCAGCACTTCGGCGGGGAGAGTACCCATCGTGGCGTGGAGTTTCTCGATCATCGGCACGACCTGTTCAACGTCCACGGCAATATTCGTCAGCGTCGTCGCGACGATCACTTGATGGTCCGCATCAACGATGGCCTGCGCGTTGTAGGTGTAGTGGAAGGACCCATCGGCGGTCTTCATGATCCGAGCGTCCGGGTCGGTGAAGTTGCGCTGAGCCTTCGGAGCGACCACCGCGTTCTTTGCCGCGTCATCACCCTTCTTCGAGACCACGTCGTCATCATCGCCCTTGTCCCGGGCCTTCTTCTCCGCGTCTTTTCGAGCCCGCGCGGCCGCGTCTGCCTCCAACGCGGCGCGCGCCTCAGCCAGTTTCACCAGGCGTGACTCCCGCCGCGCGAGCTCCGGCGGCAACTCATCGCCGCGTTTGTCTTTCCCGAAACGGGCATCCTCAGCGTCATCAATCGCGTCGGCGTCAGCCAGCAGGGCGGAGACCTCGTCGGCGAGGACCTTCTGTTTCTCCGTCAGGCGGGCGTAACTCATGGCCTTGCGCCGGGACGCGTTCGCGCGCACTTTGGTGCCGTCCAACGCGACCTGCCCTAATGACACCATTCCGGCGGCGCGGCAGAGCTCCAACGCCTGCAAGAACACGTTCCCCAAGCTGGAAAGGTGCCGTTTGCGGAACCGGGCGATGGAGCGAAAATCCGGCGCCTGCTGCGCGGCCAGCCAACGGAACGCGACCACATCCACGCAGACACGTTCCAACTCCCGTGACGACCGAACACCCACGCAATACCCGTAAAGCAGGACACGGACCATCAGCCGAGGGTCGTAAGGCGGCTGGCCCTTCGTCTTCGCGTAGGACGCGTAGAACTTCTTCAGATCCAGCTGGGTTTCGACGATGTCCGCGATGAAACGGGAGAGGTGATTCTGCGGCAGCCACTCATCCAACGACGGCGGTACCAACATCACCGCCGCCGGCTCGAACGCCCGGAATCGCTTGTTCACGCCCGCGCCAGCTTCGACCCCGTCATCCACGACCAAGTCAACGTGCTCAAGTTCCCCCAGACCCCACGGCCAAGGACGGGAAATCCGGCGGCGTTTTAAACTTTGCCGTTACTGACCCACGCCCCTAGACGCGATTCAAGCAAGTCTCGTCTCACGGGCACCCGCAACAGGTTTTTAAGCGCCATTGCCTCGAGACTTCAGAACTGCGGCGAATCGGCGCCGAATCTGCGTCCGTATCCGTCCCATTATCGGTTCTCGCCGAGGACTTGGGCCTGTTCACGGTACTGCTCGGCCGTCAGTTCACCCTTGGCGTATCGCTCATCGAGAATCTGACGAGCCCGGCTCCGACGAGGGTCCGGTCCAGTTGCACCCGGGTCGCCGCCTCGATTGCCGCCTCGGCTGAACACTCGCACGGCAACCACGATCAGCAACACGATTCCGATCACCAGGAGCAGCCCAAACAGCCACGACCAGCCCATATTCCCGCCGTATCCCCACATCATGGCCCACTCCTCTTTTCTTGCAGGTGTGTTACGCCTGTCACGCGTGATGATACCTCGAGAGGTATCAAATACCCTGAGACCAGTTGGAGTTGGGATCCGATGGTGACCGGCGTTGACGCCGTCGTGGGCACGATACCGATCAACGCGTTCAACCCGCCCACTCCGGAGTAGCTGTAGCCGGAGCCGGAGCCCTCGACCCGGAACTGGCCGGGAGTATCATCCGAAAAGAAGAGCAATATACCCAACGGGGTATTTCCAAAATAGCGTGGAAGCAGGGCGACGGGCACACCGGGCCATCGCGCAGCGAATGTTGAAGGAGTCACAGGATGATGTGGGGAAACGGGTTCAACATGCAGGGCTGGGGCGGAATATTGGGACTGTCGGTGGCCGCTGGAGTTGTGCTTCTCGTGATCTGGGCCGTACGGTCCTTCGGCAGTAGATCACGCCGGGACGCCTCGGCTGAAGACGCGGGGATCTTGCCTGCTCGGCCTGCGAAGAGCGTTGCCCGACAGGCCCTCGATGAGCGCTACGCCAATGGCGAGGTGCCCACCGAGCAATATCAGGAACGGTTGAGCGTGCTCGGTGAGAGCAAGCCGTGAAGCCCCTTTCCAGGCGAAACGTGCTCGTGCTGGGCGGCTTGGGCGTTGCAGGGACCGTTGTCGGCGGGACTGGCTTACTCTGGGATTGGAATTCCGGGTCGAGTCCCGTCGCAGGGCCGAAGTTTGTGGAACCGCAACTGCTCCGAAGCGCCAACGGTCGATTGCAGGTGCAACTCGAAGCGGCTGAGGGCCAGGTGCGGATCGCCGGCAGGCAGGCGAGGGCGCTTTCCTACAACGGTGGTCTTCCCGGGCCGACCCTGTTCCTCCGCCCGGGTGATCGGCTGAGCCTGAGCCTTCGAAATGGCTTGAGCGTTGCCACCAATTTGCATGTTCATGGCCTGCATGTCTCCCCGGAGGGTAATAGCGACAATGTTTTCGTTGCTGTTGAGGCGGGCACTGGTTTCGAGTACGAGTACCTGCTGCCGGAGAATCACCCGCCGGGCGTTTTCTGGTATCACCCCCATCACCACGGGATGGTAGCTGACCAGGTCTTTGGCGGCCTGTACGGGGCGATCGTCGTCGAGGACCCTAACCCCATCCCGGTCAGCCGGGAACGAATCCTGGTCATCTCAGACGTCAGCCTTGACGGGTCAGGGAGGGTTCAGACGGTTTCCCCGATGGATCGAATGGCTGGCAGGGAAGGCAACTTGGTCCTGGTCAACGGTCAGCTCACCCCGCGCCTGAATGTCCGACCGTTGGAACGCGAACGGTGGAGAATCATCAACGCCTGCGTTTCCCGATACCTTCGGCTGCGTTTGGACGGACAACACCTGCAACTGCTCGGGATGGACTCCGGGCGCTTCGCGAGTCCGCAGGATGTTGAGGAGATCGTCCTCACGCCAGGCAATCGGGCCGATCTCCTTGTTACTACAACGGCCGGGGCATCGATTCTGCGTACGCTTCCCGTGGACAGGGGCGCCGCTTCGGGCATGATGGGCGGCACCCAGGTCGCGTCCTCGGGCGCGGACCTGCTCACCCTGAACGTCACCGGAGCGCAAGCTGCCGCCCCTGCCCCAGTGCCCGAGCAGACCGCGCCCCGCGATCTTCGAACCGCCACGGTCACAGCGAGACGAGAACTGACCCTTGCCATGGGAATGGGTGGTGGAGGCATGGGCTCGGGCATGATGAGCTTCACAATCAACGGAAACCCCTTTGATCCATCGAGGGTAGATGTGAAGGTGCGGGGCGGTTCCGTCGAGGAATGGACGCTCACCAACACCAGTCCGATGGATCATCCGTTCCACCTGCACGTCTGGCCGATGCAGCTCATCGAACAAGCAGGCCGCCCCGTGAAAGGTGTCATCTGGCAGGACGTAGTCAACGTGCCCGCGAACGGTAGCGCCAGAGTGCGCATCTCCTTTGACGATTTCGCCGGTACCACGGTGTACCACTGCCACATCCTCGACCACGAAGACCAAGGAATGATGGGCATCATCGAAGCGACCTAAACCCGTCGCGAACACACTGTTTTATAGCGCAATCAAAGAAACAATCATTGGAGAACCCCATGAGTTACGCACATACCGTCACAGTCGCCCTGCCTTACGAAGAAGCGGTGCAGCGAACTCGAGAATTGCTGACCGAACAGGGCTTCGGCGTCCTCTCGGAAATCAATGTCCGATCCACGTTCGAAGCCAAATTGGGGGTCGAAAGCGCTCAGACTCTCGGCGACTACGTCATTCTCGGCGTCTGCAATCCGGTGCTGGCTCAACGCGCCCTCACCGCTGAACCGGACATGGGCTTACTGCTGCCCTGTAATGTTGTCGTTCGGCGTGGCCCAGATGCCACGGTGACCGTGGTCCAGGCAATCGACCCGCAGACCATGGTGCAGCTCAGCGATTCCTCGGCGATTCAAGAGGTTGCCACCGATGCCGATACTCGCCTTCGCTCAGCCCTGAAAACCCTCCAGGCCGAAGCGCGGAGCTAGAGTCTGGCTCGGCCGGTCCAGCGACGCAGATCGGCTAGACGCATGGTTCGACCAGCAGGTCGCCGACAGCGGGTGAGCCACTGCCCAGGATTGTCCGCCTGGAACTCGAATGTCACTGATTCCTTTGGACAGACGATGACTGTGTCGTCTTCTTGCACCGGTCCCGGCGAGCTGGAACGTGTGCCCGTGTGGATGCATGGGTGCCACATTTTGGTTTCATAGACGACCTTAACTTGGACGCGCTCGTTGACTGCGATGTCGAAGGAACCCGCGAGCGGGTTCTTCATGTCAAAGCGTCGCGGGCGCCCATTGGTCGCGTCCAATTAGTTCTCTTCCGCGAGCGTTGAACCACTCCGCATTGCGCGCAATGGCACGTTGGGGACAGTGCAGCTTGGGAGAAGACTTTTTTCAAGGAGCGTGGGCGTCACCCTTGCGAACCAGGTGGTGCTGTTTTCGGTTGCAGCTCGGCCGGCGCGTTTCATCAAACCTTCACACTCCCAGGGGCCGAAGCTTCATGCGCGGTCTGCATGCTGGTGTGTAGACACCAACTAGGTGGCTAAACGCGAAAGGGGCTGGGAAAGATGAAGTTCAATCGGAAGAGCATGACCTTGGGGCTGGCGGGACTCGGACTTGCAGGAGCGCTTGTATCTGGCGGCGTTGTCGCCGCGCAGGCGGCTACCGGCTCAGGGCCGACTCCACAGCCTGTATCGACGTCCTCGTCACCCGTTGGCCACCACACGTTCGGCCATATGGCCGGGATGGCTTCCGGCCAGAATTCGCCCATGACCGCCGTCGCGAGTTACCTCGGCCTGAGCCAGACCGAGCTGCAGGACCAGATGCAGTCGGGCAAGTCCCTCGCGGACGCCGCCCAGGCTCAGGGCAAATCAGTATCTGGGCTTGAAGACGCCATGGTCGCGGCGTTCAAGACTAATCTCGACGCCGCCAACACGCTGACACCTGATCAGAGGGCGGCCGCCGTTGCAGAGATGAAGAGCCGCATCGACACGATGGTGAACACGGCCCACAGCCCGGGCGAGGGAATGGGCGCGGCATTTGGTGCAGGTATGGGTATGCACACGGGCACGGGCACGGGCACGGGCACGGGCACGGGCACGCGTACGGGCTCAGGAATGGAAACGACCAGACGTTAGACGTTGGAGGAGTACATCATGCGAAAGAAAACTTTAATTGCAACGGCGATCACCGGCGGCCTCCTGGCAGCGGTTGGTCTGACCGGGCTGTCGGTGGGAGCAGTCAGTGCGCTCAACGGTGGGCAAGCCGCCTCCTGGCTCGGCTCTGGATCTTCATGCCCGGCCCCGCGGCCGTCTGGCACCGTCGTGAACGTGGCCCTGTCGAATATGGGAGGCGCCAGGATGGGCAACGGCAACGGCATGATGTCCGGTGGTGGCAATGGGTGGATGCCCGGTGGAGCGATGCGCCTGAGCCTTGATCATGCGAACATCAGTCACGGGACTGTGTCTTTTCTGGCCACGAATGATGGCAGCATCAGCCACGAGCTGGTCGTTCTGCCCCTGCCTGATTCTCAGGCCGTCGGCACCCGACCCCTGTCTGGTAACGGCAATGTAGACGAGGCCGGTAGTCTCGGCGAGGCGTCCTCGACCTGCGGTTCTGGCGCCGGCGAGGGAATCGCTCCCGGGGCCTCCAGCTGGGCCACGTTGAAGCTGGCGCCGGGACTATACGAAGTCGTCTGCAACCTCCCCGGACACTATTCGGCCGGAATGTACAGCGAGCTGACGGTCTCCTAAATAAGAGGCCCGGGATCCGGGCGATCACAATCAACAACAACGCGAAAAACGAAGGAGCACAAAGAAAATGATGTGGGGAAACGGATACAACATGGCGTGGGGGTGGCCAGTCGGGCTCCTCATGATGGTCGCGATCGTCTTGCTGATCGTCTTGGCCGTGCGAACTTTTGCGGGCGGTACCGATCGCGCAGGTCGACGCGGAAACACTTCGGTCGTCTCAGGGAAAAGCGAGCGGAGTCCAGCGCGTCAAATCCTTGATGATCGCTTCGCGAAGGGCGAATTGGACGCCACGGAATACCGGGAACGGTTGAAAGTAATCGACGAAAAGGCCCGATAAAAGTTCTCTCTCAACGAGTTCCTTGAGCTCGGGTCCGCCTCGGCGGCTAGGCGGTCCCTAAGCCGCCGGGCCTTCGCCCAGTCGTTGCGACCATAATCAGGGTGAGGGGTGAACCATGCAGAAGGTCCTGGTCGTTGACGATGAGCCGCAAATCCGGACGGTCCTACGCGGCTATCTGGAGGCGGAGGGTTACGACGTGGCAGAGGCCGCGGACGGCGATGAGGCGCTAACGGCCCTCCTTGACGACCCTCCGGCCCTGGTACTCCTGGACGTCATGCTTCCGGGCATGGACGGGCTCGAGGTCCTCCGCCAGCTGCGCAGCTTCAGCGACGCGTACGTCATCCTGGTCACGGCCAGGGCCGAGGAGGTCGACAAGCTTGTCGGACTCGGTGTGGGGGCGGATGACTATGTGACCAAGCCGTTCAGCCCGCGTGAAGTCACAGCCCGGGTGAAGGCCATGCTGCGCCGAGACAGGCGGCGCGACCGGACCGACGCAGATGCCCCTCTCCGCTTCGACGGGTTGTCCGTCAACCCCGATCACCGCGAGGTCGAGGTGAATGGGGCTTCCATCGCGCTGTCCAGCCTGGAATTCGACCTCCTCGCGGCACTTGCCGCCGAGCCCGGGCGAGTGTTCTCCCGAGCGCAACTGCTCGAGAAAGTCTGGGGCTATGACTTCTACGGTGACGAACGCGTCGTCGATGTCCATATCCGCAGTGTGCGCGCCCGACTCGGCGACGACGCCGGCGATCCGCACCTGATCGCCACCGTTCGGGGTGTGGGCTACAAATTCGTGGGCCGGCCCCTATGAAGATGCGACTGTCCTGGCGGTTGTTCATCTCCTACGCCGCGGTTGCCGTGGTCGGCGGTGTAGTCGCCTACCTGACGATCTCGTTGCTCGCCCCGCGCCTGTTCGAAGACCGGCTGGGGATGGCGATGAACAGTGAGGGCAACGGGATGTCCATGGGGACCATGGATGCGACGAGCGTGCGGTCAGCATTCGTCTCCGCGCTCACGACCTCGCTCCTCGTCGGGGTGCTGGCCAGTGTCGCCGCCGCCGGTTTCGTGGCCGCGGCCGTCACCGGGCGACTGCTGCGCCCCCTCAACGCGGTGCGGGCCGCCACGAAAATGATCGCCGCCGGAAAATACGGAGGCAGAGTCCCCGTCCCGTCCGAGCCGGAACTAGCTGCCCTAGCCACCGACGTCAACACCCTCGCCGAGGCCCTGGCCGACACGGAGTCCCGGCGCACCCGGCTGCTGGGAGAGGTCGCGCATGAGATGCGCACCCCGCTGACCGTCCTGGACGGCTATGTGGAGGGGTTGATCGATGGCGTGTTCAGCGCGAGCCCCGACACCTTCGCCTCCCTCAGCGAGGAACTGCGCCGGCTGCACCGCCTCTCCGACGACCTCTCCAGCCTGTCGCGCGCCCAGGAGCAGCGCCTTGACCTGCATCCGACCAATGAGGACCTGGCCGACCTCGCTCACCGCGCCGCTGCGCGCCTCCTGCCTCAATTTGACGATTCGGACATCACGCTGAACGTCGACGCCGACACCGCCCTGCCCGTCCAGGTCGACCCCGACCGGATCACCCAGGTTCTGACCAACCTGCTCGGCAACGCCCTGCACGCAACTCCCGCCGGCGGGGCCGTCACGATCACCGCACGCGCCGTCGGCAGCCGGGGTGAAGTCAGTGTCACCGACACCGGTGTGGGCCTGGCCCCAGACGATACGGAGCGTGTGTTCGAGCGGTTCTACCGTGTGCCTGGCCAGGGCCGCCGATCAGCAGGATCGGGAATTGGACTCACGATCGCTCGAGAAATCGCCCGCGGGCACGGCGGGGACATCACAGCCGCGTCTGCCGGACGAGGGCAGGGTGCCACGTTCGTGGTTACTGTTCCCCTGCGTGCCACCGACCAGTCAGGCTGAAACTGAAGCGTCGACACCGCGTCCGCCTTCGATTGCGGGGGCCGTTGCGCTCTCAGGCTGTCCGGGGAGTCGAAGTCGCTTGAGGAACAGTGCGTTGACTGCGACGATGACGCTGGAGCCGGACATAGAGATGGCGGCGATTTCGGGACTGAGCCGGATGCCGAACGTCGTGAAGAAAACGCCGGCAGCGATGGGGAGCGCGATCGCGTTGTAGCCGACCGCCCAGCCGAGGTTCTGCCGCATCTTGCGTACGGTGGCTTTGCCGATGCGCAGGGCGATGGGGACGTCGAGGGGGTCGGACCGCATCAGGACCACGTCCGCCGTATCGATGGCGACATCCGTTCCCGCCCCGATGGCGATGCCCAGGTCCGCCTGGGCCAAGGCCGGAGCGTCGTTGACGCCGTCGCCGACCATCGCAACTCGCTTGCCGGAGGCCTGCAGCTCTTTGATTTTCGCGGCTTTGTCTTCCGGGAGCACCTCGGCGATCACAACATCGATGTGGAGCAAGGATGCGATTCGCTGCGCGGTCGCCTCATTGTCGCCTGTGAGCATGACGACCTCAATGTTCGCGTCGTGCAGAGCGACGACGGCGGCTTCCGCGGTTTCCCGGACGGCGTCAGCCAGGGCGATGACCCCAACGGTCTTTCCGTCAACGGCGACGAGGACCGCCGTCCGTCCGGTCGCGGCCAGCGTCTGACGCTGCGTGGACACCGGATCGATATCGATGCCCTGAGCAACCATGAGTTTGCGGTTGCCGACAAACACCTGGCGCCGTGTGACCGTGGCGCCGGCACCATGTCCCGGCACGTTGCGGAACGCCGATGCTTCCAGCGCTGTCGCGCCGCGCGCAACGGCGTAACGGACGACGGCTGCGGCGAGTGGATGCTCGGACTCCCGTTCCACGGCAGCGACAAGGGCCAGCAACTCTTTCTCATCCATCCCAACAGCTATGAAGTCCGTCACTTCGGGTTCGCCCTTGGTCAGTGTCCCCGTCTTGTCCAGGACGACTGTGTCGATGCGAGCCGAGGTCTCCAACGCGGTCGCGGTCTTGAAGAGGACTCCGCGTTTGGCGCCCAGGCCGGTGCCGACCATGATGGCGGTCGGTGTCGCCAGGCCGAGCGCATCCGGGCAGGTGATGACGACGACGGTGATCGCGAAGAGGATCGCGGTAGGAAGGCTCGCGCCGGCCAGGAGCCAGGCGCCGAGGGTGGCGCTGCCGCCGATGAGGGCTACGAGCACGAGCCAGAAGGCTGCGCGGTCGGCGAGGCGTTGTCCGGGTGCCTTGGAGTTCTGCGCTTCCTGGACCAGGGCCACGATCTGAGCGAGCGCGGTATCGGCGCCGACTTTGGTCGCGCGCACGCGAAGGGTTCCGGTGGTGTTGACTGTGGCGCCGATCACGGTCGATCCGACGCTCTTTGCGACGGGAAGGCTCTCCCCGGTGACCATGGATTCGTCAATGTCAGACTCACCGTCTTCCACAACGGCGTCAGTTGGAACTTTGGCTCCGGGCCGCACCAGAAGCAGGTCGCCGGGGACAACCTCCGCCGTCGGGACCTCAACCGGTTCTCCGTCCCGGATGACCAATACCAGGGACGGGGCCAACTCGAGAAGCGTGCGAATGGCATCGTTTGCGCCGCCCCTGGCCCGCATTTCGAACCAGTGTCCCAAGAGGACGAAGCTGGTTAGAACGGTTGCAGCCTCGTAGAAGACATCCCCGCCACCGGTGAGGGTGACGAACAGGCTATAGAGCCAGCCCGCTCCAACACCGACGGCCACCAGCACCATCATGTCGAGGGTGCGAGCCCGCAGAGCCCGGACGGCCCCATCGAAAAAGATCCAAGCCGAATAGAAAACGACTGGCAGGGACAGTATCAACGCGAACACGTCATCGCGCAGCCCGAACGGGGTGGGAACCGTGAAACCGAAAACTTCCCGGCCGATCGGCGACCACAGAGTGATCGGAACCGACAGGATGGCCGCCACCAGAAGCCGGTTGCGCATGTCCCGGATCATGCCAGCCATGGACATGTCGCCGTGGGCACCACCATGTCCCATGGTCTCCTGCATGGTTCGAGCCGGTTGCCCGGGTTTCATTTCATGTGTGGCGTGGTCGGTGACGGATTCCGCCATCGGGTCGCAGATGTGATCGGGCACGGAGCGTCCAGCGCAGTGGTAACCGCATTCCCGGATCCATCCCGCCAGGTCAGCGACGGAGGTCTGTCCGGGATCGAAGGTCACGTTGGCCGTCTGCGCCACTGGATTCGCTTCAACAGTCACCACGCCGGGCCGGCGGGCGAGCACTGACTCAACGATCGCTTGCGAGGAGGCCCACTGCACCCCCCGCACTTCCACGACGGTAGTTTCAAATTTCTCGCTCATGTGACGATCCCATTCCTTAAATCGGCTCCACAAGAACGGCTTTCCAACCCGTGGAACACTCCCCACCATATACCCACGGGGGGTATACGCATACGTGATCATCGGTTTTCATCGGCAGTTTGCATCGACTTTCCTGTGCGTTGCCGTTGACTGCGATCATGGCTCAGCTCATCTACTATCATGGATAGTATTTAACAACAAAGGAGGCGCTCATGCGCTCACGAATTTGGATTTACTCTCTTACCGCCGGTGCCCTGCTTGCGGCAGGTGCCGTCGCTCCGGCCTATGCCGCCGAGAGCATTGCCACGGACAGTAGCCTGTCGGTAACGATTCCCCAGGCGGCGGGTGACGGCCGCGATGCGACGGTTGCCGCGCACGTGCACACGATGCCAGACATGCCAGACATGCCAGACATGGTGGCTGCGACGAACGGCATGGCCAACATGCATGAAGCGATGATGACTCATCATCACCCGATGAGGCCTGCTACGCCCGGTCGCGAACACGGAAAGGCTGAGGAGTAGCGGTGGGCGCGGCACTGTATGGTCTCGCCCTGCTCGCCTGCCCGGTCGGCATGGGGTTGATGATGTGGTTCATGTTGCGTGGGAAGAAGGCACCTGACGCGCTGACGGCCATGGCACCGGCCGACAAAGAGGAGTTGACCAACCTCCGCACGGAGGTGGACCGGTTGCGGGCGAGCCGGAGCGGTGCCTCGGCACAGCCCGGAGACGCGGGCGTCCGGTGAGCGAAACCGTCCTCCCTGCGGTAGTTTTGACGGCCTCACTGACTTTCACCTACCTCTTCTGCATCCGTCCTATGCGTAAGGGGAGTTCTGTCCACGGCGGGGCCGCTCAAATCCTGCACGACGCCGGCCCGAGCGCCGAGGACGTGGCCGAGCTGGCGCGTTTGCGCCAGGAAGTAGCGACGTTGCGAGGATAGCGCACACAGAAACCCCCATCCGTAACGGATGGGGGTTTCTGTGTTCGCAGGCTACATCGTCAGGGCTTGTCCGCTTACCGGGCAGGGTGGCATTGGCGTCGCCGCGGATGCCGGTGCAATGGCGACGAACACGGGCACTGAAAGGAGTATCCCCAGGGCCAGGGCTGCCAGGGTTGTCCGTCCGGCCCCGAGGGGCCGGACGGGTGAAATGAGCCTTCGGACTCGGCTGAGGGCTGACTCTCCGCCCGCGCCCAGAGCCGTCACGGGAGTCATTCCATGCTCGGCCAGGCGCACCAGTGCCGTTGCTACCGTGGTGCGATCGCTCTGACGGGCGGCATTGTCATCGGCGAGCATCTCAACGAGCCGGCCCAGCTCCGTGCGGGCGGTGCGGAATGCCGCGATACGTGGGAACGCCCGCTGTAGGGAGTCGGCCGCTGCCAGGATCAGGTCGTGGCGACCTCGTAGGTGCGCGCGCTCGTGGGCCAGGACCGCCAGGAGCTGACTATGATCCAAGGCGGACAAGGCCGCACTGGTTAGAACGATTTGGCGGCCGCGGCCGGGTAAGCAGTATGCGGCGGCGGCCGGGTGCTCGACGACGAGCGCGTCGTAGCGGAGGTGGGGTCGCGCGATCAGGGCCAGGGCGTCCAGTTGCGCCTTCCTGTTGCGGGCCGCGAGCGTTCTATCAGCGACGACGCAGTAGGCGACTCGGGCGAGGATGACCAGCGCTGCGGCGGCCCCGGTGGCGCTGACAACGGCACCGCCAGGAGTGGAGTATTGCGCAACGATGGTCATGGCGCAGGTGCGGATCAACTGGCCGAGGTCCGTGGTCCAGGGAATTGCCGGCACCGCCAGGCTCAGGCCGGCGAGCAGCGCCGCCGAAACAAGGGAGACGCTCAGCGCCTGCCATGCGGCGATGCCGATTCGTGGAGACCGCTCGAGCCATGAAGCCCGGCTCAGCAGTGCTGGCCCGAGCAAGGCAAGGGCCACGGCAAAGACTGTCAAAACAGCTGGCGCTGTCATGGAGCTATGCTTTTTCGACCTTGAAGGTGGTCATCCAGCGCATTGCGAAGGCTGGCGACTTCCTCAGGCGGGATGTGTTCGAGGAAATGCAAAAGCGTCACCGCCGTGTCCGCTCCTCCGGCAAGAACCTCACCCATGAACGCAGCGGTGTGTTGCTCGCGAGTCTGTGCCGCTTTGTAGAGGTAGGCCCGGCCGTCCTTCTCCCGGGTCAGCATGCCTTTGCGGCGGAGGTTGTCCATCACTGTCATCACCGTTGTGTAGGCCAGAGTGCGTTCGTGCTGTAGATCTTCCAACACCTCGCGGACGGCGACCGGGTGCCCCCAGGACCAGATACGGTCCATGACCAACTGCTCCAGCGTGCCGAGTGGTCGCACCATCTGTGGCTCCCTTCTGCACATTGGTTGAGTCGACGTCCCCAGTCAACTATCTTTCATAGTAATGCACGTCCCGATGCGCGTCCCGCGGGGGCGGTGTTGATTAGCCTTGGACGCCGCCGGAGCAGGGTGCCCCGGGTTCGGGCGTCTGGGGGCCCTGCAGGTAGGCCTGCAGGAACACCGGCAGGCGGGAGTCATCCACACTGTCCAGTTGGAGTTGTTTTCCCCAGGCGCTTACGATCACCGGGGCGGGGAGGTCGGGATACGGGCTCAACAGTTCGTACGGGTTCGATGCCGCATCTGCGGTCAGGGTGTCAATCTGATCTTGCGGCAGATCGGAACGGTAGGTGATCCAGACCGCGCCATGCTCGAGCGAGTGCACGGCCCGCCAGGTGTCAACTGGCTGCGTGTATACGCCGCAGTTAGTCAGCTCGGCAGAGTGATCTCCGCCGACAGGGGGAAGCGTCGGAAAGGCAACCTCGTTGTTCACGTGGTTTCGGCTGAGTCCGTCGAAGCTCTGCACGCCGCTGATGGGCTTGTCTGCTGCTGCGGTGACCGCATCCTTGCTTTGCTGATTGACGACGAAGACGGAGGCGACTATTGCCGCGACGACGATAGCGACGACGGCGCCGGAGCCATAGATCCAGAAACTCCGACGCCGCTCGCTCCGCTTCATCTCTGCTCGTGCAGCCGCAACGATCGTCTGCCGGTCTGCACTGTTTTTTTTGCTCGCCATTCGGCCGCTTCTTTCTACTCTTGTTGTCTGTTGTGATGAGCGACCGTGCCGGAGCGTGATTCGGCGGCCGTGGGGTGTTGCGACAGATGCCGGGCCAGCTTTTTCTCCGAAAGGCGCCCGTAGCTGAACATGACCCCGTCGATGAGGACGCCCGGCGCAAAAGCTACGCCGTGGCGAACCGCGAGGCCCCGCCCCTCGTCGGTACCCAGCCCGATTTCCAGAACCTCAAACGGGTGGTCACGGGCCAGTCGGGAGAGCACCAGCTTTGCTTGATCACAGGAGGGGCAGGAGGCCTGGGTCAGGATCGTGATTATCATCACGAGTTCGCCCGGGCTGATGTCAGCTGCGCGATTATCTGATCGATGGGCACATACATCGTGTAGTTCGGCGGCCCGCCGTAGTCGGCCCTCCACTGAATTTTCCCCGTGGCCCAACCAGGATGAAGCTATGTCCATTGCGAGAATCGCCCATCATGCCGTATTTGTTGGTCTGATAGGTCACGGAGACATCCAGCTGGGTGTCGGCCAGTGCAACAGCGGTCAGCTTGTCGTCGGCCATCTTCTGGGCAATCAGTTCCACTGGCCCGCTGGTGATGGTGAGGACTTGGTCAATACCGGCGGACTTTAGTTGAGCCTGTGCGGACTCCAGATCCCGGATCTGGTCCCAGCACGGCTGGCATCCGATGCCTTCGTGGAAAAAGAGCATCACTGATTTGCCGCGGTAGTCACTCAGATTAACGGTTCCGCCGGCCGTGGAAGGCAGTGAGAAGGCGGGCGCTTCGACTCCCGGGCCAGGTGCCCCGACCGTGTAACTGACGGGAGCGGCGTCCTCTTTCCTCGTGGGATTCGTGGTCTGCGTGAGGAGGGAGACGAGGATGGTCGCTGCCACCGCGACCGCCACGACGATCACGATCGCTCGGCGCACGAAGGTGCGTGTGGCGGGTGGTTGCGGGCGCTGCTTGTTCGCTGCCATTAGTCTGACTCCTCTGCATGAGTGCGGCTGGACCTCTCGGTCGATCTGGTCGACGCGAGGGCTTCAGGTGAAGCCTCCAACGTTGGCTGGTCTGTAGAGCAGGAGGCGCAAGAATCCGCCTCGACGGCATCTGTTGTTGGTGAGCTCGAGCTCGTGCGGCTACGCACGGCCTTCCAGAGTAGGAGGCCCAGGGCGGCGAACACGGCAACGGTCGAGACCCACCCGGGCACGAAGGAGAGGTACTCTTGAATGACGGCGGCCCAGTGCCCCAGTGCAGCCGCAAGCCCAACCTGCCACCCATCGGGTGCCATGCCGGGTCCCTGCACGGCCAAGACGATGGTGATCACACCCATTGTGATCATCAGCGCACCCGAGAGCAGAGTTCCCAAGGGCAACCTCCACCGGGTTCCGGGCCCAATCGGGACGGTCGTGGAAGAGAGCAGGCGGTTAGCTCCCCAGTCTTTCCGGTCCCAGACCAGCGCCAAAGCACACAAGGGAGCCACCATCCCGAATACGTAAGCCACGCCCACGGCAGTAGCAGCAGGCAAGGACGAGGCGGCCCCGGAGAGCGCCGCCACGCCAGCCAAAACCGGTGCACAGCACGCGCTGGCGGCCCCAGAGAAGACACCGAGACCGTATACAGAACCGATACCGGTTCCGCCGCCTCGGCCAGACGGCATGGGCAGCATCATTTTCCAACCCGCAAGCGTGGCGATTCCCAGGCCCACCATCGCGACGCCGACTGCACTAAAAATCCCGAAGTGATACTGGAACAAAACGCGGCTGAGGACGGCAGCACCTAGGGCGATGGGGAGAATGATCGTGCCGACACCGGCCGCGAATACGAATGTCATCGCCAGGATCTGGCTTCGGCTACGGAAGCTGGAAGCAAAAAGGCCGGCAACATGACTGAGGCGCAGCAAGGGGCCATCAAGGCCACCACACCACCGAGAAACGCTGCCAAAATCGTTGTTGACAGCAAAACTCGCCCCATAACCCAGCTCCAATCACCACCTGCCGGGACAACCCCAAACTACTATCACTCATAGTATTTCAATTTAGCTGAGCATTCCCTCCATGTTGGAGACCCGTCTCGCGTCCGTCGGCACCCGTCAGCGAACGTAAGAAAAGACCCCCATCATGCCGCGGCCGGCGTGATAGGCGTTGTGGCAATGTGCGAGCCATTGGCCCGGGTTGTCCGCGTCGAATTCGAACGTCACCGTCTCGTTGGGCCGAACGATGACCGTATCCTTCCGTGCTCCGTCGCCGGCGATTTGGAAGGTGTGCCCGTGCAGATGCATGGGGTGCCACATCTTCGTCTGGTTGATGATCTTCACTTGGATGCGGTCGTTGACGGCGACCTCGAAGGCGCCCGCGAAGGGGGTCATCATGTCAAAACGTCGACCGTTTATGCCCCAGTCGTACTTTGCCATGGTGCCGGTCAGGCGCATGGTGTGAACGCGGTTGGGCGACCGGGGTGACAGCAGGACGGACTCGTGTGCTTTCAGACGACCGCCGTCGGTGACCTTCCCATCGAGTACGGTGGGCAGCCCGTTCGTATCGGGGGCCGTCCCGGTGCCGGTGCTGATGAGGCCGTGCGCGACGCCTTTCTTGCCCTCTGGTAAAGCGACGACCGGTGTGAAACCGGTCGCGACGGTGAGGATCGCGTCGATACGTTCCCCCATGGCCAGGACGACTGCGTCCACGTCTTGATGCTTGACGGGGAATCCGTCCGCGTGGGTGAGGGTGATTTTCTGTCCCGGCACACCGACCCGGTAAGCGGTGTCGCCTGCTGCGTTGATGATGCGCAGGCGAATGCGGTTGCCCGGGCGGCTGGCAAAGATTTCCGCGTCACTGGTGGTTTTATCGTTGAACAGATGCGCCGGCATCGTCACGTCACCTGCGTCACCGCCGAGGTAGGAGCTGTGGGACCCCATCAGCATGTGCTTCATCGTCATGTCCATCCCGGACATGTTCATTCCCATGGACAGTTCGTCGAGGGCTTCCTGAGGAGTGCCGGTAATGCCGTCGAGCCAGTCGTCCAGCACAATGACCCAGTCCTGGTCGTAGGACAGTGGTTCTTTTGGATCCTCGATGATGAGGGCACCGTAGAGGGCCCGCTCGCGTTGCATTTCGGCGTGCGAGTGGTACCAATAGGTGCCCGGCCGGTTGAGCCGGAACTTGTAGTTGAAGTCGGATCCTGGGGCGATGGCGTTCTGTGTGAGGTCAGGGACGCCGTCGGCGTCGTTTCGGAGCGCCAGGCCGTGCCAGTGCACGGTGGTGGCTTCTGCAAGAGCGTTGGATACGGCAACCTCCAGCCGGTCGCCGACTGCTGCTCGGATCGTGGGCCCGGTGAGGGAGCCGTTGTAGCCCCAGGTCGTCAGCGTCGTACCGGCGACGCTGGTGGCAAACGCCCCGGCGTTCAACTGTTGTGTGCTCCTGCGCCCGGTAGCGGGGCGGCGTGCCTCGACTTTGGCGATCATCGGATCGTCCGGCAGAATCCGGTCGGACGGTCGCGAGTTCGGGGATGGTGTGCTGCAGGCTGCCAGTGCAACCGTGGTCGCCGTGGCGATCGATGCGCCAAGGAAAGTGCGGCGGGTGAGGAATTGGTTCATGGCGGTTCCTTCAAAAGAGAATGGGATGAATGAGCGGGAAGCGTGACGGTGAGCCCTGCTAGATCGGGAGCACAACCGCACCAATCAGTGCTTGCATGCTGTAGATCCACAGTGTCCACACGCCGCTAGCCATGAGCACCCCGATCAGGATCAGCATGGAGCCGCCAACTCTGTTGATCGCGCGAATGTGGCGTTTCAACCAGGCAATCGCACTGGCCATCCAGTTGAACCCAAGAGCGACCAACAGAAACGGGATACCCAGTCCCAGGCAGTAGAACAGGCCCAACAGGGCGCCCCGCCCGGGGGATCCCGTGCCGAGGCTGAGCAGTGAAATGGCTGTCAGAGTCGGACCGAGGCAGGGCGTCCAACCGACGCCGAAGACCAAACCGAGAAGAGGCGCCCCAGCCAACCCGGTGGCCGGCGCGAAACGCGGTTTCACCGTGCGTTGAAACGCAGAGAAAGCGCCGATAAACGCCAGCCCCATGATGATCACGACAATACCGAGCACACGGGTGATCGGATCTTGCCAGCGCACCAGCCAATACCCTGCAGCTCCGAAGGCGGCGCCATAGGAGATGAACACGACCGAGAAACCCAGGACGAACAAGCCGACGCCGATGAGGAGGCGTCGTCGGGTGTGGACGCCCCCTTGACCGGCCATGCCGCCCACGTATGCCAGGTATCCGGGCACCAGGGGCAGTACGCAGGGCGACGCGAAGGAGACAAGACCAGCCAGCAAGGCGATCGGGATTGCAATCAGTAGTTGTCCGCTGAGGACGATTTGGGCGAAGTCTTCACCCATGGCTCCGCCTCATCATCGACGCCCTCATTTCTGCCCTACGGTGTTGCTCGGCGGGGCGTCAACGGCGTGCGTAGAAGCGGCAGTCGGCGGCAGTCCCGTGATCGGTTGTTGAAGCGATGCGCGTTGCCGACCGGGGAGGTACGGGCTTGTTTCCGGTCCCGTGTGGCGGCAGGATTGGACGATGATCAAGATGAGGCCGACGACTGCGACTGCTGCCGCTGTGATCATGTTGATCTTGACGCCGAGAAGTTCAAATTCTGTCGGGTCCAGCCGGAAGGATTCAAACCAGGTGCGGCCCACCCCGTAGATGATCAGGTAGAGGCCGAGGGTCTTGCCCCAGCGGAGGTTGTACTGACGCTCGGCGAGCAGGACGATGATGACGCCGGCCAGGTTCCACAGAATCTCGTACAGGAACAGGGGGTGAAAGAGTGTCTCCGCAGGCAATCCGGTGGGGAACGCCGGTTGGCCTGGGTTGATCTGGAGGCCCCATGGGAGCGTGGTCGGGGTGCCGAAGAGTTCTTGATTGAAGTAATTACCGAGGCGCCCGAACGACTGGGCGAGCAGCATGCCGGGGGCGAGGGCGTCGCCGAACGAGAGGAATCGCACTCCGGCTCGACGGCAGGCAATGTACACGCCGAGGCCGCCGAAGAGGATGGCCCCGAAGATCGCCAGTCCGCCCTCCCACACGTAGAGCGTCTTCCAGAGATCCGCTCCGGGAAAGAAATAGTCGGTTGGATGCGTGACCACGTGATAGAGCCGTCCGCCGAGGATGCCGAACGGGACGGCCCACAGCGTGATGTCCAAGACGATCCCGGGCTCTCCGCCGCGGCGGGTGAGCCGCCGGGACGTCAGGACCACGGCGACCACGATGCCGGTGAGGATGAACAGGGCGTAGAAGTGAATCTGGAACGGCCCGAGCTGGAAGGAGCTGATGTCCGGGCTCGGGATGCTGCTGAGAATGGTCATGGGCGGGGCGTTCTTTCCTGGGTTTGGAGCGGGCGGAGGGCGCTCGGGTACCGCCGTGAAATGGTCATTTGTCTGGCTCGAGTGCGCTTCTGATCAGCGCATCGAGGACGCTCGCGTCGGGGATCCGGCCGAGTATCCGTGCGGACACGCGGCCCTGCTTATCGAGGACGATGGTCGTCGGAACGGCGTTCGGCGCGACCGTTCCGCTGAAGGCCAGTTGCATAGAGCCCGTGTCGGCGTCGATGACAGATGGGTAGGTGATGCCGTAGGTCGCCGCGAAGCCGTGTGCAGTGCTGAGTTGGTCACGGATATTCACTCCCAGGAAGCTGACTCCCTGGTCCTGATATTTGGTCCACAGAGCCTGAAGGTCGGGGGCTTCGGCCCGGCAGGGTGCGCAACCGGCGTACCAGAAATTCAAAACGAGTACTCGTCCCCGATAATCCGCCGGCGTCGTCGTGCCACCGGACTCCAGGGTGCCGGTGAAATCGACCGGCGTCAGCCGATTCGCCGACGCGATCTCGGTGACCGATCCGTCGCCAGCAATGTAGTTTTTGTTGCTGCCGGCCCGGTACTGGTCAGCGAGCGAATCACTCGCGCAAGCGCTGAGCAGTATCGCGGCTGCCACCCCGAACGTCACTGCTCCAACGAGCCGGGTTCTCCACCTGCGATCATCCAAGGGTGATCCCTCTCGCGCTCATGAACGGCACGGGGTTGATTCGGGCGCCATCGACTCGAGTCTCGAAGTGCAAGTGGCATCCGCTGGAGGCCCCGGTCGTGCCGACGAGGGAAATGGTCTCGCCGGCGGCGACCTGCTGGCCATTGCTGACCAGGATCTGGCTGTTGTGTGCGTAGCCGGTTTGAACGCCATTGCCGTGGTCGATGAGGACCCAATTGCCGTAGCTGCCGAGATACCCGGCGAAAATGACCGTGCCCCCGGTCGCGGCCGATACCGCTCGCCCACACCCAGCGGCGATGTCAGTACCGTAATGAAAGGCGCCGACGCCGGCCACAGGTTTGGAGGGGCGCGGGCCGAAGGAGTCGCTGATCCAGCCAGACACGGGAAGCGCCCACCCTTGCTCGCTGAGCTGACCGACGTCCAGAGCCGATCCACCGCCTCCCCCGGACGACGCGGCAGCGCCACCAGCGCCAGCAGCTGCAGCAGCAGCCGCAGCAGCGGAGGCTGCAGCTGCCGCCTCGGCTGCTCGGCGAGCTTCCTCGCCTTTGGCATAATCGGCCTCTGTGGCGGCGCGGTTATCGCTGAGGACCGCGAGTTGCGCTTGGAGAGTGCCTGCGTTCTGCTCTTGTTCCGCGAGCTTTGACATCAGTGCGGCGCTGGCCGTGGTGGCGTCCTTCAGGGTCGTCTCTGCTTCTCTGGCAAGGGCGCCGAGCGCCTCCTTCGCTACCTTCGCCTGGTCGGTCAAGACAGTCGCGGAATTCCGGTCCGTCGCTGCATGTTCGTAGATTGTGCTGGAACGCTCGGTGAGCTTGCTCATGGCGCCAAGCTGGTAGAGCAAGGCGTCGGAGTTCTCGCCCTGGAGAAAGATGGTCATTGAGAGATCGGAAGCGCCCGCGCGGGCCAGCGTCGCGGCCAACCGGCCGGCCTGGCGCTGGGACACGCTGGCGCGCTGAGTGGCGTCATCGGCCTGGCTCTGGAGAGTCGTGGCGCGGTAGGTGGCTTCGTCGAATGCCCCCTGTGCGCGCTCGTACTCAGCACCGCGTCGAGCGGCCAGGTCCCTGGCCGTCGCCACCTCGGTCACGAGCCCGGCGATCAAATCCTTGATCGCCATGATTTGCATTTGCTTCGACGCCTCGCTCGAACGCGCGCTCTCGACGTCTGACCACGACGGGTACCCGCCGGCTGCTGCCGGGGACGCCACGCCGATGACGGCGACCAGCGACAGCGTAGCGATCATCGTTCCGGCCCATTTCACGAGGACCGGGCGTTTGGGCGACTGCGGGTGGCATTTAGTTTGCGCCATTGGGACGTACTTTCTGCGTGAGCCAGGCAAATGGGTCTGTCGGTGCGGAGCCGTCGAGCAGTATCTCGAAATGAAGGTGTGGTCCGGTACTCTGACCGGTCGTGCCGACATTGCCCACGAACTGGCCAACCAGAACAGGTTGCCCAACGCTGAGAGCGAGGGAGCCCTCCGTCATGTGGGCGTAGAGGCTGCTGACAAGCCGCCCGCCGATCATGTGGTCGATGATGGCGTAGACGCCGAGGCCGCTATCGTCGGTCGCCGATACTTCTCTCACCACGCCGTCTGCGATCGCTTGGATGGGAGTGTTCACACCGGGGTTCATGTCGATTCCCTTATGGAAGCTCGAGCACCCAACGCAGGGCGGCACCCGCGGACCGAAGTCCGTCGAGATCGGAACCCCGACAGTGAAGGGCCACTGGATTGGCGAATCCAAGTAGTTGACATACGTGCCAGCTGTTTGGGTATACGCGCCCGGCAAAGGCTTTTTCACTCGTTCCACGGTGAATCCGTCGCGAAGGACAGCGGTTACCGCGCCTGCCTCGTTTGCCGGAAAGGCTTGCGCCGCACCGCCTGTTACTCGGCTCCGTGAGACTGCCATCACGGCGTCTGGGTTCACCGCGAGAGCAGGCAGGGAGACGCTGACCGCGAGGAGCGCGACAAACGTCATCGCGACGCCGCCGAACAATCGATGCCGCGTCGGCGGTCGTGCCGGGCCCGGGGCCCGCTTTTGCCACGACAGGGGTGACCGTGTCCTGCGTCGGCGCGCTTCGGCCGCGCGCAGGAGCCGGCGGGATGTGACCGGTGGTGAGTGCATAAATGTTGTTCCTCGAGATGCCGGAGAGTAGTACCGATGGCGCGCACCAGGCGGCGACGAACCTCAGCGAGGGATCGTCGTGGGCGCGCATGAGAATGAGCGGGGCTCGCTCGCGCGGCGCCCCGTGCGTCAGAGAGTCCTACAGGGTCGCGAGGATGCTTTTCATGACACCGATCTCTTCGGTTTGGGTTGCCACGATGTTCGACGCCATGGCCTTCGCGTCTACGTTCTGGCCCTCATCCACTTCCAGCTGCGCCATCTTGATGGCACCCTCGTGGTGGACGATCATCTGGTTCAGGTAGAGCTTGCCGGCCTCTGCACCGGAGGCCTTGTTGAGCGCCATCATGTCAGCATCGGACATGAGGCCGTCCGATCCGTCGCCCATACCGGACATTCCATCCATGCCCTGGGTGCTGGTCTCGTCGGTACCCCAGTCGGTGAGCCAAGCCTTGAGCTGCTTGATTTCAGGCTGCTGGGCAGCCTTGATCTGCGTGGCAAGATCAAGAATTCGCTGGTCGATACCCACTTTGGCGAGGATGTCGTCGCTCATCTCAACAGCCTGTTTGTGGTGCGGGATCATCATCTGGGCAAACGTCACATCAGCTGGTGCGGAAGCGGCGGAAGCGGCAGCGCTGGACGTGGCAGATGGGGCATTGGGGGCTGTTCCGTTGGTGCAGGCACTAAGCGTGAGCGCCGCGGCCAGGGACGCTGACGTGACCAGATACATACGTGATTTAAGCATTCTGTTTTCCATTCATAGTTAGACCCAAGAAACCGCAGCGCCGAAAGGCGCAAGAAATCCGCGCGGCGACATGACGGCGCGCGGGAGGGTTTGGTTCTAAATACGATTGATGGAAAGTGCTGTCAGACTCGGTCGGTAAATATGGAGTGTCGGGCCGCTGAGGTGACGAACATTGCATCCGCCTGCGTCGAGCAGTCGACGATAGAGGGACGGCTGCCGGGCGAGCAAGATCAGCGAAGCGAGCACGAGCACAATGGTGCAGGTCATCGCGAGGATTGCACAGTCCAGTACGCAGTCAGCGCAGCCGAGCACCCCGATGCGGGCGTGAGCGGCAATGGAGGCTGCCGCGACAACGGCGCCTGTTGCGACAACGCCAGCGCCAGCGCCGACGCCGGGCACAATACCCACATCGGGTGCCTGGCCGGATGCGGTCGCAAATGCGGTCCCACCGGTCTCATGCCCGGCGTGCGTTGAGTTCATGGCCAGAAAACTGAACAGAATCGCGGCCAAGGCGACCATCGCCATAAGCGTGGACCGGAAGGCAGGCTTCCGGAGGTACGCCGCTCGTGTGATGCGATCGAGCTTCATGTCACCTCCGGGTCCATGCCTGTCGCGGTTAGCGTCTCCGTGTATACCCCCCTACAGTATCGACTTTTGCGCAGGGCTACCTGTGAAACCAAAAGCAGCAGGTCAGTCGACGCCTATCGGCACTGCCACGGGGACGCCGGTGGGCGACGCAGTGATCGTCAGGTTGAGGCCGCGGAAGCTGCGCAACCGGAGGCTGTTGCTCACGACGAAGACGGAGGACAACGCCATTGCGCCGCCCGCGATCAGCGGGTTGAGCAGGCCCAACATGGCCAGCGGGATCGCGGCCACGTTGTAGGCGAAGGCCCAGAAGAGGTTGGCCTTGATGGTGGCGAGGGTGCGGCGGGAAAGCCGGATCGCATCCGCTGCCGCCACGAGGTTACTGCGCACCAGGGTCAGGTCGCTGGCCTCGATCGCGACATCCGTTCCGGATCCCATCGCGATGCCGAGGTCGGCGGTGGCCAGCGCGACAGCATCGTTTACGCCGTCGCCGACCATCGCCACGACACGTCCCTCGCCCTGCAACTGCCGGATGATTGCCGCTTTCTCGGCCGGGAGGACGCCGGCCCGGACTTCAGTGATGCCGACTTCTGCGGCCACGGATGCGGCCACGGTCGCGTTGTCACCGGTGAGGAGCACCGGTCGCAGGCCGAGGCGCCGGAACTCGGCGATGGCAGCGGCACTGGTGTCCTTGACCGTGTCGGACACGGCGATCAAGCCCTTCGCGTGGCCGTCCCAGGCCACAGCTACCACGGTGCGACCCTGGTCCTCGAACGATGAGAGCGCCGCTTGGAGTTCAGACGTGAGCGGGATGGCCCACTGCTCGGTCAGCCAGCGCGGCCGGCCAACCAGCACGACCCGGCCGTCGATGAGGACTTGCACGCCGAGCCCGTCGGTCGAGGCGAACGACTCCGGCGCCGGCAGTTCGCCGCTGCGCTCTCGGGCACCGGACACGATGGCTTGGGCGATCGGATGCTCGGAACCGGTTTCCGCCGCGCCGGCGAGGCCGAGGAGTTCCTCTTCGGTGACGCCAGAGACGGGGGCGGTCGCGACGAGGGTCATCCGGCCGGTGGTGACGGTGCCGGTCTTGTCGAGCACGATGGTGTCGACCCGGCGGGTGGATTCGAGCACCTGCGGGCCCTTGATCAGGATGCCCAGTTGGGCGCCGCGCCCGGTTCCGACCAGCAGCGCGGTCGGCGTTGCCAGGCCCAGCGCGCACGGGCAGGCGATGATCAGGGTGGCCACGGCCGCGGTGAATGCCACGACGGGCCCGGCGCCGATGAGCAGCCAGACGGCGAGGGTCGCCAGGGACAGAGCGATCACGATGGGCACGAAGACGGCGGAGACGCGGTCGGCGAGGCGCTGCACCTCGGCCTTGCCGGTTTGCGCCTGCTCGACCAGATGACCGAGTTGGGCGAGCTGCGTGTCGGCTCCGATCCGGGTCGCCCGGACAACCAGGCGCCCACCCGAGTTGAGGGTGGCGCCGACCACGGCGGCGCCGGGGCCGACCTCGACCGGAACGGACTCGCCGGTGAGCATGCTCGCGTCGATCGCCGAGTTTCCTTCGGTGACCGTGCCGTCCGTGGCGATTTTCTCTCCGGGGCGCACCACGAAGTGGTCGCCGACAACCAGGGATGCGGTTGGCACGTTGGTCTCGACGCCGTCCCGCAAGAGGGTCGTCTCTTTCGCGCCGAGTTCGAGCAACGCCTTCAGTGCGGCGCCGGACTGCTTCTTGGCGCGGGCCTCGAAGTAGCGGCCGGCCAGAATGAACACGGTGACCGCCGAGGCGACCTCCAGGTAAATCTCAGCGGCTCCGCCCTTGGGGCTGGCGGTGAGGCTGAAGCTCATGGTCATACCGGGCATTCCGGCGGTGCCGAAGAACAGCGCAAACAGCGACCAGCCGAGGGCGGCGAGCACGCCGATGCTGATCAGAGTGTCCATGGTTGCTGCACCGTGGCGCAGGTTGGTCCAGGCGGCGCGGTGGAAGGGCCAGGCTCCCCAGACAGCGACGGGCGCGGCCAAGGTAAGGGCCAGCCACTGCCAGTTGGTGAATTGAAGCGGCGGGATCATCGAGAGCAGGAGAACGGGGGCGGCGAGCACCCCAGACACGATCAGCCGCTGGCGTAGGCCTGCGACCTCGCGGTCCTGCTCCGTCGGCGCATCGGGGACCTCAGCTTCGGGCGGTCTCGGACGTTCGGCCGTGTAGCCGGTCTCCACGATTACCGCGATGGCCTGCTCGATCGTCGTACCGTCGGGGACGAAAACGCTGGCTTTTTCGGTGGCGTAGTTGACGGAGGCCTCCACCCCGGGCATGCGGTTGAGTTTCTTCTCGATCCGGGCCGCGCAGGAGGCGCAGGTCATGCCTCCGACGAGCAGGTCGACCTGCTGGCCGCTCACGGTGTCGCCGTGACCAGTTCGTAGCCTGCTTCGTCGACGGCGGCAGCCACCGCGGCAGGATTTAGCGGGCCCGCGCTGGAAACGGTGACCAACGAGACACCACCCGGGACAAGTTCAACATCCACGGTTTCGGCCCCGGGGACCCTGCCCACTTCGGCCGTCACGCTCTTCACGCAGTGAGAGCAGGTCATGCCCGACACGTGGAAAGTCGTCGTAACGGCGCCGGACTCGGCAGTACGCTCCGATTTGTGTGTCTGCGACCCGCAAGAGCACGAAGCGTCGGTAAGGCCAAGATCATTCTGATTCAACGACGACATAGTATTCACGATTCCTTTCGTTCCGCGGCGATCGAAGCAACCGTCGGGAAGTACCCCCA
The DNA here is from genome assembly GCF_004402595.1 of Cryobacterium shii. GTDB lineage: Bacteria > Actinomycetota > Actinomycetes > Actinomycetales > Microbacteriaceae > Cryobacterium > Cryobacterium shii. The sequence goes on along the minus strand of NZ_SOFY01000084.1, from coordinate 38,605 downwards.
GGGGGTAATCTCAATGTATACCCCTGGGGGGTACTCGGTCAACATGAGGCGACGGCAAACAACCACTCAGCGCCCAATTCGTTAGATACCGCCGGGGGGTATAGTTATATCGTTACTCTGCTACTCATATGCAGGCTTCGTTATCCCACGGGTCAGAACAGATCAGGACAAAGACATCGATGAGTGATTCGAACGACGAGGCGGCCCACGCCGGCCCCCACGGATACATCTCAAATAAGGATGCCTACTTGAAGCGACTTCGTCGCATCGAGGGGCAGGCCCGCGGCTTACAGGGCATGGTCGAAGACGAACAATACTGCATCGATATCCTGACGCAAATATCGGCCATGACCAGCGCTCTGCAGTCCGTGGCACTGGGTCTGCTAGACGACCACATGAGTCACTGCGTTGTGGCCGCCGTCGCATCTGGCGGTGAAGAAGGGGCCGCCAAGATCCGGGAGGCCTCGACCGCAATCGCTCGATTGGTTCGCTCGTAGGCTCCCTGCAGCTAACCTTTCCTGCCAGTCGCTGGCCTAGGCCAGCGACTGGCCTTGCCGGCGCAGCCGTCTTCGACAGTCCGCCGTTGGCCGCGGGGGCGATCGTCACTGTGGGCTGCATCAATCATCATCACAGCAGTCGGCACGCCGGAGCCAGTCTCGCGAGCTCTGGCCCATCTCTGTGAGCCGTAGGGCAGAAACCCCACAGCCGCCATTGCAAAACCACGCTCAACGGTCACCCATCCGGAGACTCGAACCAAGAACATCACGTTTCACGTCATGTCCATCGACACTTCGCCCTGGCCGACTCGGCAATCCGCGGGAAATCGGGCGAAAGGGGCAACGCGGAACCGATTCTTCGTCCGGATAGCGAGATTCAGACGTGGCTCAACAGGGTCGCACAAATGACAAAACCCCCCCCGAATGACCGGGGGTTTCACTCAGTGCTGGGGTACCTGGACTCGAACCAAGAACAACTGAACCAGAATCAGTCGTGTTGCCAATTACACCATACCCCACTGCCCGTTCCGAAGAACCGGCCGACTCGTAACTCTAACCCACCTTGCCGGGCGGTACAAATTCAGGGCCGAATTCGATGGCGAGAACGTGCCGCCGGCGATCCGGGCGGAGCCGGGCGGAGCCGGGCGGAGCCGGGCGGAGCCGGGCGGAGCCGGGCGGAGCCGGGCGGTGGCGAGCCAGGGCCCACCTCCGCCCGGAGCCTCGGTTACTCGAGGGTGTGCGCCGCCAGGCGGGTGAGCCGCAGCACGGACTCCGCCTTGCCGAGGATCTCCATCGACTCGAACAGCGGCGGCGAGATGCGGCGGCCTGAGACGGCGACCCGCAACGGGCCGAAGGCCACTCGGGGCTTGAGTGCGAGGCCGTCGATCAGCGTCTCGGTGAGCGTGGTGTGCACGCGGTCGTGCGTCCATTCCGCTTCGGGAATGTCCAGCAGCGCCGCGGTGGAGGCGGCGAGGATCTCCTGGGAATTCTTCGGGAGCGAGGCGAGCGCATCCGGCTGGTAGACCAGCGAGTCGCCGCCGATGAACAGGAAGCCGAGCATGCCGGGCGCCTCACCGAGCAGGGCGATGCGCTCCTGAACGAGCGGGGCCGCGGCCTCGAGGATGGCCTGCTGCACCTCGCTCAGCGGTTCCGTCACGTCGCCGGCGGCCACCAGGTACGGGATGACCCGAGCGGCGAAGTCCGCGGGGTCGAGCAGGCGGATGTGGTCGCCGTTGAGCGACTCGGCCTTTTTGAGGTCGAAGCGGGCCGGGTTCGGCAATACGTCGACAACGTCGAACGCGGCGATCATCTCATCGATCGTGAACACGTCGCGGTCGCTCGCGAGCGACCAGCCGAGCAGCGACAGGTAGTTGACCAGGCCCTCCGGCACGAAGCCGCGAGCGCGGTGGTGGAACAGGTTGGACTCGGGGTCGCGCTTGGAGAGCTTCTTGTTGCCCTCCCCCATCACGTAGGGCATGTGCCCGAAGCGCGGCACGAACGTAGCCAGCCCGATGTCGATCAGCGCGTGGTACAGCGCGATCTGGCGCGGCGTGGAGGAGAGCAGGTCTTCGCCGCGCAGCACGTGGGTGACGCCCATCATGGCGTCGTCGACCGGGTTCACGAACGGGTATAACGGATGCCCGTTGGGCCGCACCACGACGAAGTCGCTGAACGAGCCGGCCGGGAAGGTGATCTCGCCGCGAACCAGGTCGTCGAAGGAGATGTCCGTGTCCGGCACCTTCAGTCGCAACGCCGGCGAACGGCCCTCGGCGCGGAAGGCTGCCTTCTGCTCGTCACTCAGATCGCGTTCGAAGTTGTCGTAGCCGGCCTTGGGATCGCGTCCGCGTGCGACATTGCGCACCTCGATCTCCTCACCGGTGGCGAAGCTCTCGTAGATGTGGCCGGATGCCTTGAGCTTCTCAATGACGTCGGCGTAGATGTCGTAGCGCTCGGACTGGCGGTAGGGGCCGTGCGGCCCGCCGACCTCGACGCCCTCGTCCCAGTCCAGGCGCAGCCAGCGCAGCGCGTCGAGGAGCTGCACGAAGCTCTCCTCGGTGTCACGGGCCGGGTCGGTGTCCTCGATCCGGAAGATAAACGTGCCACCTGTGTGCCGGGCGTAAGCCCAGTTGAACAGGGCCGTGCGGATGAGGCCGACGTGCGGCGTTCCGGTCGGCGAGGGGCAGAACCGAACGCGGACGTCGGTGCCGGTGGCGGTGGAAAACGGGTGCGCTATTGTCTCAGACATCGACATCGAGTCTAGTTGGCGACGGCCCCGGCCGGGGCGGCCGCGGTGAGCGCGGTGAGCGCGGTGAGCGCGGTGAGCGCGGTGAGCGCGGTGAGCGCGGTGAGCGCGGCCAGACGCCGCAGGGTCGCGGCGATGGCGGGCACTCCGGCGGCACCGGCGACCGTGACCGCGTGCAGGGTGCGGTGGTCCCGGGCCAGGGTCGGGCGGATGCTCACCGACGGGTGCGCCGCGACGGATGCGGGGGCGAGCCCGGCACCGACGGCCAGCGCGGGCAGCATCGCGACGCCGATTCCCGCCGCTACGAGGCCGAGCACCGCAGCCGTGTTGTCAGTCTCGTAGGAGATGCGGGGCGTGAAACCGCTGTGCTCGCAGAGCTCCAGCAGGTGACCGCGGCACCGCGGGCATCCGCCGATCCAGTTCTCCCCGGCCAGGTCGGCGAGGTCGACCGCGTCGTCGCCGGCGTGCGCGTGGCCGGCCGGCAACACGAGCAGCATCTCGTCCCGGCGGAGCGTGGTCACGACCAGGCCGTGCGCGCTGGCCCGGTGCGGGTCGACCCGGTCGCCGGGGTAGCTGAAGGTGATCGCCAGGTCGGCGTCGTCTTCGCGCACGAGAGCCACGGCCTCCGGCGGCTCGGCCTCGACGTAGGTGACGGTGATACCCGGATGCCGGCTCCGCAGATCCGCGATCAACCGGGGCACGATCGTGGCCGAGGCGGAGGGGAAGGCCGCCAGCCTCACCTGGCCGGCCCGCAGCCCCTGCAGCTCGGCCAGCTCTCCGGACGCGGCCTCCAGGGCGACGGTCACCGTCACGGCGTGCCGGGCGAGAAGCCGGCCGGCCTCGGTGAGCCGCACGCCGCGGCCGACGCGCTCGATCACGGCCATGCCGATGCGCTGTTCCAGCCGTTTGAGGTGCTGGCTCACGGCCGGCTGGCTGTAGCCCAGCGCGGCGGCCGCCGCGGTGATCGACCCGTGGGCGGCGATGGCGCCCACGACGCGCAGGCTCTGCGCATCGAGAACGGGCGGGGCGACGGGAGTCATTCCCGAATCATAACCTGCGGCTATGTTTCACATCATTTAGTGGCTGTTGTCGAATGCATGCCCCCGCCGCATGCTGGAGGAATGAATCCGATCGACTCCCCCGCCGCGCGTTCGACCGACGCGCGCTCGGAACTGCCGGAGCTGCCGGAGCTGCCGCCCCACATCGGGGTGCGGGAGGCGCGCGCCCGGTTCCGCGGCGGCCGCGGCTACCTGGCCGCCTGCACGCTGGGGCTGCCGACCAGGGAGACGGAGGCGGCCCTTCGCGCGGACGCCGAGGCGTGGGCGCTCGGACAGGCCTCGGCGACGGGCTATGCCGCCGCCGTCGAGCGGGTTCGGCACGCGTACGCGGGGCTCGTGCACGTTCCGGTGAGCCGGGTCGCGATCGGGTCGCAGGCATCCGTGCTGGCCGGCCTGCTCGCCGCGAGCGTGCCCGACGGCGCGGAGGTGCTCTGCGTTGACGGCGACTTCAGCTCGATGGTGTTTCCCTTCCTCGGCCAGGCCCACCGCGGGGTCACCGTGCGGCATCTGCCGCTGGCTGAGCTGGCCGCCGGAATCACCGCCGACACCTGGCTCGTGGCCTGGTCGCTGGTGCAGTCGGCCACCGGCGCGGTCGCCGACACCGTGGCGATCAGGGCCGCGGCCGCACGGCACGGGAGCCTCACCCTCTGCGACACGACGCAGGCCGCCGGGTGGATGCCGGTGGACGCATCCGTCTTCGACGCCACCATCTGCCACAGCTACAAGTGGCTCTGCGCTCCCCGGGGCGTGGCCTTCCTGACCGTGACCGAGCGCCTGGCCGCCCGGCTGTTCCCCGTGCAGGCCGGCTGGTACGCCGGCCGGGACCCATGGGCCTCCTGCTACGGACCGGCCATGGACCTCGCGACCGACGCGCGCCGGTTCGACGTCTCCCCCGCCTGGAACGCCTGGGTGGGCGCCGAGCCCGCGCTGGACCTGTTCGGCCGGCTCGACCTGGCCGAGGTGCGCGATCACGCCGTGGCGCTGGGCGACACCCTCTGCACCGGGCTCGGCCTGGCGCCGGCCGGCCAGGCGATCGTGACCTGGCCGGATGCCGACGGCACCGACCTGGACCGGCTCACCCAGGCGGGGCTCACCGCTTCGGGCCGGGCCGGTCGGGCGCGGGTGGCCTTCCACCTCTGGAACGACGAGGACGACGTCGCCGACGCCCTCCGCGCCCTCCGCCCCTGACAATCCGCCGCCCGCCGCCCGCCGCCCGCCGCCCGCCGGTCCGGACCCGCAACCCACCGTCAAGCCCGGGCGCGGTCCGCCGAGCGGTGAGCAACTCCCCTCAAAAAGCGAAAAAGAGGGTCGGAACTCACGGCTCGGCGGGGTGGTCAGGCGGTCTTTTCGGTTACGGCCGCGATGATCGCGGTAGCGAGGGCGGCCGAGGAGGCCGGGTTCTGGCCGGTGTAAAGGTTGCGGTCGATCTCCATGTGCTCGCCCCACGCCTCGCCGGCGACGAAGTCGGCGCCCAGTTCGACCAGGCGGCTCTGCACGAGCCACTTCGCCTTCGGGGCGAGGCCGCCGAGGGTCTCCTCCTCGTCGGTGAAGCCGGTCATCCGGTAGCCGGTGAACGGCCAGCTACCGTCGGCACGCTTGGCGGCGAGCATCGCGGCCGGTGCGTGGCAGAGCACGCCGAGGATGCGACCGGAGTCGAGGGCCTCGGTCATGATGGCGCCGGAGACGGCGTCGACGGCGAGGTCTTCCATCGGGCCGTGACCGCCCGGGTAGAAGACGACGTCGTAGTCGGCGACCGTGACGCTATCGATCGAGCGCGGTTCGTCGAGTTCGGTGCCGATCGTGTCGAGGTACGCGACGATGGCCTCGGCGCGGTCTTCGCCACCGGCGGCCGCAGGCGTCAGGCTGCCCGCGTCGATGGTGGGGGCGACGCCGCCCGGCGTAGCGATGGTGATCTGCCAGCCGGCCTCGGTGAACAGGCGGTGCGGTTCGGCGAGCTCCTCGGCCCAGTAACCGGTCGGGTGCAGGCTGCCGTCGTTGAGGGTCCAGTGGTCAGCGGCACTGACGACGAAAAGTACTGAATTCATGGTTTCTCCAGAGATTGTGATCGTATGAAAAGGATGCTGTCGGGTCGATCAGACGTTCGTGCGGACGACCATCTTGCCGGTGTTCTCACCGCGCATGAGACCGAGGAACGCCTCGACCGCGTTGTCGATCCCGTCGACGACCGTCTCGTCGAAGACGACCTCGCCCGAGGCGAGCCAGCCGGCCATGTCGGTGGAGAACGCGGCGAAGTGCTGCACGTAGTTGCCCACGATGAAGCCTTTGAGGGTCAGGCCTCGACCGATCATGTTCGCCAGGTTACGGGGGCCGACAGATGCCTCGGTGTTGTTGTACACGGAGATCGCGCCGCAGAGGGCAGCACGGCCGCCATCGTTGAAGGTGGCCAGGGCCGCCTCGAGGTGCTCCCCGCCGACGTTGTCGAAGTAGACGTCGATGCCGTCCGGAGCGGCGGCGGCGAGCTGCTCGGCGATGTTGCCATCCTTGTAGTTGAAGGCGGCGTCGAAGCCGTACTTCTCGGTCAGCAGGGCGACCTTCTCGGCCGAACCGGCCGAGCCGATCACGCGCTTGGCGCCCTTGAGCCTGGCGATCTGGCCGACCATGCTGCCGACGGCGCCGGCGGCGCCGGAGACGAAGACGGTGTCGCCTTCCTTGAGTCCGGCCACCTCGAGCAGGCCGACGTAGGCGGTGAGGGCGGTCATGCCGAGCACGCCGAGGTAGGCGGAGAGCGGCACGCCCGGGAGCTCGGGGACGACCCGGAATCCGGCGGCATCCTCCTGCACCAGGTCGCGCCAGCCGAACTGGTGCACGACCACGTCGCCGACGGCAACCGAGTCGGAGGCCGAGGCGACCACGCGGCCGACGGCCCCGCCGGTCATGGTGTCCCCCAGCGCGTAGGGCGCGGAGTAGGACTTGGCGTCGTTCATCCGACCGCGCATGTAGGGGTCGACCGACACGAATTCGTTGGCGACGCGCACCTGGCCGGCGGCCAACTCGGGCAGGTCGATCCGGATGGTGCTGAAGTCGGCATCCGTCGGCCAGCCGGTGGGGCGCGCGGCGAGCTGGATCTGGGTGCTGGTGGTGGACGAGGCCATCGGGGGCTCCTCTGCTATTTTGTAACGGATGGTCTAATATATTGTGTACTGAGCGATACACAAAACCACTCACAGGAAAATTGGAGGAAACGCGATGGGACGGATGCAGAGCTTCGAGCGCATCACCGTCGTGCAGGCGGCCCGGGACCTGTTCTGGGACAAGGGCTTCGACGCGGCCTCCCTCGCCGATCTGGAAGCCGCCACCGGACTCAAGCGATCCAGCATCTACCACGCGTTCGGCAGCAAGCGCGGCCTCTTCGACGCCGCCGTCGAGGACTACCAGGACACCGTGATCCGGCCGCGCCTGCGCATCCTGACCGGGGCCGGGGCCGGGGTCGGCCCCTCGGCCGGCCGCGCGTCACTGATCGCCTACTTCGCGGAACTCCGCTCGGCGGTGTGCGCCCTGCCGGAGGATTCCCCCCGCCGCGGCTGCCTGCTCGTGAACTGCGCCGCGGGCCTCGCCGCCCACGACGACCCGGCCCGCCAGGTCGTCGACGACTACCGGTCGGAGCTGACCCGCGCCCTTCAGGACGCCCTCCGGGCGGCCGGGTCGGCTCCGGGAGAATCCGGGCCTGACCGCGCCCCTGAGCGTGCGAGGACCCTGGCCTCACTGGGGATGAGCGCCATGCTCCTCGCCCGGGTCAACGCGGCCGAGTCGGTCGCCCTGCTCGACACGGCGCTGGACCAGATTCGGGCCTGGTTTCCGCAGGACGCGCCCGCAGCAGGCTGACAGTCGCGCGGCCGGGCTCAGGCCCGGCGCACCGGGTTCGACAACACGCCGATGCCCGCGATCTCGACCTGCACGGTGTCGCCGTCGGCGACGGCGCGGGCCCGGCCGGGGGCCCCGGTCAGGATGACATCGCCCGGCAGCAGGGTAAACACGCCGGAGACGAAGGAGATCATCTCCGCCACGGTGTGTTTGAGCAGCGCCGCGGTGCCCTCCTGGAAGGTCTCACCGTTGATGCGGGATTCGATCGAGAGGCCGGTCCAGTCGAACTCGGTGTCGATGACCGGGCCGAGCGGGCAGAACGAGTCGAAGCTCTTCGCCCGGGTCAGGTGCCCGTCCCGCTCGCGCAGGTCAACAGCGGTGACGTCGTTCGCGATCGTGTAGCCGAAGATGGAGTCCTCGGCGTCCAGCACGGACACGTTCTTCGTGATCTTGCCGATCACGATGGCGAGTTCGCCCTCCACCCGCACGTCCCGCGACGCGGCCGGCAGCACGATCGGGTCGCCCGGGCCCACGACGGCGGTGTTCGGCTTGAGGAAGAACCGCGGCTCGGAGTCCATGGCGACGGACTGCTCGTCTTCGTCGGCGAAGTAGGACCAGGCCATCCCGACGATCTTCGACCGCGGGATCACCGGGGCGAGCAGCTTCACGTCGCGCACGGGGACGCGCTGGCCGGTGGGGTCGTAGCCCGCGAACATCGGGTCGCCCTTGAGCACCACCAGCTCGTCGTCGTCGATGATCCCGAACGAGATCAGCCCGTCATTGTTGAACCGCGCGATCTTCATGCGGTTCCGGCCGGGGCGTCGAGGCGGGTGAGCCAGCCGTGGCGGTCGGGCAGGCGGCCGTACTGGATGTCGGTCAGTTCCTGGCGGAGCGCCATCGTGATCCGGCCGGCCGGCGCATCCGGGTCGCCGATTTCGAGGTTCGGACCCTTGAGCTGGGAGATGGGCGTGACGACGGCGGCGGTCCCGCAGGCGAACACCTCGGTGATGGCACCGGATGCCACCCCCTCCTGCCATTCGCCGAGGGTCACGTCTCGCTCCTCCACGGTCAGTCCCCTGTCCCGGGCCAGCTGGATGATGCTGTCGCGGGTGACGCCCTCGAGGATGGACCCGGTCAGGCGCGGCGTGACGATCGTGTCGGCGCCGTAGACGAAGAACACGTTCATGCCGCCGAGCTCGTCGATGCGGCTGCTGGTCTCGCCGTCGAGGAAGAGCACCTGCGCGCATCCGTTGTCGTAGGCCTGCATCTGGGGCAGCAGGCTGGCGGCGTAGTTGCCGCCGCACTTGGCCGCACCGGTGCCGCCGCGGCCGGCTCGGGAGTACTCGGTCGAGAGCCAGATCTTGATCGGGGCCACGCCGTCGGCGAAGTAGGCGCCGGCCGGGCTCGCGATCACGTAGTAGCCCACCTGGTGGGCGGCCCGCACGCCGAGGAAGCTCTCGTTGGCGATCATGAAGGGGCGCAGGTACAGGCTGGTCTCCGGAGCCGAGGGCACCCAGTCGCCGTCGATGGCGACCATCTGTTTGATCGATTCGATGAAGTCGGCCACCGGCAGCTCGGGCAGTGCCAGGCGGCGGGCCGAGCGCTGCAGCCGCTCCGCGTTCTTCTCGGGGCGGAAGGTCCAGATCGAACCGTCGGCGTGACGGTAGGCCTTCAGGCCCTCGAAGATCTCCTGCCCGTAGTGCAGCACGGAGGACGCCGGGTCCAGCTGAAGCGGGCCGTAGGGCATGACGCGGGCGTTGTGCCAGCCGTCGTCGATGGTCCAGTCGATCGCGACCATGTGATCGGTGAACTTCTTGCCGAATCCGGGGTCGGCGAGGATGTCCTCGCGCTCGACCTGCGACCGGGCCGCCTCGGAGGGCGTGACGGCGAAGCTCAGCGGGAAGGTCGTGGTCTCGGTGGACGTGGTATCGGTCGGTGTGGTCTCGCTGGGTGCTGCCTGGCTCATTGGAGTCCCTTGTCTGTCAGTCGGGTCACGATGGCATCGCCCACCTCGGAGGTGCTCCGGGGCGTCCGATCGCGGGCGGCGATATCCGCGGTGACGGCCGCGGAAACCCGCGTCGACGCATCCGCGAGGCCCAGGTGGTCCAGGAGGAGAGCGACCGAGAGGATGGCCGCGGTGGGGTCTGCCAGCTGCTTGCCCGCGATGTCCGGGGCCGAACCGTGCACGGGCTCGAACATGCTGGGGAACCGGCCCTCGGGATTGATGTTCCCGGAGGCCGCGAGACCGATGCCGCCGCTGATTGCGGCCGCCAGATCGGTCAGGATGTCGCCGAAGAGGTTGTCCGTGACGATGACATCAAACCTACTCGGATTCGTGACGAGGAAAATCGTCGCGGCATCCACGTGCAGGTAGTCGACGGCCACCTCGGGGAACTCGGCGGCGACGGATGCGACGACCCGCTGCCAGAGGCTACCGGCGAAGACGAGCACATTGGTCTTGTGCACGAGGGTGAGGTGTTTGCCCGGCCGGGCCTGGGCGACGGCGAAGGCGTGGCGCACGACCCGCTCGACGCCGAAGGCCGTGTTCACGGAGACCTCGTTGGCGACCTCGTGTGCCGTGCCCTGGCGGATGGCGCCGCCGTTGCCGACGTACGGGCCCTCGGTGCCCTCGCGCACGACGACGAAATCGACGTTGCCGGGGGCGGCCAACGGGCTCTGCACACCCGGGAACAGCACGCTCGGGCGCAGGTTGACGTAGTGGTCGAGCGAGAAGCGCAGCTTCAGGAGCAGTCCGCGTTCGATGTTGGCGTCTTTGAGACGGGGGTCCCCGGGGGTCCCGCCGACGGCGCCGAGCAGGATGGCGTCGTGGCCGGCGATCGAGCCGAGGTCCTCGTCGGTGAGCACGTCACCGGTTTCGAGGAACCGGGTCGCGCCGAGGGAGAACCAGGTCAGGTCGAAAGACACGTCCTCTGATGCCGTGGCGGCACCCAGGACCTTGACCGCTTCGGCGACGACCTCGGGGCCGATCCCGTCTCCGGGAATGACAGCGAGCTTGATCTGAGGGGACATTCGACTCCGTATGTCTGGACGTTGGCTGTAGATAAACCCTACTGCGACACATGAAGTGTCTAAGCTGGACAATTCCTGACAACCAACAGAAAGCAGTCAGCATGAGTATCGGATTCGGAATCTTCCTCCTCGTCGTCGGCGCCGTCATGGTGTTCGCCTTGAACGTCTCCGTGGAGTGGATGGACATCGAGCTGGTCGGCTACATCCTGATGGCTGCCGGCGCCGTCATCACCATCCTCGGCATCGTCCTGCTCACCCGCAAGCGCAGCACCCTGACCACCACCCGCAGCGCCATCGACCCGGCGAGCGGCGAGCAGGTCACCTCACAGAAGAGCTCCGTCGACGACATCCAGACGAACGGTCTTTAGCAGTACGGCACGCTGGCGGCGGCTCAGGTGGCTTTGCGCAGGGTGATCAGCGCCACCAACGCCGCCGCCAGCACCAGCCCGGCCCCGATCCAGGCCGTGGGCCCGATCCCGCCCGCGAACGCGTCGCGGGCGGACTGCAGCAGCAGGTCGGCCCGGCCGGCCGGCAGCCCGGCGGCCACGGCCACGGCGCCGCCGAGCGTCTCGGATGCGGCCGCGCGCTGCGCCGCTGTCAGCGATTCCGGCAGCACGACAGCGCTGCGGTAACTCGCCGTCAGGATGGTGCCGAGGATCGTCGTGCCGAGCACCGCACCGAGCTCGTACGCGGTTTCCCCGACAGCGGATGCCGCTCCCATCTTGTCCGCGGGAGCGCTCGCCACGATCAGTTCGTTCGACACCGTCTCGGCGGCGCCGATTCCGATCCCGAGTGCGACGAAAACCAGCGCGATGCCGGCCGCGTCCAGGTTCGCCCCGCCGAGCGCGGCGGCCGCATAGCCGCACGCCGAGATCAGCAGTGCCACCGGCACCACGATCGACGGCCGCACCCGGCGGGCGATCGGAACGATGACCAGGCCGGACACGATCATGGCCACCAGCCCCGGCACGAGCACGAGCCCGGCCGCCAGCGGTGAGAGGCCCAGGACGAGCTGCAGGTACTGGGACACGAAGAACAGCCCGCCGACGAGTGCGACAACGCTCAGCAGGTTGACGCCGATCGCCCCGCTGAACGCGCCCTGCCGGAACAGGGCGAGGTCGATCATCGGGTGGGTGAGCCGGCCCTGGCGGCGGACGAAGAGGATGCCCGCGGCGAGGCCGAGCACGATCGGAGCCAGGGCCGGGAGCGTGGCGCCGGCTTCGGCAACGGCCTTGATGCCGTAGACGACGGGCAGCATGGTGGCCAGTGAGAGCGCGATGCTCGGGGCGTCGATGCGCCCGGGGTTCGGGTCGCGGGATTCGGGCACCAGCAGCGGGCCGAGCACCAGGAGCGGCACCAGCAGCGGCACCGCCAGCAGGAAGACGGAGCCCCACTTGAAGTGTTCCAGCAGCACGCCGCCCACGACGGGGCCCAGGGCGCTGCCGGCGGCGAAACCGCTCGCCCAGATGGCGATGGCCAGTCGGCGCTGGTTGCGGTCGGTGAAGACGGACCGCAACAGGGACAGCGTCGGAGGCATCAGCATGGCGCCGAAGAAACCCAGCACGGCGCGATCGATGATGAGCCACTCGATGCTGGGGGCGAAGGCAGCCACGACGGAGACGGCTCCGAAGCCGGCCGAGCCGATCAGGAGCAGCCGGCGCCGGCCAATCCGGTCACCGAGGCTGCCCATGGCCACGAGGAGCCCGGCGAGCATGAGCGGGTAGATGTCGATCACCCAGAGCAACTGGGTTCCGGTCGGGCGGAGGTCCTCGGAAATGGCCGGCAGGGCGAGGTTGAGCACCGTGTTGTCGATCGATACCAGGAGCACGGGCAGCATCAGAACGACCAGGGCCCACCACCGGCGGCGGGAGCTGATCACCCGGCTCTCGGCTGCAATGGGGCTGGTCTCACGGAGGGAGTTGGACACGGTGACGACTGCTTTCGGCTTCAGGGACGGTGACTGTACCGTCCGGACGGTGAAGTAAACCGTCCAGACGGTATAGTAGCACCATGACCTCTGCCCCCGCTTCCCCGGCCGGGACCGCGCCGCGCCCCTCCCCCACGCGCGATCGCCTCCTCGACGCCTTCGCCCAGCTGCTGATCGACCAGGGCGAACGGGCGAGCACCCTCGAGGCGGTCGCCGCGGCCGCCGGCCTCTCCAAGGGCGGCCTGCTCTACCACTTCGGCTCGAAGGACGCCCTGATCGAAGGGCTCCTGTCGCGGCTGGACGCGCTCGTGGCCGACGATGTCGAGCGGATCCGGGCGGCGCCGGCGGGCGCGGTAGACTACCTGATCCGCACGTCGATGAGCGAGGGCACTCCCCTCGACCAGGCGATCGGGGCCGCCGTCTGCCTGGCGCAGGGGGCGCATCCGCTCGCCAACCGCACCCTGGCTTCAACTCGGCGCCAGTGGCTGAGCGCTATCGAGGAGGCGGTGGGAGACCCGGACGTGGCCGAGACGATCATGCTCATCAGTGACGGGCTGTACTACGAATCCACCCTCGCGACCCCGGGCCGGCTCGCCGCCGATGAGACATCGGCGGCGAGACTGGACCGGTTGCTGGCCGTGATCGGGCGAATGGCCGAGCGACCCGCGATCGGGTGACTACTCGGGTGATTACTCGGTGATGGCGATTTCGACCATGATGTCGGCCTCGATCGCGTCGCGCACCTTGGCCAGCAGGGTGGCCGGAACGGGCGAGTCCACCGTGAGAACGCTGAGGGCCTTGCCGCCGGCCACGTGGCGGGCGATCTGCATCCCGGCGATGTTGATCTGCGCCTCGCCGAACTCACGGCCGTAGACCGCGACGATGCCCGGACGGTCCGTGTAGAGCATCACGATCAGGTGTTCGTCGAAGGGAACCTCGACGTCGTAGCCGTTGATCTCGACGATCTTCTCGATCTGCTTGGTGCCGGTCAGGGTGCCGGAGACCGACACCTGCGAGCCGTCCGCGAGGGCGCCGCGCAGCGTGATGACGTTGCGGTACTCCGGCGATTCCTTGTCGGTGATCATGCGCACGGCGACGCCGCGCTGTTCGGCCAGGAGCGGCGCGTTGACGTAGGACACGGTCTCACTGACGACATTTGTGAAGATGCCCTTGAGTGCGGCGAGCCGGAGCACGCTCACGTCGTAGTCGGCGAGCTCGCCGCGCACCTCCACGTCGACGCTGGTCAGCGGGCTGTGGGCGCCGAGACCGGAGAAAACCTGGCCGAGCTTCTCCACCAGCGGGATGCCGGGGCGCACGTAGGGGTCGATGACGCCGCCGGCGACGTTGACCGCGTCGGGGACGAGCTCACCCGACAGGGCGAGGCGAACCGACTTGGCGACGGAGACGCCGGCCTTCTCCTGGGCCTCGTCCGTGGACGCGCCGAGGTGGGGCGTGGTGATGATGTTGTCGAGGCCGAGCAGCTTCGACCCGGTCGGCGGTTCGTTGACGAACACGTCGAGGCCCGCGCCGGCGATCGTGCCTGCGGTGAGGGCGTCGTAGAGGTCGTCCTCGTTGATGAGGCCGCCGCGGGCCACGTTCACGACGAACGCGGTGGGCTTCATCAGCTTGAACTGCTCGGCGCCGATCATGCCGTTGGTCTCGGGCGTCTTGGGCATGTGGATGGTGATGAAGTCCGACTGCGCGAGAAGCTCGTCCAGGCTGACCGGCTGCACGCCGAGCTGCTGGGCCCGGGCGGAGGTGATGTAGGGGTCGTACGCGATGATGTTCGTGCCGAAGGCCTGCATGCGCGCCGCGATCAGGGCGCCGATCCGGCCGAGGCCGATGATGCCGATGGTCTTTTCGTACAGCTCGACCCCGGTGTACTTGGAGCGCTTCCACTGCCCCTGCGCCAGCGCGCCGTGGGCGGCCGGGATGTGACGGGCCAGGCTGATGATGTGGCCGACGGTCAGTTCTGCTGCGGAAATAATGTTGGAGGTCGGGGCATTGACGACCATGACGCCCGCGGCCGTGGCCGCTTTAATGTCGACGTTGTCGAGGCCGACGCCCGCACGGGCGATGACCTTGAGCAGCGGTGCGGCGGCGATGGCCTCGGCATCCACCTTCGTGGCGGAGCGCACCAGCACGGCGTGGGCGGTGGCCAGCTCATTGAGCAGAGCAACCCGGTCTGTGCCGTCTACGGAGCGAACCTCGAAGTCGGGCCCGAGGGCGTCGACGGTGGCAGGTGATAGTTCTTCAGCAATCAAGACAACTGGTTTTGACACGAAAACGGATCCTCCGATAGCAGCGTAAAAGCGTTGAATGCGCCGCGACCCTGGGGCGCCCGATATGGCAATATTCTATCGGCTGCAGAATGGGGGCATGAGCATCGTTACCTTCCCGGACGTCCAGTGGGCACTCCGCATCGTTCTGGCCGTGGTTTTCATCGGGGCCGGGATCACCCACTTCCTGCCGCCCGTGGCACGCACGATGGCCGCGATGATCCCGCCACGACTGCGTTTCGCCGGGCCGCTGAGCCCTCGGAATCTGGTGATCGTGACGGGTCTCTGCGAAATCGCCGGCGGCATCGGTCTGCTGATCGGTAGCACGATTGTTACAGCCGGGGTGAGCCTGGTGGTCTTTCTGGCCGCCGTCTTCCCGGCGAACGCCTTCGCCGCCCGCTACCCGGACCGCTTCGGCCCCGCCGCCATCCCCCTCGTGCCGCGCCTGATCGGCCAGCTCGTGCTGATGGGCCTGATCGTGGTGGCCATTCTCTGACCGGACCCGGTCAGGCGATCAGACTGCCGAGTCCGAACATGAAGATGTCGGCGGCGATGGCCGCGTTGAGGCAGAGCCCGGCGAGGAACAGCGCCGCCTGGGCGCCCGCTCCCCTGGCACGGCCGAGCCAGGCGGCCAGCAGGTAGACGAGGATGGGCAGCAGAATGCCGGTCAGCAGCACGAACAGGCCGAAGCCGCTGAACTGGGTGTCGAGGCCCTGCGCGGTCTGGTTCAGGCCGACCAGGTTGCCGATCCCCTCCCAGATGTCGTACGCGTAGAAGAGGCCGAACACGATGGCGATCCCGAAACGGAGCCAGCGCGGGGTACGGCGCCGGGAGGCGGGTGCGGCAGCGGATGTCGTCAGTTTCGCGTCGCTCATGCGCTCGCCCCGTTTCCGAAGATGAACGGCAGCGGCGCGAGCAGCACTACCCCGAGGAGCAGCCAGCCGATCCGCGCTCTCGGATGGGTGCGGGTCAGCCAGAACGTCACCGCGAACCAGACCGCGGGAGCGGCGACGGCCAGCCAGAGTCCGAGGGAGAACATGAACTGGCCCAGCACGTCGACCAGGGGGTTCTGGATCCGGCCGACGCCGACGAACCAGCCGATCGTGTAGAGCAGGTAGACGCCGCCGAAGACGCCCAGGGCGACCAGAGTCAGGGAACTCATCGGCACCCGCCCGCGGGCTGCCTCGGCGGCTTCCACGGCCGCGGTCGGGCCCGCCACGGTCCAGCCCTCCGGCACCTCCGAGATGTCGGGCTCACCGGCCTGCTCGGCAGGGGCCTCGGCGGGTCGCTCGACGGCCGCGCCGGGGCGCCCCGTCTCGGTCCCGGACGCCAGCGTGGGGTCGTCGTCTCCGGCCCAGCCCAGGGCGTCGCTGTCCCGATTATCGCCGTTGCCGGTTCCAGAAGTCATGGCTCCAGCGTACCGAGTCTGATCACACTCGGATGGTCACACCCGGCTGATCACGACCTTCAGGGCCTTCGTCTCGGCAGCGCGGGAGAAGGTGTCGTAGGCGTCCAGGATCTGGTCGAAGCTGAACCGGTGCGTGGCGAGCTTCTCTGCGGGGATCCTGTGCTGGGCCACCAGTTTGAGCAGCATGGGCGTGGTGTTGGTGTTCACCAGCCCCATGCTGATGTTGATGTTCTGGATCCACAGGTTTTCCAGGTGCAGCTCGACGGACTTCCCGTGCACGCCGACATTGGCCACGTTGCCCCCGGGACGCACGACGTCGAGGGCCATGGAGAAGGTCTCCGGGATCCCCACCGCCTCGATCGCCACGTCGACTCCGGCGCCGTCGGTCAGGGCGAGGACCTGCTCCTTCCAGTCGGCGGCGCCCGAGACGACGGCATCCGTCGCCCCGAACAGGCGCGCCTGCTCCAGACGGTTCTCGTCCAGGTCCACGGCGATGATGGTGCCGGCGCCGTACAGCCCGGCCGTCGCGATGGCAGCCAGCCCGACCGGCCCGGCCCCGATCACGGCGACCGCGTCACCCGGCTTGACCCGGCCGTACTGAACCCCAATCTCGAATCCGGTGGGCAGGATGTCGGAGAGCATCACGCCCTGCTCGTCGCTCACTCCCTCCGGGAGCTTGTGCAGGGAGTTCTCCGCATACGGCACCCGCACGTACTCGGCCTGGGTTCCGTCGATGAGGTGGCCGAAGACCCAGCCCGTGCCGGACGCTCCCTCGTCGCCGAGGCAGTGCGAGTACAGCCCGGTCTTGCAGTTCACGCAGTGCCCGCAGGACTTGATGCAGGAGATGATGACGCGGTCGCCGACCGCGAGGCTCTGCACGGCGTTGCCGACCGCCGTGATCGTGCCGACGCCCTCATGCCCGAGGATGCGGCCCTCCTGCACGGCCGGAACGTCGCCCTTCAGGATGTGCAGGTCGGTGCCGCAGATGGTGGTGGTGTCGACCCGCACGATCGCGTCGGACGACTCGACGATCGTCGGGTCGGGCACGTCCTCCCAGGCATTCTTGCCGGGACCGTGGTAAACAAGCGCCTTCATGGTGACTCCTTCGTCGACGGGTTCCGGGTATTCCCCCGGCGTCGAACACGGTACTCCCGTAGACTTTTTCCATCACGGATGGGGAGTCCCACGGCAATCCCTTCGCCCTTACCGGCGCCCCGGAACCGCGCATCGGCTGGTATGACCTGAACGGATGCCGGCTGTACGCCGAAGTGCGCGGCGCCGGTCCGCCGGTGCTCCTCATGGGTGCCGCCAGCGACGACGCCGAGATGTTCCGGCCGATCGCCGAGCGCCTGGCCGGTTTCACCGTGGTGACGTGGGAACCTCGCGGCACCCGGCGCAGCGGCCGCGAGGACTGGCCGTGTGATTCGGCCCGGCACGCCGACGACGCCGCGGCGCTGCTTCGGGCGCTGGGCCTCGCCCCCGCCGCGGTCTTCGGCGCGAGCGCCGGCGGGATCGTGGCGCTGCAGCTGGCGCTGCGGCATCCGTCGCTCGTGCGCCAGGTGCTCGTCTTCGAGCCGGGGTACTTCCGGCACACCGCGAACGGTGTCGCCCTACTGAACCGGGTCAACGACGCCGTGCGGGTCCCAGGTGCGCTTGAGCCCGCTGAGGCGCCGGAGTTTCGCGGGCCCGAAGACGGCCAATGCTGCGGCCAGCGGGTCCTGGTCAGGTTCCGCCCCGAGGAAGTTCACGTACTGGCAGCCCGAGGCGAAGGGCTCCATCTCGGCGGCGAACCCGCGCACGAACGCGATCCGGGCTTCGTCGTCGGCGGCATCGGGCCAGAAGCCGTAGATGTTCAGCCAGAACTGTGCCGCCCGGTTCGGGAACGGGGGGGCCTCCTCGTCGACCCGTGCGACCGCGCCGCCCATGTGGTGGATGTCGAATCCCGTCCCACGCCAGGTCTGTTCGGCCGCCCGGCGGGCGATGACCTGGATCACGTCGTCGTCGAGCCGGTCGAAGGAGGTGTTCTTCCAGTACCCACGCACGCCCCGGGGGAAGAGCTCGTCGACGGCAGACTGCCATGCGGTCCAGCGCGCCGGTTCGACCACCTCGGCGTCGGGCGGCGCGGCCCGGCGCAGTCGGTCCACGATCTCCTCGCCGGCCGCGATGTCCGGTGACGCCCAGGCGAAGCCGAGCAGCATCAGCGGGTCGTCCCCCGGCTCCCAGCCGGGCGGCGGCACCAGGAAGCTGATGATCGAGGTCAGCTCGGCGGGCAGGTCTCGGGTCCAGGCCTCGAAGGCGCGGAGCGCCTCCAGCCAGCGGTCCCGACCGTAGACGAGGTTGCCGGAGAACACCTCGGCGGGCAGCGGATGCGCCTGGAACGTGAACGTGGACACCACCCCGAAGTTGCCGCCGCCTCCGCGCAGCCCCCAGAGCAGTTCGGAGTTCTCGGAGTCGCTCGCCGTCACGTTCTCCCCCGCCGCGGTCAGGACCTCGGCGGCGACCAGGTTATCGATGGTGAGGCCGTGGGCGCGGGCGAACTGCACCACCGGACCGATGTCGCCCGCATCGGCAGCCCGCACGACCGCGACCGGGTGGCGGTCGATCATGCCGTTCCAGACGCGTCTGGCCTCGTCGTAGCCGGTGTCGCCGACCGTGATCACGAGACCGGAAATATGCCTCTGCAGGTCGTTCACCGCGTCGAGGGAGTGGGGATGCCCGCTCTGCTGCCGTGTCGTCTGCTTGCCCATGGGTTCACCTGCGATTGCCGTCGTCGATGTCTGCTGGCCGCGCGTGAGGAAAGTGGAAGCGGCCGGGTTCATCCACTGGAAACCATGTTAAACACCTGCCGGCCGCGGCAAGCACCCCGGACGCATGCCCCGGGCCATCAGCGGTTTTAACGCGCAAACGGGGCCGATCGTGTGGATCGGCCCCGTTGTTGATACGCGCTTGGGTGTTAGCGCGCGGCTTCGCCGTCGACGTAGTCGTCGTCGGAAGAGGCGTTCCAGGCGAACAGCTTGCGCAGCTCGCGGCCGGTGGCCTCGATCGGGTGCTCTTCGCCCTTCTTGCGCAGGGCGAGGAACTCCGGCGCTCCAGCGTCCTGGTCCTGGATGAACCGCTCGGCGAACGCGCCGCTCTGGATGTCGGCGAGAACGGCCTTCATGTTCTCCTTGACGTGCGGGTCGATCACGCGCGGGCCGGAGACGTAGTCGCCGTACTCTGCGGTGTCGGAGACGCTCCAGCGCTGCTTGGCGATGCCGCCCTCCCACATCAGGTCGACGATGAGCTTGAGCTCGTGCAGCACCTCGAAGTAGGCGACCTGCGGCTGGTAGCCGGCCTCGGTCAGAACCTCGAAGCCGTACTGGATCAGCTGCGACGCGCCGCCGCAGAGAACGGCCTGCTCGCCGAAGAGGTCGGTTTCGGTCTCTTCGGTGAACGTGGTCTTGATGCCGGCGGCGCGCAGGCCACCGATCGCCTTGGCGTAGCTGAGGGTGAGCGGCCAGGCCTGGCCCGACGCGTCCTTCTCCACGGCCACGATCACGGGGACGCCGCGGCCGGCCTCGTACTCACGGCGCACGGTGTGGCCCGGTCCCTTGGGGGCGACCATGACGACGTCGATGCCCTCGGGGGCCTGGATGTAGCCGAAACGGATGTTGAAGCCGTGTCCGAAGACGAGGGCCTTGCCCTCGGCCAGGTTCGGCAGGACGTCGGCGGCGAACAGGTGACGCTGCACCTGGTCGGGCGCGAGGATGACGATGACGTCGGCCCAGGCGGATGCCTCGGCGGTGCTGAGAACGGTGAAACCGGCCTCTTCGGCCTTGGCCTTGGACTTGGAGCCCTCCTTGAGGCCGATGACGACCTCGACACCCGAGTCGCGGAGGTTCTGCGCGTGGGCGTGGCCCTGCGAGCCATAGCCGATGACGGCTACCTTTTTGCCCTGGATGATCGACAGGTCGGCGTCTTTGTCGTAGTAAATCTCAGACACGGGGTAATTCTCCTTAGTGTGGGGATTGGGTCGAGCTGGTGGAGACCGGAAGGTCAAACGGTGGAGACCGGCAGGTCAGTTCTTGAAGACGCGTTCGCTGATGGATTTCGATCCGCGGCCGATGGCCAGCAGGCCGGACTGGGCGATTTCCTTGATCCCGTAGGGCTCGAGGACGCGCAGCAGAGCCTGGGTCTTGCCGGAGTCGCCGGTGACCTCGATCACGACGGCGTCCACGGACACGTCGACGACGCGGGCGCGGAAGAGCGTGACGGCTTCCAGCACCATGGACCGGGTCGTGTTGTCGGCGCGCACCTTGACGAGCAGGTGTTCGCGCTGCACGGACTGCGCCGGGTCCAGTTCGACGATCTTGATCACGTTGATCAGCTTGTTCAGCTGCTTGGTCACCTGTTCCAGCGGGGCGTCCTCGACGTCGACGAGGATCGTGATGCGGGACAGACCGGGGACCTCGGTGTGACCGACGGCGAGGCTCTCGATGTTGAATCCGCGGCGGGCGAACAGGCCGGCGACGCGGGTCAGCAGGCCGGGCTTGTCCTCGACCAGGAGGCTCAGAACGTGGCTGGTCATGGTTATTCCTCTCCCCAGGTCGGTGCATGGTCCTTGGCGTACTGGACGTAGCTGTTGCTGACGCCCTGCGGCACCATCGGCCAGACCATCGCGTCGCGGCTGACCACGAAGTCGATCACGACCGGGCGGTCGTTGGTCGCGAGCGCCAGCTTGATGGCGTCGTCGACCTGGTCGGCGCTGGTCACGCGGATGGCGAGGGCGCCGTAGGCCTCCGACAGCTTCACGAAGTCCGGCACCATGTCGGAGCCGTGCCCGGTGTTGAGGTCGGTGAAGGAGTGCCGCCCGTCGTAGAACAGGGTCTGCCACTGGCGCACCATGCCCAGGGAGGAGTTGTTGATGATCGCGACCTTGATCGGGATGTTGTTGATCGTGCAGGTGGCGAGTTCCTGGTTGGTCATCTGGAAGCATCCGTCGCCGTCGATCGACCAGACCACCCGGTCGGGCTCGGCGACCTTGGCGCCCATCGCCGCGGGGATGGAGTAGCCCATCGTGCCCGCTCCGCCGGAGTTCAGCCAGGAGTTGGGACGTTCGTACTTGATGAACTGGGCGGCCCACATCTGGTGCTGGCCGACGCCGGCCGCGTACACGGCCTCCGGCCCGGTCAGTTCGCCGATGCGCTGGATCACGAACTGCGGGCTCATCAGCCCGTCGGTGGGTTCCGCGTAGCCGAGCGGGAATTCCTCGCGCAGGCCGCTGAGGTAGGTCCACCAGGCGCTGATGTCGGGGGTCGTCGTCTTCGCGGCGGCCGCGTAGGCGGCGGTGAGGTCGGCGATGACATCCTTGGCATCGCCGACGATCGGCACATCGGCGGCGCGGATCTTGCCGATTTCAGCGGGGTCGACATCGACGTGCACGATCGAGGCGTGCGGCGCGAACTCGGAGACCTTGCCGGTGACCCGGTCGTCGAACCGGGCGCCGAGCGCGATGATCAGGTCGGATTCCTGCAGGGCCAGCACCGCGGACACGGTTCCGTGCATGCCGGGCATGCCCAGGTGCTGCTGGTGGGAGTCGGGGAACGCGCCTCGGGCCATCAGGGTGGTGACGACGGGCGTGTTGGTCAGCTCGGCGAAGGCGAGCAGTTCTTCCGACGCCCGGGCGCGGATGACGCCGCCGCCGACGTAGAGCACGGGCTTCTTCGCCTCGGCGAGCAGCTGGGCCGCGGCCTGCACCTGCTTGCCGTGCGCCTTGGTGATGGGGCGGTAGCCGGGCAGGTCGAGCTTCGGCGGCCAGATGAAGGGCGCCTTCTGCTGCTGGGCGTCCTTGGTGATGTCCACGAGCACGGGGCCGGGACGGCCGGTGGAGGCGATCAGGTGCGCCGAGGCGATGGCCGCGGGGATGTCCTCGGCCCGCTTGACCAGGAAGGAGTGCTTGGTGATCGGCATGGTGATGCCGACGATGTCGGCCTCCTGGAACGCATCCGTGCCCATCAGGGTCGAGAAGACCTGACCGGTGATGCAGAGGATCGGCACCGAGTCCATGTAGGCGTCGGCGATGGCCGTGACCAGGTTGGTGGCGCCCGGGCCGGAGGTGGCGATGGCCACGCCCACCCGGTTGCTGGCGGACGCGTAGCCCTCGGCCGCGTGGCCGGCGCCCTGTTCGTGGCGCACCAGGATGTGCCGGATGGAGTCCTGTGTCATCAGCTCGTCGTAGAGCGGGATCACGGCGCCGCCGGGCAGGCCGAAGACGTCGGTCACTCCCAGCAGTTCCAGCGATCGGATGATGGCCCCCGAGCCGGTCAGGATCTCCGGCTTGCCCTGGCCCGCGTCCACGGACGCGGCGGCGGTCGAGGGCGAGGGCGATGGCGATGGCGATGGCACGGGTGAGGTGTCCGCGGTCATGAAATCAAATCCCTAGTTCGATTGCGAATGGTGAGCTAGCCGGTCACGGCGCCAACGGCCGCGGACTGCACGAGCTTCGAATACTTGGCGAGAACGCCCCGGGTGTAGCGCGGAGGCAGAGCGGCCCAGCCAACACTCCGGACGGCCAGCTCATCAGGGTCGACCAGTAGGTCGAGCGTGCGAGCTGCGATATCGACCCGTATGAGATCACCATCGCGCACGAAGGCGATTGGACCTGCGTCCACCGCTTCGGGTGCTATATGGCCGATGCACAGTCCGGTTGTGCCGCCTGAGAATCGACCGTCCGTTAAGAGTAGTACATCGGCGCCGAGCCCGGCGCCCTTGATGGCCGCGGTGATCGAGAGCATCTCCCGCATTCCCGGGCCGCCCTTCGGGCCCTCGTAGCGGATGACGACCACGTCACCCTTCTCGATCGTGCCCTCGGTGAGGGCGTCCATGGCGGCGCGCTCGCGCTCGAACACGCGGGCCGGGCCCTCGAACACGTCGGAGTCGAAGCCGGCGGTCTTGACGACGGCGCCCTCGGGGGCCATCGACCCCTTGAGGATGGTGATGCCGCCGCTGGCGTGGATCGGGTTGTCGAGCGTGCGCAGCACCTCGCCGTCCAGTTCGGGTGGGTCGACCTCGGCCAGGTTCTCGGCGACGGTCTTGCCGGTCACGGTGAGCGCGTCGCCGTGGATCAGCCCGGCCTCGAGCAGGGCGCGCATGACGGCGGGAACCCCGCCGTGGCGGTCCACGTCGTTCATGACGTACTTGCCGAACGGCTTGAGGTCGCCGATGTGGGGAACCTTGTCGCCGATCCGGTTGAAGTCGTCGAGGGTCAGGTCGACCTCGGCCTCGTTCGCGATGGCCAGCAGGTGCAGCACCACGTTGGTGGAGCCGCCGAACGCCATCGCCACCGCGATCGCGTTCTCGAAGGCCTTGCGGGTCAGGATGTCCCTGGCCGTGATCCCCAGGCGCAGCAGGTTGACGACGGCCTCGCCGGAGCGGTGCGCGTAGTAGTCGCGGCGGCGGTCGGCGGAGGCGGGCGAGGCGGAGCCGGGCAGGCTCATGCCGAGGGCCTCGGCGACGCTGGCCATCGTGTTGGCGGTGTACATGCCGCCGCAGGCACCCTCGCCGGGGGCGAAGGCGCACTCGATCCGCTTGGCGTCGGCTTCAGACATCCGCCCGGCCTTCACCGCGCCGACCGCTTCGAACGAGTCGATGATGGTGATGTCTTTTTCGGTGCCGTCGGAGAGCTTGACCCAGCCGGGCGCGATCGAGCCGGCGTAGAGGAAGACACTGGCCAGGTCGAGGCGCGCGGCGGCCATCAGCATGCCGGGGAGCGACTTGTCGCAGCCGGCCAGGAGCACGGAGCCGTCGAGTCGCTCGGCCTGCATGACGACCTCGACCGAGTCGGCGATGACCTCGCGGGACACCAGGGAGAAGTGCATGCCCTCATGGCCCATCGAGATGCCGTCGGAGACCGAGATGGTGCCGAACTGAAGCGGGTAGCCGCCGCCGCCGTGCACGCCTTCCTTGGCGGCCTGCGCGAGGCGGTCCAGCGACAGGTTGCAGGGGGTGATCTCGTTCCAGGAACTGGCGATACCGATCTGGGGTTTTTCCCAGTCGGCGTCTCCCATCCCGACGGCACGAAGCATCCCACGAGAAGTGGTGGCTTCGATCCCGTCTGTCACGTCGCGGCTGCGTGGCTTCAGATCGATCTCAGTCATGCACTGAGTCTAGAACCTCGAAGTGGGGCTCAGTTCGCCCGGGCCTCGGCCGCGGTGGCGGCCGCCTCCCGGATGTCCGCGATGATTCCCAGCACCCGGGGAACCTCCTCAGGCCCCCGCACGCGGTAGCCGGCCAGTGACGGCCCGGCGCCGATCTTGAGGCCGAGGTCACCCTCGTGCAGCACCGCGAAGGCGTCCTCGTCGGTCAGGTCGTCCCCGGCGTAGAACACCCGGTCGGCTCCCGTGTACTCGCGGAGCCGCTCGAGCGCGTCCCCCTTGGTGCTGCCCCGCACCGCGAACTCGAGCACGTCCTTGCCGGCGCGCACGGTCATCCCGGGTATCAGCACGCTGAGCTGGTCCCTGGCCTCCTTCTGGGCGGCCTGGCCGGCCTGCGGCGTGGCCAGGCGGGTGTGCAGGGCGCGCCCCGCGGGCTTTCGCTCAATCCAGGTGCCCTCGACGGATGCGGAGATGCCCTCGAGCACCCGGTTCAGGGTTTCCAGTTGTTCCAGTTCGGCGGCCACGAGATCCAACTGGATGTCGGCGGTGTCGAGCTGCACCTCGATCCCGTGGGAGCCGGTGAGCAGCACGTCATCCTGCGGGTCGGACACGTACCGCAGGCTGACCAGGGCCCGGCCGGAGACGAAGGCCACCCGCACTCCGTCCAGGTCGAGCAGGCGCTGCACGGCGCCCCGGGTGCCGTCCACGGCCCGCGCATCTTCCGGCCGGTCGACGTGCGGGGCGAGGGTCCCGTCGAAGTCGAGGGCCACGAGGAGCTTGTCCGCGCCGCTGACCTCGCGGAGCGCGCCCACGAGGGCGTCGGGGATTCCGGGGCGCACGGCGGCTCCTTCGGTGAGGGTGCGGAGGAAGGACGAGGACCAGGCGGCGACGTCGTTGTCGAAGACCTTGCGGCGCAGCGCGCGCATCCGTCGCTGACGTTCCGGGCGGGGCATGGCGATCGCCCGGAGGATGGCCGCCTTTACCCCGTCGATGTCGTGCGGGTTGATCAGCACGGCCTGCTTGAGCTCGTCGGCGGCCCCGGCGAACTCGCTCAGGACGAGTACGCCGTCGCGGTCGAAGCGCACAGCGACGTATTCCTTGGCGACGAGGTTCATGCCGTCCCGGAGCGCGGTGACGAGCATCACGTCCGCGGCCAGGTACAGGGCGACCATCTCCTCCCGCGGGTAGCCGTGGTGGTGGTAACTGATGGCGGTGTGGCTGATGGTCGAGAAGTCCCCGTTGAGCCGGCCGACCGCCAGTTCGATCTCGTCCCGCAGCGCGATGTAAGGCCCGACCCGTTCGCGGGAGGGGCTGGCCACCTGCACCAGGGTGACGTCCTCGACGCTCAGGCTGCCGTCGGCGAGCAGCTCGCCGAAGGCCTTGATCCGGTGCGCGATGCCCTTGGTGTAGTCCAGGCGGTCGACGCCGAGCATGATGGTCTTCGGGTTGCCGAGGTCTTCGCGGATCTGGCGGGCGCGCGCCTGAACCTCGGGGTCACGGGCCAGTTCCTCGTAGGAGGCCGCGTCGATGGAGATCGGGAAGTGTTTGGCGATCACTCGCCGCGTCTGGCCGTCGGGCGCCGGAACGTCGATGGCGACGCCGCGGGTCGGGTAACCGTAGAGGCGGCGCACGGCCCGGGAGAAGTTGCCCGCGTCGGCCAGGCGCTGGAATCCGACCAGGTCGGCCCCCAGCAGGCCGTCGAGGATCTGCTTGCGCCAGGGCAGCTGGGCGTAGATCCCGTAGGGCGGGAAGGGGATGTGGTTGAAGAAGCCGATCACGAGGTCGGGGCGCGCCTCGCGCAGCATCCGTGGCACGAGCTGCAGCTGGTAGTCGTGCACCCAGACGGTCGCGCCGGTGGACGCGGCGGCGGCGGCGGCCTCGGCAAAGCGCCGGTTGACCCGGACATAGGCGTCCCACCACTCGCGGTGAAAGCTCGGCGGTGCGATCACGTCGTGGTACAGCGGCCAGATGGTGTCGTTGGAGAAGCCCTCGTAATAGTCCTCGAGGTCGGCTTCGCTCAGCCGCACCGGCACGATCGAGATGCCGTCGTTCTCGAACGGTTCGAAGGTGCGGTCGGCGACTCCCGGCCAGCCGACCCAGGCGCCGTCGGAACTCCGCATCAACGGCTCCAGGGCGGTGACCAGCCCGCCGGGCGAGGTGCGCCAACTCTCGGTGCCGTCGTCGGCGACGTCGATCTCGACCGGGAGGCGGTTGGAGACCACGACCAGGGAATAGGTCACGTCGTGGCCATCGGCGGATGCCGTGGGTTCGGCTGAAGAAGAAATGGTCTCGTCCGTTCCGGCGGGCGCGGAGGCGATCGCCTGGGTGGACTTTCAAGGCTACCAGCGGGTCGGAAAGCGGCGTATTTTGGTTTGCAAACGTGTCGCGACGTGGCATGACCCAACGAGAACCGTTCGAAAAAGGCGGACCCATGACAACGCTCAGTTCGGTGCTGATCGCACTCTTCGTCATCATCCTTGTTTCCTTCATCGTGACCTTCGTCGTGGTGCGCATGCTCTACAAACGCCTTCGCCCGAGCCGGATGCTGACCGGCGCGGTTCTGCGCTCACAAGCCCGGGTGGTCCGGGGCCCGCAACGCGAGGTCCTGAAGCTGCGCGTGCGGCTGCAGGACACTCTCGACAGCGGGCAGGCAGCGGTCGACCTGGCCCGAAGCAGCGAGGGCCCGCTCGGCGAACTCCCGCGGCTCTTTCGCCGGGTCCGGAGCGAGGGCGCGACGCTGGAAACGCAGTTGCGGCTGCTGCAGAGCGAGAGCGATCCCGCTGTTCTCGCCGAGGCGATACCGGTGGCGCGCCGCCGGGTCGACCAGGTCGCCGTGCTGGTGCGCCGCCTGCGCTCGGCCGTCGCTTCCGGCCTCGGCGACCTGACCGACGACAGCCTGATGACCCTGCATTCCGATGTCGACCATGAGGTCGACGCGCTGAGGGCCGGAGTGCAGGAGTTGCGCACGCTCAACGGCAACGACGCATTCCCCTCCCCTCCTGTCCTTGAGGCGATGCACCGGGGGTCCACGAACCGGGTGTCAACGAACCGTCTGACCGGGGGGAACGGATCATGACCATCAGCTCGCGGCTGCGGGTCATCCTTCGCAGCAAGTCGTCCCGAGCCCTGACCCGGCTGGAGGACCCCCGGGAGGCCCTCGACGACAGCTACGAGCAACAGGTCAGGATGCTGCAGCAGATGCGGCAGGGACTGGCCGAGGTGGCGACGACGAAGAAACGGATCGAGCTGCAGGGGCAGGAAATGGGCTCCCGCTACCAGCGGCTGGCCGACCAGGCCCAGGAGGCTCTGAACCAGGGACGGGAAGACCTCGCCCGCACGGCACTCGAGCGCCGCTCCCTCCTCGAGAGCCAGGTCGCGGCCCTGCAGAACCAGTACACCGCGCTGGAACACCAGCAGGCGCAACTGCACGACAACGAGCGTCGCCTCGCTGAACGGGTCGCCGCCTTCCGCACGGAGAAAGAGACGATCAAGGCCACCTACTCCGCGTCCGAGGCGCGGGTGAGGGCCAACCAGGCCGCGGCGGGGATCGGCTCCCAGATGAGCGATGTCGGCATCAACCTCGACCGGGCCAAAGACCGGGTCGCGCAGATGCAGGCCCGCGCCGCCGCCACCGACGAGCTGCTCTCCAGCGGCGCCTTGAGCGATGCCACCGCCGCGCCCGACGCGGACCTCGAACGCCAGCTGTCGGCCGGCACGACGAAAGCAGACGTCGACCGCCAACTCCAGGCGATGAAGAACGCCCGCGCTTCCCGCCCGGGCAGCGCCCCCGGCACCGGGCCGGGCAGCCGGGGCGGAGCCCGACCCCAGCCCGGAACCGACGCCTGGCTGAGCATCGGCCAGGGCCCGAACACCCCCTGACCGGTCGGCGAACCAGCCCGCCCGCTCCGACGAAGTCCGTGCCGGTGAAGCAGGCCCGGCGTCGAACCAATTCGACGGAGATTTTGAGTTAAAACCACCCAATCGGTGCGCCGGGGCACGATATCGGCAAAATCTCCGTCGAATTGGTTCGCGAGCAGTTCGTGGGGCGGCGGGCAGCGGGCAGTGGCCGGTGAAAAAACGGGTCGGATCACAGGAATATCCGGTGGGCCGGGTAGCGTGGAGGCAGGAGGCCCTTTTATGCGCAAGTTCATTTTCAGCAGTGCCATGCTCGGTGTACTGGCCGGCGGGCTGAACATCCTGCACGCCACCCGCACCGAGAAACACGACTGGCGTCTGGTCCTGATGTGGATCGGCTGGGGACTCAGTTTCGCCGTCGCCGTCGGCACGATCATCGAAGACGCCGACGAGCGCCAGATCGAGCACTGACCGGGGGTTCTGCGGCGTGTCAGAACGGTTTGCCTGCGTGAAGGCGGCACACTGGGAGTAATACTCAGCACAGCCGAGAGGGGCTCCCCGATGTTTGGTCGTCGACGTCGCGTCGAACCGGTGGCGCCGGTCACCCCGCCGCCCCTGGCCGAGCTCACCGACGAACAGGTCTTCGCTCTTCTGCACGAGCAGCTCGCGCAGCTTGTCGGAACCCAGGGGCAGTGGACCCTCGTGCCCCGCAGCAGCGACGACACCGATGTGATCTTCCACGGCCTGAAGGCACACCAGATCGCGTCCTCGCTCGCTGCCGTGCTGCGCATCGAGACGGCTGCCCTGCGCGGCGAGGTCTCGGCGGAGCCGACGGCCCTGTCCTGGACGCCGGCCCCGATTTCCGTGTGGGCCGAGCCGGAGCGAGCAGCCCTGGCCCCCGTGGCACTGCCCCACTTCTCCTCGGCCGCGCCCGAAGCGGCCGAGTCGACGGATCGCGCCCGACTCGTCGCTTAAGAGCGGCGCGAGCAGCCAGACCGACCGGTCTGGGCTCCTGGGTCAGTCAGCCGACGGGTTTCCAATCCGCCGGGCCCGTGGTCCCCGCCGGATAGTCCCCCAGGGGTACGGCATCCGTGCGCCAGGCGGCAAGCACCGGCGCCACGATGCGCCAGCACTCTTCCGCGGAGTCCCCACGCACCGAGAGCGTCGGATCCCCGCCGAGCACTCCCTCGAGCACCTCGCCGTACGCCAGCAGTTGACCCGGCCCGAATGCCGCGTTGAGGTGCACCCGGTCAAGGGTGAGCGGGTCCCCCGGGCCGTTGAGGTTCAGTTCCAGCGAGATCTCGTCCGGGACCAGCAGGATCCGCAGGACGGTCGGGCCCGGCTGGGCGCCGAACCCGGTCGGCAGGTACGGCACCGGTTTGAAAGTGATCACGATTTCACGGCGGCGCTCGGCGAGGGCCTTCCCTGATCGCAGGGTGAACGGGACGCCCGCCCAGCGCCAGGTGTTGATCTCGAGAGTGACCTCGGCCAGAGTCTCGGTATTGTTCTCCGCCCGCACCCCGTGCTCATCGACGTACGACGGCACGGAGTGCCCGTCGACGACACCGGCGGTGTAGCGAGCGCGATGGCTATTGCGTGCGGGGTTGCCGTTGCGCAGCCGGGTGGCGCGCAGCACGATTCCCTTCGCATCCCGGAGGTCGGCCGCTCCCAGAGAGGACGGTGGCTCCATGGCCAGCACGGCCAGCACCTGCAGAAGGTGACTCTGGATCATGTCGACCAGGGCGCCGGCGCGGTCGTAGTACCCCGCCCGGCCCTCCAGGCCGAGCTGCTCGTCGTAGACGATGTCCACACGCTCGATGTGCTCGCTGCTCCACAGCGGTTCGAAGATCCGGTTGGCGAATCGGAGCCCGAGCAGGTTGTAGACGGTGGAGCGCCCCAGAAAGTGGTCAACGCGATGGATCTGGTTCTCGGGCACGAATCCGGCGAGCCGGGCGTTCAGGGCGACGGCGCTCTCCTCATCGACGCCAAAGGGTTTCTCGAGGGCGATCTGGGCGCCCGCCGGCAGCCCGACCTCGGCGAGCGCGTCACACACCAGGGCGGCGACGGCGGGAGGCACGGCCAGGTACACGGCCGGCACGCCCTCGCATTCCGCCAGCACCCGGGCGAGGTCCGCCGGATCCGCGGGATTCGCCGTGTGATACGTGGTCTCGGCGATGACCCTGTCCACGGCGGACCCTGAGGCTCCGGCCGTGGCGAACGATTTCTTCACGACGGCCCGCCAGGCGGCCGGAGTGAATTCTTCCCGCCCCGCTCCGACCAGCTGCAGCCGGCGCTCGGGCTGCTTCGTCAGGAGCTGACCCAGGGCGGGCATGAGAAGGCGGGATGACAGGTCCCCGCCCGCACCCAGGAGAAGAAACGTCGAGATGTGCGCGGTCATCTGACAAACCTAGCTGGCAGGGTGTCTGCATGGCGCTCAACATCGAAGATTATGCCCTGATCAGCGACTGCCACACCGCGGCCCTCGTCGGCCGGGACGGGAGCATTGACTGGCTCTGCCTGCCCCGCTACGACTCGGCCTCGATGTTCGGGGCCCTCCTCGGCGACGAGGACCACGGACGATGGCTCCTGGCGCCCGTGGACGATTCGGCCACCTGCACACGCTCCTATGTCGACGGCACCTTCATCCTGTCCCAGGTCTGGACGACGGAGACGGGGCAGGTGGGGGTCCTGGATTTCATGCCCCACGGCGATCGGCGATCGGACCTGGTGCGCCGGGTGCTGGGCATCTCCGGATCGGTGCGGATGGGCCAGGAGTTACGCATCCGCTTCGGCTGTGCGACGACCATGCCCTGGGTTCGCCAGCTCCGCCGCGGAGACCAGCGTGACCTGATCGCCGTGGCGGGTCCGGACGCCGTGATCCTGCGGGGTCCCGGCCTGACTCCGGCGGACCACCGGCACGTCTCGCAATTGACCGTCGCGGCCGGCGAGACCGTCGACCTGCAACTGGCCTGGTACCCGTCGCACGAGGAGCCGCCACACGCCCTGGATGTCACCGACTCCCTGCACCGCACGGCCGAGTGGTGGCAGGGCTGGGCGCGCTCGTACACCCACGAAGGCGCTTTCCGGGACGAGGTGGTGCGATCGATGCTCGTGCTGCGTGCGCTCACGCACGAGACCACCGGGGGAATCGTGGCTGCCGCGACCACGTCCCTTCCCGAGTCCCGGGGCGGGCACCGCAACTGGGATTACCGGTACGTCTGGCTCCGGGATGCCGCCCTCACCCGGTCCGTGCTGCTGTCCCACGGATACGAGGTGGAGGCCCAGGGCTGGCGGGCCTGGCTGTTGCGGGCGGTTGCTGGCGGTTGCCGGCGGTTGCCGGCGACCCGGAGGATGTGCAGATCATGTACGGGCTCTCGGGCGAACGCTACCTCCCCGAACGCGAGCTGACCAGCCTGCCGGGATACCGCGGCGCCGGACCGGTGCGGGTGGGCAACGGCGCCGTCAACCAGTTCCAGGCCGACGTCATCGGCGAGGTGCTGGTTGCGCTGCACGCTGCCCGCGAGGCGGGGATCACTGAAACGGAGTTCTCCTGGCCGCTGCAGCGGGCCCTGATCGACTACCTCGAGCACAACTGGTCTCGCCCGGACCAGGGCATCTGGGAGGTGCGCGGACCGGCCCGCGAATTCGCCCACTCCCGCGTGATGGTCTGGGCGGCCTTCGACCGGATGGTGCGCGGCGTGAGCGAGTTCGGACTCGACGGGCCGGTCGAGCGCTGGGCCGAATTGCGCGAGAAGGTGCGGCTGGACATCGAGCGGCACGGATTCGACGCGGAGCGCAACATCTTCACCCAGTACTTCGGCGGTAGCGATGTGGACGCATCCCTGCTCGTACTCCCCCAGGTCGGCTTCTGCGCGCCGGACGATCCACGGATGCTCGGCACGGTGGCCGCGATCGAGGCCGACCTTCTCAGCGGCGGCCTGGTGCTGCGCTACCGCACCGACACGACCGTGGCCGGTCTCCCCGCGGGCGAGCAACCATTCCTGGCGTGCTCGTTCTGGCTGGTCGAACAGTATGCCGCGTCCGGCAGGGGCTCCGACGCGACGGCCCTGATGGAGCGTCTGGTAGCACTCTCCAACGACGTCGGCCTGCTCTCCGAGGAGTACGACGTTCGCTACGGTCACCAGGCGGGCAACACGCCGCAGGCGCTGTCCCACCTGGCGCTGGCGCTGGCGGCTGACGCGATCGTCGCCGGCTCCGTGCCGGTCGGAACATCCGCCGCCGGCCCAGGATTATAGAGTTCGGTCATATTCTTTGTAGGTCTTCGTCGGAACGGGGCCGCCGGAGGATTCTAGATTGAAGAGCATGACCGCACGCACCCGCACCCGCACACTCACCGTCCGTGATCTCGCGCAGATTGCCATCTTCGCCGCCCTGATCGCTGCCCTGGGGCTGCCGGGCGCCCTGACCATCGGTGCGGTGGCCGTGCCGATCACCTTCCAGACCCTGGGGGTGATGCTGGCGGGCGCCGTGCTCGGCGCCCGGAAGGGCTTCTTCGCCGTGGCGCTGCTCCTTGTGCTGGCCGCGGCGGGCCTGCCCCTGTTGTCGGGCGGCCGCGGCGGGCTGGTCTGGTTCACCACGAGCCCGGCGGCCGGTTACCTCTACGGCTGGCTGCTGGGCGTGGTGGTCATCGGCTACCTGACCGGGAGGCTGCTCCCCCGCTACCCGTTCTGGGCCGCGCTGGGTGCGACCGTGCTGGGCGGCATCGTCGTGGTCTACCTCGTCGGCGTACCGGTCACCGCGCTGAACCTGGGCCTGCCGGTCTGGGTTGCGGCGGTCGACAGCGTGAAATTCCTGCCGGGTGACGTGCTCAAGGCTGTCGTCACCGTGCTGGTCGCACGCCAGGTGCACAAGGCCTACCCCGGGCTGATCCCGGTGCGTCGCCGGTCAGCCCGCACGTCGAAGGTCTTCGCCGGTCGCCGATGAGCTCGATCAGCTTCGACGGGGTCTCGCATGCGTTCGGCGAACGGATGGTGCTACGCGACATCCGTCTGAATCTCACCGAGCGGAGGGTTGGGATCGTCGGCGCCAATGGCTCCGGCAAGTCCACGCTGGTGCGGCTGATCAACGGGTTGATCACCCCCGACAGCGGAACGGTCACGGTCGACGGGCTGAACGTGGCCCGCAACGCCAAAGAGGTGCGGCGCAAGGTGGGGTTCATTTTCACGAACCCGGACAACCAGATCGTCATGCCCACCGTCGCGGAGGACGTCGCGTTCACCCTGCGGCGGCGCGGGCTGACCCGGGATGAGGTAGCCGCCCGAACGACGGCCGCGCTGGATCGGTTCGGCCTCAGCCAGCATGCCGACCACCCGGCGCACCGACTGTCCGGCGGTCAGAAACAGCTGCTCGCCCTGGCCGCCGTGCTCGTCGCTGAACCGCAGATCGTGGTGGCGGACGAACCGACCACCCTGCTCGACGCGCGGAACGCCCGCCGGATCACCGAGCTCCTGCTCGGGATGAGCCAGCAGGTCATCGTGGTGACCCACCAGCTCGAGTTGCTGGCCGCCTTCGACCGTGTGGTGGTGATCGAGGACGGCCGGGTCGTCGCCGACGGCACGCCGGAGGCCGCCCTCGGGTCGTATCGGGCACTGCTGGCATGATCGGGCTGTACCACCCCGGGCACTCGCTCATCCACCGTGCACCGATGCTGCTCAAGCTGGCGCTGCTCTCCGCCGGGGTGATGATCGTGGGGCTGCTCGGGGAGCCGTGGCAACTCGGCGCCGCCCTCGCGGTCGTGTTCGGGCTCTACCTCGTGGCGCGCGTGCCCCTGGCACCGGCCTGGCAGCAGATCGGGCCGATCCTCTGGGTCCTGCTGATCGCCGTGCCCGTGCAGGCTCTGTTCGCGGGCTGGACCGTCGCCGGCCTGATGGCCGGGCGCCTGCTGATCGCGGTGGCGCTGGCCGCACTGTTCACCCTGACCACCACGGTCACGGCCGTGCTCGAGGGGTTCCAACGGATGCTGCGGCCGTTGCGCCGCTGGATCGACGCCGACCGGGTCGGACTGCTCGTGGCCCTCACCCTGCGCTGCATCCCCCTCGTCGCCGAGATCGTGACCGAGGTGATCGAGGCCCGCCGGGCCCGGGGAACCCAGGGATCTCTGCTGGCCCTCGCTGTGCCGGTCGTGGTGCGCTCCCTGTATGCGGCGGACGCGATCGGCGAGGCCCTGGTGGCCCGCGGCCTCGACGACTGAACCGCTCCCCGGCCGAGGCGCCGCATCCCTTGCCGGTCCGCATGGCCGGGGGCAGACTGATCAGGGCAGAACCTCCCCGGACCCGATAGTGGAGGACACCATGGGCACAGGAAACATGAGCACGCTCGTCGTCTACGACTCGAACTTCGGCAACACCCAGGTGATCGCCGAGGCGATTGCCGCAGAGCTCGGCGAGGACACCCGAGCCGTTCCCGTTGCCGGTCTGGGACTCGACAGTCTCACCGGCGTCGAACTCCTCGTCGTGGGCGGCCCGGTCAACGGCTGGCGTCCCTCGCCGCGGATGCAGACGTTCCTCGCCCAGTTCAGCCACGGAACCCTGCGAGGGGTGCGGGCCGCGGCGTTCGACACGCGGCTCAGGCTGTTCATCCACGGAGACGCCGCCGGCAAGATGGCGCACGCCCTCGAGCGGGCGGGCGCCCATATCGTGGCCAGGCCCGTGGGGTTCGTCGTGGAGGGCACGCACGGTCCCCTGGCGGCGGGCGAGCTCGAGAAAGCGGTCGCGTGGGCGGGGTCGATCGTGTCCGCCATCCACCGATAGTGCGCGAAAAAGGCCCGGATCGAGGGGATCCGGGCCTTGTGGGGTTGCGCTACTTGCTGGTGAGCAAGTCCACGTAATCCTGGTTTTCGGAGATCCACTTCGCCACGATCGGCTCGTAGTCCTTGCCGTCGTAGTCGACGAACATGGCCTTTTCGAGCGAGTACAGCTTGTCGAGGTCCATGTCGAAGCCCTTGATCCAGGTGGTGGCCCGCGGGAAGTCGTCGGCGAAGTCGGCCTTGGCGTAGGAGTGCAGACTCTCCTTGCCCTTCAGCGCGCCCTTGGGGTCGTCGAGGGTCTTGATCGGCAGCGAACCGTACGCCCAGTGCGGCTCCCAGAGGGTCACGGCGATGTTCTCGCCGGCTTTGGTGGCCGCGGTGAGTTCGGTGAGCATGGCGGCGGTCGACGAGGTCAGGTATTCCATGTCCTCGAGGCCGTAGGTCGGGATGACCTTCTCGGTGGTCGCCTTGGTCAGGCCGGCTCCGGGCTCGATCCCGACGATGCGATTGCCGAACTTGTCGGCGTTCTTGGCCAGCTCGTCGAGGGAGTCGATCGGGGCGTCCTCGTTCACGGCGATGGTCAGCCGTGATTCCTTGTTCCAGGCCCCCAGATCGACGATGTCGTCGCCGTATTCCTTGACGTAGGACGCGTGGGTCTTGGGCATCCAGACATCCATGTTCAGGTCGTAGTCGCCGGTGGAGAGACCGGAGTAGACGGGGGCGACGTCAGCGTATTCCAGCTCGGCGTTGTAGCCCTTCTCGTCGAGGATGGCCTTCCAGAGTTCGGACACCGCGACGCCTTCGTCCCAGCCGTTGAACACGGCGATGGTGATGTCTTTCTTGTCCTTATTGCCGTTTCCGACGGTCTCCGCTTCGGAGGCCGCGCAGCCGGACAGGGCGAGAAGCCCGACGGCTCCGATGGCGAGGAGGGACAGTGATCGTTTCTTCATGGTGTTTCCTTTCGGGTCACCTGACGGTGACCGGGGTGCAACAGTGAGCAGGTCAGGCAGCCAGAGCTTGCTGGCTGCGACGCTTGCGGGCCGCGAGGATGCGGCCGAGGGGGGTGTCGCCGGTGCCGAGGGCCGCGGTCAGTCGGTCGAGGAAGATCGCGAGGATCACCACGGCCAGGCCGGCCTCGAAGCCGAGTGCGACATCGATGCGGTTCAGGCTGGCGACGACATCCGCTCCGAGCCCACCGGCACCGACCATTCCTGCGATGACGACCATCGACAGGGAGAGCATGATGACCTGGTTGATACCGGCCATGATGGTCGGCATGGCCAGCGGCAGCTGGATCTGGCGGAGTATCCGCCACGGCGAGGCGCCGAAGGCCTGGCCGGCTTCGACGACTTCCCGGTCCACCCCGCGGATACCCAGTTCGGTCAGGCGCACTCCCGGAGCCATCGCGAAGATGATGGTGGCCACGATGCCGGGAACGACGCCGACGCGGAACAGGATCAGCGCGGGAATCAGGTACACGAAGGCCGGCATGGTCTGCATGAAGTCCAGAATCGGGCGGATGATGTTGGACGCCACCGTCGATTTGGCCGCCAGAATTCCCAGCGGCAGGCTGAAAGCGATCGCCAGCACACTGGCGACGAGCACCAGCGCGAGGGTGTCCATCGCGTTTTCCCACTGGTCGACGCCGACGATCACCGTGAGGCCGAGGATTGTTCCGACCATGAATTTCCAGCCGCGGGTGGCCAGGGCCAGTCCCGCCGCGAGCACGATGATCACCCAGAAGGGCGGCGTCACCAGCAGGAAGTCGACCAGCTCATACGCACCGTCGAAGGCGGCCCGGATGAAGTCGAAGAAGAAACCGAACGTGTCGGTGATCCAGTCGATGAAGCCCTCGACGATGGTGCCGAGGGGAAGGCGGAAGTCGTTCACAGTGCGGCTCCTTCCAGCGCGGTTTCGCGCAGGGTTTCGGTGATCATGCTGACGGAGATGGTCGCCGCCGGCTCGATCACGGGCAGGTCACCGGTGTTCGTGCTCACGTTGCCGAGCGCGGCCAGCAGGGTCACCCGGGGGATGACGCCGAGCAGGCGCTTCTTCTCGTCGACGACGGCAATGGCCAGGTCGCTCTCAACCGAGGGTTCGACCAGCTCGACGAGCGGGGCATCCGGGCTGACCGAGACGGCGTCGCCCAGGATGATCGAGCGCAGGTCGGCGTCCCCGGCCTTGACGAGTTTGAGCACGTCGCGGTCGCGAACGACCCCGGCGAAGCTGCCGTCGCGGTTGAGCACGAACGCGGCGGAAGTCTGGAAGTCGCGCATGATGCGGAGGGCGGCACGCGGACCACCGGTGGTCGTGACGACGGCGCGCACCGGCTCCATCACACTGGCAGCGGTCAGCACCCGGGCACGGTCGACGTCCTGCACGAACTGGGCGACGTAATCGTTGGCCGGGTCGGTGAGGATCTCTTCCGGCGTGCCGATCTGAACGATCCGCCCGTCGCGCATGACCGCGATGCGGTCACCCAGGAACATGGCCTCGTTGAGGTCGTGCGTGATGAAGATGATGGTCTTGCCGAGCTCGGCCTGCAGCTCGATCAGCTGTTCCTGCATCTCGCGGCGGATCAGCGGGTCGAGAGCCGAGAAGGCCTCGTCCATCAGCAGCACATCGGTGTCGGCGGCGAGTGCGCGGCCGAGGCCGACGCGCTGCTGCATCCCACCGGAGAGTTCAGACGGCAGGCTGTCGGCCCAGCCGTCGAGCCCCACGAGACGGATGATGGTGCGGGCCTTGGCCAGGCGTTCCTCGCGCCCCATACCCTGCACCTCGAGTCCGTAGGCCACATTGTCGATGACCGAGCGGTGCGGCAGCAGGGCGAAGTGCTGGAAGACCATGGAGATGTTCTTGCGACGCACGTCCCGCAGCTGGGCGGCCGGGATGCCGGTGATCGGCTGACCCGCCACGGTCACGGTGCCGGAGGTGGCATCCAGTAGACCGTTGAGCATGCGGATCAGGGTGGACTTGCCCGAGCCGGACAGCCCCATCACCACGAATATCTCGCCACGGTGCACCTCGAAGGAGGCGTCGATCACGGCGGCGGTGCCCAGCGAGGACACCTCGTCGCGGCTCGATCCCGCTTTCATTTTCTTGACTACCTCGTGCGGGCGACGCCCGAACGCTTTGTACAGTCGATCTGCCTTCACGGCAATGGTTTCGGTCACGGATTCTCCCCGGCACGCCGGGCGCGGCCGTCTTGACGGCCGACGTGTCGGGTGCGCGCTGTGTCGGACGGGTAGGCCGTGACCGGCCTCGACGCCGTTTCGGGCGTGGGCTGGAGCGATCATGGGACCGCATCCGTCAGGGCCTCACCATACGAAATGGCCGTCCCAATGGGGTCGTGGCTGCGTGTTCGCGTCCTGGTGAAGGGTCGTAAGACCAGCTACTACCCTAACACGGGGGGAGTTTTCATCGCAGGATCTGCGATTTCAGCGGCGGTAGGCAACCCTGGGTCGGGCTCCGGCGGCGGCGCTTCGGGTTTCACCGCACGGATGAACGTGGCCGGCTCGGTCACGAATGCGCGCCCGCTCGGCGAGGTCCACCTCAGGGTGCCGGCCTCCAGGTGTTTCACCGTCCACCG
>NZ_SOFY01000053.1 GCF_004402595.1 Cryobacterium shii | reverse complement strand
AACACCCTCCGCCTTCGATTAACAGCGTCCACGCCGGGCCAGTCCGATCTGACTAGACGTGTACCGCTACCGACAATCGATTAGGACTCACTCATCTAGCGGGAGTCTGGTGCGAACCGCGCAATCCACCCGGCAACCGGTCGCTGCTGCTCACCCTGTTGGGCGGAAAGCACGATCATGATCACCGTGAGAGCGGGCGTCACCCACTGCAGCACCCGCTGCTGCCGCTGGGCCGACTCAAGCTCCGCAGACACGCCCGGACCGGCCTCGGTGGTTCCGGCGGTCGCCTCTCCCGAATGCTCACTCATCTTCTTGCCGAGAATGCCGGAGTACAGCGCTGTGCCCGCGGCCACACCAGCGATGGCAAGTTCCAGGACCGTGTTCCTGCGACTATCCGACTGGCCGGCCAGACGTGCCTTGTTGCCGAGAATCAGGCCCGCGCCGCCCGCGGCGTATGCGGCAAGCGCAGCCACCTGCACCGGCGCCCACCTCTTCCACCCCTGGCTGGCCAGGGCCACGCGTTCCCGAGGATCCCTGGCGGTCGAAGCGCTCCCGTTGAGCCCGACGGCGCCCATCAAGGCGCCCCCTGACCACAGCGCCAATCCCACATCATGCAGACTTCGAACAACGGTATTGCGTCCAGTCACGGAGTACTCCTCATCGGTGCGATTCGCCTTCCCGTACGGGCATGTACAGGGATAGGTACTACCTATGACGCTTGCCGACGCCGATCTCTCATGCCCCGACGCGGGCTGCCACTGACTGTCTCAGGTTCCTCCCAGCCTTGGTCGAAGTAGACGGAGCAGGAAGTGCTTGCTCGCGCGCGGAGGCTGGACAGGCTGCCGGGTTTGCAATCCGGCGACTGGGCGTGTTGCCAGGGGGTCGCAGATCGGTTTGCCTGGGCGATTTTGCCTCTTGAGAAGGCTCCGCTCGGTGTGTATTCTCGTTTCTCAAATCTTCGAATAGGTCTCTATGTTTAAATATGACAATTCCTCACGTCCCGGCGGTGACGTGAATGTCACCGCGTTGACTCCCACCGCCTGGCAAGTTCAGGATCGTCGAAGAACGGGCGGTGACGGACCGGTTCTGCTGGGTTTTATCCAGCAATTCAGTGACGTTTTTGAGGTCATGAATGTGACGCGGCCGTTGGAGAGAACGTACGTGTCGTCCCTGGCCGGCGCAGTGGCGAGCATCACGGGCGGGACGGTCACCCAGTGAGCTCACCGGTCCAGGCCACCTTATCCGACAAATCGGAATCCGCCGCCGAACCGGCCCAACCCCTTCTGCACGCGGCCCAGTCGGCCGCCACGACGACGCGATTGGGTCGGGGGCCGACGGATACGTTCGGTTTCTACCTGCGCAAGATCGGCATGGTCGCGCTTCTGGCTGCGGAGGAGGAGGTCGACCTGGCCCGGCGGATGGAGGTGGGCCTGTTCGCGGCTGAGAGACTCGCCCGGGGTGTCGCCGATCCGGACGCGGACCGGGACCTGACCTGGCTCGCCCGGGACGGCGATCGGGCGAAGAAACGGTTCATCGAAGCAAACCTGCGCCTGGTGGTCAGCGTCGCCAAACAGTACTCCGGCCGCGGGATTCCGATCATGGATCTCGTTCAGGACGGTAACCTCGGGCTGCTGCGCGCGGTGGAGAAATTCGATTTCATGACGGGGTACAAATTCTCCACCTACGGAATCTGGTGGATCCGGCAGTCCATCCACCGGGGCATGGTCGGCGCCGCACGAACCATACGCCTCCCGGTGCACACCGTTGAGAAACTCAACAAGATCAAGCGCATCGGCCGCGATCTCACCGGCACTCTCCACCGCGAACCCACTCTGGCGGAGCTGGCCGAGGCGTGCCGGACGCCGATCGCCGAGGTGCGGGCTCTGCTCGACTATGACCTTGAACCTATCTCGTTCCAGGCCCCGCTCGGAGAGGGTCTGGCCGACATATCCGAACTGATCATGGACGACGACCTGCCCCAGCCGGAGGAATACGCGGCACTTGCCCTGCGCCGGTCGGACATCACGTTCCATCTCGATGCACTGCCCACACGGGAGCGCACGATTCTGGAAGCCCGGTTCGGGTTCAATGGCGACCAGCCTCGCACGCTCGACCAGATCGCCGCCCGTGAGGGTGTGACTCGGGAACGAATCCGCCAGATCGAGAAACGGGCCCTTGCGATGATGCGCGTGCCGGCCCTGGAGCTCTACCTCAGGGAGTGAGGAAGCCTGCCGCCGCAATAGGCTGGTAAGTGATCCGCCTCGCGTTGCGGGAGTCGCGGGCACTTTGCTGTTCCGGCATCCAGGAGAAACCCATGACCGAATCCGCCCCCGTTGATCCCACGTCCACCGAAGCCTGGAGTCAACTCGCCGCCATCGCCGACGGCTTTTCCCCGGATCTCCGCGGTTGGTTCGACACCGACCCAGGACGAGCCGGTCGATACACCTTTCAAGCAGCCGACCTCACCATCGACCTGTCGAAGAATCTCCTGACCGACGAGATCTTGACGCACCTAGTGCAGCTCGCGAAGGAGATCGACGTCTCCGGTCGATTCCAGGCCATGATCGCCGGCGAACACATCAACGTGACCGAAGACCGCGCGGTTCTCCACACTGCGCTGCGCCGCCCGAAGGACGGCGCAGACCTCGTGCCGCCGAAGGGCTTCGTGGTAGATGGTGAGGACGTCGACGCCGAGGTGCACGCCACCCTCGACAAGGTTTACGCATTTGCAGAAAAGGTTCGGTCCGGTGCCTGGACCGGTATCACCGGCAAACGCATCACGACGGTCGTCAACATCGGGATCGGCGGTTCCGACCTCGGCCCCGTGATGGTCTACGAAGCGCTGAAGCCGTATGTGCAAGCAGGCCTCGAGTGCCTTTTCGTCTCGAACATCGACCCGACCGACGTCTACGAGAAGACGGCGGACCTCGACCCTGAGACCACCCTCTTCATCGTGGCGTCAAAGACGTTCGGCACCCTCGAGACGCTCACGAACGCCCGTCTGGCCCGAGAGTGGCTCTGGAAGCAGCTCCTCAGCTCAGGTGCCATCGTCGATACGGTCACCGCCCGCGTCGAGGCCGTCGCCAAGCACTTCGTCGCCGTTTCGACCGCTCTCGACAAGGTCGCGGCATTCGGCATCGATCCCGAGAACGTCTTCGGATTCTGGGACTGGGTCGGCGGTCGTTTCTCGGTCGACTCTGCCATCGGCACTTCCGTGGTCGTCGCCATCGGCCCTGACAATTGGCGCGAATTCCTTTCCGGCTTCCACGTCCTCGACGAGCACATGCGAACAGCGCCCCTCGAGCAGAACGTTCCCGTCCTGATG
The DNA here is from genome assembly GCF_004402595.1 of Cryobacterium shii. Lineage (GTDB taxonomy): Bacteria > Actinomycetota > Actinomycetes > Actinomycetales > Microbacteriaceae > Cryobacterium > Cryobacterium shii. Next base: position 16,059 of record NZ_SOFY01000053.1, on the reverse strand, counting down.
GGACTGCTCAACGTCTGGTACTCCAACTTCCTCAAGGCCCAGAGCCACGCTGTGCTCCCCTACGCACAGAATCTCCACCGATTCCCGGCCTACCTGCAACAGCTCACGATGGAATCGAACGGGAAGAGCGTCCGGTGGGATGGGTCACCTGTCACGACCGATACCGGCGAGATCTTCTGGGGCGAACCGGGTACGAATGGTCAGCACGCTTTCTACCAGCTCCTCCACCAGGGCACGCGCCTGGTCCCCGCGGACTTCATCGCCGTCGCGAACCCTGCCCACGCGCTCAAGGACGAGACCGGCGACGGTAGCGCCGTTGAGCCCGGCCAGGACGTCCACGCACTGTTCATGGCGAACTTCTTCGCCCAGACCAAGGCGCTCGCATTCGGTAGAACGGCCGCAGAGGTGCGCGCCTCAGGTGCCGACGAGTCGGTCGTGTCGGCCCGCGAGTTCAGCGGAAACCGGCCGACCACGTCGATCCTTGCGCCGGCCCTCACCCCGAGCGTCGTCGGCCAGCTCATCGCCCTGTACGAGCACATTGTCTTCACCGAAGGCACGATCTGGGGCATCGACTCATTCGACCAATGGGGGGTCGAGCTTGGAAAGCAGCTTGCGCAACAGATCGCTCCTGCAGCTGAAGGGAATGTGGACGCTCTCGAATCCCAGGACTCGTCCACGAAGGCCCTGATCGTGAAGTACCTCGAGTTGCGAGACTGACGTCAGGAAGGCCGGGTCATGTCGCCCGCAGCCGCGGCGACACCCGTCGAGCGGTAGCGCAGGAGAACTGCGCCCTTCTCCGAAGCGGCCTCTGCAGCGAGCAGTTCCAGCGACACGGGCGGTCCGTCGGCGCTGAACAGGCCATCGCCGATCCGGCCCGAACGAATTCGACGGAGATTCTGCCGAAATCGGTCCAGAACCGTTCGAAACCGTGGTTTTAGGCCACAATCTCCGTCGAATTGGTTCGAGACCGGGCCCGAGGCGAGACCGGGCCCGAGGCGAGAACGGGCCCGAGGCGAGACCGAGACTGAGCCCGGCGCCTGGGCCGCAGTCACTTGGGCCTCGGTCACTCTAGGCCTCAGGCGCTCAGGCGCTCAGGCGCTCAGGCCTCGGTCACGGTCCCGCGGTCGACGCTCCAGTGCCGGTCCGTGTGAACGGTGGCCAGCATCCGTCGGTCGTGGGTGACCAGCAGGAGTGTGCCCTCATAGGCCTCCAGCGCCTGCTCGAGTTGTTCGATCGCGGCCAGGTCGAGGTGGTTCGTGGGCTCGTCGAGCACCAGCAGGTTGACGCCGCGCGCCTGCAGCAGGGCCAGGCCGGCTCGGGTGCGCTCGCCGGGGGAGAGATCGTCGGCCGCACGGTTGACGTGGTCGGCCTTGAGGCCGAACTTCGCGAGCAGCGTGCGCACCTCGGCCGTGGCCAGGTCGGGCACGAGGCCCTCGAACGCTGACGCGAGGGGCGCGTCACCGGACAGGAGCGCCCTGGCCTGATCGATCTCGCCGATGGCGACGCGGGAACCCAGGCTCGCGGTGCCGGCATCCGGGGCCTGCCGCCCGAGGAGCGCGCGCAGCAGGGTGGTCTTGCCGGCGCCGTTGGGGCCGGTGATGCCGATGCGCTCGCCGGCGTTGATCTGCAGTGAGACCGGCCCGAGGGTGAAGTCCCCCTGGTGGAGCACGGCGTTGCTCAGCGTGGAGACCACGGTGCTCGAGCGGGGAGCGCTGCCGATCGTGAACTCGAGCTGCCACTCCTTGCGCGGCTCGTCGACCTCCTCCAGGCGCGCGATGCGGCTCTCCATCTGGCGCACCTTCTGCGCCTGCTTCTCGCTGGACTCGGAGGATGCCTTGCGCCGGAGCTTGTCGTTGTCCGGGGCCTTCTTCATGGCGTTCCGAACGCCCTGGCTCGACCATTCACGCTGGGTGCGGGCCCGACCGACCAGGTCAGCCTTCTTCTCCGCGAACTCGTCGTAGTGCTCCCGCTTGTGGCGGCGGTCCGTGTCGCGCTCCTCGAGGTAGGAGTCGTAGCCGCCGCCGAAGACCCGGTTCGCGCCCTGGGCGAGGTCGAGTTCGAGCACCCGGGTGACGCAGCGGGCCAGGAACTCGCGGTCGTGGCTGACGAGCACCACGCCGCCACGGAGGCCACGGACGAAGGCTTCGAGCCGCTCCAGCCCGTCCAGGTCGAGGTCGTTCGTGGGCTCGTCGAGCAGCACGATGTCGAATCGGGAGAGCAGCAGTGCGGCGAGCCCGACCCGGGCTGCCTGCCCGCCGGAGAGCGAGGTCATCAGGGTGTTCTCGGCCAGATCGGTGCCCAGCGCGAGGCCGAGGTCGGCGAGCACCACCGGCAGGCGGTCGTCGAGGTCGGCGGCGCCGCTGGCCAGCCAGCGTTCGAGCGCGACGGAGTACACGTCGGCGGGGTCCAGGCCGTCGGCCCGGGGCGTCGGCGCCGGGTCGCCGAGAGCGGATGCCGCCTCGTCCATCTCGGTCGTCGCGGCGGTGCAGCCGGTGCGGCGGGCCAGATAGCCGGCCACGGTCTCGCCCGGGAGCCGCTCGAGTTCCTGCGGCAGCCAGCCGACGAAGGCGTCGGCGGGGGCGAGGCTGACGCTGCCGGCCTGCGGTTCGGTCAGGCCGGCCAGCAGTCGCAGCAGGGTGGACTTGCCGGACCCGTTCACGCCGACGACGCCCACGACGTCGCCCGGTGCCACGGTGAGGTCGAGCGAGTCGAAGAGGGTGCGGTGCGCGTACCCGCCGGCGAGGCCCTGGGCCACGAGTGTTGCGGTCATCCGTCTATTTTCTCATTGTCGTGGTCTGGAGCCTGCACCCGGACTTCCCGGGTGCAGGCGGTTCCCATGCGGACGCTAGATCGCGGGGTGCGTGCGCGCCCATTCCAGTGAATGTGAATGGCGGGCCTGAGCGGCCGTCAGCTTGGTGGTGCCGCCGCAGTGGGTACAGGTGTTCGAGTAGGTCGTCGACAGCGGAAACAGCGGTATGAAGAACAGGGTCAGCCTGAGGGAGTTCCTGACCACCTGTTGCTCGGCGAGGGTTCCGCAGTATCCGCATACGAACGAGACGCTGTTCATCAGTGCCGGGTGGGCACGAGTGCCGAAGAGAAGAAACATGGGCTGGCTCCAAAGTGTCTGCGCGGGATGGTCGTGGCGGATATTAGGGTGAGAAATCTGGTGATCACTGACAGTCAGGCCGTAGATCGTGGATCTGCGCGCCGTATCCCGTCTTTCAACCACGGGGCACTTAGGATCAGTCCGGCCGCAAGGCAGGACCATTGCCGACGCTGAAAGGATCCCCGTGTCAAAGTCGAAGAAGGCCGGCGCCGTCAAACGCGTTTCCAAGCCCCTGTATGAGCAAGAACTGGAACGGTTGCAGGCCGAGCTGGTCGGTATGCAGCAGTGGGTCATCGAAACCGGCGCGCGCGTGCTGGTCATCTTCGAGGGCCGAGACGCCGCGGGCAAGGGTGGCGCCATCAAACGGATTGTCCAGTACCTCAATCCGCGTTCCGCTCGCGTCGTCGCACTCCCCGCTCCGAGCGAGCGAGAGCAGAAGCAATGGTATTTCCAGCGATACATCGAGCGGCTCCCCACCGCCGGAGAAATCGTGCTGATGGACCGTTCCTGGTACAACCGCGGCGGCGTCGAACGGGTGATGGGGTATTGCACGGATGAGCAGTACCACCGGTTTCTGGAACAGGTCCCCCAGGTGGAACGGATGCTGGTTGACGACGGGATCATTCTGGTCAAGTTCTGGTTCTCGGTGTCCGACACGGTTCAGGAAGAACGGTTTCGTTCCCGTCTGGAGGATCCGATGCGCCGGTGGAAGCTCTCCGACACGGACCTCTTTTCGATCACCCGCTGGGAGGACTACTCGCGGGCCAAGGACGCCATGTTCGCGGCGACGGACCTGTCTTATGCGCCGTGGTGGACGATCGAGAGCGATGACAAGCGCGCGTCCCGGATCAACTCGATCAAGCACCTTCTGACCGAAATCCCCTACGAGCATCGGGAACCGGAAAAAGTGACGATCCCCGATCGTCCGCAGGCAACCGAATACGAACGGCCTCCTCAGGACCAGGCGAACTTCGTCAAGGATCACGCCAAGAAGCTGAAGAAGAAATAGCACGGGAACCACCGAGGCCGGGCCGTCCGATCAGGTCTGATCGGGTGGCCCGGTCGTGAACCCGACGAGCTTGTGGGTGCCGTCACAGAACGGCTTGATGGCGGACGCCCCGCACCGGCAGAGGGCAAGGGTTCGGCGGGTTCGGGGAATCACGGCGTTGTCTTCCGAGCGGAGCTCGAAATCGCCCCGCACGAGCAGTGGGCCGTCCGGGCAGGCCGTGATTGTGGCGGGTTGAACGTCGGCCGGGCTCACGGCGCTGCGACGGCGCTCAGGTGGGCAACGCCCACGGCCGGGAACCGTAACGAGGACAGATCATCTTTCCACCGGCCGAGCATGTGGTCGGCCACCAGGCCGTCCATGGTCAGGCAGACGCTGGCGCCGAACATGATGTCGCCCAGCAGGGCGGGGTCGTCCTCGGCCAGCGATCCGGCGAGATCCCGGCCGGCTATTTGTTCGTGAACGGCGTCCGCTTCGACGTGTTCGTCGAAGTAGCGGGTCACATCCGACTCGAAACCGAGTCGCTGAAATCCATCCGCATAGAGACGGCTGGGTATGGCCGACGTCATCTCGAATGCCGCCAGGTGCCCCACGAGCGCACCTCTCAGGCGACGATTGAGCCCGAACATGGACATCGTATTGAACGAGGCCAGGGTGATCGCCGGCACCGAGTCGACGTAGGCTGCGTACCGGTCGTCGAGCCCCAGCCCCCGCATGGTGGAGGCGAAGAGCACGGAGTGCATGCGCTCGACGTCGCCGCCGCCGTATTCGTCGGCCTGGATCTCGATCAGCGCAGCCTTCGCCCGCCCGGTGAGACGGGGGATCGCCCACGAATGCGGGTCGGCTTCTTTGAGGGTGTACACGGAGCGGTGCGCGACGAACTCGATGGCCTGTTCACGGGTGGGCGCGGGCAACGGCGGTTGAGCCACCGAGTGCCGGAGTTGCGCCTCAAGGGCATTTTCGATCAGGATTCGCGCGGCGATGGTCGACGGATGCCACTCCCACTTCTCGTCACCGGGAACGACGCCGCCGTAGTGCAGGCCGTAGAGCACAAAAAGGGTGAGCTGCAGGTCGTCGTCCACCATGACGAAGCCGCTGCAGTCGATGGCGGCAGCGACTGCGGTCTCAAAGTCGGTCAGCAGGGCCTGTCCCGGTGTCAGCGGGCCGTCCAGAGCGGTCAGGAGCAGGTCGCTCAACGGTCCGCGCGCGCAGAACGAGGCGCGGGTGAGGGTGTTCGTGTCGATGGGGAGCATGGGGCCTCGATCAATTTCCAGGGTTGGGTCGCGATTTTCGACCAGTCCCCCCTTAGACGAACACTCGTGGGGATTCGTCATGTCCACCCGGTAAATATAGAGAAATAAGCCGCCCTTGATGCCTGCGAAAGCATCGAGCCCAGCACCATCACGCAGACTGGGGTGACCCTACGTCCACCAGCAGAGGAACTCGACATGGCCGCACCGACCGACACCAGCCCCGGCTGGACCGCCGTCGACATCCCCAACCTCAGCGGCCGGACGGCCATCGTGACGGGGGCGAACTCGGGCCTCGGGTTCGTGACGGCCTCCGAGCTGGCGGCGCACGGCGCATCCGTCACCCTGGCCGTGCGCGATATCGAGCGCGGCGAGGCCGCGGCCGAGCGGCTGCGCGCCGCCGCACCGGATGCCGCGGTGCGGGTGCGCGCGCTGGATCTGGCGAGCCTGGCCTCGGTTCGCGCCTTCGCCGAGACCTGAGCGGCCGAGAACCCGGCCGGCCTGGACCTGCTCGTCAACAACGCGGGGGTGATGAACATCCCGAATCGTGCCACCGCGGACGGATTCGAGCTGCAGTTCGGCACCAATCACCTCGGCCACTTCGCCCTGACCGGGCTGCTGCTGCCCTCGCTGCTGTCCTGGCCCGGCGCGCGGGTCGTCACGGTGTCCTCGACCCTGCACCGGCGCGGCAGGCTGAACTTCGACGACCTGATGGGCGCTGCGCGGTACCGCCCCTGGGCCGCCTACGGTCAGAGCAAGCTCGCCAACCTGCTCTTCACGAGCGAGTTGCAGCGTCGCATCGACGAGGCGGGCCGGGCGCTGCTGGCACTCGCCGCGCACCCCGGGTGGGCCGCCACCAACCTGCAGACGGTCGGGGCCGAGATGCGGGGCAGCGCGGTCGAGCACCGTCTCAGCGGGCTCGCCAACCGTTGGCTCGCGCAGCCGGCCGAGATGGGCGCCCTGCCGTCGCTCTACGCGGCCACCGTGCCCGGGCTCGCGGGCGACACCTTCTTCGGCCCGGACGGCCGCGGCCAGCAACGCGGCAACCCCCGACCCGTCGACCGCTCCGTGCGGGCGCAGAATGCGACGGATGCCCGGCGCCTCTGGGAGGTCAGCGAGAGTCTGACCGGCGTGAGGTTCGACCTCGGCTGAGGGCGGGGCGCCTCAGGCGGGCACGGGCACCCGGGCGGGCACGCGCACGTCTGCCCGGGGGAGGGACAGCATCCGTTCGAGCAGCGGAGCCGCGACGCCGCCCCGGAGGGCCAGCACGACCCGGGCCTCGTGGGGGTTCTGGCCGCGGGGCGCGTCGGCGTCCACCAGGTCCTCGACCACGTCCTCGAGCTTGGCGAACCGGGTCTGGCCGCGGCGGGGCCCCGCGCCGGTGTCGACGCAGATGCGGAGGGTCGGCGCCCGCTCGGGTTCGACGTCGCCGGTCGCGAACGCCGCGGCGGCGGAGTTGTGCAGGGCCACCCGAGGGAGGCAGCTGCCGACGATCTCGGCCAGCGCCTGCTGGGTGAGACCGGTGGCGGAGGCCAGGGCCCGCCGGTGGGTGTCGTCGAACGTGTGCCGGCGGGTCGCGTCCAGCGGCACCAGGGTGACCGGCCAGCTGGCGGCGAAGACGTCCGCGGCCGCCGCGGGGTCGGCGGCGATGTTGGCCTCGGCGTACGGGCCCGCGTTGCCCGGAGCGAACACGGCGCCGCCCCTGACGGTCACGCGTCGAACGAGCCGGGGCAGTTCCGGGTCGAGGCAGAGCGCCTCGGCCAGATTCGTCAGCGGGCCGAGCGTGACGATCTCAAGTTCACCCGGGTTCTCGTGCGCGAGCCGGATCAGGAGCTCGGTGGCGCTTTCCTCCACCGGGTGCCGCCGTGATCGTGGCAGCAGAACGTCGCCGATTCCGTTCCGGCCGTGCACAGGGGCCGCGCCGCGCCGCGAGCCCGCGCTCTCCGGGTCGAACCCGCCGACCGCCACGGGGATGGCGTCGCGGCCGGCTGTCTCCAGCAGGTTCAGCGCGTTTGCGGCGGCGATGGCCGCGCTGACTCCGCCGGCCACCGTGCCGATTCCGGCCAGGCGGATGCCCCGCGTCGCCAGCAGGAACGCGAGCGCCAGCGCATCGTCGGGTCCGGTGCCGCAGTCGAGGTAGATCGGGGTCAGGTGGGGAGTCATCGGGTGCTCTCCCTCTCAGTGTTCCGGGCCGGGCGGCCCTGGGTGGAATCCGCTCTCATGCGGCCGGGCGAAGGATCAGGGAGGCGAGGAACGACGCGGCGGTGAGGCCCGCAGAGATCCACAGCGCCGATTGGTAGCCGGCGACGGATGCCGTGGCCACGACCGGTGCGACGAGGGCGATGCCGGTGCCGATCCCGATCCCGAAGCAGGCGCCGTTGAGGCCGGGCAGGGCGCCGCGGGCCTCCGGCGGCGAGTTGAGCACCGACACCCCGTTGACCGAGCTCTGGAACAGCCCGAGGTAGAAGACGCCCATCACGATGAGCAGCCCGAAGACCAGCCAACGGTCGGCCGAGAACAGGGCGAGGGCCACGGCGGTGACCGTGATCAGGCCGCTGCTCAGACGCAGGGAGGTGATCCAGCCGATCCGCACCGCGAGGTAGCCGGAGAAGATCGCCGCGGTGACGCCGACGAAGGCGGTCGGGGTGAGGTAGAGCAGCGCTGACATCGACGCTGAGAGGCCGTACCCGACCCGCTCGTCCTGGCTGAGCATGACCACGGTGAAGTTGAGTGCGGAGAAGACGCCGGCCAGGGTCAGAACCGTGGTGAGCAGCAGCGGCCAGACCTGGCGCGACCGCAGCGCCCGGATGGGGATCAGGGGTCGACGGGTGCGGTTCTCGACCGTGACGAACAGGGCGCCGGCCGCGATCGTGCCGACGAGATAGCCCAGGGTCAGGGCGTCGGACCAGCCGGAGGAGGAGGCCTGCGAGATCAGGCTGGTCAGCAGCACCAGGAACAGCGAGAGGATGCCGGCGCCCCACCAGTCCATCGAGCCGTCCCGGTTCCGGGGCGCATCCAGGGGCACGAAGAGCAAGACGCAGGTGATCGCGGCCAGGCCCAGGCCGAGCGTGATCACGAAGAGGAACCGCCAGCCGATGGTGTCGGTCACGACGCCGCCGAGGAAGCCGTCCAGGCCGAACAGACCGCCGTTGACCGAGGTGATGATGCCCACGGAGATGCCGAACAGCCGGCTGCTCAAGCGCTCGGACAGCAGCAGGAAGGAGATCGTGAAGGTGGCGTTCGACGCGCCCTGCAGCACCCGACCGATCAAGAGCACGGGCAGGCTCGGGGCCAGCGCGCAGATCACGGTGCCGATCAGGAGCAGGGCGAGCACGATCACGAGGCTGCGCTTGCGGCCGAGGAAGTCGCTCCAGCGGGAGAAGACCACGCCGAAGACGGCCCCGGCGAGGAAAAACGTCGACTGCACCCGGGAGACGGCCTGCGTGCTCTCGCCGAGCTGTTCGCCGACGGCCGGCAGAGCCGCGGAGAGCAGGGTGGCGTTGAGCTGGAAGGTCAGGATCGCCAGGACCAGCGTGCCGATCAGCACGCCGACGGGTTGTGGCGCCCGCGTGCGCGGTGGCGCCGCGGTCACGTCGGGGACAAGCACGGACATGAACAGACTCCTTCATTGGAGCAACCACAAGGTCGACATGCTTAGTGTACAGGCTTGTTATACAAGTACGCCAGATGTGCACGATATACTCGACCAACCAATGGGGGAGACGAATGGATCGACGCACCGAGGCGGCCCTGGCCGGGCCGCTCGAAAGCACCGGAGGCATCCCGCTGCGGGTGGCCGTGTACTCGCGAATCACGGAGGCGATCCGCAGCGGAACCCTGCCGATCGCCTCCCTCCTCCCCTCGGAGACCGAGCTCGGCACGGCCATGGGCGTGAGCCGCACGGTCGTGCGCGAGGCTCTCATGCTTCTCGAGGAAGACCGCTTCGTGCGTTCCCGCCGGGGCATCGGGCGCTTCGTCGCCGACCGGCTGCCCCACCTGGGACTGCAGAAGATCCGCCCGATCGAGGTGCTCCTCGGCGAGACCGGTCCGGCCGTTCAGGTCCGGCGCACCCAGACCGCACTCCAGACCACGTCACCCGCGTTCACCGCCGACGCCATCGGCATCCGCCCCGACCAGCCGTCGTGGTTCATCGAGAGCGTCATTTCCCGGGACGGCGCCCCGATCGCCCTGCTCCAGGAACACGTCCCCGGCGAGGGACTGACCCAGCTCGGCGCGGCCGCCGTGAATGCCGTCTCCGCCGGCGGATCCGCCGGCACCCCGGTGAGCAGCGCGCTGGCCGCCCTCATCGCCGTTCTCGGCCCGACCTTCGGACCCGGCGAGACCGACCTCGCGATCGGTGTCCCCGGCGCCACGCGGGGCAGGCTGCTCGGGTTGCCGGCCGCCAGTCCGGTGCTCATCCTCACCCAGGCGCTCGAGCACGACGGGGCGCCGTTCTATCTCTCGAAGACGCTCATCAACACGGTATCCGTGCAGCTGACGATCAGCCACGCGGCGCAGTCCTGACCGGCGGCTACCGCAGTGCTGAGATGCTGAGCGCGATCGACTTGAGGTTTGCGATGCGCTGCTCGTAGCGGGCCGCGAGCACGATCAGGACGACGCCGCCCGCTCCCAGCCACAGCCACCACGGCACCGCGCCGTAGGCCACCGAGATCCAAGGCCAGAGCTGCGCGACCGCGTGGATCAGCAGCACGGCCGCACCGATCAGGAACGGCGCCTGCAGTTTGCGCAGCACGCCGACCACGATCACGACGAGGGCCAGCACCCCGAGTCCCACGACCCGCCAGAGCGGACTCGCGGTGATGTCGAGCAGCAGTGACGACACCAGGAGCACGAGCAGCCCGGGGGCCAGCCACGGCCAGCTGCGCGCGCGGGGCACGGCGTCGAGGTGCAGCCATCCGCTGGCCAGCAGGGCGATGGCCAGCGGCAGGCTCAGGATCTCGACCGTGTCCGGCGCCGACCGCGCGAACCCGGCGACCACTGCCGCCGCGCCGGCGGCGATGGCCACCCAGGAAACCATCCGGCCGAGCCTGCTGTCGTCGTACCGGGAGACCGCCAGGTGCAGGGCGGAGAAGGTCCAGACGACCAGGATCACCCGCACGGGCGCCAACGGCGCGAAGCCGAGGGCGAGCGCCTCCGCCGCGAGGATGCCGACGATCGCCAGCACGACCAGGCCGTAACCGAGGCGCAGGCCCGCGGGATCGGTGGCCTGGTGCCCGCCCGATACTGCGGCGGCGCGTCGGATGCCGGCAACGAGACTCGTCCCGGCGGCCACGACGAGCAGCGCCGCGGGCAGCAGCCAGGCCTCGAGCCGGGCGTCCGGCCCGAGCGGGACCTGCGCCAGCAGGTCGAGGATGCGCGCGCCGGCGGTGATCAGCACGCCGAGCAGCCCCACGACAAGCGCCGGCCAAGCGGCGGCGCTCCAGCGCGGCCGGCGGGTGAGCAGCGCGCCGGAAACGGCGAGGGCCCCGGAAAGCGCGAGCACGAGGACCGGCCGGAGCAGTTCCGCGCCGGTCGAGGTGCCGCCGGCGAACGCGCTCGGCAGCACGGCCAGCCCCAGGCCGAGGGCGACCCCGACCGAGACGGGCCGGCGGGACACGACGGATGGCGCGGCGCCCGTGCCCGGGTTCTCTGCCGGGTTCTGGCCGGCATCCTGGCCGGTATTCTCGCCGGCCGCGGGCAGCAGTCGACCGAGAACGAGGGCCAGGCCCACCGGAACGGTCACGAGCTCGAACGGATCGGTTGCCCCCGTCACCACGGCGCTCGCCATGGCCAGGCCGGCCAGGGCGATGGCCGCGGTGCCCACGGCGGCCGTCAGGGGTGCCCGCGGGCGCCAGACGACCCGAACGTGCAGGGCGGACAGAATGATCACGACCGAGGATGCGCGCAGCCCGGCCACGACGGCGTCCAGCGAGCCGCCGCCTTCGCCGACCCGCCCGAAGGCGGAGATCTCGGCCAGCGTCCCGAGCGAGAGGGCCAGCAGCACCAGCGCGACGCCGGCGAGGCGGCGCAGGCGCCGGGACGCGGCATCCGTCTGGGCGGCCAGCAGGAAGGCGCCCGCGATCAGGGCGGCGAGGGGAAGCAGCCAGTATTCGAGCCGCGCGGCGGGGGCTCCGGATTCGCCGAGCACCGCGCCCGCCTGCACGACGCTCGTCAGCGCCAGCCCGATCGCGCCGCCGGCGGCCGCGGCGGCGAGGTAGGCCGAGCGCGGCGGCGTCCAGCGGATGGAGCCGGCCCCGAGCAGCAGCACGGCGGATGCCGCGGCCACCAGCACCGCGCGCAGAAGCGAGCCGGAGCCGGCGGCCAGCGCGAGCGGCACGATGGCCACCAGCAGGCCGGCGAACGCGAGCAGCGCGGCGCCCGAGCCGGCCGTCGTGGCCCGGTCGATCCGGTCGATCCGGCCGAACCGGTGGAGCAGCGCGGCCAGCAGTAGCAGGACGCCCGCGACCGGCAGCACGTAGGGTTCGACGTCGGTGGTACCGGCCCGGGCGAGGCCCAGCCAGAGCCCCGACGTGCCGAGCGCGAGGGCGAGCCAGCCGAGGTGGCGGCGGTGCGACCGGGAACCGAACAGCCCGTCGGCGGCGATCGCCGAGAGGAGGGCGGCGATGCCGGCCAGCAGGAGCATCAGCCAGCCCAGCGGCTGCGCGGTGGCGAGGGCCCAGATCGTGCCGGGCACGAGCACGAGGGCGGCGCCGGCCTCGAGGGCGAGGCGGTCGCGGCTCCGGCCGCGCAGCAGGCCGAGGGTGAGCCCCAGCCCGCAGGCGACGAGCGCGGCGGCGGGGACGACGAGGACGCGGTCCTCCGGCGTCGCCGGGGGGATTCGCGCGACGCTCCACAGCAGCAGCCAGAGAACCGGGGCCACGCCGATCGCGGCGACGAGTCGTTCCCGCGCGAGGATGTCCCGATTCGCGGGCAGCAGCAGCCAGAACAGCAGGGCCGCGAGCAGCACCGTCGCGTGCGCGATACCCGCGGCCGGTGCGCCCTGGAGCAGCGCGGCGCGCTCGGCGGCGGAGAGGCTTTCGGCGAGCACCGTCACCGGCAGGGCGAACGCCAGCACGGTCGGGGCGAGCAGCGTCCAGAACGCCCAGCGGCGGTCGGCGACGGTGAACAGACGCGGCAGCGGGAGCGCAACGAACAGCTGCAGCAGCGCGGTCGTGAGGGTGAGGGCGCGCAGGCAATCGACGAAGACGGCGGTGACGGATGGCGCCCCGCCGAGGGTCAGCATCCACGGCGCCGCGATGGCGGCGACCAGGGTAAGCGCGATCGCCCCGGCCAGCAGCAGGCCCCGGGCGACGTCGCCGGTGCGGTCGACAAGCAGGCGGGCGCCGAGGAGGGCGGTGATCGCCGCCAGTGAGCCGATCCACCAGATCGTGCTGCTCTGCCAGCTAGCCAGGTAGCCGAACGTTTCCGTGAGCACGAAGAACGCCAGCGCGACCGGGCGGAACACGCCGAGCGACATCCTTCCCCGGCGCGCCGGCACCAATGCCGCCAGCGAGAGGGATCCGAGCAGAGCATAGAGCAGCGTCACCGCAAGGAGTGAGCCGGAAAACGGCACCGCGAGTACGGCGATGCCCAGAAACAGCGCGGCGAGAACGCGGCGGCGTTCGGTCGGGATGCCGCCGATCAGCCACGCCAGCGTGGCCAGCAGCCCGACCGCGGCCAGGGTGCCGAGCGCCCAGACGCTGTCCGGCCTGATCGGGGCCAGCATCGTGCCGGTGCCGGTGCCGGCCAGGCCACTGGTGAGCGCGACGAGCAGGGGGATGGCGGCCGCGGTGATCACGAGCACCGCGAAGCCCGCCGCGACGAGGGCCGCCGTTCCGCCGCCCACGATCGCCGCGGTGCGGGCCGGTCCGGCGGATCGGCGGCGCGCGTACGGCTCGACCGCCAGCGGAATCAGCACCGCGACCAGGATCGGCACCGTGATCGCCGCGGTCACGTTGTCCGCGCGGTAGGCCATCAGGGGGGCAATGGTCGTCAGCGTGAGGGCAGCGAGGGCGGCGCAGCCGTAGGCGAACACCGCGTCCGCGGACCCGGGGCTCGCCCGGCGCACGATCAGCATCTGGTGCAGCACGGCGGCGACCGTGACCGCGCCGAGGGTGATGAGCGGGGAGAGGGTGAAGGCCGGATCGACGATGGTGGCCGTGAGCGCCGCGCCGATCAGGGCGAGTCCACCCGGCACCAGCACAGATACGCGCTCCGGCACCCGGTCGACCGAGGGCCAGAAGCGGTGCGGAACCGGTGCGGCCGGTGCGGGGTGCGGCGTGGGGTCTGGTGCATGGGCGGCGGAGGCGCTCGGGGCCGGGATGTCACCGGCGGCGAGCCCGGTAGCCCGGCGCGGCAGGGTGAGCGGGTGCAGGAACGCGCCGACGGCGGCGCCGAGCAGACCGACGAACAGGCGGCTGGCGTCGTCCTGGCAGGCCGCGAGACCGGCGGCGAGCAGGCCGAGGCCGAGCGCGGCGGCCGCAAAACCGGACACGCTGGCGACGCGCAGCCCGGACACGGCATGCCAGAACAGGAAGAGAACGGTGCAGCTCACCAGAGTGATGCCCAGTAGGCCGCGCCGTCGGCGGCGGCGAGCCCGAACAGGTCGTTCTGCCGCAGCGCCCAGGCGTCGAGGAGTACCAGCACCACCACCAGCGCTCCGATCCCCTCGGCCGTGGCCACGAGCCGCTTGCGCCGCAGCACGCCCGCCGTGACGAGCGCGGCCACGGTGAACAGGGCGATGATCGCCGAGCGCGCCTCGTGGCCCGCATAGATCCAGGCCACGGTGATGAAGAAGATCGCGGCCACCGACACCAGGGTCACGCCGACCAGCAGGAGCAGGATCTGCACGCTCGAGCGTCGGGGCGCACCGGGAACGGATGCCGTCGCCCCCTTCAGCGGAGCGCGCGGCGGCCGGACAGTCCGGGCTGCCGGTGCGGCGGGGGCCAGCACGGGGGCCAGCACGTTGGCCGACACGGGGGCCGGCGCAGCCGCCGGAGGCAGTGGCACCGGAATCGGCACGGGCTTCGGCGCCGCGGCCGCGGCCCGGAGTGCGACACGCTCGGCCGCCAGCGCCTCGGCCACGTCGAAGCGGATACGCCCGATCAGGGCGGTGCGGCGGTGCGGCGGGCCAGCGACGCTGCGGCATCCGTCGACGCGGTCAGCAACAGGGCGGCGGCGGGGTGCCGCAGGTCGAGGGCACAGTTCGAACAGACGGCGGAGCGCAGTCGGCTGTGGCAGGCCGGGCATCGCGTGGTGTCCGTGAGGTCGGCGGTGCTGCGTGGCCAGAAGACCGTGCCCGCGAACTCGGTGAAGTCGTCGTCGGAGTCGATCTTCGACATCGTTGCCCCTCGCTGGATGTGAACGTGCCAAGGCTACCGGCAGGACACTGCGTCAGAGACGCGTGCGGGGACCCGGTGAATAAGTCCGGCACGGACCGTGAACGGCCCACGGATCGGCCTCGTTCGTTACAGGTTGTGCTCCGCCAGCCAATTCACCAGGACCCGATTGAATTCGGCCGGCTGCTCGACGCTCGGCAGGTGCGCGGTATTCCGAAAGGTGCAGCCGGTGGCGTCGGGCACGGTGGAGAGCAGGAACTCGAACTGGGCCAGGGCCGGGGTGATATCGAACTCGCCCACTGTGACGAGCGCCGGCACCTCGATGTCGACCAGCCGGTCGAAGGCGGGAGGCTCGAGCGGCATCGGTGTCGGATGTTCCTCCGCGTGCACCGCGTTCACGCGATTGAGCGCGTAGGCCGTGGCCACGAATTCGGGGTCGAGCTCCAACTCGCTCCGGAGGGGACCGAAAGCCCACAGGGCGACCTCGAGCCGGGCCAGCTTGTGCCAATCCTGGTCGTCGAAGGCGGCGTCGAGCTGGTCGAAGTGGGCATCCTCGAGTTCGGTCAGTTCCACCTCGGGAAAACCGCTGGGACCCGAGCCGATGGTGACCAGGCCCGTCACCCGGTGCGGGTGTTCCAGGGTCAGGTCGATGGCGGTCGACCCGCCACGGGAACACCCGATCAACGTGGCCGACGCCACCCCGAGGTGATCGAGCACCGCGAGGGCGTCTCCGCGCGGGGAGAATTCCACGTCTTCGGTGAGCGTCTGGCCGAATCCCCGGCTGTCGAAACGGATGACGAAGTGGCTGGCAGCCAGCGCGGCGACCTGGGGGTCCCACATCCGGAGGTTCGCGATGCCCGCGTGCAGAAGGAGCAGGGCCGGTGATGACACGTGGCCCGTCGTCTCGTAGTAGAGCGACGCGCCTGGAACGGTGAGGTGAGGCATGGCTAGATCGTAGGCGTGCGGTGGGGGCCGCGGCAAGGATATGATCCCGAGTCAGCCGAACAACCCTTAGGTCAGAACGGCGCGGGTTCGGGCGGAGCTGCTGAGGCGGGTTCCGGCGGTGGTGGTGGTTCAGGTGNTGCTGAGGCGGGTTCCGGCGGTGGTGGTGGTTCAGGTGCCACCGCACGGATGAACGTGGCCGGCTCGGTCACGAATGCGCGCCCGCTCGGCGAGGTCCACCTCAGGGTGCCGGCCTCCAGGTGTTTCACCGTCCACCGGGTCTCGCTTTTCAGCGCGTGGCACGGCGGACACAGGTGGGCGAGGTTGTCCTCGGCGGTCAGCCCGTTGAACTGCCAGTCCAGCGAATGGTCAAGGTCGGCATGCGCCGCCGACCGGTTGCAGCCGGGGAACCGGCAG
>NZ_SOFY01000077.1 GCF_004402595.1 Cryobacterium shii | reverse complement strand
ATCGGGCCGTAACCCTCCAGATGGGCCGGTTCGTCGTTGAGACCCATCAGACTGAACACCGGGACCGTGATGTTCACCGAACCGCGGATCCCCTTGCCGAGTCCCGACGGCGTCACCCCGTCGAGGATGAGGTCCTCGAACACGTCCGCCTTCAACTGGGTCAGGGTTCGTTCCTCCTCCTTGCANCACGTCCGCCTTCAACTGGGTCAGGGTTCGTTCCTCCTCCTTGCTCTGCAGGCTCAGGGCCATCAGCGTCACCCGTTCGTACGCGGCCTGCGCCTTCTCCGCGCTGGCGTAGAAGGTGAGCGACGCCATCCCGTCCGGCTCGGGCTCGAAGAACACCGCCCGATCCTTCACCGACTTCTGATGCCGGGCCTTGATCGTCTCCGGGTGCCACCGCTCCCGCAGAGTCCGGGCGTTGTACTTCAGCTTCGACGCGGTCAGCGTGCCCGCCGATTTCAACACGGCCGCTTCGAATTTCACCCGCCCTTCCGCGGGCACCGACCAGGCCTGATTGACCACCACCTGCGCGTGCCGATAGCTGATCTCCCCCGACGCCAGCGCCGCCCGGGTCGCCGGGAGATCCACGGCCAGGGCCCGGCTCTCCGCGACCAGGTTCTCCGCCGTGCGCTGCGGCACCCGGATCGTGCAGGCCAGCTCGCTCGAGAACTCCCGTTCGGCGACCTCACGTGCGTCTCGCCGCGCACCCGGCACCCGGGCATTGTGGTGGGCGATGGCCTGCCCGAACCGGCGGGCATCCTCGACCCGTTCCGCCCGCCGGGCGAAGGCCACGGCGATGTCCCGCTCGGCCTCCGCGATCGCGTCGAAATGCCGGCCCATGGCCTCTCGCTCTTCGAACACTGACGGCTTCATGAGGACCACGCTAGAGGCGGCCACCGACACTCCCCCGGCAGCCGTGCACACTGTGGATAACCTGATCAAACAGGCATTGTGGAGGAGTGAATCCGCGCCGGGACCGGCTACTTTTTCAGGGAGGCGGAGGGGAAGTCCGCCCAGGAACGGAAGAACCGCGCCTCGGTCGCTGCGGCACCGGTCTGTTCCACGGCGTGCAGCCGCCCATAGGTGAACGCGTTCTCGCTGTGCAGGAATGCGGCCATGCCGAGGTTGAGTAGCACGCCGCGGGCGACGACGCTGTCCTGGTGGTCGCCGAGCGTGTCCTGCACCTGACGTGCGGCGGCCACCAGCCGCGTGGCGCGGCGGCGACGCAGCGGGGCGGCCGTCTCGGCCGCGTACCGCAGCCGCTTGGCCCGCTTCCGCGCCTCGTGCAACGCCGCGTCCCGGGCGGTACCGGCGGGGGTCAGTCGAGCGGTGCGCACGGATGCCCGCAGCCTCTTCCAATCGGCCCGGATCAGCGTGGGGATGACCCGGTCCGCGCGCTTAGCGGCGTCCGGGAGCAGCGGCGGTGACGCCAGCAGCGCGTCCAGGCTGTCGAGCAGCCGGAAGTACCGGTCGGAGTTCAGCGCCGCCAGGGCATCGCCCCGGGCGGCACGAATGACCGTGCCGAAGTGGCCGTCGACGCGCTGTACCACCGGTCCGGCCACGAGGTTCTCCGGCTCCTCGGCCAGCCGGTGCGCAAGGCGCTGCTGGATCACCTGCGCGTCCCTGGCCCCGCCGAGGACCCCGGCGATCCAGCGCAGTTCGACGCGCAGCGGCGCCGTGACATCGGTGTCCAAGAAGTCGCGGTAGGTGGCCAGGGCTGAGCGCAGGCGCCGGGTGGCCACCCGCATCCGGTGCACCGCCTCGACGTCGTTCTCACGCACCCGAGCATCCTGCGCGCTGATGGCTTCGACCTGTTCGTGCAGGTAGGCGAGCAGCACGGTTCGGGTCGAACTCTTGCGGGTCGGCCGGAACGAGACGGGCGCCCCGAGCACGGGGGCCCGGTCGCCCAGGGCCCGGGCGAGCTTGGACGGGCTCGTCGCCGGCTCGACGCCGACCGAAGACAACCGCTCCTGGGCTGCGTCCAACAGCGCCCTCGAGCCGTTGACGAGCTCGACTTCCCACTCGCGCCAGCTCTGCTGGAACGCATCTGCACCACCGGCCCCGGTGCCGAACCGCTCGGCCTCCACTTCGTCGTCACAGACCTCGGCGAGCACCCGCTCGTTCTTGCCGACCAGGAGGTGCACGACGCGGCGGGTGTGCAGGCGCACCACCGGCACCAGCACCCGTCCACGCAGGAAGACCCTGACCAGGTTGAGAATAGGCTCCGGGATTTGCGCCGGGTCGCTGCCCAGCGGCTCACGCATTTCGCGGCGCTCGTCGACGGACACGGGCAACTTGAGGTGCCAGCCGGCGTCGTCTCCCCCGGTGCGACGGCGCAGCGTCATCCGCCGGTTCGCGAGGGCAAGGTCGTCGGTGTCGTAGTACAGGGCGTCGAGGTCATGCTCGACCGGCGGCTCGACGTGGGTGACGCCCGGGAGGTCGTGCAGGGCGGGCAGCACGGTGGCCGCATTGACGTCGAATTTGCGCTCGATCTCGGCAAAGCCATCGGAAGTCATGATCAATTCTAGTGCGCCCACCGGGCCTTGATACCGGACTACCCGAACCGGCCGTTGACGTAATCGGCCGTGCGGCTGTCGATCGGGTTGCCAAACATCGCGTCGGTGGGCCCGTGCTCGACGATCCCGCCGGGAGCCCCCTGGGCAGCGAGGAAAAACGCGCAGTTCTGGGAGACCCGCTGTGCCTGCTGCATGTTGTGGGTCACGATGACGATGGTGACCTCGCGGGCCAGCTCGAGCATCGTCTCCTCAATGACGCGGGTTGAGGTGGGATCGAGGGCCGAGCATGGCTCGTCCATCAGGAGGATCCGCGGGGTGACGGCGAGGGAGCGGGCAATGCAGAGGCGCTGCTGCTGCCCGCCCGAAAGGCCACTGCCCGGGGCGCGCAGCCGGTCGCGCACCTCCTTCCACAGGCCGGCTTTGGTAAGGCAGCTCTCGACGAGGAAGTCCTTCTCGTCAACGGAGGCACGCCGCCCGGTGAGGGTCAGTCCGGCCACGACGTTGTCGTAGATCGACATTGCCGGGAACGGGTTGGGCTTCTGGAACACCATCCCGATGTGCTTGCGGGCGTCAACCAGCTTGCGTTCGGGGTCGTAGATGTCCTCGCCGTCGAGGAGCACCTCGCCGGCCAGGCTCGCCGAGGGCACCAGCTCGTGCATACGGTTCAGGATGCGCAGGAACGTCGATTTGCCGCAGCCGGAGGGGCCGATCAGCGAGGTGATGATTCCGGCGGGCATGGTGAGGCTGACCCGGTCGAGCACCTGGCGTTCGCCGAACCAGGCCGACACATTTCGGCCCTCCAGAGTGGCCAACGGGCCAGGATCCCGCACGGCCGAAGGGCCGGAAGCGTTCAGGGACAGGTCCTTGCCCGCCGGGCGTTTACGCCACGGCACGGACAGGCGACTCGTCCCGGTCGGCGCGGCGTCGGTGGCGGAGCGGGCCGGCGGGCGCAGCCGGCCGTCCCGCTGCCGTGGCGATGTCGGTAGCGGCAGCACCTGCGTGCGGTCATCATTGGTCAGTTCCTCGTTCATGGACTCCATCTTTTCTACAGCAGGTTCGGAAGCAGGCGCACCACCTGGTCGGCCACGAACAGGCCGCCCACGGTGACGACGGGAAGGAAAACCGTCCAGGTCTTGCGGAGGCCGACACGTCGGTAGGCCCACACTGCGGCGAGCTCGACCAGCAGCAGGAACTGCAGGGCGAACACCAGCGCCCAGACCGTTTCGGTGTCGGTGGCGAGCTCCCGGTCGACGGCAGGCAGGGTCCCAAACGTGGTCGCTCGCGTGCCGGCGGGTTTCGTCTCCGACACGAGCTCAGCATCCACCCGGGCGATCCCGCTCGGCACAAACGCCGGGCCGCGAGCCGTCTCAAGGACGAGGCGGCTCTTTCCCGCGCCGAGCGGAGCCGGCATCGGGTCGCCCGCATACCGAACGCCGAGCACGGAGAATTTCTGACGGCCCTGGCCGGTGATCACCGTGAACTGCTGCCCCGGTCGCAACTCCTGCAACCGGGCGAAAGGTCCGCCATAGGCGGCTGCGCGGCCCATGATGACGCTGTAGCCCGCCTGGCCCGGCAGTACGGTATCGCGGCGGTGGCCCGGTCCCGCCCGCAGGGTGCCGGAGTCGGTTCCTTCGACGACCACCTCGTGCACCCCGATCGCGGGGATGTCGATCAGCGCCACCGGGGCTCCCGCCGCCAGCAGAACCCGGTCCACGGTACCCTCACTGACCGGCGCCGTGCCCTGCGCGAGTTCGGCCCGCAGGGAGTTCGTCAGCTGCTGCTGGGAGACGAAGTGCTGCACCTGCCCGAAAATCGTGAGGTGGGCGAGAAAGCCGAAGATGAGCACGGCAACGATCGTGAGCGCGGTGCGAACGGCCTGGTCTCGGACGCTCAACACCACGGGTGCGCGTGGAGGCAGGGGCATCCGCCGCGGCGGCGTTGGCAGCTTCAGCCGCCGGGGGGCTGTGGTGATCGTCACGATGTGACGGTCCCGTATCCGGGTACGAGTCCGGGCAGCGGTCGTTCCAGCCGGCGCAGCCGAAGCAACTGGCGCACCGCCAGAACGAGGGCGGCCAGGAGCACGAGCACCGCCAGGAGGAACCACGGCAGCAGGAGCGTGAACGAGTCGCGGGTCGAGGGCCACAGGGCCGTGCCGTCAATGTCCGCGGGCGGAGTCATCGTCACATGGCCGCGATAGAAGGTCCACTGGCCGACGCTTTTAAAGTTCGCCGTCACGGTGCGCGTCTCCCCCGGTGCGAGGTTCGCGACCTCGACCTTGTCGAGAGTCTTGATGGGCTGGTTGATCGCGTTGTCGAGCCGGAACTGCACGCTCGAGGTGATCGGGGAAGTGCTGACGTTCTTCATCGTGAACTCCAGGGCCAGGTCCCCGCCGCCCGGCCCGATCGTCGGTTCGGTGAGCACGGTGAGCCCGCTGACGTAGAGGAAGTCGTGGCTGTTGCTCGCGTGCGAATCCGTGGCCGCTTGGGCGCTTGCCGGAAATACGGCCAGCCAAGCCAGCCCGAGGAACAAGGACATTGCAGTCAGGGTCACGGCCGGTAGGCGGCGGGCGGCAGCGGATGTGAGCACAGTCAAGTTAGTCCATTCGAGGTTTCGGAGTGCTGAACGCGAGGCGAACGAAGGGGAAACGCTCCCGTCCCCGCTCGTCTCCCGTGCCGGAAGGCCACGGGACGACATTCGTTCCCGTGGCCTTCCGTGGTACGGAGTGCGGTTTACTTCTTTACGCGGCGGAAACGACGCGCGATGATCACGCCGGCTCCGGCCGCCAGGGCGAGCATGGCCGAGACCAGGAACGGCAGGGTGTTGGCCGTTCCGGTCGACGCGAGCCCCTTGTCAGCATGGTTCGTCGTTGATCCAAGGCGATCCGACGAGCCAGACGTCAGGGTCCCCGACGAGCCAGGCGTGAAGCTGTCCGAGGAGCCTGACGTCACTCCCGGCGTCGGCGTCGCAGTCGGCTTCGGCGTCGCAGTCGGCGTCGGCGTCGCTATCGGCGTCGCAGTCGGCGTCGCAGTCGGCGTCGCAGTCGGCGTCGCAGTCGGCGTCGCAGTCGGCGTCGCAGTGGGCGTCGGCGTCGGAGCCGCCACAGCGGCCTGCGGCAGGAACGTGAAGGCGCCGGTGACCGGAACGACGCTGATCGAACGGAAGAAAGCGGCTGTCACTGCGACACCGTCAAACTTCGTGCAGGCGAGACCGAGGCTGTAGTTACCACCGGCGGCCCTGGCCGCGCCCTGGGAGTTGTTGATGAGTGAGAGCGGTGTGAGGAAGGGGTTCAGCACGTTCTTCGTGGCCCCATTGAACCCGAGGCCCGCATAGGCCTTCCAAGTGAGGACAGTCGTCTCGTTGCCGGGGGCGGCGAGGAAGGCGAACACGTTCGTGCTGTCGGCCGGGCAAGTGAACTCGCCATTGATGTCGCCCTGAGTGGACGAACCGATGAGCTCGTCATCCCATGCCCAGACGTGACCATCCGGCACCTGCGCCGCGTTCGTGTCATACATGTAAACGGGAGCGGCAGAACCATTGATCTGCGGCGCGGCGTTCGCCGCGGACGAGGCCCCGGCAACCAGGGCGAGGGAAACGACGCCGGCGGCGGCGTAACGCGTCTTCTTATTGAGCTTCATGTAGTTACAGGTCCTGTTCTTGGAACGTAGGTCACTTGGAGATGCGAACGGCGGTGGTGGTGGAGGGAGCCAGGATGCCGAACTTCTTCTTCAGCGAACCGGCCTTGGCGGCGAAAGTCGTCTGGGAGTTGGTCAGGCTCTGGCCCTTCGTCGGATCGAGCACTGCGGCCAGGGTCGAGTCGTACGCGGCGTTCGACGGGTCGACTCGTGCGTACTGCACGACGAGGTACGTGTCGCGTCCCCACAGGGAGTCGGCGTAGTACGGCGCATTGGGAACCATGGAGGTACCCGTTCCCGTGACGGGGGTGGCCCCGGCGACAAGCGAGCCCAAAACCGTGGTGTCCTTTTTCTTGGGGAAGCTCGCCCCGGTGTTCATGGCGACCCAGCGAGACACCGACATGGGCATGACGGCGTTCAGGCCGAGGTTGGAGGCGTCATGCTCCTGACCCACGGTGACGCAGGAGCCCAGCGTCGAGTCCGTGACGCCGATCTTGGCCATGAAGTCCTTGCGGGTTCCGGAGCCGGCCTGCGGGATGACGGGCGTGACCGTGACACCGCCCAGAGTGGTGACGCTGCAGGTGTACAGGCTCTTCATGGTCGCAGTGTCGATGGTGTTGATGCCGGCCGCCGTCGAACCGCTGTCGTACGCGTAGGCGATCGCGTCTCGACCGAAGGGCACCTGAATCAGGCTGCCTGCCGGATCGACAGTGCCTGATCCGGACGAACGCGCGATGTCGACCTGGCCCGTGATGACGACGCCCGCGGGCCCGCCGACGGTTCCGGAGGTGTACGGGGCGCCGTCAATGGAACGGAGCAGGGCCGTGCGGCCGTCCCCCGAGCCATTCGGCCGGCCGAAACGCACGCCGGAGGTTTTCGCCGTGATGTAGGGGGTTCCGGTCGCGTCGAAGGAGCCGATGGTGTTCCCATTGGCCGTCGTCCGAACGGACGCTCCCGAGAGGGAGGAACCGTTGACCAGGGCGCTGACAACGTCCTCGAGGGTGTCGGAACCGACAATGGAGTAGCTGTTGGAGACGGGCTCGGCGTTGGCCGGGGTCGCGATGACAAGACCGGAGATGGCCACGCCGACAGTCGCGCAGAGCGCAATCATCTTCTTGGTGTTCACTGGGGTGCCTTTCGGGTGTGGTGCAGGAGACGAACCCGGGCGGGTCCCTCTTTCTCGGCGCTTCGCTTCGAGGCGGAAGCCCCGTGTGAACCGTCAAGTCGGGCGCGCATCAGGATCGTCTCCGAACGCGCGAAATCAGGGGGACGCCGCCGGCGGCGAGCAGGCCGGAGAGCAGCCCGGCCGGGACCGCCGCGCGCACCAGCCCGACGACCGGGTCCGCGGGCGTCGGCCTTGCCACCAGGGGGCCGGTGACGGTGCCCGCGGCGTCCGTGGCGCCCGCGCCAGCCGGGTCGACCGCGGCGTCGGCCATCACCAGTGCGCCCTCGGCCTGGGACGCGGCCGTTCCGTCGCTTGACGGGGTCGGGATGTAGGCGTCCGGGGCGGTCTCCGGCACGGTCGTTGGGACGATCGTGCTGCTGCCCTGCTCGATCACGGTCGCGGCGGCGAGCGCCTGGGCCACCCAGCTCTTGGGGAGCGGGGTGTAGCCGTGCGGCAGCTGCCCGATCTCCGTGCCGGGTATCTGGCCGGCCCCGACCGCGTACCGGATCAGGTTGGCGTAGATCGCCCGCTGAGCGGCATCCGTCTGCAGCGGATTCAGAGCGGCATAGACCGGCATCGTCATCGGGTACGCCGTAGCCGCGGCCTTGGCGCTCGGGTTCGCCGGGTCATATTCGAGCACCTTGGGGTTGGCGCTGGTGGGGACCATCGCCGCGGAGGCCGCGAGCATGGAGTCCGCCGTCGGCGCCACGAAGCTGCCCGCGGAGTTCTGCAGTGACGCCGTCACCGTCTGGTACCGTGCGGCCGCGGCCGCGGTGGTGACGCTCAGCACGCGCTGGTTGCCCACCAGGCTTCGCACGCTCTTGCCGAACTTCGGCGGAACGCTTGTGGGGTTCCAGTCCCCGAGCTCCAGCCCGTCGCCGCGCAGGGTGAGATACGCGCCGTTCTCGAAGTCACTGGTGTAGGGGCGCCAGGTGACGAGGTTCACCGCCGTTGTGCCGGCGCCGACAGCGGCGGCGGGCCGCTCCATCGGATCAGCCTTTGGAAAATTCGTGCGCGGAAGGGCCAGGACCGTCCCCGACGGGTTGATGGTGGCGTCGGTGGATGACCAGGGGTTGACTTTCATCCCCCACTCGTCCGGCGTTCCGTTGAGGAATTCGACGGCAGACGGGTCGGAGAGAACGTACCGCCACAGTTGCTCGGCCTCGTCGGATCGTCCGGAAGGGAGGAGCATGTCTCCCAGGGACGGCCCGGTCAGGTCCTGGTACCTCCATTCCTCGTCGTTGACCGCCAGGAAATCGGGGTCGACCGTGAGGTTGCGCGCGTTCGAGCCCGGGTGTGCGGAGTCGGTGTAGCCGAAGAATTTGAGGGAGTCCGATGTGGTCGGCGCTCCGGAAGGCAGGGAGTCCAGATACGAGTTCGTGAGGAGCTTCGCGATCAGGCGCGGGGTCAGGTTCAGTGACGTGAATGCCTCGGTGTTCCGGTCCTTGTATTCCTGAGGAACTTCGCCCACCGGTTTCACGCGGCGGTCGATGGAGAACGAAACCGCGACGCCGCTGAGGGCTATCGGCGCATAGGCGACCGGATCCGTCCCAGCGGTTTGCAGCGGACGCGAAGTGAGGGCCAGCGGGCTCGGCGCCGTCAGGCTTGCCGCGGCCAAGGCCTCTTCCTCGTTGCCGGTGCTGAGCACGAACGAGGAGCCGGAGGCACCGGCGCACAGGTTGGGCTGCCACGACCCGATCGCCGCGGCGACGAGTTCGCTCCCGGAGAGCTGCTTCTCGGCCGAGCCGATGGAGCAGCGTTGGCCGATGGGCTTGAAATCAAGCTTGACGGCCACGCTGTGCTTCCAGGAATCCCACAGCAGCCCGGACTTGGTGATGTAGGACTCCCCCGCGTCGTTTTTTCCGCGCGGGATGACCACGAGCCAGCACGATTTGCCGGCGACGGCGCCGTTCGCGGCCGTCACGGGCATACCGCAGCCGAGGCCCGGAGATTGCATGGCGGTCTGCACCTCGAATTTCACGGAGCCGTCGCCACTGTCGCTCGAGCCCGCCCAAGGCACCTCATTCGTCGTGTACTGGGTGTAGAACTCATTGGTGGCCAGGTCCACGCCTGACACGCCGGCGGGCAGGGGCACCCCGGTCGCGGACGGCGATCCATTGGCGTTCTGCACCAGGCCGGTCAGGGGGTCCACGATGTAATGCGTGAGGACGTTGGCCGAGTCCGCGAACACCGAGGCGATGGACCCGCCCGTTGATGCGCGGTAGGGAATGGCGGTGAAGGCGGGAACCGTGAATCCGTTGGCCGGGGACGTGTACTGCGCGTCCTGCGTGGCCACGTTCTCCTGGCTCACGGCGTTGTCGCGGGTGGACGCGACCTTGCCGGGGAATCCTCCGTATTGACACGTCGTGCGATCCGGACGGCTGGAATCCGTCGGGTCGTCTCCCCAGCACTGCGCAATCTGGAGAAAGTCCTCCCCTCCGGAGCTCCCATCTGGTCGCACGGATTTCTTTCCTCCGCTCCAGTTCACGACGATGCCCTGGGAAACGAGATCCTTGGTCTGGGAGACGGTGACCTTGAGATCAGGGAAGGGCGCGGTTGCCAGATCGGGGTCGAAGCCCCTCGACGCGACCGTGACAGCGGTCGATGCGTCAGCGGATGCCGCGGAGGGGGCGAGGGAGCCTAGCGCGGCGACACCGACGCCCACCATCAGGCCGACCACGACTCCGCTGGCGCCGGCCCGTGCCCAGAGTGCGTTTTTCGGGCCGAACGTGAGCCGCTTCACTTGGTGCCGGCTTTCGCGCCGCGGGGCGTGAACCGGCGGGCGAGCACGGGCGGCAGCACAGCGGCGGCCAGCAGCAGGAGGCCGGCGAGCAGCATGACCGACTGCTGAGTGCCCCAGCCGGTCTCGGCCAGGGTGAACGGTGCGGCAACTGCGGTGCCGGCAACGCCGGTTGCAGCGGTGCCGACCGCTGACACGAGGGCGCCGTTCTCGTCGAACACGGGCGCGGCCGCATTGGCGAGGGCGACGGCTGCTATCGCCGTTCCTCCGGTCGCCGCCGCTGCAGTCTTCGCGGAGGCTGAGCCGGCCGCGCCACCACCCGTGCCGCTGCCCGACACGGCAGTGTCGGCCAACGCCCCGGCCGTGCCGGTGGTGCACTGGTTGGCCCCGACCTTGTCGCAGGCGGCTGGTTGGAGGGCGGTGGTGGCCAGCAGGTTGCTCGACGGAGAGTCGCCGGCATTGAACGTCGGGTTGTGGCACTTGTTGATGTCAACGCCGCTGACATCGGCGCCCGGGACTCGCTTGATCTGGTCGAAGCCGGCCAGCACGAGGTTCATCGGCAACGGGGAGTAGCCCAGGGCTGCGGCCTGCTGCTGTCCCTCGCAGAGCATGTAGTTGGCGAAGGCGCCCAGGGTCAAACCCTTCTTCGCGGTGAAGACGCCGCCGACCTCGGTGGGCACGATCATGTAGGAGTAACTCGAGAGCGGGTAGGTGCGAGGGTCGGCGTTGTTGTAAACGCCGTCCAGAATCTGGGTGAGGTAGGTCGGTCCGGGTGTGGTGTTGATGGCGGCTTTCAGGAGCGCCACAGCCACCGAGTTCGCCGTGGGTTCGACGTAGTAGCCGGCCGCGTTGAGCACCTTGGCGACCGGGAAACCGGAGTTCTTGGCATACGAGTACTCGACGTAGGTGATCGCGCCGTCTCCGTAGTCCTGACTCACGTAGCCGGCGACGCCGGAGGATCCGCTCTGTGCCTTGGCGCTGCCGAAGGTGGGGAACTGTGAAGTCAGGCCGCAGTCAGCGGAGCGCCCGACCTTGGTGCAGAACGTTTTCCAGAGGGCCGGGTGCTGTTTGGACATCCAGAGAGTGAATTGCGCCGTGGAGCCGGAACCGTCCGAGCGCACGACCGGGACGATTCCCTTGTCCGGCATGGCCAGCCCAGGGTTGTCGGTCGCGATGGCCGGGTCGTTCCACTTCGTGATGACCCCGGTGAAGATCTTGGTGATGACCTCGCCGCTGAGCCGTAGGTTGGTGACTCGTTTGCCGCCGATTTTCAGGTTGTACATGAAGGCGGTACCACCGGCCACGATGGGCATATAGGCGTACCCGCGAGCGGGCACCTCTGGGGCCGAACCGTCCTCCGGGGCGGTCTGGAACGGGATCTCGCTGACCGCGAAGTCCACGCTGCCCGCGACGAAGTCCCGGCGCCCCGCTGACGAACCGACACCGGAGTAGTTCACGGTCATCGCGTAGTTCGTGGCTACGTTCTTGCGCCACTGATCGAGAGCGTTCTGAGACCACGTCGAACCGGTGCCGGTGATCGGGTCATAGCTCAGGGCCTGCGCCGGCACCGTTGTGGAGACGCTTAGACCAACAACGAGCAGGGCGAATAGGGTTCGGATGGAACGAATCCGTCGGGTGTGCGGCGTCACGAGGACGTCTCCTTCGTGGTCAGGTCGGTGGGTGAACTGGTCGGGAGGGATTCTGGACGGGGACTCGGATCCCCGGCGGCGAGGTCATTCCGCACGTTCATCCGCTGCAGGTCGCGCCCGGAGGCCAACAGGACGCGCTGTTCGTGGCGTGGGGAAAGCTGGCCGGGACCCTTGCCTCCGACAACCCGGGCAAGGGCGAAGAGCGTGAGTACCAGCAGGATCAAGACGGCGGCCGTGCCGAACCCGCGGGCGATCATGGTGGGCTCGGGCGATTTGACGAAGTCGAAGACCTGCAGCGGGAGGGAGATCATCGGGCCGGCGAACGGGTTCAGGTTGGTCACCGCTGTGACGCCGGAGGTGAGCAGCACTGGACTGGTCTCGCCGATGCCGCGTGCGGTGCCCAGGATCACGGCCGTCGCCAGGCCTGGGCGCGCCGTGGGCAACACGACATGCCAGATCGTGGCCCAGCGGGTGGACCCCAGGGCGTAGGCGGCCTCCCGCAGGTTGCCGGCAACCAGGCGCAACACGATGTCCGAGGCGCGGATGACGATCGGGAGCATCATGACTGTGATGGCCATGGCCGCGGCGAAGCCTGACCTCTGGTGCGTGATCAGCACGATGATCGCCGAGTAGACGAACAGGCCGGCCACGATGGACGGCAGCGCGGTCATCGCATCCGAGATGGTGCGCACGAACCGCGCGAACCGGCCGCCGACCTCGTTCAGGAACAGTGCGGTCGTGATGCCGAGAGGAATGGTGATCGCCAGCGCCATCGAGATCTGCATCAGCGTGCCCAGGATCGCGTGCACGATGCCGCCCATGTCGAGGCCGTCGAGGGGTCCGGCCAGTTCCATGCTCTGGGTGAAGAAGTTGGGATGAGGCAGGGCTTCCTGCCCGCGCACCAAAGTGAACGCCACCACGAAGACCAGGGCGCCGAAGAGCAGCACGCCGGCGCTGGAGAGGAGCACGGACATCAGCCGGTCCTTGACCTCCTGTGCGTCGCTCGTGAAGCTCACGAGCAGGGCGTAGAAGCCCAGGAACGCCAGGTATGCCACGAGCACCCAGCCCACACCGCCGGAAAGCGGACTGACCCAGCCGAAGAGGAGCACCGCGACGGCGACCCCGGCGGCGGCGGCGCCGATAACGTTGAACCGATCGTCGAGCCGGGCGCCACGCACCCGGCGACGCGGCCCGATCGGGGCGCCCTCCGGAGCCGGGATCGTCGTAGCGGGACGGCCGGACATCGCGTACGACCTGGTCGCGGCGGGCGTGATGGTCGTTGCCTGCGTGATTGTCATCAGTCGCTCTCTGCCCCGGAACGGGACCGCGCGACGATGGACGACGCGGTGAAGTTGATGATCAGGGTGATCAGGAAGAGCACGAGGCCTGCGGCCATGAGTGCCGAGAGGCCGAACGAACTCGACTCGCCGTACCGCAGCGCGATCAGGGCGGAGACGGAGTTGGTGCCGGTTTTGAGCACCTGCCAGTTGATCGTGAAAATGGGCGAGATGATCATGTACACGGCGATGGTTTCGCCGAGTGCGCGGCCGAGGCCGAGCATGGTGCCGCCGATGATGCCGCCGCGACCGAAGGGCAGCACGACGCTACGGATCATCCCCCAGCGGGTCGAGCCGAGCGCGAAGGCGGCCTCGCGCTCGCCGATCGGCGCCTGAGAGAAGGCCTCGCGCATGACCGACGTCTGGGTCGGAACCACCATCAAGCCGACCACGATGCCGGCGATGAAGGCCGAGGAGGTGAACGCGCTAGCCTCCGTGAGCGCGTGCCCACTGGCATCCGCGACCCGGAACAGCGGGATCCAACCGAAATACAGGGAGATCCAGGTTGCGACCGGGATCACGTTGGCCTGCAGGAAGAAGACACCCCAGAGGCCGAAGACGACGCTGGGCACGGCGGCCATCAGGTCGACCAGGGTGACCAGGGTGCTCTTCATAAGCCCTTGGGCGATCTCGGAGATTAGGAGCGCCGTTCCGAGCGCCAGCGGGACGGCAACGCACATGGCGATCACGGCGATCGTGATTGTGCCGAAGAGAACGGAAGCAATACCGAACTTCTTGGACTCAGGAGACCAGTCCTGTTCGAAGAGGAAGTTCACTCCGGCCACGCCGAGAGCGTCGGAGGCCCGGATCGACAGGAAGACGCCCACGGCCAGCATGATCGCCACGGTGATGCCGCCGGCGCTGAACGCCACCGAACGGAAGAGCGAGTCGGAACGGGAGGGACGTGAGACCAGGAGCCGGCGCGGTGAGGAGTCCGGGCTGGCCGGGTCCAGAACGGGCGCACCGGTATCGGGCGGCTCGTTCAGCGCGGCGACGAGGCTCGCAAGAGTCATTTTTGTCCTAGGGGAACTGGCTCGGGAAGGGCGGAAGTGCGCGGGAGTCACGCTTCCGAATCACATGCTTGGGACCCCAGGTGAACACTGGGCCAACGTTTGCGAATCGAGATGTGGACGCGACGTGTCGGTTTGGCCGTGGCGGCTGTTCGGGGGTCAGGTGGCAGCAGGTGCCGGGCTCGGTGCAGGCGTCGGCGGCGGTGTCGGCGCCACAACCGAGCCCCGCGTCACGTCCACGGCGGAGAAGACCGAAGCCGAGCCGCCCGTGCCGAGGAGCTCATTCAGCCGGAAGCGGCCCGAGATCAGCCCCGCCGCCCCATCGTCCCCCACGCTCAGTCCACCTGGGCCGCATACGCGTTTGCCCGGCCGGCCACGGCGTCGACATATGACTCCAGGTGGTTGTACGAAAAGATTGCGGACTGCCAGGTCCCGGCGGCCGACAGATCGCCGGAGTAGCAAAGGTAGAGCCCCGTGGCCAGGGCCGCATCGTCGACCTGCTGGGGGTCGTTGATGCCATCGCCGTTGCCGTCGGCGCCCCACCGCTGCCAGGTGCTGGGAATGAACTGCAGCGGGCCGACGGCCCTGTCCCACTGGGCGTTCCCGTCCCACCGGCCGCCATCGGTATCGGCGAACGCGTCCAGGGCCGTGCCGTCCAGAAGCGGACCGTAGATGCCTGGCCGCACCACTCCGTCCGCGTCGACGGATGACCCGGCGTGGGTGCCGTGGCCGGACTCGACGGCACCGAGGGCAGCGAGGGTGGTCCAGCCCAGGTGGCAGGAGGGCTGCCGACTCGCCATCGCGAGCGAGGCGCCCGCGTAACCCAGCAACGCGCGGTAGCCGATGCCGGTGGCCTCTGACGTGGCCTGCGCCCACGGCACCGAGACGAGTGACGCATCATCCGATGACACGGACGCGACGACGGATGCTGCAGTGGCGCTCCCGGCCAGGGGTGGCTGGGTGGGGGCGGCGGGAGCCACGGTGTCCCCGGCGGCAGCCTCGAGGCGCAGAGAGGGGGCTGCACGGGCCGGCACCGGCGCGTGGCCGTGCGCCAGCCACCCGAACACCAGCCAACCGGCCAGCGCCAGGAAGGCGACGAAGAGCCACCAGCCTCCCAGCCCCCGCATCACCACGACGCGCTCGTCCCGGCGTCCGCCGCGCGGCCTCTCCCCCGGGTCAACCGCACGCCCGGGTCGGCGCTGGGCCGAGGGTCTTCGGTGACTATCGCCGCCGGGAACGCCCCCAGTGCCCCGTTGCACGCCTCGCGGCTCGACGAGGCGGCACCGTACCAGCGTCCGCTGGTCATCACGGGAACATCGCCGACGGTCACGAACCAGCCGTGAGTGCCTGAGGACGGCCCCGTCACACACGTCACGACCATGTCCTCGACGACGGCCTGCAGGGCAAGCACATGGGTGCGTGCCGCCGTGAACGATCCGTAGACGGAAGAACTGCGACCGAGTTCGCGGTTGTTCGGAGCGAGCAGGCGCCAGATGCCGGATTCCCCCGCCAGCGCAGCGCTGGCGGCAGCCCCAGCCGCGCGTGGCAGGCGGGGCTGCATGGTCGCCTCGCGCGCGTCGGCGAGTTCGGCACCGGCCCGGAGGTGCTCCCGCAGGGCGACCCAGCCCTGTAAGCGCGGGTCGCTGAGTGAGCGGAACGCCGAAAAGACGAAGATCGGGCTCGCTGACACGCTTACCCCCACCCCCCCCGAACCATCCATGACCGGGACGCACCGTCGGTGTGACGATCTTCCTCAGCGAGAACGTTCGTGGCCACGGGTGGCCGAGACCTTGCGCCCGGGTGAAGGAGACGTGTACGCGGGGTGACCGGGCGGGTCGGGCTAGCGGCGGAATGCCTTCCGGGCCAACCAGTTTCCGAAGAACTGCACCAGCTGCACGAACACGATGATCAGCAGCACGGCCGCCCACGTGACGACCGGGTTGAACTGGCGGTAACCGTAGAGCAGCGCGAAGTTTCCAAGCCCGCCCCCGCCGACGTAACCGGCCACGGCCGACATGTCCACCAGCGCGACGAAGATGAAGGTATAGCCGAGGATGAGCGGGCCGAGCGCCTCGGGCAGCAGCACGGTGAAGATGATCCGGGCCGGACCGGCGCCCACGCTGCGCGCCGCCTCGATCACGCCGGGCGTCACGGTGAGCAGGTTCTGTTCGACGATGCGCCCCATAGCGAAGGATGCCGCGAGCGAGATGGTGAAGATGATCGCGGCGTTGCCGATGCCGGTGCCCACGACGACCCGGGCGAGCGGCTGGGCGGCGGCGAGGAAGATGATGAACGGGATCGGCCGCACGATGTTCACCAGCAGGTTGAGCACCACGAACACCGGACGGTTGGCGAGGATGCTGCCGGCCCGGGTGAGGTACAAGCCCAGCCCGACGAGGAGGCCACCGATCCCGCCGAAGAAGAGGGTCAGGCCGACGATGTAGAGGGTCTCCCCCGCGGCGATCCAGAGTTCGGGCAGCAGGGTCATCAGGCTGTCCATCTCAGCGCACCTCCGTCACGGTCGTGTGCGTTCGGACTCGGTCGAGGGCGGCGTCGATGGCCGCGTCGCCCGTGGCATCCTGCGCCCCCGGCGCGGCCAGGGCGAGCGTCAGGTGGCCGAACGAGCGGCCCTGGATCTCGTTGATGCCGCCGTAGACGACTTCGAAGGTGACGCCGGCGGCGGCGAACTCGCCGAAGACGCGGGCCTGGTCGACGCTGCTGTCCCGGAACGCGAGCGTGACGAGGCGCCCGGTGTGCCGGCCGCGCAGCACGGCGAGCTCGGCCGGAGACGGCAGTCCCTTGACGACGGTCGACACGAACCGGGCGGATGCCGGCTGCTGCGGGTTCGAGAACACGTCGAACACGTCGCCGCGTTCGATCACCCGGCCCTGGTCCATCACGGCGACCTTGGTCGCGATGGTCTGGATGACGTCCATCTCGTGGGTGATCACGATGATGGTGACCCCGAATTCCTTGTTGACCCGAGCGAGCAGGTCGAGCACCTCATGGGTGGTCTCCGGGTCGAGCGCGCTGGTGGCCTCGTCGGCGAGCAGGATGCCCGGCTGGCTGGCCAGGGCCCGGGCGATGCCCACGCGCTGTTTCTGGCCGCCGGAGAGCTGGTCGGGGTAGGCGCGGGCCTTGTCGCTGAGCCCGACGAAGTCGAGCATCTCGGCGACCCTGGCCCGGCGCGCCGGCTTGGTCTGCCCGGCCACCTCCAACGGGTAGCCGACGTTGCCCGCGACGGTGCGCGAGCCGAGCAGGTTGAACTGTTGGAAGATCATGCCGATCCCCAGCCGCACCGGGCGCAGCTCCCGTTCGGGCAGGCGGGCGATGTCCTGCCCGTTGATGAGGATCTCGCCCGAGGTGGACCGTTCGAGGGCGTTCACGAGCCGGACCAGGGTGCTCTTGCCTGCCCCGGAGTAACCGATGATGCCGTAGACGTCGCCGGCGTCGATCGTGAGGCTGACCTTGTCGATGGCGACGACATCCGTGCCGCCCTTGGCCGTGGCCGGGTACACCTTGCTCACGTCACGCAATTCGACAACGGGGCTGGGGGCAGGCATGGAACGTCCTTACTGACTGACTGACTGGCATGGTGCGGGGTGCCGGGCCGCGACTGCGACTGTGTCCGTTCCGGTCGAGCGCGACCGTTGGAACGGGCACACTCGACCGGAACGGGCACACACGAACGGACCCGGGGCGGGACGGGTGGGGCTACTTCTTTGCCCTGGTGTCCTTCTCGACCTTGGCGAGCGCGGTTTCGAGATCGGCGACGGGGGTGGTGACGAGTTCGGCCGAGCCGCCGGAGACCTCGAGCACGCCGTCCTGCACGGCCTTCGTGGTCTGGTAGATGTCGACCAGCTTCTTGAAGGTGGCGTTGTCCTTGTCCTCGGCCCGGGCGGCGAAGATGTTCACGTACGGCAGCGCGTTGGGGTCGCTGGGGTCGTCCTGGGCGAGGGCGTCTTCGACCTTGAGGCCGGCCTTTTCGACGAAGTCGTTGTTGATGATCGCCCCGGCGACGTCGGGCAGCGAGGTGGCGGTGAGCGACGCCTCGAGTGCGGTCACGGTGACCTTGGACTTGTCCTTGTCGATGTCGGCGAGGGTGGAGTAGATGGTCCCGCCGTCTTTCAGCGTGATCAGCTTCGCCGACTGCAGCACGAGCAGGGCGCGGGCCAGGTTGCTGACGTCGTTCGGCACCGCGATGGTGTCGCCCTTCTTGATCTCGCTGACCTTGCCGTACCGGGTCGAGTAGAGGGCGAGGGGGTAGATCGCGGTGGCGCCGACCGGCACCAGGTCTGCCTTGCTCGCGACGTTGTACTCGGCGAGGTAGACGATGTGCTGGAACTGGTTGAGGTCCAGTTCGCCCGCGGAGAGGGCCGGATTCGGCTGCCCGAACTCGGCGAAGTCGACGATGTCAACCGTGATGCCGGCATCCGCTGCGGCCTTTTCGTAGACGGCCCAGTACGGGTCGCTGGCGCCGACGACGCCGATCTTGACGGTCTTGTCTGACTCGGTGGATTCCGCGGCGCAACCGGCCAGCAGTGCGATCAGTGGTACGACCGCGAGCGCGGCGAGAAGTCTCTTCTTCACGATGTGTTTCCCCTTTGGCTGTGGGTGCCGGCGCAATGCTCGGGCACAGAGGAACCACGCCAGACGAGAAGGGTGGGAGTCTGTGCCGCTGCAGCGCCAGGCACACCCCTAGGTTATCGGCGGATGCTGCGCCTCGTGCGCCCGTACGTCACACGAGGTCACAGCATCTGCGACCCTAGCCCTCGATCAGCTCGGACAGTTCGATCCAGCGGGTTTCGAAACCGGCGATGGCGGACTCGAGCCCCTGCAGTTCGGTGCTCAGCGCGCCCAGACCGTCGTAGTCGGACTGGTCGTGCACGGCCAGGCTCTCGTGCAGGGCGATGATCCGGGCGTTCTGCTTGGCGACCTTGCGGTCGATCGACGCGAGCTCCTTCTGGGCGTTGCGCAGATCGGCGCCGCCGATGGCGAGCTTGCGTGATGCCTTGCCGCCCGACGTGTTCGACTCGTTCGCCGCGGCCGGCTTGTCGTTCCCGTTGATCTGGTTCTTGCGCATCTCGAGGTACTGGTCCACGCCGCCGGGAAGGTGACGGAAGGCGCCTTCGGTGACCGCGTACTGGTTGTCGGTCACGCGCTCGATCAGGTACCGGTCGTGCGAGACGACCAGCAGTGTGCCGGGGAAGGAGTCGAGCAGGTCCTCCATGGCCGCGAGCATGTCGGTGTCCAGGTCGTTGGTGGGCTCGTCGAGGATCAGCACGTTCGGCTCGTCGAGCACGATCAGCAAAAGCTGCAGGCGCCGCTTCTGCCCGCCGGAGAGGTCCTTGACCTGGGTGGTCAGCTGCGCGCTCATGAAGCCCATCCGCTCGAGCATCTGGCCGGGGGTGATTTCCTTGCCGCCGGCGATGTACGACGTCTTCTGGCGGCCGATGACCTCGCTGACGCGGTCGTTCTGGATGCCGTCCAGTTCGAACAGCTGCTGGGTGAGCACGGCGACCTTGATGGTCTTGCCGCGCTTGACGTGCCCGCTGGTGGGCTGAAGCGATCCGGCGACCAGGTTCAGCAGGGTGCTCTTGCCGGCTCCGTTGACGCCCATGATGCCGGTACGCTCTCCGGGCGCGATCCGCCAGGTGATGTCGTTCAGCACGGTCTTGTCGCCGAACTTCACCGAGATGTCGATCAGGTCGACGACATCCTTGCCGAGGCGCTGCATGGCCATCGACTGCATCGAGACGGTGTCGCGGGGCGGCGGCTCGTTCTCGATCAGCACGTTGGCGGCGTCGATGCGGAACTTGGGCTTGGCGGTGCGGGCCGGTGCTCCGCGGCGCAGCCAGGCCAGTTCCTTCTTCATCAGGTTCTGGCGCTTGGCTTCAACCACGGAGCTCATCCGGTCCCGCTCGACGCGCTGCAGGATGTACGCGGCGTAGCCGCCCTCGAAGGGCTCGATCAGGCGGTCGTGCACCTCCCAGGTCATGTTGCAGACCTCGTCCAGGAACCACCGGTCGTGAGTGACGACCACGAGGCCGCCGGAGTTGGGGGCCCAGCGGGTCTTGAGGTGGCCGGCCAGCCAGGAGATGCCCTCCACGTCGAGGTGGTTGGTGGGCTCGTCGAGGAAGATGACGTCGTGGTCGCCGATCAGCACGGCGGCGAGGGCCACCCGGCGGCGCTGGCCACCGGAGAGGTCGTCGACGAGGGCGTCCCAGGGGATGTCCCGCACGAGACCCCCGATGACGTCGCGCAC
The DNA here is from genome assembly GCF_004402595.1 of Cryobacterium shii. GTDB lineage: Bacteria > Actinomycetota > Actinomycetes > Actinomycetales > Microbacteriaceae > Cryobacterium > Cryobacterium shii. The sequence goes on along the minus strand of NZ_SOFY01000077.1, from coordinate 134,539 downwards.
CTTGGCGTCGCCGGCCCAGATGTGCTCGTCGATGCCGCCGACGATGGTGTGGCCGACGGTCTGGCCCGAGGCCAGGTCGTCGGACTGGTCGAGCATGCCGATCGTGACTCCGCGGCGGCGGGTGACGCGGCCCTCGTCGGGCTCCATCCGCCCGGCCAGCAGGCGCATGAGGGTGGACTTGCCGTCGCCGTTGCGGCCGACGACGCCGATGCGGTCGCCTTCGTTCAAGCCGGCGGTGACGCTGTCGAAGATGACGCGGGTGGGAAATTCAAGGTGCAGGGACTCGGCCCCGAGCAAATGTGCCATAGGGTCCTAGTTTACCCGCCCCGCCTGAGAGCCCCGCGCGCCTTCTGTTCGGGGCTAGTCGTGGATGACCCGGGCACCGTGCACCGGGCCGGTGGCCCGCACCACGCGCAGCCGGGAGGCGCTGAGCGCGACCTGCAGTTCGAGGGCGTTGTCGGCATCGGCGACCAGGAACGCGACGGTCGGACCGGAGCCGGAGAGGATGCCGGCGAGCGCCCCGTTCTCTTCGCCGAGTTCGAGCACCTTGCCGAGGCCGGGGGCCAGGTGCAGCGCGGGCGCCTGGAGGTCGTTGTGCAGGGCCTCCGCCAGCATCCGCGGGTCGCCGGCGCGCAGCGCCTGCAGCACGTTCGCATCCACGGTGGGCTGGATCTGGGCCGGGAAGATGTCCTGGGCGTGACGCTCGCGGTGGCGGTCCAGTTCGTTGTAGACAGCCGGCGTGGACAGGCCGAAGTCCGCCAGGGCGAACACCCAATGGAACTGTCCCTTTGCGAGGGCCGGGCTGAGCTGGTCGCCGCGGCCGGTGCCGATCGCGGTGCCGCCGGTGAACGCGAACGGGACGTCGGCGCCCAGGGTCGCGGCGATGGCGAGCAGGTCGTCGCGGGTGGCTTCGGTTCCCCAGAGGGTGTCGCAGGCCAGGAGAGTCGCCGCGGCATCCGCGGACCCGCCGCCCATTCCGCCGGCGATGGGCACGTTCTTCTCGATCTCCAGGCGCACGCCGCCGCGGAAGCCGGACTTGCGGGCCAGCGCCTGAGCGGCCCGGATGGCCAGGTTGCTGCCGTCGACGGCCAGTCCGGAGGTGTCGATGGAGCCGCCGAACGTGACCGAGAAATCGTCGGCCGGGTAGGCGCGCACATCCTCGCTCAGCGACACCGCCTGATAGGCCGTCGCGACCTCGTGGTATCCGTCTTCGAGCACGGCGCCGACTTTGAGGAAGACGTTGATCTTGCCCGGTGCCCTCGCGTGCACCACTGGGGAAGCGGCCGCGTTGGTCATGTGACTAACCTAGCCCAGCCCCACCGGCTCTACTGCCCCGCGGGTCAGTGGTCCCAGGCGCGGGCGATGGCGAGGAAGTCGTCCACGGTGAGCTGCTCGCCGCGTTCGGTCGGGTCGATCCCGGCCTTCGTCAGGATCTCGCTGGCGGTGGCGGAGTCGCCGAGAACGGAGGACAGCGACTGGCGCAGCATCTTGCGACGCTGCTGGAAGGCGCCGTCGACGAGGGCGAACGTGTTCAACCGCAACTCCTCCGACGCGAGCGGTTCGGCCCGGCGCTCGAACGCGATCAGGATCGAGTCCACGTTCGGCACCGGCCAGAACACCTGCCGGCTCACCTTGCCGGCGGTGCGGAACTGGCCGTACCAGGCGGCCTTGACGCTCGGGCTGCCGTAGACCTTGGAGCCGGGCGGCGCGGCGAGGCGCTCGCCGACCTCGGCCTGCACCATCACCACGCCGGCGCGGATCGACTCGAAGTGTTCGAGCAGGTGCAGCAGCACGGGCACCGACACGTTGTACGGCAGGTTGGCCACGAGGCGGGACGGTTCGCCCGGGATCTCGGTGATCTTCAGCGCATCGGCACGGATGACGGTGAGCGGCGCGCCCGGGTGCATGAGTTCGACCGTGATCGGAAGCTGTTCGGCGAGCCGGTCGTCGATCTCGACGGCCACGACGCGAGCACCGGTCTCGAGCAGGCCGAGGGTGAGGGAGCCGAGGCCCGGCCCGACCTCGACCACGGTGTCGGCGGGGGTGATCGTGGCGACCTTGACGATGCGGCGCACCGTGTTGCCGTCGATGACGAAGTTCTGGCCGAGCTTTTTGGTGGGGTTGACGCCCAGCATCTCGGCCAGATCGCGGATCTCGGCGGGACCGAGCAGCGAGCGGCCGGCGGGTGCGGCGGGCGTCGCGGTCGACAGCTCGGTCGATGGCTCGTTCGACAGCTCGGTCGATGGATCCTCGGCGCTCGGTGCGTCCTCGCCGGCGGTCTCGTCGACCGGAGCCACGTGCCGGCCGCGGGCAGGTTCGCCCTCGGAGATCGAGCCGGCCTCCGCGACCGGTCCGGGCATGGGCTCCGCTGCGTCTCCCGGGTCGTAGCCGTGGCGCGGCGGGGTCATGCAAGCCCGCCGGTCGGGCGCGTCCTGGTGTTCGGCAGGCTGTCGGGGGCGGTCACCGGTTCGGCATCCCACCGCCCGTAGACCAGTTCGGTGTTCGAGGAGATCTGGGCGGCGAGCATGGTGACGTCCGTTTCAAGGTGATCGGCCATGGCACGCAACGTGTTCGGCAGCAGGTAGGGCGCGTTCGGGCGACCGCGGAAGGGCGCCGGGGTGAGGAAGGGGGCATCCGTTTCGACCAGAAGCAGGGCGCGCGGCACGGCCGCGAGGGCTTCGCGCAGGTTCCCGGCGTTCTTGAAGGTCACGGTGCCGGCGAAGGAGAGGTACCAGCCGTGGTCGGCGCAGACGCGGGCCATATCGACGTCACCGGAGAAACAGTGGAACACCGTGCGTTCGGGGGCTCCCACCCTCAGCAGGGTCTCGATCACGGCCTCGTGGGCGTCGCGGTCGTGGATCTGCAGGGCCAGGCCGTTCCGCTTGGCGATCTCGATGTGCGCTTCGAACGAGCGCAACTGGCTGGCATGGCCCTCGGGCCCGGTGCGGAAGAAGTCCAGCCCTGTCTCCCCCACAGCGACAACGCGGGGCCGGGTCGCCAGCTCGGCGATCTCCGCGATCGCGTCGTCGAGGATTCCGGCCGCCTCGTACACCGGGGCCTCGTTGGGGTGGATGGCGACGGCAGCGAGCATGCGCGGCTCCCGCGCCGCCATCTCGGCCGACCAGCGCGAGGTTTCCAGGTCGCCGCCGACCTGGATGACGCCGCGCACGCCGACGCTCGACGCCCGGTCGAGCTGCTCGGCCACACTCAGGGCCTGCTCGCCGTCGGCGATCTCCAGATGGGTGTGGTTGTCGTACACCGGCACCACCAGGGGTACCGGCAGCGGCGGGTAGCTCAGGTCGCGGCCGGCCCCCGGGTCCCGCTGACGAACGTGACCGGGCTCGTCAGCCAACGGTGGCCTCGATCCGTGGGAAGAGCGCTTCCAGCGGGGACACCTTCGGGCCGCCGGTCCACAGCCAGGCCTGGTCGATGCGCTGGTCGGTGACCAGGCCGGTGCCGCCAAGCGCGGTCCAGAGCTTCGCGGTGGCCTGGGGCACGACCGGCGAGAGCAGCACGGCCAGGGTGCCCAGTCCGCGCACGGCGGTGTGGAGCACTGCCTCCAGCCGTTCCCGGTTGGCCGGGTCCTTGGCGAGAGCCCACGGTTCCTGGCTGGTGATGTACCCGTTCAGTTCGTCGACGAGCTCCCAGACGGCGGCGAGGGCCTCGTGAATGGCGAGGTGGCTGATGGCCAGCGTGGCGGCATCCGTCACCCTCTTCTCGGTGCCGCGGATGAGTTCGTCAGCCTCCTCGAACGTGCCGGCGGCGGGGATCACACCGTCGCAGTAGCGCACGACCATGGCGATCACGCGGGAGGCGAGGTTGCCGAAGCCGTTGGCGAGTTCGGACTGGTACCGGGCCGAGAGGTCCTCCCAGGAGAAGGAACCGTCCTGGCCGAAGCTGATGGCGCGCATGAAGTAGTAGCGGAACGCATCCGAGCCGAACGTGTCGGTGATCTGGCTCGGCGCGATGCCGGTCAGCTTCGACTTGCTCATCTTCTCGCCGCCCACCAGCAGCCAGCCGTGGCCGAAGACCCGGCGGGGCACCTCGATGCCGGCGGCCATCAGCATGGCGGGCCAGATCACGGCGTGGAAGCGCAGGATGTCCTTGCCGACCACGTGGGTCGCGGGCCAGAGCCGGCTGAACTTCTCGTCGTCGTGGCCATAGCCGGCGGCGGTGATGTAGTTCAGGAGCGCGTCGAACCAGACGTAGACGACGTGACTGTCGTCCCACGGAACCTTGATGCCCCAGTCGAAGCTGGAGCGGGAGATCGACAGATCGGACAGGCCCTGCTTGACGAAGGAGATGACCTCGTTGCGCGCCGATTCGGGCTGCACGAAGTTCGGGTTCTCCTCGTAGAGCGCGAGGAGCTTGTCGGCGAAGGTGCTCATCCGGAAGAAATAGTTCTTCTCGTGCAGCAGTTCGCACGGGATGGAGTGGATGGCGCAGACCTGCTGGCCGGCGTACTCCCCGACGCCGTCGATGAGGTCGCTCGGCTGCTTGTACTCCTCACAGCCGACGCAGTAGAAGCCCTCATACTCGCCGGTGTAGATGTGGCCGGCGTCGTAGAGGTGCTGCAGGAACTTCTGCGCGTTCACCTCGTGGCGCTCGTCGGTGGTGCGGATGAAGTCGTCGTTTCGAATGTCGACCGTCTTCAGCAGGGGCTTCCAGGCGGTCTCGACCAGTCGGTCGGCCCACTCCTTCGGCGTGACGCCGTTGGCGGTCGCGGTGCGCAGGATCTTCTGCCCGTGCTCGTCCGTTCCGGTGAGCAGCCAGGCGTCCTCCCCCGACTGGCGGTGCCAGCGCGCGAGCACGTCGGCGGCCACTTCGGTATAGGCGTGCCCGATGTGGGGGACATCATTCACGTAGAAAATGGGCGTGGTGATGTAAAAAGATGAGCCGTCGGACATGGTCACATTCTATTGGGAGCAGCGGATGAAGCTGGCCCCGTTACTCGGCGGGGCTGTTTCTGCGGCCCACGGCCCGGTGGCCCGGCCCGTGCCGCGCGCGACGGCCGGCATCCGTCCTGAGCACGATCATTCCCTCGGCCTCGCCCCGCTCGCGTTCACGGCAGGCATCCTGCGCCTCGTCCAGCGGGTAGATCGAGACGACGGGAACCACGATCCGGTGGCTGGCAACCAGATCGGCCACGGTCGCCACGGTGATCCAGTTGATCCAGGGTTCGCTCGACATCGCCGCGTCGACGACCGGGTCGAGTTCGGCGTCGATCCCATGGGGGGCGACCTGTGCGACACGACCCCCGCGAAGTCGGTGCCCTGCCCGGCGGGGAACCGAGGCGTGGGGTTCAGTCCGGTCGCTTCGACCCTGACCAGGACCTGCCCGGCTTCCGGTACCGGCAGGGGCTCCTCGATGATTTCGAGGAGCGCGAGTCTCCCGTAGTTGGGGAATTTCACGGCCCGGTTCATTGCACACCTTCGGGGGGCTGCCTCTGACGTCGCCTGGTGCCGACACTGGCGCCCCGAACGCCGAGTATCCCTCACTTATCTCCGGATGCTCTGTCAGCTTCGGCGAACTATGTGCCGGGGCGACTCGTCGGTGCAGCGGTTCAGGAGAGCGGAAGTGACTGGAAGTCGTCCTGGGCCGGCGTGCTCTTGCCCGTTTTCTGCTGCAGGGCGGCCTCGTACAGGTCGCGCTTTCCGAGCCCGGACGCGGCGGACACGTCCGCGGCGGCATCCTTGAGGCGAGTGCCGGCCGCGACCAGCGCCAGCACCTCGGCCACACCGGTCTCGAGGTTGATCACGCGCGCCTCGGCTCCGGCCACGACGATGCAGATCTCGCCCTTGACCCCGGCGGCGGCCCACTCGGCCAGCTCGGCCGCGGTCCCCCGCTTCACTTCCTCGTAGAACTTCGTCAGCTCGCGGCAGACCACGACCCGGCGTTCGGCCCCGAGGACCGCGGCGAGGTCGGTCAGGGATGCCGCCAGGCGGTTGGGGGATTCGAAGAACACCATCGTTCGCCGTTCCGCGGCCACCTCGCGCAGGGCGGAGACGCGGTCGCCGTGCTTGCGGGGCAGGAAGCCTTCGAAGGTGAACCGGTCGGTCGGCAGCCCTGACACGGCGAGCGCCGCCAGCACGGCGGACGGCCCGGGCAGCACCGACACGACGACGCCGGCGGCGACGGCGGCATCCACCAGGTGGAACCCGGGGTCGGAGACGGTGGGCATCCCCGCGTCGCTGAGGACGAGGATGTCGGTGTCGCGCGCCAGTTCCACGAGTTCGGCCGCCTTGCCGCGTTCGTTGTGGTCGTGCAGGCTGATCAGCCGGGGGCGGTTCTCGACGCCGAGCGCCTTGAGCAGGTGCACCGTGACCCGGGTGTCCTCGGCGGCGATGATCGACATCGTCGTCAGGGCCTCAACCAAACGCGCCGACGCGTCGCCCAGGTTTCCGATCGGGGTGGCAGCGAGGATGATCATGCTCCCAGTCTCGCAGCCCCGGCTCACTACGATGGTCAGGTGTTCCTCACTAACCGCGCGTTCCGCTGGGCCGGCCCCCTCGCGGTGACCATCCTGGCCGCGGTTCTGCGCCTGTGGAACCTCGGCAGCCCGCACTCGCTAGTCTTCGATGAGACCTTCTACGTCAAGGATGCCTGGACACTTTTCAACCACGGCTACGAATCGACCTGGCCCGACCAGGCGGATACCCTCTTCGCGGCCGGCCAGACCCACATCTTCCTCACCGCCCCGTCGTTCGTGGTGCATCCCCCGCTCGGAAAGTGGCTGATCGCGCTGGGGATGGCGGCCTTCGGGCCCGACAGCAGCTGGGGCTGGCGCATCATGACCGCCCTGATCGGCGTGCTGGCGGTCGTGCTGCTGATGCTGATCGCGAAGAGGCTCCTCGGGTCGACCCTGCTGGCCGTGATCGCCGGGTTCCTGTTCGCCATCGACGGCAACGCCATCGTCATGTCCCGGGTGGCCCTGCTCGACAACTACGTGATGTTCTTCGCCCTGCTCGGTTTCGGTGCCGTGCTGCTCGACCGGGACTGGCACGCCGGGCGGCTGGCCGCCCGGGTGGCGCGAGAGCGGGACGCCGGGCGCGACCCCGGCTGGGGCCCGGCCCTCTGGTGGCGGCCCTGGCTGCTCGCCGCGGGGCTGGCGTTCGGCCTCACCAGCAGCGTCAAGTGGTCGGGCTTCTACTTCCTGGCCGCATTCGGCGTCTACCTCGTGGTGGTGGACGCCCTCGCCCGGCGGCGGGCCGGAATCCCGTTCTGGTGGAGCGCCGCGCTGCTGAAGCAGGCACCCGCCACTTTTCTGCTGACCGTCCCGATCGCCGTGGCCACCTACCTCGTCGCCTGGACCGGCTGGTTCGTGACCGCCGGCGGGTACTACCGCGACTGGGCGTCCTCCCCCGGGGCCGCGTGGACGGGCGCCCTCGCCTGGGTGCCGGGCACGGTGCAGAGCTTCTGGCACTACCAGGTGGCCGCGTACACCTACCATGTGGGCCTCAGCACGCCGCATCCGTACCAGGCCAACCCGCTGACCTGGCTGTTCATGATCCGGCCGACCAGCATGTACTACCGCGGCTCCTCGCTGGGCGAGAACGGCTGCGGCACCGGAACCTGCTCCGAAGCGATAACGGGGATCGCCAACCCGCTGATCTGGTGGGCGGCAACGGCCGCGATCTTCTACCTCGTCTACCGTCTGGCCCGGTACCGGGAATGGCGCGTCGGCCTGATCCTGATGGGCCTGGTCGCCGGCTACCTGCCCTGGCTGATGTATCTGAACCGCACGGTGTTCCAGTTCTACACGATCACGTTCGAGCCGTACCTGCTGCTCGGCCTCACCTTCGTGATCGGCGTCATCCTCCGCCTGGCCCCGACGGACGCCGCCCCTGCTGCCGCCTCCGGGGACGTGACGGATGCCGCGGTGACGGATGCCTCGTTGACGGATGCCGCCCCGCCAGGTGCAGCGGCGCCGGATGCCGCGCCAGCCCAGGCCCGCTGGCTCGTGCTGGCATTCCTGATCGCCGCCACCGTCGTCAGCGCCTTCTTCTACCCGCTCTGGACCGGCACCCAGACGTCTCTGCAGTACTGGCAGCTGCACATCTGGCTTCCCGGCTGGCGCTGATTCCCGACCAGATTCGGTGAAACCGCAGCTCCTTCATATGCCGCCGATGGCATATAGCGACTGGGAAACAGGTGTGAAAACACCCCCCGCAAGGGGATTGCGCCCATAGGATACAGATATCTGTTTCGCGAGTATTTGCTCCATCACCGGCTGAGAAGTCCAGACACCAACCAAAGGCCTCATGTCGGAAGCTGCAGCTGCACCCACGGTGCGCATTGTCAAGACTCGCCCGGGTGGCGATTCGAAAAACCCCACTACCGAGTATTCATCGCTGCTGCACACCGTGCGCAATCTTGGCCTGCTGAAGCGGGCCACCGGTTTCTACTGGTTTGTTTTTTCGATGTTGATCCTGGCCACCGCCGGGGCCGCAACCGGTTTCGTCCTGCTCGGCGACAGCTGGTACCAGCTCATCATCGCCGGCGTTCTCGGCATCATCCTGACCCAGTTCGCGTTCCTCGCCCACGAGGCCTCGCACCGGCAGGTGTTCCAGTCCGGCAAGGCCAACGATGCCGCCGGCCGCATCCTCGCGAACCTGTTCGTCGGCATCAGCTACGCCTGGTGGATGAACAAGCACAGCCGTCACCACGCCAACCCGAACGTCATCGGCAAGGACCCGGACATCGAACCGGACTTCATCGTCTTCCGTGAAGAAGACGCCGCCAAGGTGAGCTGGGTCGGCTCCTTCGTCACCCGCAAGCAGGGCTACCTGTTCTTCCCGCTGCTGATGGCCGAGGGCTTCAACCTGCACGTGCAGGGCTTCAAGACGGTCTTCGGCCGCAAGAAGGTCGACAAGCGCTGGCTCGAGATCACCATGCTCACCACGCGCATCCTGCTGTACGTCGCCGTGATCTTCTACTTCCTGCCGCTGGGCATGGCGTTCGCCTTCATCGGAGTGCAGCTGGCCGTCTTCGGCGTGTACATGGGAGCGTCCTTCGCCCCCAACCACAAGGGCATGCCGCAGCTCCCACACGAGAGCAAGGTCGACTTCCTGCGTCGCCAGGTGCTGACCTCCCGCAACATCCGCGGCGGAACCTTCATGGACACGTTCATGGGCGGCCTCAACTACCAGGTGGAGCACCACCTGTTCCCGAACATGGCCCGGCCGCACCTGCGCAAGGCCCAGGAAATCACCAAGGAATACTGCCAGTCGCACAATATCCTCTACACGGAGACCTCGCTCTTCGAGTCGTACGGCATCGTGATCGCCTACCTGAACAAGGTCGGCCTCGGCGCCCGTGACCCGTTCGACTGCCCGATGGTCGCGCGGTTCCACCACCGCTAGACCTGCCGCGGAGCCCGAGCACAGAGACCGCCGCGAAGCCCCGCCGAACCGTGAGCAAAGCCCCTTTTCCCGCCCGGGAGAGGGGCTTTTCTCACGGTTCGGCGCCGAGCGCACGGGCCGCCGCCCGTAAACTTGGCGCAATGTGGCTGCCGGGAGTGCTCGTCGCGGCCTCCACCGCCGTACTCGCCGGCACCGTCCACGCGCTGGTCCCGTCGCTGCCGCTCCTCACGGTCGCGGTCGTCCTCGGCATCGTCGCCGGCAACGTCCCAGTCGCCCGCCCGGCCCTGACCGGGGTCCTCGCCCCGGGCCTGTCCCTGGCCGCGAGCCGCTTCATGCGCCTGGGCATCGTGCTGCTCGGCCTCAAGCTCAGCCTCGTGGACATTGCGAGCCTCGGCTGGGTGACCATCCTCAGCACCGTGGCCATCGTGCTGCTCACATTCCTGGGCACCCTCTGGCTCGGCCGCCGGATCGGCCTGACCGGGCATCAGCCGCTCCTGATCGCGACCGGCTTCTCCGTCTGCGGCGCCTCCGCCATCGGTGCGGTGGGCGGGGTCGTCAGGGCGAAGGATGAGGAGACCGCCACCCCGATCGCGCTGGTGACCCTCTGCGGCACGCTCGCCATTGCCGTGCTGCCGCTGCTGTGGCATCCGCTGGGCCTGACCGACCTGCAATTCGGGCACTGGGTCGGCGCCGGCGTGCACGACGTCGGGCAGGTGGTCGCCACCGCCAAGGTCGCCGGGACGGCCGCGCTGGGCGTGGCCGTGGTCGTGAAACTCACCCGGGTGCTCATGCTCGCCCCGCTCGTCGCGGTGGTCGGCCTGCGGGAGCGCCGCCTCGACGCACTCCGGCAGCAGGGCGCCCCGGCGACGGATGCCCCGACCCGCCGCACCCCGATCATGCCCCTGTTCGTGGCCGGGTTCCTGGTTGCGGTGCTCGTGCGCACGGTCGCGCCGCTGCCCGATGCCGTGCTCGTCGCCGCGGACACCGTTCAGACGTATCTGCTCGCCGCCGCGCTCTTCGGGCTTGGAGCAGCCGTGAACCTGCGCTCGCTCGCCCGCACGGGCGGCCGCGCCCTGACCGTCGGCCTACTCTCCTGGACCCTGATCGCGGCGCTCGCGCTGGCGGCGGTGCAGCTCTCCTGACGGGGACGCAGCCGCCCTTCCCGTGGCGCACCTGTCCTGACCGGGGCGCAGCCGCCCTTCCCGGGGCGCAGCCGCCCTTCCCGGGGCGCATCCGTCCTGCCCGAGACTCACCTGCCCGCACCTTCGCCCCAACGAATTCGACGGAGATTCTGCCCAAATCGCCCCAAAACAGGCCGGAAACGTGTTTTTAGAGCCGAATCTCCGTCGAATTGGGTCGACGCCGGACACCGCGGGTCCGTTCAGGCGCGGCTCCGCTCAGGCGCGGGCGAGCCAGCCGCCGGGGCCCGCGTTCGGCGTGCGGTTGAGGGCGAAGCGCGACGGGGCGGGGGCGGCGCCCGTGACCAGGTCGGCGAGGATCCGGCCGACCGACGGCGTGAACTTGAAGCCGTGTCCGCTGAAGCCAGCGCCGACGATCACTGGGCCCACCCGGTCGAGCACGAAGTCCTCGTCGACCGTGGTCGTGTACGTGCAGGTCACCGGCTCCAGCACGTCGGCGTCGGCGCCGGGCAGCCACTCGCGCACGTACCGCTGCAGGGCGGCGAGCTGCACCGGCTCCGGGCGGAAGCTGCGCGCATCCGGGTCGGTCCCCGGGCCCACGCCGTGCCAGCCGGCCTTGACCCCCTGCCCCGGGGTGTACATGCCGTAGACCGGTGAGTACCACCACGCGTAGCGCGGGTCCGACCGGTCGGGCGCATGGTTGAAGCCGGGCCACTCGGTCCCTGCCCGGTGCAGCGCGGCCGGCGTGGTGTCGCGCAGGGCGAAGTGCGCCGGCTGCTCCTGCGTCACCGTGAGGCGGGGCGTCGCAAGCACGCCCGCGAGCAGGCCGCTGGTCCAGGCCCCGACCGTGACGACCACGCGCCGGGCCGTGATGCTGCCGTTCTCGTGGGTCACGCGAACCCGGTCGTCGCCCTGAACGTCCAGACGCAGCACCCGGACGCCGTGCCTGACCGAAGCCCCGGCGGCGACGGCCGCGGCCTGCAGTGCGGTCACCGCGGCATCCGCGTTCAATCGACCGGCGTCCGGATTGTGCAGCACCCGCCCATCGAAGCGGATGCCCGGCCAGCGTTCGGCCGCGGCCTCCGGCACCAGGAACTCGGCCCCCAGCCCCGCGCCGGTCAGCGCCTCCGCCACCCGGTCGAACGCCGGGTTCGCGCCGTGGTTGACGACTCCGACCTGGGCCAGCAGCGCACTGCCCGTCTCCTCTTCCAGCTCCCGCCAGAGCGGCAACGCCTCGGCGAGCATGCCGACATAGGTCGGGTCAGCATAGGCGGTGTTGAAGTTGCGGGAGGCGCCGTGCGAGGCCCCGTTGAGGTGCCCCGGCTCGAAGCGTTCCAGCAGGGTGACCGGGCGCCCCCGCCGGACCAGCTGCCACGCCGTCGCCGACCCCATCGCCCCGCCGCCGATGACGACGGTCTCCACGTTCTCGTCCATGCCCCCATCCTGCCCGACGCGGACGGGATGGTGGGCGGCGACCGAGCCGCGTCGGTGCAGATCACGGCGCGCACGACCATCCGCCGACCTGACGCCGTCCGGGAGCGGGGCGCGGTTACGATGGTCGGATGACAGCGTACGTGTCGGCCCTCGACCTCTTCTCCATCGGGATCGGCCCTTCCAGTTCCCACACGGTCGGCCCCATGCGGGCCGCCCGCACCTTCGCCGACCACCTCCTCGACTCGGGCACGCTGCCCCTCGTCACCCGGATCAGCTGTGCGCTGTTCGGCTCGCTGGGTTCGACCGGGCTCGGCCACGGCACGCCCGACGCCGTCCTGGCCGGTCTGGCCGGGCTCCGGCCCGAGACCTGCGACCCGGCCGCGGTGCGCACCGCCTGGTCCGGCCTGCCCGCCGACGCCATCCTGGTGCTGCACGGTCACGAGATCCCGGTGGCGCGGGACGACATCACCTTCGAACCGCGCACCCGCCTGCCCGGCCACCCGAACGCGCTGACCCTGACGGCGTGGGGCATGGATGCCCGGCCCCTGTTCGAAGAGACGTGGTACTCGATCGGCGGCGGGTTCATCCGCCGCGACGGCGACACCGCGGGACCCCGCACGACCCGGACCCAGCCGCTGCAGTTCTCCTCCAGCGCGGAGCTGCTGGCCCTGTGCGACGAGCACGGATTCGGCATCTGCGACGTCGCCCGCGCCAACGAGGAGTCCATCCACGGCGCCGACGGACTCGAGGCCGGCCTCGACGCGATCTGGGACGCGATGCACGTCTGCGTGGAGGCCGGCCTCGTGGCCACCGGCACGCTCCCCGGCGGGCTCAAGGTCAAGCGACGGGCCGCCGCGGTCCGTATGCAGCTGGAAGAATATGACCGGCTGCCGAAGCGGGAGCGCGACACCTCGACCGAGTGGCTGCACGCTTTCGCCCTCGCCGTCAACGAGGAGAACGCCTCCGGCGGGCGGGTGGTGACGGCCCCGACCAACGGCGCCGCGGGCATCATCCCGGCGGTCGGCCACTACTACCTGAGGTTCGTACCGGGGGCGGATGCCGCCGGCATCCGTCGCTACCTGTTGACCGCCGTTGCGATCGGCTCGCTGGTCAAGGCCAATGCCTCGATCTCCGGGGCGGAGGGCGGCTGCCAGGCCGAGGTCGGATCGGCCTGCGCGATGGCATCCGCTGCCCTCTGCGCCGTGCTCGGCGGCACACCGCGACAGGTGGAGAACGCCGCCGAGATCGCGATGGAGCACCACCTGGGCCTGACCTGCGACCCCGTCGGCGGCCTCGTGCAGGTGCCCTGCATCGAACGGAACGCGATCGCGGCCTCCACCGCGGTGTCGGCAGCCCGGCTGGCCTTGCACGGGGACGGCACCCATCTCGTCTCCCTGGACACCGTGATCGAAACCATGCGCCAGACCGGCCTGGACATGATGACCAAGTACAAGGAGACCAGCGAGGGCGGCCTGGCGGTCAACGTCATCGAATGCTGAACCGCGGCCTAGACTGACACTGCCGTGCGGGGGACGCGCGGCGCTCACCTTGGGGGGAAAATGCGCTCCACACAGCGTCGCCTGGCAGCCGGTGGGCTCGGCATCACGGTAGTGGCGGCTGCGCTGCTGGGCCTGGCCGGATGCGCCGCCGCGCCGGCACCCGTCGTCACGGCGACCGTGACGGTCACGCCCACGCCGACGCCCACACCCACCCCCACTCCTGCTGCGGTGCCGGTCCCGCCTGCTCTGCCGGCACCGGCGCCCACCATCACGCCCAATGCGGAGGCCGCCCCGGCCGAACCGCTGCCCGAGGGCCCGGCAAACGACCTGGGCTCCACGGCGGGCGCCCTGGGCGCGGCGACCCGGGACGGGTCGGGCAACCTGCTCAGCTACACCGTGGTCGAGGGAGACGATTTCTTCGCGATCGCGCAGCGTTTCGACGTGCCGGTACAGCAGCTGCTGCGGATGAACCCGTCGGTGTCGGGGCTCGGCGAGGACATCTACATCCGCGATGTCATCAACCTGGACTGGACCACCACCCGCTAGCAGCGCCGCCCACCGGCCGCCGCACCCGCCGCCCGCCGCACCCACCGCCGGCCGCCCCTCGTCCGGCCCACCAGCCGCCGGCCGCTGAACGAATTCGACGGAGATTCTGCCGAAAATGCCCTAAATCAGGGCATTCGGGGTCGTTTCGGGCAAAATCTCCGTCGAATTGGTTAGGGGACGTGCGGACCCCGGCCGGGGAACCGGCGGCGGGAGCCGCGGTGCGAGCCCGACCGGCAGCGGGAACCAGCACCGCGAGCCGCGGAACCGTCTAGTGCGTCAGCAGGTTCACGCGCTCGATCACGTTGATCACGCGCAGCGCGTCCTCCGGGTCGACCGGGACCGGCCCCCCGCGCAGCAGGGCGTCGGCCAGTCCGCTGTAGAACGCCCCGTAGGCGCCGCGCTCGGTGGGCACTCGGGTCAGCGCGCCGTCACGGCCGAGCATGCCCCAGGCGGATTCCGGGTCCACCCCGAAGTCCGGGTCGGTCGGGCTGGCGCCTGCCGCGAGGGCGGTCTCCTGGCCGTCGAGGCCCCACTTGGTGTACCCGGATTCGGAGCCGAGCACGCGGAAGCGTGGGCCGACCTGCGCGGCGATGCCGTTCATCCACAGGTGTGAGCGCACCCCAGACCCGTGATGGAGGGCGACGAAGGTGTCGTCATCGGCGGCGCCGCCCGGGCGCCGGGTCAGGGTCTCCGCGTAGACGTCATCGACCGGGCCGAAGAGCTGCAGGGCCTGGTCGATCAGGTGTGCGCCGAGGTCGAAGAGTACCCCGCCACCCTGCTGGATGGTCGCGCCGACCTTCCACGACTTGGTCTGTTCCGGCTTCCACCACTCGAACCGGGACTCAAACCGGCGCACCTCACCCAGCGCCCCCTCGGCGAGCAGCGCACGCAGCGTGAGGAAGTCGCCGTCCCAGCGCCGGTTCTGGAACACGGTGAGGAGCAAACCGAGTCGCCGGGCCTTCTCGATCAGGTCACGGCCCTCCCATGGTTTCACTGCGAACGGCTTGTCGACGACCACGGCAAGGCCGGCGTCGAGGGCGGCGTTCGCGAGCTCGACGTGGGTGGCCGACGGGGAGCCGATCACGACCAGGTCCAGGTCGTCGGCGGCCGCGAACAGGTCTTCCACGGTCGGCACCAGGCGCGCCTGAGGGTATCGGGTCGCCGCGGCGTTGAGCCGGGCCGGGTCCCGCGTCACGATCAGGTCCAGCGAGAAGTCGGGGTTCGCGGCGAGGAGCGGGCTATGGAAGACGCGCCCGGAGGTGCCGAAACCGATCAGGCCGGTGCGGATGGGGGCCGTTGCAGGCTGAAACTGGGGCATGTTCCCCACGGTACTCCGCGGACGGCTCCCCGGCACGGGCTCCCCGGCACCGACTCGCCTAGAGCCGGTCCACCCCGGTCACGCGCAGCACGGCGGCGCCGAGTTCGTCCGATGCGGCCAGGTCGACCGTGGCGCTGATGCCCCAGTCGTGGTCCCCCGCCGGGTCGTCGAAGATCTGCCGGGCGGTCCAGACGGATGCACCCTCCTCCAGGATCAACAGGCCGGCACTGCGCGCATTCGCCCCGGTGAGCAGCTCGTCATGCTCGGCGTAGTAGCCGTCCATGGCGTCGCCCCAGGCATCCGCGTGGAAGCCGTGTTCCCGGTCGAGTTCGCCCAGCGCATCGTAGTTCTCGAGCGCGGCCAGCTGCACCCGCCGGAACAGTTCGTTGCGCACCAGGATGCGGAACGCGCGGGTGTTGGTGGTCAGGCGGCGCGGCGCCGGCGGCAGCACCGACTGCGCGGCATCCGAGTGCACGGCCAGGTCCGGGTGGATGAGCTCCTCCCACTCGTCGAGCAGGCTCGAGTCCACCTGGCGCACCAGTTCGCCCAGCCACTCGATCAGGTCGAGCAAGTCCTCGGTCTTGGCGTCGTCCGGGATGGTCTGCCGGGCCGCCCGGTAGGCGTCCGAGAGGTAGCGGAGCACGACGCCCTCGCTGCGGGCGAGCTTGTAGTAGGCCACGAACTCGCCGAACGACATCGCCCGCTCGTACATGTCCCGCACGACGGTCTTCGGGCTGAGCTCGAAGTCGGCGATCCAGGGCTGGGATTCCTTGTAGGTGGCGAAGGTGTAGTCCAGCAGCTCCTCGAGCGGCTTGGGCCAGGTGACCTCCTCGAGCAGCGCCATCCGTTCGTCGTATTCGACGCCCTCGCGCTTCATCGCGTTCACGGCCTCGCCGCGGGCCGCGAACTGCTGTCCCATCAGCACCGGGCGCGGGTCGTCGAGGGTGGCCTCGAGGATGGAGATCATGTCGAGGGCGTAGTGGCCGCTGCCCGGGCCGGCCACGTCGGGGTCGGCGTCGAGCAGGTCGAAGGCGGCGAGCGCGAACGGCGACAGGGGCTGGTTGAGGGCGAAGTTGGGCTGCAGGTCGACGGTCAGACGGATGTCCCCGCCCGCGCTCTGTTCCACGATCCCCGCCGCCCGCAGGGTCTTGTAGATCCCCAGGGCGCGCCGGGCGTGCGCGAGCTGACGCTTCCACGGTTCGTGGTTGTCGAAGATGAGGTCGTAGACATGGGCGAACGCGTCCCCGCCGCGGCCGATCACGTTGATCAGCATGGCCGCGGTCATCTGCATGCTCGAGTTCATGGTTTCCGGTTCGGCCGCAACGAGCCGCTGGAAGGACGGCTCACCCCAGGAGACGAATCCCACGGGCGCCTTCTTGCGGATGATCTTGCGCTTCTTCTTCGGGTCGTCGCCGGCCTTTTCGACCGCCTTGAGGTTGTCGGTCTCATGGTCGGGCGCCTGGATGACCACGGTTCCGGCCGTGTCGTAGCCGGCCCGGCCCGCGCGTCCGGCGATCTGGTGGAATTCGCGGGCGTTGAGCTGGCGCATCTTGACGCCGTCGTACTTGGTCAGCGCGGTGAACAGCACCGTGCGGATGGGCACGTTGATGCCCACGCCCAGGGTGTCCGTGCCGCAGATCACCCGGAGCAGGCCGCGCTGGGCGAGCTGCTCGACCAGGCGCCGGTACTTGGGCAGCATGCCGGCGTGGTGCACGCCGATCCCCATCCGGATCAGCCGGGACAGCGTTTTGCCGAAGCTCGTGGTGAAGCGGAACTCGCCGATCAGGTCGGCGATCGCCTCCTTCTGTTCCTTGGTGGCGACCTTGACGCTGCTGAGCGCCTGCGCCCGTTCGAGGGCGGCGGCCTGCGCGAAGTGCACGATGTAGACCGGCGCTTGCCCGGTCTTGAGCAGCTCCTCGACCGTCTCGTGCACGGGCGTGGTCTCGTAGTAGTAGTGCAGCGGCACCGGCCGTTCGACCCCGGTGACGACCGCGGTGGGCCGGCCGGTGCGCCGGGAGAGGTCGTCGGCGATGAAGGTGACGTCGCCGAGGGTCGCCGACATCAGGATGAACTGCACCCGCGGCAGCAGCAGCAGCGGCACCTGCCAGGCCCAGCCGCGGTCCGGGTCGCCGTAGAAGTGGAATTCGTCCATCACGACCTGGTCGACGGGGGTGTCCTCGCCGTTTCGCAGCGCCAAGTTGGCGAGGATCTCCGCCGTGCAGCAGATGATCGGGGCATCCGAGTTGACCGAGGAGTCGCCGGTCATCATGCCCACGTTCTCGGCGCCGAAGATCTCGACCAGCGCGAAGAACTTCTCGCTGACGAGGGCCTTGATCGGCGCGGTGTAGAAGCTGCGCTTGCCGGCCGAGAGCGCGGCGAAGTGTGCGCCGACGGCGACGAGCGATTTGCCGGTCCCGGTCGGGGTGCTCAGGATCAGGTTCGCCCCCGACACGATCTCGATCAGGGCTTCCTCCTGGGCCGGGTACAGTGACAGCTCCTGCTCCCCCGCCCACGTTTCGAAGGCCTCGAAGAGCACGTCGGGATCGGTGACGTGCGGGAGGGCGGTGAGGGTAGCCATGATCCTTCGATCCTGCCCTATTCCTCTGGGCGTCCGCTGCGCCCGGGCGCCCGCCGGTCGCGGTCAGGCCGCACTGCGCTCCGCGTCGGCCCGCCGGGCCCGGTGGATTCCGTACTCCCGCCAGGTGAGGTAGACGACGATGAGGTCGAACGCGGTGAGGGCCACGATGCCCCAGGAGAAGGCCACCGCCAGCTGGTAGCACTGGTACACGATGAAGACCAGGAGGAACCCGATCATCCACGGATACGCCCACAGTTTGTCCCTGAGCACCGCCCAGACGAGCACGACTTTCACCAGCCCGTGGAGGAGCAGATAGACCGCCGCGAAGATCGAGGCGGACACGCTGATTCCGTCGGCGAGGTGCCGCAGGCCGTTAGCGACCAGGTCGTGCGGGTCTTCGGAGAGCTCGTGCTGGGTCAGGAACCGGGTGATCGCCCCGATCTGCGCGGGCGACACCAGCAGCAGCAGGACGCCGCCGACGATCTCCAGGACCCCGTCGAGGCCTTTCAGGATCACGCTGACGCGGAAGGTGGTGTCCAGCAGGCGCCCGGGCTGACGCGCGCTCATCGCTCTCCGTGTTCCGCGGGAACCGTCGGCTCGGCGGCCGTGGACCCTGCCTGCAGAAAGGGCGGGGGCTGCTGGCCGGATGGGGACTGCGGAATGGTCACTGTAGCCGTGAAACCGCCGCCCGGCCGGTTGGCGAGCCGGACTCCGCCCCTCGAGCTCGAGACGATTGCCCGGACGATGGCCAACCCGAGGCCGCTGCCGCCGAGGGCGCCCCCTCTTTGCCCGTCCGGGCGGGTGAAGCGGTCGAACGCGATGCCGATGAAATCGTCCGGCATCCCTGGCCCGGTGTCTTCGACCGACAGCCGAAGTTCGGTGCCGTGCTGCACCAGCCGCGCGTGGACCTCCCCCGACTCCGGCGCTGCCCGCAGCGCGTTGCTGATCAGATTGTCGACGACCTGGGCGAAGTGCGCCACGGCGATCGGGTATTCGAGGTCGTCCGAGGCGTCCTCCACGTCGAACTCCACGGCGATGGACTTGTCCAGGGCCAGCAGCCGAGCCCGGTCCGATGCGGCGGCGAACTCGGCGCTGAGTTCCCGCCAGGGTGAGGACTGCGCAATCTGCCCGGCGTCGAGCGATGACAGGGTGAGCAGGTTCGTCGCCAGCACGGACAGCCGATCCACGGAGTTTTCGGCCAGGCGCAGGTCGTCCGTGAGGGCAGTCGCGTTGCCCTCGCTCAGGTGGGCGAGCTCGAGCTGGATCTTGAGCAGGGCGATCGGGGTGCGCAGTTCATGGCTGGCATCAGAGACCATCTGCTTTTCCCTGGCGGCGGTGGAGCGGACACTGGCGATGAAGTCGTTCAGGGTGATGGCGAGATCGGCTAGTTCATCCTGGGCCGGACCTACCGGCAGGGGTTCGGAAGACCCGCTGGCGCGAAGTTCTTCGGCACGACGCCGCATCTGCGAGACGGGTCGCAACGCCGCCGTGGTCAGGAGCCACGACGCCAGTCCGAACCCCGCGAGCAGCATCACGGCGCCGATGATCAGCACCTTCGTCACGTTCGCCAGCACGATCGCCGTCAATCGCAGGTCGCGCGTCGCCACCACGTGCCACGCACCATCCGCTGTGGGGACCGTGCGCACGACCACCAGGTAGTCGGCGCGCGGTTCGTGGACGATGTGGGAGCCGTCCGCCAGCTCGGTGAGGCGGCCCAGCCCGTCGGACAGCGCGTCCGGAAGATTACTGACGACGACCGCCCCGTCCGGACTCACAACGGCCACATGCTGTTCCCCGGCCGGCGGGTCGATCTGGTCCGGATGCGACTGGATGTCCGTCAGGTACGGGGTGCTGGCGTCGTAGAGCAACTTCTTGTCGGAGTTGATCTGCACCTGCTCCATCTGCAACCGGAAGATGAACGAGGCCGCCGTCAGCAGCACGGCTGCGACGAGGACACTGCCGATGGTGATCTTCCAGCGGATCGACAGCCGTCGGATCCAGGTCACTCGTCGACCTTCGCGAGGTAACCCACACCACGCACGGTGACGATGGACACGTTGCTGCCTCGGGCCGACAGCTTCTTGCGCAACGTGCTGACGTACTGTTCCACGATGTTGGCGTCGATGTGCGTCGCCGTCCCCCAGACGGACTCGAGAATCTCCTGCCGGGTGAACGGCACCTCCAGCTGGGTGATCAATCCTCGCAACAACATGAACTCATTGGGGCTGAGCGAAAGCGGATGCCCGCCGGCCTGCCCTTTTCGGGACTGGGAATCCAGCGTCACGTCGCCCGCGGTGACCTTGATCCACTGCTCCGCCGGGTCTCGCCGGATCAGCGCCCGGATCCTCGCGGCCAGCTCGGCGAAGCTGAACGGCTTGGTCAGGTAGTCGTCCGCGCCGGCATCGAGCCCGGTCACCCGGTCATCGACGGCATCACGCGCGGTGAGCAGAAGCAGGGGCATGGCGTTGCCCGTTTCGCGCACGTGCCGGCAGATCTCGAAGCCGGACATCCGGGGCAGCATCACGTCGACGACGGCCGCGGCGAATTTTCTGTTCGCCAGGTTGATCAGCGCGTCGACACCGTTGTCCACGAGCACGGTCTCATACCCCTCCGCCTGGATCCCGCGCTCGAGAGCGAGGCCCATCTGCGCATCGTCTTCGACGATGAGGATCGATCTCACTGGTGGATTCTCCCGTCCCGCATGTCCACAAAACTACTTCATCGCCCGGGGAACGCGCCCGGAGGTCATACCCGGCGCTTCCTGTACACAGTTACAACTTAAAACCCCTGATTTACCGGTACATCGTCATTTTCGCCGCCGAGCATTGCACTATGACCTCAACGCTCGCTCGGACCTCCGCTGGGATCGAGCCGGCCGCGCGCCCGAGCTCAGACCGGTGGCGCCTGGCAGCGGGCCTCGGAGCAGTCGGCTTCGTCGTGTCGTTTGCCGGCTCGTGGATCCCCTCTTTCTGGGGCGACGAAGCCGCGAGTGTGATGTCGGCTGAGCGCTCGCTGCCCACCCTGATCGACATGCTGAAGAACATCGACGCGGTGCACGGCGTCTACTACCTCTTCCTGCACTTCTGGATTCAGGTGTTCGGCGCCTCGGAGCTCTCGGTGCGACTGCCCAGCGCGATCGCCGTCGGCTTCGTCGTCGCCGGAACGTTCGTCCTCGGGCGGATGCTGCTGAGCCGGAACGCGGGTATCGTCGCCGCCGTCATCTGCACGGTGCTGCCCCGCACCAGCTACCTCGGGGCTGACGCTCGCTCGTACGCTTCCTCCACCGCCATCGCGGTCTGGGTCACGATCCTGTTCCTGATCCTCCTCCGGCACCGGTTCGGCTCCGTGGTGTCCCGCCGTCTCGCCTGGGCCGGTTACGCGGTCGGCCTGGCCGTCGGAATCTACGTGTTCCTCTACCTCGGGCTGCTTCTGGGGGTGCACGGGGCTTTCCTCCTCAGCTCCCGGGCCGGCCGGGACCACCTGAAGGAGTGGGCACCGGCGGCCGGCGTCGCCGTCGTAATGGCCCTTCCGATCGTTCTGCTGGGGTATGCCCAACGAGAACAAATCGCTTTCCTGGCCCATCGCGGGTACGCCACGGCACAGTCGGTCGTGGTCGCCCAGTGGTTCGGGAACCCGTTCCTCGCCGCTGCCGGCTGGCTGTTGCTCGGTGTTGCCGCCGTCGCCGCGATCGGGGCGTGGCGGCGAAGCCCCGGCAACCCGCCTCCTGTTCTGCTCGCGCTGCTCTGGGTGGTCCTTCCGACGCTGGCCCTGCTGGGGCTCAACGCGGCGACCCCCGCCTACAACCTCCGCTACGTCTCCTTCTGTGTGCCCGCGGTCGCCCTGTCCCTGGCCGCCGGCATCGACGCTGTCAGGCCCCGGTCGGCTCGGATCGCCCTGTTGCTGCTCCTGCTGGTCCTGGCTGCCCCCACCGACGTGCTCCAGCGCGGCCCCTACGCCAAAGACGCCGGCAGCGACCTGGCCCAGGCCTCCGCGATCCTCGGTCGGCAAGCGCGGCCCGGTGATGCCGTCGTGTTCGACGAAACGACCGCCCCCCGCCAGCGCCCCCGGCTGGCGCTGCACCTCTACCCCGACGATTTCCGGGGCCTGCGGGACGTCACCCTCAAGACGCCGTACCAGGCCAGAGGACGACTGTGGGACACCACCTACCCGGTCGCCGACGTCACGGCCCGCCTCGCGCCCGCCGATCGGGTGTGGCTGGTCGAAATCACGGGCAGCCCCGACAACGTCCGGGGCAGCGACCTCGGTGCGCTGGAGAGTGAAGGGTTCGAGGTCGTCTCCACCCGGATGGCCCACCGCACGATCGTCTACGAACTGGACCGGCGATCATGACTCCCGACCACCCCGATGGGAAGAGGAATACCGTGGATGTCTCCGTCATCGTCCCGACCTTCAACGAGGCGCCGAACGTGCCGGAACTCGTCCGGCGGATCGAAACCGCCTTGGAGGGACGCACGGCCGAAATCGTCTTCGTCGATGATTCGACCGACGACACTCCGGCCGCGATCCTGCGCGCGGCCGCCCGGGCGCAGATCCCGGTGCGACTCATCCACCGGGACCACCCGGCCGGAGGACTCTCCGGGGCTGTTCTGGGCGGCCTGGCCGCGACCGTCGGCGAGTGGTGCGTCGTGATGGACGGCGACCTGCAGCATCCGCCGGAACTCATCCCGGTTCTGCTGGCGTCGGGCGTCGACCAGGTCGCCGACGTCGTGGTCGCCTCGCGCCATATCAGCGGCGGATCGTCCGCGGGCCTGAGCGGGTTTGTCCGCCGGCTGGTGTCTTCGGCGGCGACCGTTCTCACCCGGGCCATGTTCCCGACCCGGCTCCGCAACTGCACCGACCCGATGACCGGGTTCTTCGCCGTCAGGCGGTCGTCGGTGGATCTCGGTTCGCTCCGGCCGCGCGGGTTCAAGATCCTGCTCGAGATCCTGGCGCGCAATGCGGTCACGGTCGTCGAGGTGCCGTTCGTGTTCGGGGAACGTCACGCGGGTGAGTCGAAGGCCGACTTCCGCCAGGGCTTGCGGTTCGTGACTCAGTTGGCGACGCTCCGATTCGGCCGGCTGTCCGGATTCGCGCTGATCGGCGCGCTCGGAGCGGTGGGCAACCTCGCGATCATGGCCCTGCTGCAGGCGTTCGGCGTCTGGTACCTGCTGGCGGCGATCATCGCCGCCGTGGTCACGATGGTGACGAACTTCCTGCTGCAGGAACGGTTCGTCTTCCACGACCTCCGGGAAGAGGGGCGACACGTCTGGACTCGACTGGCGCAGTCATTCGGTTTCAACGGGGCGGAGACGACGCTCCGCACGTACCTGCTCTGGGTGGTCGTCAGCGTGACGTCCATCCCCAGTGTCGCGGCCCAGGCGGCGCTGCTCACCGCCGGTTTCGTGCTTCGGTTCGTGTACCACTCCCGCGTGGTCTACCGGCCGAAGCGCACGTCGTCCGCGGGCTACGGCGTCGAGGCCGCGCCGGGCTTCCTCGCGGACCGGTCCGCGGGGAACGACGCCAGGGCGCGGTAGAGACCCCGTCTGTCCTCGAGCTATCCGGGCAGGGCCCCTGGGTCTACATTCGGGGCAAGCATCGGCCCGTCGGAGGGGACTCATATGCGCTGGCACCGAAAGAGAATTCCCGTACCGGGCGGCTCGAACCGACCCGCTCCAGTCTGGTCGACGCGCTCCGTGCCTACGCGTCGAATGTGCGCCGCTACATGGTCACGACCACGGCGCTCGGGCTCGTGCAGGGCACCCTCAACGCACTCGCGCTGGTGGTCCTCGCCGTTCCGGGCGCCTTCCTCTGGGGGTTGCTGTCGTTTGTGTGCAGCTACATCCCGAATGTCGGCTACCTGATCGCGATCGTCCCGCCCGTGGTCTTCGGATTCCTCGAAGGCGGCTGGTCCACGGCGATCTCCGTGATCGTCGTCTACACCCTCGTGAACGCGGTCGTGCAGGGCGCCATCCAGACCCGACTGGTCAGCAACGCCGTCGCCCTCAGCCAGACCATAACCTTCGTTTCCGTGATGTTCTGGTCGGTGATCATGGGGCCGATCGGTGCGCTGCTGGCCATCCCCCTCACGTTTCTCGTGCGAACGATCCTCGTCGATTCCGATCCCCGGTCACGGTGGTGGCGCCCTCTGCTCGGCGACCTGGCGGCGACGCGGGCCCTGATGACGCGGGAGGCGGCCGAGCGGAAAGCCGGGCGCCGGGCCAGGAAGCGCCCTCCGATACCGGTTCCGCCAACCGCACCGCCAACGATCCAGACCGGCTAGGCAGCCCCGCCCCCGTTGGCCCGACCAGGCTCCCCTGACCAGGCTGTCCGCCACAGTGCCCGTTCCGGTCGAGAGTGCCCGCTGTAGCGGGCACTCTCGACCGGAACGGGCACATTCGGGGGCGGAACGGGGGGCGGGTCACATCCCGAGGAGCTTGGCCTTTGCCGCCGCGAACTCTTCGTCGCTGATGACGCCGGCCGTCTTGAGTGTGGCCAATTTCTCGATCTGCGCGCTGAGGTCGTCGCCTCCCGCCGCGGCTGCCGGTTCCGGAGCCTGCTGGGCTTGCTCGGCTTGCCGCGCCTGCTGCGCTTCGTACTGCTGAGCCTCGTACTGCTGCTGCTCGGCGGCGGCCTGCTCGTCGGCCGAGGCCTGGGCCCGTGACTGCTGCCTGCGGTTCACGCCGCCGGCGACGGCCGTCGCGGTTCCGGCCACCACCGCTGTGCGGGCCATCGTGCCGATCAGGCCGGGACGGCCGATTCGTCTGGGCATGCTGATTCCTTTCGCTGTGGCCCGCGGAGCCGGTTGAGCTGCAGGGCCGATGGAGGTGTGGCGATCAGTCCGTGTCGGCGTCGGCTTCGGCGAGCGCCTCGAGCACTTCGTCGACGACGGCTCCCGGAATCCGGACCGTGTCCACGAGCACCCCGCCGGACGAGACGATGGCGTCGCGCAGCGGCTTGAACCAGGTGTGCTCGAAGACGAGGATCGCGGCCGAACTGTCATTTTCCAGGTCTGCCGCAAGTTCTTCGACGTCCTCGTCGGAGACGAGGCCGTTGATCATCTCGATCACGTCGGTCAGCGCCATCGCGTCCTCGTTCACGCCGAGTTCCTCGAACTCCGAGTACGAGATTGTGCCGTCCTCGTCTTTTCGCACGAACACGCCGTCGATGATGCTGATCGTGTCCGTGTCGACGAGGTCGGCCAGTGCCGGGAGGATCTCACCGGTGAACCTGTTTCCGGGGAACGCGATGACCAGTATTTCGATGGGACCAAGCATGGGTGACTCCTCCGATTGAGCATCAGGACACTGGGACGATAAACCCGTTCGGGGGGTGCATCAAGTGCGGGACCGACTCCCAGCCCGCGTATCTAAGCTGGGCTGATGGTCAGCCGCGACGCCTCCCCGTCCCCCGTGCCGCCCCCGTCGACGTTGTCGTCCCCGACGCCCGAAACGCCGCCCGGGGCATCCTCGCGAACGTCGCGACTGTGGCGGCCCGCCCTCGCGGGCGTGGCCGCCGCGCTGGCCGGCCTCGGGGCGGCCGAGCTGGCCGCCGGACTCTTCGCCCCGGCCGGCAACCCGATCCTGGCCGTCGGAGCGGTGGTCGTCGACCTTGCGCCCGGGTGGCTGAAGGAACTCGTCATCTCCCTGTTCGGCACGGGCGACAAGGTCGTGCTGATCGTCAGCGTGGCGCTCGGCGCCGTCCTCCTCGCCGCCGCGGCCGGGGTTCTCGAATTCCTCCGGCCGCCTGCGGGACGGGTCATCGTCGCGGCGTCGGGTACCCTCGCCGTCGCCGCGGTGCTCACCCGGGCGAACGCGGCGCCCTTCGACGCGATGCCCGCCGTCGTGGCCATGGTCGTCGCCGCGGTGGTGCTCACCCTGCTCATCGTCACGCTCCGCCGCATGCCGGCCGGTGCGCCGGCATCCGCTCCCGACCGTCGGCGCTTCCTCGCCTATGCGGGCGCCGGTGCGGGCCTCGGACTGCTCGCCGCGATCGGGGGCCAGATGATCTCGGCCGGGGTCAGGGCCACGGATGCCGCCCGCGCCCGTTTCACCCTCCCCACGCCGGCCGTGGCCGCGGCACCCGTGCCGGCCGGGGCAGCCCTGGACATTCCCGGCCTCGCCCCGCTGATCACCCCGAACGCGGATTTCTACCGCATCGACACGGCCCTCCAGGTTCCCCGGATCGATCCCGGCGCCTGGACCCTGAAGATCACGGGCATGGTCGAGAACGAGGTCGAGCTGAGCTTCGCCGAGCTGCTCGCCCTCCCCCTCGAGGAGAGCACGACGACCCTCACCTGCGTGTCGAACGACGTCGGCGGAGACCTGATCGGCAACGCGACCTGGCTGGGCTACCCGATCCGCGAGCTTCTCGCGCGGGCCAAGCCGCGCGCGGACGCCGACATGGTCCTCTCCCGCAGCGAAGACGGCTGGACGGCCAGCACTCCGCTGGGGGTGCTCATCGACGACCGCAACGCGATCCTTGCGGTCGGGATGAACGGCGAGCCGCTCCCCCTCGAGCACGGCTACCCGGTGCGGATGGTCGTGCCCGGGCTGTACGGCTACGTCTCGGCCACGAAATGGGTCGTCGAGCTGCACGTCACCCGGTTCGACCAGGAGACCGCCTACTGGACCAGCCGCGGCTGGACCGAACGCGGCCCGGTCAAGCTGTCCTCCCGGATCGACGTGCCCCGGCAGAACGTGCAGATGCCCGCGGGGCCCGTCACGGTAGCCGGCGTGGCCTGGTCCCAGCATGTGGGCATCCGTGCCGTCGATGTGCGGGTCGACGACGGCGGGTGGAACGCGGCGACCCTCGCCGACGCGATCTCCGCCGACACCTGGCGGCAGTGGACCTGGGTGTGGCCGGCCGCCTCCGGACGGCACACGCTCACCGTGCGGGCGACGGATGCCGCAGGGCAGGTGCAGACCTCTACGGTGCGCGATGTGCTGCCCGACGGGGCGACCGGGCTGCACTCGATCCCGGTGACGGTCGGGTAGTCACCCGGGCCCCGGGGCACCGCGACAGAAGCGCTGCCCGGGCGTATCCTCAACACCGAAAACCATGGTGCCGGCGTTGGGCCGTGCCCGGCCTGAGAGGACGTCCATCATGCGCACCCAGACGAAGCTGTCTGCAGCCGACCTGCGACATTTCGAGAAGCTCCTCCGTGCTCAGCGCCACGACCTCGACATCGCCCTCGGTCGCATCGTCACCACGCTCGACGGGGTGATCGAGGCCCGGGGCACGGCCGACGACGAACACGACCCCGAGGGCCCCACCCTGACGATGGAATGGTCCCGCATCTCCGGCGTGCACAGCGACCTGGAGGTCAAATCAGCCGAAATCGACCGGGCGCTCGTGCGGATTGCGAACGGCAGCTACGGGTTCTGCACCCGCCGGGGCGAACCTATCGGGCGCGCCCGGCTGGACGCCAGACCCGCCGCGGAACTCTGCATCGACTGCGCCCGCGAGCTGGAGGCCCAGCTCAAGGCCTGAGTCGTTTCGGGGCTGGGTTGGATCAAGACTGAAGCGGTGTCACGGGCCGGCTGCGAGATAGAGCACGGCGAGGAGTCCCAGCATGACCGTCGAGCCGGCCAGGGCGGGCAACGGCCACGCACCGCTGGGCGGCAGGGACGCGGACCGCGTGAGCGCGGCGTGGGCGCGGCGATAGCGCACACTCACGCCGAGGTAGGCCGCGATCGCCAGGGCCAGCCCGACCAGGCCGGTGGCCACGGCGACGGCTCCCCGGTCCGGTGCGGTCAGGCGCACTCCGACGGCGACGAAGGCGGTGAGCGAAAGCACCGTGCGCTGCCAGGCGAGCAGGGTTCGCTCGGGCTGCAGCCCCGGGTCGAAGGGCCGCTCCGAGGTCACAGGAACATTCCGGCCGCGATCAGCAGGCCGGCCACCACCACTCCGGCCGCAAGGATGCCGGACAGTGCCGGCGCTGGCAGCGGCCGGTTCTGGCGCATCGACCGTTCGATGCGCATCCAGCTGATCCACGCGTGCGCCGGGGCGATGAGCCCGAGGGCGACGAAGAGGCCCGACGCCGAGAGACGGAAGTCGGCGCGGATGGGCAGCGGCAGCGCCTCCAGCGCCACCCCGGCGGCGATCAGGGCGAGCGCGGTGCGGATCCAGGCGAGGAAGGTGCGCTCGTTCGCCAGGCTGAACCGGGGGTCAGGCTCCTGACCGTGCCGGTAGACCGAGCTGGGAAACCGTGTCACGACGTGTCCTCTCGAAAATGCACCGCGGTGCGGACTGACCCCGTCTCGGCGCGCACCGGTGCCCGTTCCGTTCCGTTCCGTTCCGGACCGCGACACCACAGTACCCGCCGGACGGTCCGGCTGGTCCGCCGCCGCCGCCGGCCACCCGTCGCCGGCCGCCCGTCTGTGGCCCAGGCGGTGTCCGCGGTAGCCCCGCGCCCCTGTCGAATTCGACGGAGATTTTGCCCGAAACGGCCTCAAACCCGCCGGAACGGCCGATTTGCAGCAAAATCTCCGTCGAATTGGTTCGGGGCCGACCGGAGACGGGGGCTAGGCCTCGTCGGTCACCGCCGCGGCGAACTGCGCGTTGTAGAGGGCGTGGTAGGCGCCGCCGGCGGCGAGGAGCTCATCGTGCGTGCCCAGTTCGACGATCCGGCCGGCCTCCATCACCAGGATCAGGTCGGCGTCCCGAATCGTGGAGAGGCGGTGCGCGATCACGAAGCTGGTGCGGTCGGCGCGCAGGGCGCTCATCGCCTTCTGCACGAGCACCTCGGTGCGGGTGTCGACGGAGCTGGTCGCCTCGTCGAGGATCAGCACGCTCGGCTTCGCGAGGAAGGCGCGGGCGATGGTGAGCAGCTGCTTCTCGCCGGCGCTGACGTTGCCGCCCTCGTCGTCGAGGACCGTGTCGTAACCGTCCGGCAGCGTGTGCACGAACCGGTCCACGTAGGTGGCGCGCGCCGCCGCGAGGATCTCCTCCTCCGAGGCATCCGGTCGGCCGTAGGCGATGTTGTCGCGGATGGTGCCGCCGAAAAGCCAGGTGTCCTGCAGCACCATGCCCATCCGGCCTCGCAGGTCGTCCCGGGTCATCCCGCTGACGTCCACACCGTCGAGCGTGATCCGGCCGGCGTCGAGCTCGTAGAAGCGCATCATCAGGTTGACCAGAGTGGTCTTTCCGGCCCCGGTCGGACCCACGATGGCGACGGTCTGGCCGGGCTCGGCCACCAGGCTGAGGTTCTCGATCAGCGGTTTGTCGGGGGTGTATCGGAAGGAGACGTCCTCGAAGGTCAACCGTCCGTGCACGACCTCGGGGCTCGTCGCCGGCTCCGGGTCCGGGCTCTGCTCCTCCGCGTCGAGGAGGGCGAACACCCGCTCGGCGGAGGCGACCCCGGACTGCAGGAGGTTCGCCATCGATCCGAGCTGGGCGAGCGGCTGGGTGAACTGCCGGGAGTACTGGATGAACGCCTGCACGTCGCCGAGCTGCATCGCGCCGGACGCCACCTGGAGGCCGCCGGCGACGGCGATGGCCACGTAGACCAGGTTGCCGATGAACGTCATCGCGGGCATGATCAGGCCGCTGACGAACTGGGCGCCGAAGCTGGCCTGGTACAGTTCGTCGTTCTTGGCCCGGAAACGTTCTTCGACCTCCTTCTGACGACCGAACACCTTGACCAGGGCGTGCCCGGTGAAGGTCTCCTCGATCTGACCGTTCAGTTCGCCGGTGTGCGTCCACTGGTCGACGAAGAGTTTCTGCGAGCGCTTCGCGATCAGCACGGTGGTGACCAGCGTCAACGGCACGGTGACCAGGGCGATCACGGCCAGCAGGGGCGAGAGCAGGAACATCATCACGATCACGCCGACGACCGTGAGCAGTGAGGTGACCGCCTGGCTCAGCGACTGCTGCAGGCTCTGCGAGACGTTGTCCACGTCATTGGTGACCCGGCTGAGCAGTTCGCCGCGCTGCACGGTGTCGTAGTACCGCAGCGGCAGCCGGTTGATCTTCGCCTCGATCTCGCTGCGCAGGCGGAACACCGTGCGCTGCACGACCCCGTTCAGCACGTACGCCTGTACGTAGCTGAAGACGGAGGACAGCACGTACAGCACCATCGCCCAGAGCAGCACGGTGGACAGCATCGCGAAGTCGATCCCCAGGCCCGGAGTCAGGGTCATCCCGCTGAGCAGGTCGGCTTTGCCCGTTTCACCGGATGCGCGCAGCTGGTTGATCACGTCAGCCTGGCTCACACCGGCGGGCAGGCCCTTGGAGACGACGCCGGCGAAGATGAGGTTCGTGCCCTCGCCGAGCAGCCTCGGGCCGATCACCGAGAAGGTGACACTTGCGATCGCGAGGAACAGCACCAGCATGAGCCACAGCCGTTCGGGGCGCAACTTGCCCAGCAGCCGCCTGGCCGACGGGCCGAAGTTCATCGCCTTCTCGGCTGGAACGTTCATCCCGCCGAACGGGCCGCCGCCGTGTCCCGGGCCGCGCATGGGCGGACGGGGCGGGGTCTTCGCCGCGGTTGATTCGCTCATGCTGCTTCCTCCGCGGTGAGCTGCGATGACACGATTTCCTGGTAGGTCTGGTTCGATTCGAGCAGTTGCTCGTGGGTTCCGCGGCCGACGATGCGGCCGCCCTCCAGCACGAGGATCTGGTCCGCGTCGATGATCGTCGACACCCGCTGGGCGACGATCACCATCGTGGCGCCGTCGGCGCCCGTGCGCAGCGCCGCCCGCAGGCGCGCATCCGTCGCCAGGTCGAGCGAGGAGAACGAGTCGTCGAAGATGTACAGTTCCGGCCGTTTGACCAGGGCCCGCGCGATTGCGAGGCGCTGCCGCTGGCCGCCGGACACGTTCGTTCCGCCCTGTGAGATCGGGGCGTCGAGGCCGTCCTCCATCTCCTGCACGAAGTCTTTCGCCTGCGCGATCGTCAGCGCCCGCCAGAGTTCCTCCTCCGTCGCATCCGGTTTGCCGTAGAGCAGGTTGCTGCGCACGGTGCCGGAGAACAGGTACGGTTTCTGCGGCACGAGGCCGATGTGCCCCCACAGCAGGTCCGGTTTGAGTTCGCGCACGTCCACGCCGTCCACGAGTACCTTGCCGCTGGTGGCGTCGAAGAGCCGGGGCAGCAGATTCACCAGGGTGGTCTTGCCCGAGCCCGTGCTGCCGATGATGGCCGTCGTCTCCCCGGAGTGCACGAGGAAACTCACGTTGCGCAGCACCGGCTGCTCGGCGCCCGGGTAGGCGAAACCGACGTCCAGCAGCTCGAGTTCGCCCTGCCCGACGGTCTCATTGACCGGGTGCGCTGGCGGTCGCACGCTCGACGGGGTGTCGAGCACCTCGCCGATCCGGTCCGCGGAGACGGTCGCTCGGGGGATCATCACGGCCATGAACGTGGCCATCATCACGGCCATCAGGATCTGCATCAGGTAGCTGAGGAATGCGATCAGGGTGCCCACCTGCATGGATCCGTCCTGGATCCGGAACGCGCCGAACCAGATCACTGCGACACTCGAGACGTTGAGCACGAGCATGACGACGGGGAACATCAGGGCCATCAGTCGGCCGGCGCGGAGGGCAGTGTCCGTGACGTCTTCGTTGGCCCGGCCGAAGCGTGCCGACTCGACGTCCTCGCGAACGAAGGCCCGGATCACCCGGATGCCCGTGAGCTGCTCCCGCAGCACCCGGTTGACGGTGTCGATCCTGGTCTGCATCAGCCGGAACAGCGGAACCATCCGCACGATGATCAGCCCGACCCCGATCAGGAGCACGGGCACGCTGACGGCGATCAGCCAGGACAGCTGGACGTCCTGCCGGATGGCCATGATCACGCCGCCGATCGAGAGGATCGGCGCGGACACCATCAGGGTGGAGGTCATCAGGACGAGCATCTGAACCTGTTGCACGTCATTGGTCGACCGGGTTATCAGCGAGGGCGCTCCGAACCGGGTGACCTCCTGCTCGGAGAATTCACCGACCCGGGTGAAGACGGCACCGCGCAGGTCACGCCCCAGCGCCATGGCCGCCTTGGCCCCGAAGTAGACCGCCGTGATTGCCGCGAGGATCTGCAGGAGCGTGATCGCCAGCATCAGGCCGCCGGTCTGCAGGATGTACCCGGTGTCGCCCTTGGCCACGCCCTCGTCGATGATGTCGGCATTGAGGGTGGGCAGATAGAGCGACGCGATCGACTGAACGAGCTGGAAGAACACGACGGCCGCCAGCAGCCGCCAGTAGGGCCGCAGGTACTTCACAAGCAATTTCCACAACATCGGTTCTCCTAGGGGGTGGCGATCGGCCGGGCGGGTGCACCGGCAATGCCGTAGAGGATGAGGGCGGTCAGCTCGTCGTCGTCGAAGGCGGCACCGGACCGGATCTGGGGCACGGATGCCGCGAGCGCGACCATCCGGATGATCTGCGCCGCCCGGATCGGCGGCACGCTCAGGCGCGCGAAGTCCGGGGCGAGCAGGTGGGCGAGCATCTCGGTGAACTCGTGCGCGGCCTCATGGGTGTGGGGCCTGCCCATCGATCCGGCCATGTTCAGGATCGTGAAGACCCGGGCGAAGCGCGCACGGAGGAGCCCCACGATGGCGCCCACCCGTTCCTCGAGCGGGAGGGCGAGGTCCACCGCGGCCAGCTGCACCCGGAGCGGCTCCGGATCGAGTTGCCGGGCCACGACGGCCCGGATCAGTTCGTCCTTGCTGTCGAAAGCCCGGAAGATGGTGCCCTCGGCGATGCCGGCGCACTCGGCGATCTGCCGGGTCGTGACGCCCTGGCCGTGTTCGATCAGCAGCGGGGTGACGGCGTCGATGATCATCGACTGCCGGTCCTCGACCGACAGCGACCTGGCTCGGGCCGGCTTCCGCGTCATCCGTTCAGACTAACTGAGTGAGCGCTCACTCACAAGGAGGGATGTGGCGCCCGCCGGGCTTCCGGTGTCCTTCTCGTGGAACACGGCTGCCCGCCAGCGATGCGCCACGGTCATCACCGGGCGCTCGATCAGGCGGTAGCTCAGGTAGCCCACCGTGAGCACGGCCGCGAGGGTGACGACCCACCAGCCGGCGACCATGATCGGGTTGGCGGCGAACGAGCCGGCGATGGTCAGCCAGACGCGACCCGTCACAGCGAGGACGAGCACGTGGCAGAGGTAGACGGAGTAAAACATGTCGCCGAGAACCGTGAGCCGGGACAGGGCGCCGATTCCGCGACGGTGCTCGAGGGCCGTTGCCGCCAGGAGCAGCAGGGCGAACCCGACGCCGAGGGTGAGTGGGCGGTCGAGGCCGGGACCCGCGTAGAGGTCCGCAGGAGTGGTGGCGCCGAAGGAGAGCAGCACGACGATGCCGGTGACGGCCAGCACGGCGGCGACGACCCGGTTGACGTGCCGGAACAGCAGCGCGGCGACCCCGCCGAGGATGAACTCGATGGCCATGGCGTTGGTCGGGAGTTCGAGGTACGGGTTCGCCGAGATGGGGCCGGCCCAGTTCACGATCACCAGCAGGGCGAACCAGACCGCGAGGGCGGGCACCAGCATCCGCTCCGGCAGGAACAGGACCACCGCGAACACGACGTAGAACCACACCTCGATCGTCAGCGTCCAAGCCACGAGGAGCAGCGGCAGGATCTCGGTCGGCAGCAGCAGGAAGGACGAGAGAATGTCGATCTGACCGCCCTGGGACGAGTTGATGAACGCGGGGGCCAGGAACAGCACGGGCAGCACGGGCAGCAGCGCCAGGCTGTAGACCCAGTAGGTGGGGTAGATGCGGAAGAACCGGTTCCACACGAATTTGCCTACCTGGCGGGGCGTTCCGTGCTTGCCGCGGGTGGTCAGGACCATGACGAAACCGCTGATCACGAAGAAGAGGTCGACGCCGGACAGCCCTCGGCCGAGGAATTCCGGCAGGATGTTCGTGCCCGAGAAGTACTTCACCTCGGTCGACTGCGGATGGTAGGCCACCACGGCGAGCGCCGCGAACCCTCGGGCCAGTTGCACGGTGTTGAGCTGGGCGGCGGGGCGCTTCACGCGCGGCCGCCGGGTGGTCTGCATCGTCACGGGTGGAGCCTCACTGTCGGCACGAGGGTGAGCGTGCGCTCGAACACTCAAGCGACGATAGCCACCTGCCGGAGGATGATTCGCCCCGGGCGACCGGCTACTCCCGCCGAGCATCCCGTAAGCCTAACCCGTGCGGAAGCCGGCCCCCCTGGGCCCATCCGCGGCGGCCGGCCCCGCGTGAACTCACGCGAACAGGTCGGAGATCCAGGCGACGTCCTCGGGCGTCGGCTGCCACTCGTTCGCTTCGAGGGTGTTCTGCACGACCTGCTCCGGCCGCGTGGCGCCGGCGATGACGCTGGTGAGCCCCGGCTGGGCCAGGAGCCAGGCGAACGTGGCCGCGAGCATGGTCACGCCGTGTTCGTCGCAGAACGCCTCGTACTTCTCGATCACGTCCCAGGGGGCCGTCTCGGCCAGATGGGGTCTGAACATCATGATCCGACTGTCGGCCGGGCCCCCGGCACGCGAGAACTTGCCCGTGAACAGGCCGTTGTAGAGCGGGAAGAACGGCAGGAACCCCAGGCCGTAGGCGTTGACGGCCGGCAGCACCTCCTCCTCCGCGTCGCGCACGAGCAGGCTGTACTCGTTCTGCGCGGAGATGAACCGCGGATGCCCGTGCAGCCGAGCCGTGAACTCGGCCTCCGCGATCTGCCAGCCGGCCAGGTTGGAGTGGCCGATGTAGCGCACCTTGCCCTCCCGGATCAGGTCGTCCAGCGTCTGCAGCGTCTCCTCGATCGGCGTGTTCGGGTCGGGCGTGTGCAGCTGGTACAGGTCGATCCAGTCGGTCTGCAGCCGCCGGAGCGAGGCCTCGACGGCCAGGCGGATGTACCGGCGCGAGCCGCGCGCATCCCAGTCCGGCCCGTTCCGGCCGTTCATGTCCATGCCGAACTTGGACGCCAGCACGATCCGGTCCCGCTTGCCCTGCAGAGCGTGGCCCATCAGGGTTTCGCTGAGGCCCCGTTCCGCGCCGTAGATGTCCGCCGTGTCGAACACGGTGATCCCGGCGTCGACCGCCGTATCGATGACGGCGGAGGTGCCCGCCTGGCTTTGGGTGGCCGTGCCCGCACGACCGAAATTGTTGCAGCCGAGGCCGATCGTGGAGACCATCAGTCCCGAATCGCCCAGCCTGCGGTAGTCGATCTGCGCCATGCCCCCACATTAGGCTCACAGCGCTGTGCTAAACAGGTCGTGACCCGAAAGGCATCAGATGAACCGGCTCTCCATTGGCGTCATGTCCCGTTCCGGCAAGGTGGACGAACGTCGCCTTCCGCTGCATCCGCTTCACCTCGACCAGATTGATGCCGACGTGCGCGGCCGCATCTATCTGGAGCAGGGCTACGGGGAACAGTTCGGCATGCCCGACGAACGGCTCGCGCCGCTGGTGGGCGGCCTGCTCCCCCGCGAGCAGCTGATCGCGGAGTGTGACGTCATCCTGCTGGCCAAGCCGCTGCTCGCGGATATCGGCCAGCTGCGGGAGGGGCAGATCCTCTGGGGCTGGCCGCACTGCGTGCAGGACCCGGCCCTCACCCAGCTCGCCATCGACAAGAAACTCACCCTGATCGCCTTCGAGGCGATGAACGAGTGGACCGCGGACGGCGACTTCAAACGGCACATCCTGCAGAAGAACAACGAGCTCGCCGGTTACGCCTCGGTGGTGCACGCCCTGTCGCTCGTTGGCTCGACCGGCGTGTACGGCCGCCCGCTGCGCGCGGCCGTGATCGGATCCGGGTCCACCGCCCGCGGAGCCGTGACGGCCCTGGGGGCCCACGGAGTCACCGACGTCAGCCTGGTCACCCCGCGCGCCATCGCGCCGGGGTCGGTGTTCGACGCCGCCCGGATCGTGCCGCTCGTGCGCGAGGATGGCGCCGGCGACTCCGGTGGTGTCGCCGCCGGTTCGGTCGACTCCGTTCTGGTCGAGGGCAAACGGATGCCGCTGCCCGACTTCCTGGCCGGCCACGACGTGATCGTGAACTGCGTGCTGCAGGACCCCAACCAGCCGCTCACCTTCCTGCGGGATGCGGACCTCGCGCTGCTCGCCCCGGGAACCCTCGTCGTCGACGTGTCGTGCGATGCCGGCATGGGGTTCGCCTGGGCCCGGCCGACCACGTTCGCCAACCCGGTCTTCACCGTCGGCGACAACGTCACGTACTACGCGGTCGACCACAGTCCCTCCTATCTGTGGGACTCCGCCACCTGGGAGATCAGTGCGGCACTCCTCCCCTACCTCGAGGACGTGCTGAGGGGCGAGAACGCCTGGGGTGCCGACGAGACCCTGCGCCGGGCGATCGAGATCAGGAACGGGGTCATCCAGAATCCCAGCATCCTGGCCTTCCAGAACCGCTCCGCCGACTACCCGCACCTACCGCTGGCCTGAGCCGGGGGCCTGGTCCGGTCGGGTGGCCATGGCCGAAGCCTCCTCCCCAGTGGGCGACGGTGCCAGTTCCCCTCAGGTCCGAAAGCCGCCAGAGTCCCGCTGCGGCGCCGACTACAGTCGAGTCATGATCAGCATCGAAACGTCTTTGATCCGGCTGCCCAGCCCCATTGGGCGGCTGGAACTGACCAGCGACGGTGAGAGCATCCTGTCGCTCTCGATCGAGCGCGACGGGCATCTGCCCCTGGAGGCGTCGGCAGAGGCCCCCTCCCCCCTGCTCGCCCAGGCCGCCCGGGAGCTGACGGAGTACTTCGCCGGAACCCGCACCAGCTTCGACGTGCCCGTCCGGCCGCGGCAGGGCACTGCGTTCCAGAAGGATGTCTGGGCGCGCCTGGCCGCACTGGGCTTCGGCGACGTCACCTCGTACGGAGAAGTGGCGAGGTCGCTGGAAAAGCCGGGCTCAGGTCGGGCCGTCGGCGGCGCCATCGGTGCGAATCCCGTGCCCATCCTGGTCGGTTGTCACCGGGTGTTGGCCGCTGACGGGCGCATCACCGGGTACAGCGGAGGCAGCGGCATCCCCACCAAGGTCTGGCTGCTCGATCACGAAGGCATCGAGCACCGGTCGTGACCGACGCGACCGGTTCGCTCCGGGTGGGCGCGGACGGGCTCGCCCGCTGCGGCTGGGTGGGCGACGACGCCGAATACCGGCGATACCACGATGAAGAGTGGGGACGTCCGCTTCGGGACGACCGGGCGCTGTTCGAGAAGCTGTGCCTCGAGGGCTTCCAGGCGGGCTTGTCGTGGATCACGATCCTGCGGCGACGCCCCGCCTTCCGGGCCGCGTTTCACGGCTTCGAGGTGGACCGGGTCGCCGTCATGGACGAATCAGACGTCGCCCGTCTCGTGGCCGATCCCAGCATCATCCGCCACCGCGGGAAGATCGAGGCGACCATCGGCAACGCCCGGGTCACCCGGGACCTCGGTCACAGCCTGGCCGCGCTGATCTGGAGCTTCGCACCGCCAGGCCGCAGCTCCCGGCTGGTAACGCTCAGCGAGATCCCGGCCATCACCCCGGAATCGACGGCGCTCAGCCGCGAGCTGCGCGCCCGCGGTTACCGGTTCGTCGGCCCCACCACGATGTACGCGCTGATGCAGTCCGCGGGCCTCGTCGACGATCACGTGCAGGGCTGCCACCGCGCCTCCGCCGACTAGAGGACCGGCTGGAGGCGCCGACCAGAGGATCGGCTGGAGGTCCGACCGGAGGTCAGGGCAGCAGGCCGAGAGACAGAACCGCGGCGCGCTCTTCAAGCAGCTCGGCGACCGAGTTGTCGATCCGGGCGCGCGAGAAGGCGTCGATCGAGAGGTTCGGCACGATCTCGTATCGCCCGTCCACGCCGCGCACCGGGAATGAACAGACCAGACCCTCCGGCACGCCGTAGGAGCCGTCCGACACGACGCCCGCGGAGGTCCATCGGTCGCCGGTCCCGTTGACCCAGTCGTAGACGTGGTCGATGGCCGCACTGGCCGCGGACGCCGCGGACGACGCGCCGCGTGCCTGGATGATCTCGTAACCGCGGTTGGCGACCCGGGGAATGAACTCCCCGGTCAGCCACGCCTCGTCCACGAGGCCGGACACCGGGCGCCCGCCCGCGGTCGCGTGGGAGACATCCGGGTACTGGCTGGCGGAGTGGTTCCCCCACACGGTGAGTCCGTCGATCTCGGGAACGGGCACGCCCAGCCGGGCGGCCAACTGGCCGAGCCCGCGGTTGTGGTCCAGCCGGGTCATGGCCGTGAAGCGTTCCGCCGGAATGTCCGGAGCGAAAGCGCTGGCAACGAGGGCATTGGTGTTCACGGGGTTGCCCACGACCAGGACGCGCACATCGGATGCCGCGCCCTCGTTGAGCGCGAGCCCCTGCGGCCCGAAGATGCGACCGTTGCTCTCGAGCAGAGCCACCCGCTCCATGCCGACGGCCCGGGGCCGGGAACCGACCAGCAGCGCGATGCTGACCCCGTCGAAGGCGCGGACAGGGTCTTCCGTGACGGTGACCGACCGCAGCAGCGGGAACGCGCAGTCCTGCAGCTCGAGGGCTGTGCCCTCCGCGGCGGCGCGTCCCCCGGGGATCTCGAGCAGGGTGAGGTTGATCGGTGTGGTCGGGCCGAGCAGGGCGCCTGACGCAATCCGAAAGACCAGGGTGTAGCCGATTTGGCCGCCGGCGCCGGTGACGGTGACGTTCATAGGTGGTGTGGGCACGGTCACAGCCTAGGGCCGGAATGCCCGTCGGTGGGGCCGCTTTCAGACCGTGGCGGCGGCAATCGACTGGTCGACGACCAGGTCGAGTTCCCCGACCGATCCGGGGCGCAGAACAAAGCCCGCCCCGGCCGCCCACCCGAGCAACGCGTCGAGCGTCGTGAAGGACTCGCCGTGCTGCACGAGGGCCCGGGTGAAGCGGCCCTTCGCCTGCTTGTTGAAGTGGTTCAGGGCGCGCGTGCGGCCGTCCGCAGTCTCGGCGAGGACGCGGAGATAGACGGAGCCGGGACGCACCGGCGCGGGCCCGAGCGCGACATAGCCCGCGGAGCGGAAGTCGAGCAGGAGCCCCTCAGACTCGGCCAGCACACGCGCGATTGACTCCGCCCAGTGCTTCTTCAGGGCGATCTCGGGCAGCTTCGAGCTGCACGAGAGGCGGTAGGCCGGAATGAGGTCCAGCGCGCCGACCGGCCCGAACAGTGCGGAGTGCACCAGCACGTGGTGCCGGGCCCAGTCGCGGTCGGCCGGCGACAGGGTGCCGGCGTCGAGGGCGTCGTAAAGCACCCCGGTGTAGCGGTCCAGCACCGGCATGGTCGGTGACGATGACAGCGCCAGATTCCGTCCGACCTCGGCGGACTGGGTGCGGCCCAGCTTCAAGGCCGCCATCATCTCATCCGGATGCCGGGCGAGCGAGCGGAGCGAACGCACAAGTACCCGCCGCTTGGATGCAAGCGACGGGTACTGGAGGGACTGCAGGTCAAGCGGTACTTCGATGCCACCGAGACGTTTTGTCTCGGACGGCGGCAGCAGGATCAGCAAGCGAACTAAACGAGCTCTGCCTTGCGTGCGACGATCGTGACCACGTTGTTGGCGACCGACAGGAAGCCGTCCGCCGCCTCGGCGACGACTTTCTCACCGCCGCTCAGGGTCACCCGAACCTCGCCACTGGCAAGGATCGCCAGCATGGGCTCGTGCCCGGGAAGGATACCGATCTGGCCCTCCACGGTGCGGGCGACCACCATGCTGGCCTCGCCGGACCAGACCTCGTGGTCGGCCGCGACGACACTGACCGTGAGCGGGGTCCCGGCCATGACTAGTCGTTCTCTTTCTGGATCTTCGCCCACTTCTCTTCGACGTCGGCGATGCCACCGACGTTGAAGAAGGCCTGTTCGGCCACGTGGTCGAAGTCGCCGTTGGCGATGGCGGTGAAGGACTCGATGGTGTCCTTGAGCGGCACCGTGGAGCCCTCGACACCCGTGAACTTCTTGGCCATGTAGGTGTTCTGCGACAGGAACTGCTGGATGCGGCGCGCGCGGGAGACGGTGACCTTGTCTTCCTCGGAGAGTTCGTCAACACCCAGGATCGCGATGATCTCCTGGAGTTCCTTGTTCTTCTGCAGGATCGCCTTGACGCGCACGGCCGTGGTGTAGTGGTCGGCGCCCAGGTAGCGGGGGTCGAGGATGCGGCTGGTCGAGGTGAGCGGGTCGACGGCCGGGTAGAGCCCCTTCGACGCGATTTCGCGCGACAGCTCGGTGGTGGCGTCGAGGTGGGCGAAGGTCGTCGCCGGCGCCGGGTCGGTGTAGTCGTCGGCAGGAACGTAGATGGCCTGCAGCGACGTGATCGAGTGGCCACGGGTCGACGTGATGCGCTCCTGGAGGATGCCCATCTCGTCTGCCAGGGTCGGCTGGTAACCTACGGCGCTCGGCATGCGGCCCAGAAGGGTCGACACCTCGGAACCGGCCTGGGTGAAGCGGAAGATGTTGTCAATGAAGAGCAACACGTCCTGCTTGGCCACGTCACGGAAGTACTCCGCCATGGTCAGGGCCGACAGGGCGACGCGCAGACGCGTTCCCGGCGGCTCGTCCATCTGGCCGAATACGAGGGCGGTCTTGTCGAAGACGCCAGCCTCTTCCATCTCGTGGATCAGGTCGTTGCCCTCACGGGTGCGCTCCCCGACACCGGCGAACACGGACACTCCACCGTGGTCCTGCGCGACGCGCTGGATCATTTCCTGGATCAGGACGGTCTTGCCGACGCCGGCTCCACCGAAGAGTCCGATCTTGCCACCGAGAACGTACGGCGTGAGAAGGTCGATGACCTTGATGCCGGTCTCGAACAGCTGGGTCTTGGACTCCAGCTGGTCGAAGGGCGGCGGCTTGCGGTGGATGGGCCAGCGCTCGGTGATTTCGATCTTTTCGCCGGGCTCCGCATTGAGCACCTCGCCAATGGCGTTGAAGACGCGGCCCTTGGTGACGTCGCCGACCGGGACAGTGATGGGGGAACCGGTGTCCCGGACCTCCTGGCCACGGACCAGACCATCGGTCGGGTTGAGCGCGATCGCGCGGATGAGGTCGTCGCCGAGGTGCTGGGCGACCTCGAGCGTGATGACGGTGGTCACATCATCGATGACGATGGTCGTCTTCAGTGCGTTGTACATGCCCGGGATCGAGTCGTGCGGGAACTCGATGTCGACGACCGGGCCCGTGACGCGGGCGATCCGGCCAACGGCGACGGAATCCACCGGTGCGTGGACTGGCGCGGATATGGTGTCAGTCATTGCTCTCTCTTCTCTGGTTTTAGTTCTTGGCGGATGAGAGCGCGTCGGCTCCACCCACGATCTCGGAAATCTGCGAGGTGATCTCGGTCTGCCGGGCGTTGTTGGACAGCCGGGTGAAGTCCTTGATCAACTTGTCCGCGTTGTCGGAGGCCGACTGCATGGCCTTCTGACGCGCGGCGTGCTCGGCTGCAGCGGACTGCAGCATGGAGTTGAAGATGCGGCTCTCGATGTAGACGGGCAGGAGCGAGTCCAGCACCGTTTCAACGTCCGGCTCGAACTCGTAGAGCGGGAGAACCTGGTTTTCACCGGGTTCCTCGACGCCCTCGACGACCTCGAGCGGAAGGAGCCGAACAACCTGGGGAACCTGGGTGACCATGCTCACGAAACGGTTGAACACCACGTGGATCTCGTCCACGCCGCCGTCGTCCGCTTCCCGGAGGAAGGCCTCGAGGAGCGCGTCGCTGATCTCGCGCGCCGTCTCGTAGTCGGGCTGGTCGGTCGAACCTGTCCAGACCTGTTCCGACGGGCGACGACGGAAGCTGAAGTACGCGACCGCCTTGCGTCCGACGAGGAAGTAGACGATGTCCTTGCCCTGGCCACGGAGCAGTTCGCTCAGCGACTCGGCTTCACGCAGCACCTGGGAGCTGAACGCCCCGGCGAGGCCACGGTCGGACGCGAAGATGACGACCGCTGCGCGTTCGATCTTCTCCGGCTCGGTCGTGAGCACGTGAGCGACATTCGAGTACGTCGCGACGGCGGAGACCGCCTGCGTGATCGCGCGGGCGAACGGTGTCGACGCCGCGACGCGGGCCTTGGCCTTCTGAATGCGCGAGGCAGAGATCAACTCCATGGCCCGAGTGATCTTCTTAGTCGTCTGGGCAGACTTGATCTTCTGCCGGTAGACCCGAAGTTGCGCTCCCATGTGTCTCCTGTGCTTCCTTGTCAGTGGGTGGGGTGGTGCGGTGGCCGTGCGAGCCTGGCCGCGCTCCCCCTGGTCCGAACGAGTTTTGTTCGTTCAGACCCGGTGGGGAACGCGACCGGGGCGCTTAGCGTCGGTGCTTGACGATCTTTTCCTGATTCACGTCTTCGACGGCGATGGCCGTGAATTCTTCCTTGCCGACCGAGGCGAGTGGCTTGCCCTCGCCGGTCTGGAAGCCCTGCTTGAACTTGTCGACCTCGAGTTCGAGCGTCGCGACGGTGGCGTCATCGAGGATGTTCGTCTCGCGCAGCGTCTTGAGGACCTCGGTGGTGCGACCCAGGTGGTCGAGCAGCCCGCGCTCGAAACGCAGAACGTCCTCGACCGGAACCTCGTCGAACTTGCCGTTCGTGCCGGCCCAGATCGAGACGACCTGATCTTCGACCGGGTACGGCGAGTACTGGGGCTGCTTGAGCAGTTCGGTCAGACGGGCGCCACGGGCCAGCTGGCGACGGCTGGTCGCGTCGAGGTCGGACGCGAACATCGCGAAGGCCTCGAGCGAGCGGTACTGGGCCAGTTCGAGCTTGAGAGTTCCGGAGACCTTCTTGATCGACTTGACCTGAGCGTCACCGCCGACTCGCGAGACCGAGATGCCCACGTCGACTGCGGGACGCTGGTTGGCGTTGAACAGGTCGGACTGCAGGAAGATCTGGCCGTCGGTGATCGAGATCACGTTGGTCGGGATGTACGCGGAG
Organism: Cryobacterium shii; assembly: GCF_004402595.1. Taxonomy (GTDB): domain Bacteria; phylum Actinomycetota; class Actinomycetes; order Actinomycetales; family Microbacteriaceae; genus Cryobacterium; species Cryobacterium shii. The sequence goes on along the minus strand of NZ_SOFY01000077.1, from coordinate 91,814 downwards.
ACGTCGTTGGCCTTGGTCTCGATGATCGGAAGACCGGTCATCGATCCGGCGCCGAGTTCGTCGGAGAGCTTCGCGCAACGCTCGAGCAGACGGGAGTGCAGGTAGAACACGTCGCCCGGGTATGCCTCGCGCCCCGGCGGGCGACGCAGCAGCAGCGAGACCGCACGGTAGGCCTCGGCCTGCTTGGACAGGTCGTCGAAGATGATGAGGACGTGCTTGCCGGCGTACATCCAGTGCTGGCCGATGGCCGAACCGGTGTACGGGGCGAGGTACTTGAAGCCGGCGGGGTCGGAGGCCGGGGACGCGACGATGGTCGTGTACTCCATCACGCCGGCGTCCTCGAGCGCGCCCTTGACGGCGGCGATCGTGGAACCCTTCTGGCCGATGGCGACGTAGATGCAACGAACTTGCTTGTTGACGTCGCCCGAAGCCCAGTTGGCCTTCTGGTTGATGATCGTGTCGATCGCGATGGCCGTTTTGCCGGTCTGGCGGTCACCGATGATCAGCTGACGCTGTCCGCGCCCGATCGGGATCATGGCGTCGATCGCCTTGATGCCGGTCTGCATCGGCTCGTGAACCGACTTGCGGTGCATGACGCCGGGAGCCTGGAGTTCGAGGGCACGACGGCCCTCGGTCTTGATCTCGCCGAGGCCGTCGATGGGAGCACCGAGCGGATCGACGACACGGCCGAGGTAGCCGTCGCCGACGGGTACGGAGAGAACCTCACCAGTGCGGTGCACCTCCATGCCCTCGACGATGCCGGTGAACTCGCCGAGCACGACGACGCCAATCTCGTCTTCGTCGAGGTTCTGGGCCAGGCCCAGGGTGCCGTCAGCGAATTTGATGAGCTCGTTCGCCATCACGCTGGGAAGGCCTTCGACGTGTGCGATCCCGTCGCCGGCCGTGGTGACGTAGCCAACCTCGGTCGTTGCGGTCTTGTTCGGCTCGTAGGACTTGACGAAGTCCTGGAGAGCGTCGCGGATCTCATCGGGGCTGATCGTTAGTTCTGCCATCATCTTCCCTTTTCTGTACCGGATGTACAGGTTCTGTCGTGCACGGGACGCTGCCGTCCCGAGGTGTGTGTGTTACTGGCTGAACGCTCAGCCAGCGAGCTTGCTTCGGAGGTCTTTCAGGCGGGTGGCGATGCTGCCATCGATGACGTCGTCACCGATTTGAACATGGACTCCCCCGACCAGAGCCGGGTTGACGACCTGGTTGAGCGTGAGCCGACGACCGTAACGAGCGGTGAGGCTCGTGCGGAGGCGCTCCACCTGTTCGGGCGCGAGCGTTGCGGCGGACGTGATCGTGGCGATCGAGGCCCCTGACTGGTCGGCGACGACGGATGCCGCGTAGCGCAGCAACTCGCCGATGCGGCGGCCGCGAGGCTGCTGCACGAGGTGCCGCACGATCGACAGCGTCTGTTCGGTGACCTTGCCGCCCAGCAGGGAGTTGACGAGGCCGACTTTGGCGCTCGCCTTTCCCAACTTGCTGGCCAGAGCGAGTTCGAGCTCCGCGTTGGACGAGACGGCGCTGCCGAAGGCGAACAGCTCGGCCTCGACGATCCCGTCGTCGGTCGAGGATGCGATCGAACGCAACCCGAGGTCCTCGACCCCGGCCAGCAGGTCGCTGTGACTCGACCAGCGAGTCGCAGCGACGGACTGGAGAAGCTCCAGTGCCGTGGGGGTCAGGGCCGAGGCGAACACGGCGCGAACGAGCGCCGCCTTCGCCGCGGCATCCGCTGCCGGGTCGACCAGAGCGGACAGGAGCTGCGAGGAGTCACCGATCACGCGACCGGCGTTCAACAGGCTCTCGCCCGTCGCCAGATCGGCCGTGCTGCCCTGGGCAGCCAGTGCCGCCCGCGACGAGGCCAAAGCTTCTCTGGTGGCGCTTCCCATTACTTAGCTGCTTTCTCCGAGGCCTCAAGGTCGGCCAGGAAACGGTCGACGATGGCGGTGGCCTTCGCGTCGTCGGTCAGGCTTTCGCCGATGACACCGGATGCGAGGTCGATGGCCAGGGTGCCCACTTCGGAACGAAGGGACACGACTGCCGCCTGACGTTCTGCTTCAATCTGAGCCTTGGCGCTGGTGGTCACGCGAGCGGCTTCGGCCAGGGCCTGTTCCTTGTGCTCGTTGATGATCTTCTGGCCGTCGATGCGAGCGTGCTCGCGAATCTGGCCGGCCTCGGCGCGAGCGTCAGCAAGCTGGGCCGTGTACTGCTCGAGAGCAGCTTCGGCCTTGCGCTGGGCATCGTCCGCTTTCGCGATGTTGCCCTCGATGGCCTCTGCGCGGTCGTCGAGAAGCTTCTGCATCCTCGGAAGCACGAGCTTCCAGAAGAAGAACAGAATGACCACGAAAATGAGCGAGGACCAGACTATGTCGTAGACCGCGGGGAGAAGCGGATTTTCCGCCTTCTCAGCAGCAGCTGCAATCACTGCGTTAAACATCGTGCCTCCTGACTAGAGAGAAAAGAGGACTAAACGAAGATGAAGTAGGTGGCGATACCGATGAAGGCGAGCGCCTCGGTGAAGGCGATGCCGATGTACATCAGGACCTGGAGCTGGCCGGCCAGTTCGGGCTGACGAGCAACACCCTCGATGGTCTTGCCGACGACAATGCCCACGCCGATTGCCGGGCCGATTGCGGCGAGGCCGTAACCGACAGTCGCGATGTTTCCGTTGATTGCCGCGAGAACGGTTGTTGCGTCCAACGTATGGTTCCTTCCGTAGTGACGAATACAGCGAATGCCGGATTCGAGGTTTAGTGCTCCTCAGCCAGCGCGAGCTGGATGTAGACAGCGGTGAGCAGGGCAAAAATGTAGGCCTGGAGCAGCGCGATCAGCACTTCGAAGAGTGTGAACGCGAAGCCGAACACCAGGGTGCCCGCACCGAACAACTTGAACCCGCCGGTGGCGGTGAAGAAGAAGAACTGCGTCGCACTGAAGAACAGCACCAGGAGCAGGTGGCCGACGATCATGTTCATCAGCAGCCGAAGGGTCAGAGTGACCGGGCGGATGAGGAACGTCGAGATGAACTCGATCGGCGTCACGATGATGTAGAGGAACGGCGGAACTCCGGGTGGGAACAGGGCGTTCCGGAAGAAGTTCGCCGGGTTCTTCTTGACGCCGGCGTAGATGAAGGCGCTGTAAGCCACCAGCGCCAGCACCAGCGGAACTCCGATGACGGAGCTTCCGGCGATGTTGAGGAACGGGATCGGGCCGGTGATGTTGAGGAACAGGACCATGAAGAAAATGGTCGTGATCAACGGCAGGAAACGCTTGCCGTCCTTCTTGCCGAGGATGTCTTCGGCGATGTTGACCCGGGCGAAGTCCAGGCCCATCTCGACGACGCTCTGCATGCGGGTCGGAATGACCTTCATGCGGCGCGTGCCGATCCAGAAAATTAGCAGCAGCGCGGCGACTGCCAGGAAGCGGATGAGCATGATGCGATTTATTTCGAATGGCGTCCCGGCGAAGAAGATCGCTTCGGGGAAGAATTCACCAATCGTCGGACCGTGGAAGCCACCCTCATCGGTGGCAAACGGAATCATCAGGTTTACGGCGGTTTCTAGCAGCGCTTTCTCCTGTTTCGGGGCAAGAAGCTCTGCTCTCGCGATGACGAATGTGTGGCCGGATTGTTCTGCAAGAAGGCAGAAACAACACGGGACGAATCGGTCATTACCCTAGCAAGAAAAGGCCGGGAGACCGAATCGAGAGCCCGCGCTCAGTCGTCGTGTGCCGCCGTCGGCAGGGTGATGTCGCTGGCGTACGTCATTCGGCTCTTCATCAGCACGAAAACATCGACCAGGAGCGAACCGACGACTCCGGCGATGATGCTGAGGAACAGCACGACCGGCTGGATCCAGGGCTGGTCTTTGAGCAGCACCATCAGCACCAGGAAGACGACGAACTTGACCAGCCAGCCTCCCATCACGATTCCGAAGAACGCGCCGATGGCCGCGGCGGTGCCGGCGAAACGATTGGCGACCAGGATGCTGCCGGCCGTGATCCCCATGAAGACCACCGACAGCAGGGTTCCGATCAGGGCGCTCACGACGCCCTCGGCCCCCGCGGCCAGACCGCCGACCACGGCCCCGACGACGGCGATGCCGGCGGCGAGGACGCTGCCGTAGACGAGGATGCGGCGGAACACTGGAATCGAAGTGGGCTGGGCCGGACGGGGTGCCATGGTGCTCATACGTTCTCCTCGGCCGTCGTCGCCGCCTCATCGAGAGGGTCGAATCGGGCGGTCTCGACTGGTTGGGTGGCCGGGCTCGCAAGCTGACTGGCGGCCTCCACGGCCTTGCGCCGGCTGAGCGGAGCCAGCGTGACAAGGGTGCAGACCAGCAGTGCGAAGATCAGGAAGATCGTGGCGTACCAGGTGGGCAGGCCGAAGTACACGGGCAGTACGAAGTAGAGCAGGCAGCCGACGGATGCGGCCGCCGTCCAGCCGTAGAAGATGAGCACGGCATGCAGGTGGGAATGCCCCATGTCGAGGAGCCGGTGGTGGAGGTGTTTGCGGTCGGCACTGAAGGGCGATTTCCCGGCCCGAACCCGCCGGAACACGGCCAGGCCGAAGTCGAGCAGCGGGATGATCAGGATCGCGACCGGCAGGATGATCGGGATGAAGGCGGGGAACAGCTGGGACCGGTTGACTGCGGTGGGGTCGACCTGACCGGTGATCGCGATCGCGGAGGTGGCCATCAGCAGGCCCACCAGCAGCGCGCCGGCGTCGCCCATGAATAGTTTCGCCGGACGCCAGTTGAGCGGCAGGAACCCGACGCAGGCCCCCACCAGGATAGCGGCGATCAGGGAGGCCAGGTTGAAGTAGTTGCTCGGAGACGTGTCCCGCACGAGCAGGTAGCTGTAGACGAAGAACACGCCGTTCGCGATCAGGGCGACCCCCGCGACCAGGCCGTCGAGCCCGTCGATGAAGTTGATCATGTTCATCACGATCACAATCACGATCACGGTGATCAGGATGGACATCCAGGACGACCCGACGGTCAGCCCGCCGATCGGCAGCGACAGGACCTGCACGCCCTGCCAGGCGACGAGCCCGGCCGCGATGAACTGGCCGGCCAGCTTGGTCATCCAGTCGAGGTCCCAGAGGTCATCGGCCACGCCGAGCAGGACGATCAGCAGGGCGGCTCCGAGGATGGCGAGGATCTGCTGCGGGTCGCTGAAAATGAGCCGGAGCGGGGCGAATGCGGCGGCGATCAGGTAGGACACCCCGAAGGCGCCGACGATGCCGAGGAAGATGGCGATGCCGCCGAGGCGGGGCGTGGGCCGGGTGTGCACATCGCGTTCGCGGATCTTCGGGTACAGCTTGTAGCGGTGGCTCAGTTTGAGCACGAGGATCGAGAACCCGAAGGTGATCAAGGCCGAGACGAGGGCCAGCAGAACGAAGACGGTCATCGATTAGCCCGCGTCTGCGGCCGGGTCGGGTGCGGTGTCGCCGGCGGGCGCCGTGGACGCTTCGGCGGCGGGCTCGGCGGCGGGCTCCGAAGCAGCGGCGGGGGGCGCGAACCCGACCGGGGCAAGGGCGTCCCCGATCACGGCTTCGATCGCCGCCCGCGAGATCACGCCGTTGCGCACGATGACCACCTTGCCTCCGTTGGAGCCGTAGCCGGTGGCATCCACGATTGTCGACGAGGTGTCTCCGGCGCGGTCGCCGATCGGCTCGTAGTCGAGGCCCGCGACTCCCCCGTCAAGATAGACGGCGACATTGATGCCGAGCATGTCTTCGGCGCCGATCGCGTCGATGGCGGCGGGAAGGCCGCTCATGTTGGCGGATGACACGGCCAGGGGTCCCGTCTCGGCCAGGAGGTCGAGGGCGACCCGGTTGCTCGGCATCCGCAGTGCAACCGTGCCGCGAGTCTCGCCCAGGTCCCAGACCAGAGACGGCTGGGCGGTGAGCACGACGGTCAGGCCGCCGGGCCAGAACGCGGCGACGAGCTCACGTACGGGCGGAGGGACGTCCTGCGCGAGGGCGTCGAGGGTGGGGATGCCGGGGATGAGCACGGGCGGCGGCGAGGTGCGGTCCCGCCCTTTGGCGTCGAGGAGCCGTTGCACGGCCTCCGGGCTGAAGGCGTCGGCGGCGAGCCCGTAGACGGTGTCGGTGGGGATGACGACGAGCGCACCACGGCCGATGGCCGATCGTGCGAGTCTCATGCCGGCTGCGTATTCCGAGTCAACCGAGCAGTCATAGATGCGTGTCATTTCGACCGATTCTAGTGCAGCCACCTCCCGGGAGGCTGGCAGCCCGCCTCGTCGACCTCAGGGTCGCAGGGCGGTGGTCGCGCGGTCGCGGGTGGTGTAGTCGCGGTGGGTGGCGGGGGCACGCCAGCCGTCGGCGGCCAGGAGGGCCCGGATTTCGGCGCCCTGCAACTCGCCGTGCTCGATCACCAGCACCCCGCCCGGGCGCAGCAGGCGCAGGGCCGTGCGGGACACGTGTCGCACGACGTCGAGGCCGTCCCGGCCGCCGAACAGCGCGCGGGCCGGGTCGAAGAGGCGCACCTCCGGGTCGCGCGGGATGGCGTCCGCGGGGATGTACGGCGGGTTCGAGATGACCACGGCGACGGTTCCGTCGAGTTCGGCCAGCGCGTCGGTCAGGTCGCCGAACACGAGGGTGGCGTTGTCGGCACCGACCTCGGTGAAGTTGCGGGTGGTCCACGGGAACGCATCCGGAGAGTTCTCCACCGCCCAGACGCGGGCGTGGGGCACCTCGACCGCCATGGCCAGCGCGATCGCGCCGCTGCCGGTGCCCAGGTCCACGCCGATCGGTTCCGGGTCGGGCAGGGAACGGAGGGCGTCGATGGCGAATTGCGCCACCTGTTCGGTCTCGGGCCGAGGCACGAACACTCCGGGTCCCACGTTCAGTTCGAGGGAGCGGAACGGGGCACGGCCGGTGATGTGCTGCAACGGCTCGCGCAGAGAGCGGCGGTGAACGAGTTCCAGGATGGCCGCGGCATCCGTCTCGCTGAGGCTGGTGCGCAGGATGCCGGCGGCCTGCACCTGCCCCCGGCTCTGGGAGAGGACGTGGCCGATCAGTAGATCGGCGTCCACCTCGGCGTCGGAAATCCCGGCCGCGGAGAGTGAACGGATGGCCAGGTCGCGCATTTCGTCGACGGCGGCGGGAATGGAATGGTCGCTTGGCGGAGTTGTCACTCTTTGGAATGTAATGCACTCGCTCGCCCAATGCCGTGGCCCTAGGCTGGGCGAGGTCCTGAAAACCGATCGAAAGGCGCTCACCGATGCCCGCAAAGATTCACTCCGATATCACCGCTGCCGTCGGCGGGACCCCTCTGGTCAGACTGAACCGGCTCACCGCCGGCCTGGACGCGACCGTGCTGGTGAAGCTGGAGTTCTACAACCCCTCGGGCAGTGTGAAGGACCGGATCGGCATCGCGATCGTCGACGCCGCCGAGGCGTCGGGCGAACTGGCCCCGGGCGGCACCATCGTCGAGGGTACCAGCGGCAACACCGGCATCGCCCTGGCCATGGTGGGGGCGGCCCGCGGTTACCGGGTGATCCTGGCGATGCCGGAGACCATGAGCAAGGAGCGCCGCGTGCTGCTTCGTGCCTACGGCGCGGAAATCGTGCTCACGCCCGGTGGAGAAGGCATGCGCGGCGCCGTCACGAAGGCGGAAGAGATCGCCGCCGGCACGCCGGGGGCGATCCTCGCCCGTCAGTTCGACAACCCCGCCAACCCGGCCATCCACCGCGCGACCACGGGCGTGGAGATTTGGGACGACACCGAAGGCGCCGTGGACATCCTGGTGGCGGGCATCGGCACCGGCGGCACCATCACGGGCACCGGTCAGCTGCTCAAGGAGCGCAAACCCTCCGTTCGGGTCGTCGGGGTCGAACCGATCGACTCCCCCATCCTCACCGGCGGCAAGCCGGGGCCGCACAAGATCCAGGGCATCGGTGCCAACTTCGTGCCGAAGGTCCTCGACACCACCGTGTACGACGAGGTGACCGACGTCACCCTGGCCGACTCGCTGGCCACGGCGCGTGCCCTCGCGACCGACGAAGGCATCCTCTCCGGCATCTCCGGCGGGTCCGCGGTCTGGGCGGCCCTCGAGCAGGCCAAGCGGCCCGAGAACTCTGGCAAGACCATCGTGGCAATCCTGCCGAGCTTCGGCGAGCGGTATATCTCGACCGTTCTCTACGAAGACCTGCTGGACTAGGCGAGAAGAGGGCGGCGGAAGCAGCCGATGGGAGTCTTGTCGAGCATCCGGGAAGACGTGCTGATGGCGCGCGCCCACGACCCCGCGGCCCGCAGCAACATCGAGGTGTTCCTCGCGTACAGCGGCCTGCACGCGGTCTGGTCCTATCGGGTCGCGCACCGGCTCTGGACGGCCGGGCTGTGGCTGCCGGCCCGGCTGCTGTCCCAGTTCACCCGGTTCCTGACCGGGATCGAAATCCACCCGGGCGCCCGGATCGGGCGACGGCTGTTCATCGACCACGGCATGGGAGTGGTGATCGGTGAAACGTCGGAGATCGGCGACGACGTCATGCTTTACCACGGCGTCACGCTCGGTGGAAAATCCCGTCACGGGGTGGCCCGTGGCGAGAAGCGGCATCCGACCCTGCACGACGGCGTGACGGTCGGCGCCGGGGCCAAGATCCTCGGCCCGATCACGCTCGGCGCCTGGAGCACCGTCGGCGCCAACGCTGTGGTGACGCGGGATGCCCCGGCGAAGTCCGTGCTCCTCGGAATTCCGGCGACCGTGCAGCCGGCCAGGCCCGACACGATCGAGAGCGCGAGGGGACTGCCGCTCACCGACGACTGACGCTGCCGCTAGGGCTGCAGCCGCTCCAGGGTCCAGCCGCCCGCGGCGGCGGCCGTGAAGCGCAGGCGGTCGTGCAGCCGCGACGTTCGCCCCTGCCAGAACTCGATCGCGTGCGGCGTCACCCGGTAGCCGCCCCAGTCGTCCGGCCGGGGAATGTCCGTGTCGCCCGGGTAGCGCGCTTCCACCCGGCGCACCTGTTCCTCGAGCAGGGCACGGCTCGCGATCGGCTGCGACTGGTCGCTGGCCACAGCGGCAATGCGGGCGGCCCGCGGTCGGCGCGCGAAGTAGGCGTCGCTAGTGGCGGCATCCGTGGGGTGGGCCGTGCCGTAGACGATCACCTGGCGCTGCATCGCGAACCAGGGGAACAACAGCGAGACGCCCGGATTGGCGGCCAGCGCCCGGCCCTTGTGGGAACCGTAGTTGCTGACGAATTCGAATCCGCTCCCGTCGAGGCCCTTGAGCAGCACCGTGCGACTGCTCGGCCGGCCGTCCGGGTCGACGGTGCCGACCACCATGGCGTTCGGCTCGTAGAGCCCCGCCTGCTCGGCGGCCGCCAGCCACGCGGCGAACTCGATCATCGGGTCGGGGTCGACCCCGGACTTGTTCAGGCCCACCGCGCCGTAGTCGGTGTGACTCGTCAGGGATTCCATCGGCATCCTCGCCCTCGGTTTGGGCCGGCAGAATGCGAAAGCTCCCCGGCCTGCCCCTCCAGCCTAGGAGGGACGGGGCCACAGAAAGCCTCTGATCTCGTGCGAATCATTCTGAGATCTAGTCGTGGTCGCCGATCTCGGCCAGGCGAGTGGCCTCGTCGGCGGTGATGCAGGAATCGATCACGGCCTCCAGGGCGCCGTTCATCACGGTGTCCAGGTTGTAGGCCTTGTAGCCCGTGCGGTGGTCCGCGATGCGGTTCTCGGGGAAGTTGTACGTGCGGATGCGCTCGGACCGGTCCATGGTGCGGATCTGCCCCTTGCGCACGAGGCTGGCTGCCGCGTCGATCTCTTCCTGCTGCCGGGCGAGAACGCGGGCACGCAGAACGCGCATGCCGGCTTCCTTGTTCTGCAGCTGGCTCTTCTCGTTCTGCATGGCCACGACGATGCCGGTCGGAAGGTGCGTGATGCGCACGGCGGAGTCGGTCGTGTTGACCGACTGGCCGCCGGGGCCGCTCGACCGGTACACGTCGATCTTGAGGTCGTTCGCGTTGATCTCGACCTCTTCGGGCTCGTCGACCTCGGGGAAGACGAGCACGCCGGCGGCGGAGGTGTGGATGCGTCCCTGGGACTCCGTGGCGGGCACCCGCTGAACTCGGTGCACGCCGCCCTCGTACTTCAGGTGCGCCCAGACGCCCTCTGCGGGGTCGCTCGAGTTGCCCTTGATGGCGAGCTGGATGTCCTTGATCCCGCCGAGATCGCTCGTGGTCTGCTCGATGATCTCGGTTTTCCAGCGCTTCGATTCCGCATAGTGCAGGTACATCCGGAGCAGGTCGGCGGCGAACAGTGCGGATTCCGCGCCGCCCTCCCCCATCTTGATCTCCATGATCACGTCACGGGCATCGAGCGGGTCGCGCGGGATCAGCAGACGCCGCAGCTTTTCGGCTGCGGCTTCCAGCTGTTCCGTCAACCCGGGGATCTCCGCGGCGAAGTCGGCGTCCTCGGCGGCGAGCTCGCGGGCTGCCTCGAGGTTGTCGCCGATCTCTTTCCACTCGTTCCACGCCGCGATGATGCGGCTGAGCTCGGCGTAGCGGCGGTTGACCTTCTTCGAGCGGGCTGGGTTCGCGTGCAGCTCCGGATCGGCCAGCTGAGACTGCAGCTCGTCGTGCTCAGCCAGCAGAGTCAGAACAGACTCGAACATCAGTGATCCTTGTCTGACCCGCCGAGGGTCGGCATCGACTTCTGAACCTGCATCAGGAACTCGACGTTGGACGTGGTCTCCTTGAGGCGACCGAGGATGACCTCGAGCGCCTGCTGCTGCTCGAGCCCGGCGAGGGCGCGGCGCAGCTTCCAGGTGATCTTGACTTCATCCGTGCTCATCAGCATTTCTTCACGACGGGTGCCGGATGCGTTGACATCCACCGCTGGGAAGATGCGCTTGTCAGCCAGCTGGCGCGACAGGCGGAGCTCCATGTTGCCGGTGCCCTTGAACTCCTCGAAGATGACCTCGTCCATCTTGGACCCGGTCTCGACCAGAGCGGAGGCGAGGATGGTGAGCGAGCCACCGTTCTCGATGTTGCGCGCGGCGCCGAAGAAGCGCTTGGGCGGGTACAGCGCGGAGGCGTCGACACCGCCGGAGAGGATGCGGCCCGAGGGCGGCGCGGTGAGGTTGTACGCACGGCCGAGGCGGGTGATCGAGTCGAGCAGCACGACGACGTCGTGGCCCAGTTCGACCAGGCGCTTGGCGCGCTCGATGGCGAGCTCGGCGACCGTGGTGTGGTCCTCCGCGGGGCGGTCGAAGGTGGAGGCGATGACCTCACCCTTCACCGTGCGCTGCATGTCGGTGACCTCTTCGGGACGCTCGTCGACGAGAACGACCATGAGGTGGACCTCGGGGTTGTTCGTGGCGATGGCGTTGGCGATCTGCTGCATGACGATGGTCTTGCCGGCCTTGGGCGGTGCGACGATCAGGCCGCGCTGGCCCTTTCCGATCGGGGCGACGAGATCGATGATGCGCTGCGTGAGCTTCCCCGGCTCGGTCTCGAGCCGCAGGCGCTCCTGCGGGTAGAGCGGGGTGAGCTTCTGGAACTCAACCCGGTTGGCGGCTTCCTCGACGGTCAGGCCGTTGATGGAGTCGACCTTGACGATCGCGTTGTACTTCTGGCGGCCGCTCTGGTCACCCTCGTGCGGCTGGCGGATGGCACCGACAACGGCGTCACCCTTGCGCAGGTTGTACTTCTTGACCTGGCCGAGCGACACGTAGACGTCGCTGGCCCCCGGCAGGTAGCCGGAGGTGCGCACGAAGGCGTAGTTATCGAGCACGTCGAGGATGCCCGCGACCGGGATCAGCACATCGTCGTCGTTCAGCTCCGGCTCGAAGTCGTCGCCCGTGGTCACGCCGCGACGCTTGCGGTCACGGAAACGGTTGCGGTTGCTGCGGCTGTTCAGGTCGTCGTCCGGGCCGTTGCGGTCCTGGCCGACGTTGCGGTCCTGACCCTGACGGTCCTGGCCCTGACGGTCCTGGCCCTGACGGTCCTGACCCTGACGGTCCTGGCCCTGACGGTCCTGACGGTCCTGACCCTGACGGTCCTGTCCCTGACCCTGACCCTGTCGGTCCTGACGGTCCTGTCCCTGACGGTCCTGGCCCTGCGCCTGACGTTCCTGGCCGCGGTCGGCCTGATTGTCCTGGTTCTGCTGGCGGTTGCCGGCCTGACGCTGGTTCTGCTGGCGTCCGGTGTCCTCGCCGCGCTCGGCGCCACCCTGGCTGCGGTCGGCGCCCTGGTTGCGGTCGCCGCCGCGGCTGCGGTTGCGGTTGCGTCCCTGACGGGGCTGTTCGGCCTGCTCGGTCTCTTCGACCTGCTCGGTCGCCTCGGCCTTTTCGACCTCGGCCGGCTCGGCAGGCGTGGTTTGCTCGATGACGTTCGGAGCCTCGGCGGCGAGCTCATCGGCGGTGTTGCGGGCGTCGATGCTGCTGCGGGCGTCGATGGCGTTGCGGGCGGTCCCGTTACGGGCTCCGCCGCGCGAGCTGCTGCGACGCGAACGGCCGGAGCCGGTCGCCGTTTCGGCTTCGGCGGGTGCTTCAGCCGCAGTCTCCGGGGCTGCCTCGACGGCGGCCTCAGGCTGGAAGGCCGCGGTCTCCACCGTGCCGGTCGCCACTGCTGCGGTCTCAGGTGCGGCGGATTCGGCGGCGCCGGTCTCCGTGGCGGCCTCGGCGGCAGCGGCGGCCTTGACCGTGACGGAGGTGGCGCGCTTGCGGGCCTGGCGAACGGGCTTTTCGGCGGCCGGGGTGGTCGGCTCGGTCGTCACCGAGTCGGCGGAGGGGCCGGCATACGTGGTGGGGGCCGTGGTGCGGCGCTTGGTGGTGGAGTCCGCGACGATGATGCCGATGCCCAGGTCACCGTCAGCGTTGACGTGCGCCACGGCTGGTGCCGCGGTCGCGGTGGTGGCGCGGCGGGAGACCCGCTTGCGCGGTGCCGTGGCAACGGCAGCGTCGGCGGCCGGCGCGGCGAAATCGCCCGCGGCACCGGCGGAGTCGGAGGAAACCGGGGGACCGGAGATCACTGGGGCGTCCGGGGCGAACTCAGCCGCGGGGGTGTTCCGAGCCTGTTCCGCAGTGATAGCGTCCACGAGCTCTCCCTTACGGAGTTTGGAAGCGCCCGGGATGCCCAGTTCGAGCGCCAGAGCCTGAAGCTCGGCAACGCGAAGGGTGGAGAGGCGCGAGGAATCCGTACCGAGGGTACGAAGGTTGACGTCAGTCACGAAAAATTGTCCTTTCCCCTGGCGACATACGTGCGTACCAGGGAAGCTGTTGCAGCGTCTCACGCGCTGCGGGTGGTCCAATCCCAAAATGATGTGGATTGAAGTGAACACACACAGCTACGCATAGATGATGCGATAGCAGTGAGTTACAGGGAATGCACCGGAGAAGGGACTCGCGCGTTAAGCGTGTCCATCGGGTACCCCTTGACTCTAGCAGAACCGACAGATCGCGCGGACACGCGGAGCTCCGGCGTGTCCCGGCGTCTCCTACCCCGTCCCGCACCCCCTGCTCCCGCGAGCCTCCCCGCCCGGAACGAATTCGACGGAGATTTTGCCCAAATCAGAGTCAAAACCCCGAAAATCGCCTATCTAGAGCAACATCTCCGTCGAATTGGTTCAAGGCGCTCGGACGAAGGTTGGACGTGGGGTGCGGGACGGAGGCGCGGGGCTTTAGGCGTCGGTGCGGGTGACCGTCGCGCCCAGGGAGTCGACGGCGAGCATGAGAGCCTGCCACGGCGTCTCCGACTCGGCGGCGACCAGATCCGCGGCCACGAGACGCTGGCCCGGGTCGCTGGCCAGAACGAGGATCGACGGACCGGCGCCGGAGACGACGGCGGCGAAGCCGTGGTCGCGCAGCAGCGTGATCAGACGGCTGGTCTCGGGCATCGCGGCGGCGCGGTAGCTCTGGTGGAGCTTGTCCTCGGTGGCTGCCAGCAGCAGTTCCGGGCTCTGGATCAGCGCGGCGATCAGCAGGGCCGACCGGGACACGTTGAAGACGGCGTCCTCGTGCGGCACCGTTTCCGGCTGCAGGCTGCGCGCCAGCGCGGTGGACATGGCGTGCTCGGGCACGAAAACGAGCGGCTTGACGCCGCGGTGCACCATCAGCTTTTTGTGCCGCGGTCCCTCCGGGGCCATCCAGGCGATGGTGAGACCGCCGAAGAGCGCCGGCGCGACGTTGTCCGGGTGGCCTTCCATCTCAGTGGCGAGGGCGAGCAGCGCCTCCGCGTCGATATCGACGATGCCCTCGAGCAGGCCCTTGGCGGCCATGATGCCCGACACGATGGCGGCGCCCGAGGAGCCCATGCCCCGCCCGTGCGGGATGACGTTGTGCGCGACCAGGTTCAGGCCCGGAAGCTCCTGGCCGTAGGCGGCGAAGGTGTGGATGATGGCGCGCACGACGAGGTTGGTCTCGTCGGTCGGCACCTCTCCCGCGCCCACGCCCTGCACCTCGACGAAGACGCCGGGTTCGTCCCGAACGCTGACATCGAGGTGGTCGTAGTGCGCCAGGGCCAGGCCGAGGGTGTCGAAACCCGGGCCGAGGTTAGCCGTGGTGGCCGGGACCTGCACCGTGACGGAGCGACCGGCCAGCGCCGACCGGCCGGAGACGGCCTCGGCGATGGTCATTTCTGAACCAGCCCGAGGACGCTCGCGATTTCGGCGGTGTCGACCGGCACGATGGTCGGCTTCACGTCGGAGCCATCCGCCGTGCGCAGGGCCCACTGCGGGTCCTTGAGGCCGTGGCCGGTGACGGTGAGCACCACGGTCGAGCCGGCGGGGATGAGTCCGGCCTCGGCCCGCTCGAGCAGGCCGGCGACGCTGATCGCGGAGGCGGGCTCGACGAAGATGCCGACCTCGGCGGAGAGGATGCGGTAGGCCTCGAGGATCTTCTCGTCGCTGATCGCGCCGAAGTACCCGTCGGTCAGGGTGCGGGCGGCCAGGGCCAGGTCCCAGGATGCGGGGTTGCCGATGCGGATGGCGCTGGCGATGGTCTCCGGGTGGTCGACGCGGTGGCCGAGCACGATCGGGGCGCTGCCGGAAGCCTGGAATCCGAACATCCGGGGCAGCTTCGTGGTGGCGCCGCGCTCGAGTTCCTCGGTGTAGCCGCGCGTGTACGCGGTGTAGTTGCCGGCGTTGCCGACGGGGACGATGTGGATGTCCGGGGCGTCTTCCAGCACCTCGACGACCTCGAAGGCCGCCGTCTTCTGGCCCTCGATGCGGTCGGGGTTGACCGAGTTGACCAGGTGCACGGGGTAGTTCGCGGACAGGTCGCGGGCGATGTCGAGACAGTCGTCGAAGTTGCCCTGCACCTGCAGCAGCTGCGCGTTGTGCGCGATGGCCTGGCTGAGCTTGCCCATGGCGATCTTGCCCTCGGGGACGAGCACGACGGCCTGGATGCCGGCGTAGGCCGCGTAGGCGGCGGCCGAGGCGGAGGTGTTGCCGGTGGAGGCGCAGATGACGGCCTTGGCGCCATCCTCCACGGCCTTGGAAATGGCCATGGTCATGCCGCGGTCCTTGAAGGAACCGGTCGGGTTCATGCCCTCGTACTTGACCCAGACCTTCGCACCCGTGCGGGCGGAGAGCGCGGGAGCGGGAATGAGCGGGGTGCCACCCTCGCCGAGCGTGATGATCGGCGTTGCATCCGTGATGTTCAGGCGGTCGGCGTATTCGCGCAGCACGCCGCGCCACTGCCGTGAAGCCGTCTTCACGGCGGTGTTCGGCAGGGACTCTCGTTCGCTGGACATCAGACTCCTTCAACTCTCAAAACGGATGCGACATTGGTGACGAATTTGTGGGCCGCGAGATCGCGCACGGTGGCGGCCAGTGCCAACTCCCTGGCCTCGTGCGTTCCGATCACTAGGGTAGCCGTGGACGGGACGGCCGCGTGATTCGCGGTGCGCGGTGTGGCCTGCGTCATGGACTGCTCGACCAGGGCCAGCGACACACCGTGGTTGCTGAACACGCTGGCCAGGGCGGCGAGGACGCCGGGCTCGTCCGTGACCTCCAGGGTGACCGCGTAGCGGGTGGCGATGCTGCCGATGTCGAGCACGGGCAGGTCGGCGTGGGTGGAGGTAGCCACTCCCGGGCCGCCGGCGATGTGCCGCCGGGCCAGGGACACCAGGTCGCCGAGCACGGCGGAGGCTGTCTCCACTCCCCCGGCGCCGGCGCCGTAGAACATGAGGCTGCCGGCGGCCTCCGCCTCGACAAAGACCGCGTTGTTGCCGCCGTGCACGGCGGCGAGCGGGTGATTGCGGTGCACCATGGCCGGGTAGACCCGGGCGGAGACGCCGGGCAGTCCGGTCTCCGGGTCGACCAGGCGTTCGCAGATGGCGAGCAGCTTCACGACGTAGCCGGCCTTCCGAGCCGATTCGATCTGCGCCGGGGTGATCGCCGTGATGCCCTCGCGGTGCACCGATTCCAGCGGAACGGTCGTGTGGAAGGCGAGGCTGGCGAGGATGGCCGCCTTCTGCGCCGCGTCGAACCCCTCGATGTCGGCGGTCGGGTCGGCCTCCGCGTAGCCGAGTTCGGTGGCGAGGCGGAGGGCGTCCTCGAGGGTGTCGCCCTCGACGTCCATCCGGTCGAGGATGAAGTTGGTGGTGCCGTTGACGATGCCGAGGATGCGGTTGACCTGGTCGCCGCCGAGGCTGTCGCGCAGCGGGCGAACGATCGGGATGGCGCCGGCCACGGCCGCTTCGTAGTTGAGCTGCGCGCCGACCTGGGCGGCGGCAGCGAAGAGTTCGGGGCCGTGCGTGGCCAGCAGCGCCTTGTTGGCGGTGACGACATCCGCGCCCGAGTTGATCGCCATCAGGATGTAGCTGCGGGCCGGCTCGATGCCGCCCATCAACTCGATCACGACGTCGGCGCCGAGGATCAGGGTCTCGGCGTCGGTGGTGAAGAGCTCGCGCGGCAGGTCGACGGTGCGTTCGGCGTCGAGGTCGCGCACGAGGATGCCGACCAACTCCAGGCTCGCACCCACCCGGTTGGCGAGTTCCTCGCCGTGCTCGAGCAGCAGCCGGGCCACCTGGGCGCCGACGGAACCGCCACCGAGGAGGGCGACGCGCAGATTGCGGTATTCGATCATCGGGCGGGTTCCTTCGGTGACTTCGGTGACTTCGGTGACTTCGGTCGGGTGTCGGCGGGGTCGGCCGCCGGTGAGAACCCCGTGTCGCGGGCGAGCAGGTCGGCGACGGTCTCGCCGCGCACGAGCATCCGTGGGATGCCGCCGGCCACCGCGACCACGGCGGGCCGGCCGACGAAGTTGTAGTTGTTCGACAGCGACCAGCAGTAGGCGCCGGTCGCGGCCACCATCACCAGGTCGCCGGGGGCCACGTCACCCGGGAGGTAGTCGGCGTCGACGACGATGTCACCGCTCTCGCAGTGCTTGCCGGCCACGCGCACCAGCACGGGGTCGGTCTGCGAGGAACGATTGGCCAGGCGCACCGTGTAGTCGGCGCCGTACAGGGCCGGGCGGGCGTTGTCGCTCATGCCGCCGTCCACGCTGACGTACAGGCGCGTGTTGCCGCCCAGGTTGACGGCCTTGGTGGTGCCGACCTCGTAGAGGGTGACTCCGGCCGGGCCGATGATGGCGCGGCCCGGTTCGAACGCGACCACGGGCACCGGGATGCCGCGGGCCGCGCACTCCGCGGCGACAATGTCGGCCAGGCGGGCCGCGAGCTCGCGGATCGGGGTGGGCGTGTCGGCGGAGGTGTAGGCGATGCCGAAGCCGCCGCCCAGGTTCATTTCGGGCACGGGCCCGCCGGCCAGCAGGTCGGCGTGCACGGCCAGGAGCCGGGACGCGGACTCCGCGAAGCCGTCCGCGCCGAAGATCTGCGAGCCGATGTGGCAGTGCAGACCCAGGAAGCGCAGGCTCGGTTCGGCGCGGATACGGGCCACCAGTGCGGGCGCGTCTTCGAGCGCGACCCCGAACTTCTGGTCTTCGTGCGCGGTGGCGAGGAAGTCGTGCGTGTGCGCGTGCACACCGCTGTTCACCCGCAGGCGCACGGTCTGGCGGGCGCCGTGCCGGGCGGCGGCCTCGGCGACCCGGGAGATCTCCACCGGGCTGTCGATCACGATGGTGCCGACTCCGAGGCGGCAGGCGTCGTCGATCTCGGTCAGGGACTTGTTGTTGCCGTGGAAGCCGAGGCGGTGCGGCGGCGTTCCCGCGGCGAGGGCGACCGCGAGTTCCCCGCCGCTGCAGATGTCGATGTTGAGGCCCTCGGCCAGCATCCAGCGGGCGACCTCGGTGGAGAGGAACGCCTTGCCGGCGTAATAGATGTGCACGGTCGTGCCGATGCGGGCGAACTCGGCCTCGAATGCCTCGCGCAGGGTGGCCGCGCGAGCGCGGGCATCCGTCTCGTCGACCACATACAGGGGTGTGCCGAATTCGGCGGCCAGGGCCGAGGCGGGAACGCCGCCGATGACGAGTTCGCCCTCGGGGGCACGCAGGAGGGTGGCCGGCCAGAGGCCCCGGGCGAGCGCGTTGGCGTCGTCGGGAAGGCCGAGCCAGTCGGGGGCGAGCGGGTTGGTGGCCACGGGTGAAAACCTCACGGGAAAGAGTCGAGTGGGTGTCTCACTGAGTGGCGAGCGAACCCGGGTTGGTCCCTGAAGCCAGTGAAAGGATGCCTGCGTCTGTACGCGAGGGACCTGCCAAGATTCTAGCGAACGCCCCGGGTCCGCGCCGAATCGCGTGTCTTCGTGTGGCGATCAGCCGAGTTCGACGCTTTCGACGATGTCGACGATCCACGCCTCGGGGTCGCTCATCACGCTGGACCCACTGGTGCTCCAGAGGCGGCGCATCTTCAGAAGCAGCTTCTCGGCTTCGAGCGGCGTGGCGAATTCGAGGTCGATCATGAGGAACTTCGGATCCGTCCGGGACCGCAGGATCGTGTAGCGGATGACGCCGGATGCCTTGCGGTCGGCGGGATCCAGGTCGAAGGCGCGCTTCCAACGGTCGTAGTCGGGCACGGGGTGTTGAATGCGAAGCAGGGTCATGATGCCTCCTCGACCAAGGAACGCGATCAGCGGGTATACCAAGGGTACGGCGGTCGGCCCGAACTGTCAGGCCTCAATATGGGGGACTTCAGCCCGCGCAGCTGCCGAGGGTCGTGAGCGATGCGCGGTTCAGGGTCAGGCTGCTCGACTGGAGGGTGAGTCGGGCCCGCTCCGGCGTGACCGTGACACCGGACAGGGTGACTCCGTCGGGCAGGTACGAGGCCACGCAGATCCGGACCGGCTTCTCGCCCATCACCTGGGAGAGCAGGTCGCCGACGTCGAAGCCGCCGGCGCCGGAGGTGATGCGGGCGCCGGTGGGCCTGAGCAGGACGGAGCCGGCGTCCACGGTCGGGCTGGCCGTGGCCCGGTAGTCGATCGGGAAGCCGAGCAGGTCGATGCTGCCGGTGTAGCTGACCTCGTCCTGCCCGAGTTCGAGGCCGGCGTCGGCCGCCCCGCTGAGCAGCGAGTCACTCAGCAGGGTGTTCAGGGCGGCCGGGCCGAGGTCGACGATGCCGCGCACGTCGCCCACGGGGCGGGAGCGGTCGAGCGGGACATCCGTCGCCACCACATGCACGGATGCCGGCACGCCGTCCACGCTCAGCGCCGAGGACTTCAGGTCGACCCGGTCGAAGCTGCCGGCCAGGTACTGCCAGATCACCGACAGCCCGCCGATGGACACGGACACGTCGCCGGTCACCGTCTTCGGCAGGTTCGAGGCGATCTCCTGCTTCACCTGGCGTTCGGCGTAGCCGCGCATCCCGGCGTCGACGAAGAAGAAGGCCGCGACCAGCCCGAGCAGGCTCAGACCGACCACGATCTGGGCGCCGAGGCCTCGGCGCCGTGTTCTCCTGGCACTCGCGTCCACGGTTACATGCGCTCCGGGGCGGCGACGCCGAGGAGGCCGAGGCCGTTGCGGATGACCTGGCCGGTGGCGTCGTTCAGCCACAGCCGGGTGCGGTGCAGGTCGGTGATCGGCTCGTCACCGAGCGGGATGACCCGGCAGTTGTCGTACCAGCGGTGGTAGTAGCCGGCGACCTCTTCGATGTACCGGGCGATGCGGTGTGGTTCCCGCAGTTCCGCGGCCTGGGCCACGACCCGCGGGTACTCCTGCAGCACGCCGAGAAGGGCCGACTCGCTCTCATGGGTGAGCAGCTCGGGCGCGAACGCCGTGCGTTCCACACCGGCGGCGGCCGCGTTGCGGGCCACCGAGCAGGTGCGGGCGTGGGCGTACTGCACGTAGAACACCGGGTTCTCGTTGGTGCGCTTTCCGAGCAGGTCGAGGTCGATGTCGAGCTGGGTGTCGCTGCTGGAGCGCACGAGGGAGTAACGCCCGGCGTCCACGCCGACGGCGTCGACGAGGTCGTCGAGGGTCACGATGGTGCCGGCCCGCTTGCTCATCCGCACCGGTTCGCCGTTGCGCAGCAGGTTGACCATCTGGCCGATCATGATCTGCAGGTTGACGCCGGGCACGTCACCGAACGCCTCGACCATCGCCATCATGCGGCCGACGTAACCGTGGTGGTCGGCGCCGAGCATGATCAGGTTTTGGTCGAAGCCGCGTTCGCGCTTGTCGAGGTAGTAGCCGAGGTCACCGGAGATGTAGGCCGGCTCCCCGTTCGAACGGATGATGACCCGGTCGCGGTCGTCTCCGAAGGTGGTCGTGCGCAGCCAGATGGCCCCGTCTTCTTCGAAGATATGGCCCTGTTCACGCAGCCGCTCGATCGCACGGTTGACCGCGCCGGACTCGTGCAGGGAGTCTTCGTGGAAGTACACGTCGAAGTCGACGCCGAAGCCGTGCAGCTTTTCCTTGATCTCGGTGAACATCAGGTCGACGCCGACGCTGCGAAAGACTTCCTGCTGCTCGTCGCGGGCCAGCACTGCGATGTCGCCCTCGTATTTCGCGACCACCTGGTCGGCGATGTCACCGATGTACGCTCCGCCGTAGCCGTCTTCCGGGGTGGCCTCGCCGTGGTAGCCGGCGAGGACGCTGCGGGCGAAGCGGTCGATCTGCGAGCCGTGGTCGTTGAAGTAGTACTCGCGCGTGACATCCGCGCCCTCGGCCTGCAGCACGCGGGCCAGGCTGTCGCCCACGGCCGCCCAGCGCACGCCGCCCATGTGGATGGGGCCGGTGGGGTTCGCCGAGACGAATTCGAGGTTGATCCTGATGCCGTCGTACAGGTGTCCGGTGCCGTAGGCGGGGCCGGCCTCGACGATGGTCCTGGCCAGGGCGCCGGCCGCGGCCGCCTCGAGACGGATGTTGATGAAGCCGGGTCCGGCCACGTCGACGGATGCGATGTCGGGAAGCTGCTCGAGGCCGGCGGCGAGTTCCGCGGCGATTTCACGCGGGCTGGCGCCGAGGGGTTTGGCGATCTTCATCGCGATGCTGGAGGCCCAGTCGCCGTGGTCGCGGTTCCTCGGCCGTTCCAGGGTGACGTCCGCCACGGTCAGGCCGAGGTCGGCCACCTCGGTTCCGGCCGCGCGTCGACGCTCGCTCAACTGGAGGATGAGGTCGAACAGGGATTGGGAAAGCTCAGCGGGAGTCACAAAGACCGATCTTACCCGGCGCGGTCCTGACCGGCCGGGTTGCGGGCATCCGTCTTGGTAAAGTCAACCCGTGAATGACTTTCTTGCGCCCACGTTCCGTCAGGAGCGGCGCCTGCGTGCCGGCCTGCTCCTCGCCGCCGGCACGGTCGCGCTGGTGGCGCTGACCGGTTGCTCCTCAGATTCCGCGCCGGCGAAGACCCCCGGAGCCACAGCCACGGCGTCGGCGACCGCGGCGGCGACCTCGACTCCTTCGGCTGCCCCGACGCCGACGCCGACCCCCTCTGGCACCCCGGTCACGCTCGCCTGCGACCAGGTGCTCACGCTCGACGATGTGTATGAGTTCAACCCGAACTACGGAACGGCGCCCGACTTCAAACCGGGCGGTGCTCTCGCTAAGAAGGCCGTCGAGTATGACGGACTCACCTGCGGCCTGCTCAACCAGACCAGCGGCGAAATGATCGAGATCTCGGTGGCTCAGCCGAACGACGTGCTCCTGAACCAGCTCAAGAACACGGCCGCCTCCGCCGGGCAGATCGTGCCGACCTACGGCACCCCGCCCGCCGTGGAGGGCTACTTCGGCACCTCCGGCGGCAAGGGCGAGGTGCAGGTCTTCACAGAGACCTACTGGGTAACCTTGAGTTCGCCGGTATTCGGTGAGCCCGGTGACGCCGAGAAGGTCGTATCCGCGGCACTGGCCAACCTGCAGTAACCGGCTTGACCGGCTCGACCGCCGCCGAGTTCGACACTTTCGGTCGAGTTCGGGCGGCATGCCGGGCGGGCTCGGACGCATCCGTGGAACTCGATGCGGCACATCGGGCTCCGAGATGCTGATAACCTAGTGTTTTCCCTGGCCCCCATAGCTCAGGGGATAGAGCACTGCCCTCCGGAGGCAGGGGCGGCAGTTCGAATCTGCCTGGGGGCACATTGTGTCGTGTGACACGCTAGTTCGGACTTTTGCCACCTAGTTCGGACAACCGCGATCAAATCGGAACAACTTCGGCTTTGCAGGCCGCGCGTAGCCGCGCCATCGGCCCGCGACTTCCGCTGGAAGCCAAACCGATCACTCGATCGTTAGGTGCGTCAGATTCGCGCAGGGATCCAGTAGAGGCGCCGATGGCGAAGGTGGCGAGTAGCGCTTGATGGTAGCGGCAGTCCGGCGAGTTGGTGTGATATTTCGTGACATCGTGGACACTAAATCTCATCACTTCGCGGACGCTGAGTCTCATAGCTTCGTGCACAGCTACCGCCCTGGCTCACCGAGCACTGCGGGGAGATCGGCCGCCCTCCCACTCACCCGCCGGGCCTTTCCCGAGTGGTTAGGCTGGATTGCTGTTCTTTGTGCGATCACATCCCTACTCTGCGGCTTCGCGGTAGTGCCTGCGGAGGGACCGCTCTCTCCGACGGGGTGGCTGACAAGCGTCGCCCGGCTGGTGCCTGTCCTGTTCTACGTGCCGGCCGCGGAGTTACTGATGTCCAAACGAGGCCGCACCGACTGATGGTTCTAGCCACAATGGCCGTTTCGAGGGCTCCACAGAAACCCTTGGGAGCGTAACCATCAACGCCAATTGGTCGGGAAAGGTAACCGTGCGGGCAAGTTAAGATCCTGCACGATCTGGGGAATGCGTCGCTGGCCCACCAGATGGGTCCAGCGGCGTGCCGGGTAGGACAGTCGGACTATGAAGTAGTTGACGCGTTCCTGGTTCCCTCGCAACACCCAACCTGGCGGGCCGGCATCGGTGAGTTCTCAACCCGAAGCCGTGGCGTTTCTGGTCTGCCGATGACTAAGCGCTCAAGTTGCCGATGCGTTCCATCCACGTCTCGGGGATACCCAAAGCGGTGAACCCGGACTTGAAATACAAGCCGTGCGCATCATCGGTCGAGAGAGCGATGCGCCGCAGACCGAGCGGCTCGCACACTTCCAGGACTCCCGCGATGAGGACCCCGGCAATGCCGAGGCCGCGAACCTCGGGGTCGACGAACACATCGCAGAGCCATGCAAAAGTCACTCCATCCGTAATGACCCGGGCGTAGGCGACTTGCCTCTTCGATTCAGTGTCGTAGACGCCGAAGTTTCGTGAGCCGTCTATGGCTGCATCCTGCCTGGCACGTGACCTCCCGGGAGCCCAGTAAGACTGGCCGCTGATCCAGCGGTGCACCTGGTCACGGTCTATATCTGCAACGTCGGCTGAGAACCGATACTTCGAATCCATCCCCCCATCTAATCGGTATCAGGCGGACTGGGCCCGACCAATCGCCGGGCGGTGCCGAGTTTCACCGCAGAACCTTCAGTTCACCACCGATGCGGCTCAATTCCGGCAGCGGGAGGTAGTACGCGGACGTGTAGCGCGCGTGGTCGCCCATGAGAGCCCACACGGAGCCGCGCCGACGGCCAGGGTGCGGTTCCACCCTCGTGTGGTCCTGCCTGGCCAGCTCGGTGAGGATCCCCGAAACGACCTCCTCATGCGTGCAGAGAACGGTGCCGGTGCCGCGGGCGTCCTCAATGAGTTCCATTGCCCTGTCGATCGGCCCGTCGGACAGATGGGGAGAGACGTCCACTCGGAGAATTTCGCTGCGCGCAAGCGGTTCAACCGTTTCGATGCACCGCGCGGCGGGCGCGGAGAGAATCCGGTCAATTTCAAAAAACGCGCTAAGCGCCCGGAGCGAGAGCGCCATGGCCCTGCCCTCCGGCGCGAGGGGCCGGTCCTCCTCGGCCAGGCTCCACGTTTCTCGCGGCATCGCCGCGGCACCCCGCACAAGCAGCAGCATCCGCTCCTTGGCTGGAACGGGCGAGATGCCCAGATGCCCGGCCAGCATAAAGCCGAGGGCCAGGGCAACGGATCGTTCCCTCGCCTGTGTCAGCGTGCGCACGGCCACCGGCAGGGTGAGCCAGCGGGCGGCATCCACCTCGTCGTTGACCGTGAAGACACCGGCCTGGACTGTGGCGGCCCAGAAACGGACAGTCTTGACTCGCCGCCGTCGATCAAGGTAGACGATATTGGGCAGTTCCGCACCCGGCCGGCAGTCGAATCCGGTTTCCTCACGCACTTCGCGGAGAGCACAGTCCTGATCGGACTCGCCGGGTTCCGCTTTGCCTTTGGCGATCGACCAGTCGTCGCGGCTGCGCCGGTGCACAAGGAGGACCTCCAGATTGCCGTCCGGGCCGATGCGCCAGGGAAGGGCGCCCGAGGTCCTCGTCCACGTTCGATCCATCGTGCCTGAGCCGCTCATGGTCCTGTTCCAAATTCAGTTGACAACGGTGTCATACCAACCGCGGTCGGCAACGGCTTCACCAGCCGAGGGATGTCAGGCGCGTGCTGAATCCCGTCGAGCCGACTGTAGAGGCCGTTGGCGGCGACCAGCTCACGATGACTGCCTGTTTCGACGATCCGACCGTGGTCAAGAACGTGGATGACGTCCGCGCGACGGAGAGTGGAGAGCCGATGGGCGATCACAATCACGCTTCGGCCAATCATCAGCCGGTCGAGGCCCCGCATGACGTATTGTTCGGAGATCGCGTCCAAGCCCGACGTCGGCTCATCAAGGATCACGATAGGTGTGTCGCGAACCAGCGCACGGGCGATCGCGATGCGCTGGCGCTGGCCGCCGGACAGGCTCACCCCCCGCTCGGCCACGGGGGTGTCGTAGCCCAGCGGCAGCGTTCGGACGAATTCGTCGACGTTGGCAACCTCCGCGGCAGCGAGCACCTGCTCGCGAGTGGGGTGGTCCGCGCCGTAGGCGATGTTGTCGTAGATGGTGCCTCGAAACAGGATCGAGTCCTGCAGAACCATGGAGATCTGCTTCCGAACCGTCGCGAGCTGCAGGTCCCGGACGTCGATGCCATCCAGCAGAACGGACCCGTGGGTGACGTCGTACAGGCGCGGAATCAGACTGACAACCGTTGACTTTCCCGCGCCGGTCGGCCCGGCGATCGCGACCATCTGGCCGGGCTCAACCCGAAGGTTGATCGCGTGCAGAATCTCGGAACCGGCGTAGCCGAAGCTCACCTCCCTGAGCTCGACCGCGCCTTTCAGCCGCGGGGCCGGCCTGGCGCCGGGGCGGTCCACAATTGCCGGGGCCGTGCTGAGGATCTCGAGCAGCCGTTCTGCGCTCACCTGACCCCGGCTGATGACCGTGGTCAGCTTGGCCAGTTCCTTCATCGGATCGTAGAGCGCCTTTAAATAGGCGAGGAAGACCAGCAGCAAACCCAGCGTCATCGTGCCGTCCAGCACCCGGCCCACACCCACCCAGAGAACGAGGACTGTTCCGAGGACAACGATGACATCCACCAGTGGTGAGAGCGCCGATTGGAGTCTGACCAGCCGCAGGCCCGCGTTCATCCGTGCGATATTCCGATCCCGGAAGTCGGCCTCATGGCGCCCTTCGCTGGTTGATGACTGCATTGCCCGCACCGAGGAGAAGGTCTCCGTCATTGCTGACGCGATATCGCTGTCCTTGCTTCGTGCCGCCCGTGAGGCTGACTTCACTCGCGGCCGATAGACCAGCACCGTGGCGAACAGGAGTGGCGCGACGGCAAGCGCAATCAGTGCGAAGGCAGGGTCCACGACCAGACAGATGGTCGCGATGAAACCCAGAATCAGGACGTTGGGCACGAGCACCGCCATCATCGAGATGATCATGGTGCGCAGGTAGTCAACGTCCGTCGTCGTTCGAGTGACCAGGTCGCCCAGGCGTTGTTTGTCGTGGAAAGACAGCGACAATCGCTGAAGGTGGGCGAACACGTCAACCCGGATGCTGGCCGTGATCCTCTCCCCGACGCCATTCAACAGCCGTGACCCGAGGTAGCTGGCGCCGGCGTAGATCAGGGTGAACACCAGCAGCCCCGCGAGTGCGACGGTCAGCAGTTGCAGGCGGTCCATCCCTTCGGCGCCGAAGACCCGCAGCAGGGCGTTCTCCGGGGGCTTGCCCGAGGATTGGAGGACGTTGTCCACGACTACTTTCAAGGGCCAGGGCAACGCCACCTGCATGACCGCGGCCAGAATAACGAGGCCGACGCCCCCGGTCAACGCCCAGGCTCTCGGCGCCATGGAATGCCGGAACCGCCACAAGGGGATAAACACGAGGAGCCTCCTTCTTAGCAACCTGCCCACCCAGAACGAATAAAATGAGACTTCCTCCGCTCTGAAGTTATCCGGATCGTCCGGATCGTCCAACCCCGGCCCACATCGCCCGTGTAATGGCAATTCCCCGAGTGCTCCACAAGCACCCCGCCGACAGTGGGTCCCCGCTGAAGGTTCGAAATATGCGGCCCAAATTACACGCACGGATATCTCTGTCGTCGATACCCTGAACGCATGGACATCCAGGTCAGACGCTGGTACGCGGGCTCAGTCATGGCCTGGGCAGGGATCCTCATTCCGTGGTCGGCCCTCGTCGTTTCCTGCACTGTGCTGTTGGGTCGCGGTGCACACATGACGCTCCACTTCGAACCCACCGGGGAGGAACTCGCGGAAGCTCGGACGGGCAACCTGCTGATTCTTGGCGGCTCGATCGGCCTATTCGTCGGTGCGGGCTGGGCGCGCTTGATGCACGTCCCGCTATGGGCCTGCATTCTGGTCGCCATCCCGGCGGCTCTGGTTGGGGGCCTCACCTTCTTCGCGGGAAACACACTTTTCCCGCAACTGAGCTACTTCCTGGCGGTACCAATTGCCGCTACTGCCCTCATTAGCGTTCTGATCCTCGCACGGCCCGTCCACCGTGCTCCTCTACCGCCTGAACCGAGATCATCGAACGCAACCCTCTCGTGAACCCGTGCAGATCCAGTCTCCGGATACCTCGAATCGTGTTCGGCAGCTGCCGTTAGTCGCTCACGGTGCGCTCGGGGCTGAGATCGCGGAGCATGACGAGCTCCCGCTGGCCACCCGGGAGCAGATCGCCGAGTTCGTCGGAGACGGTAAAACCGTTTCTTTCGTAGGCTCGTCGGGCTTCGACATTGTTCGGCCTCACGGACAGGGCCAGCGTCGCCGCGCCAGTGCTCGCTGCCCAGCGTGCGATCGCAGTAATGAGCGCAGTGGCGACACCACGACTGCGAACGGCGGGGTCGACCCACATTGAGATGAGCTCGGCGCGGCTGCCGCGGTCCGTGGCCGGGGTACCAGTGGCCATGCCGACAGGAGCGCTCCCGTCGACGTCGACGGCCAGGAGATTGATCGATCCCGGGATCGACAGGCGTTCACGCCAGCGGCCATCCGGCGCGTCTGCCCAGTCTTGCAGGCGTGAGCCAAAGGCGCCGGGCGCGTCGGTCAGCGCCGCGATCCGCACCGACCGCCAGGCCCGCCAGTCGTCGGCGGATACGGCGAGCAGCTCGATAGTCATGCCCCGACCATACCGACTGGTGCGACGGCGTGAGGAACGACAATCACGATGAGGCGCTTCGCGAGTGGGGCCGGCTCGATCTGGGGCGTGCCAGAGTCCGCGTCAAGCGGCTTAGCGTCGGGGTGCGATCTCAGGTGGCGGCCACTTCCAGGCGGTCAGGGCAATGGCGACGAGGAGTATCACTTCGATGAAGCTACCGAGGAAGTAGTAAAACCACGTTTCGCCGATGGTCGAACCGATGATGGTGATTATGTAGAGGACGCTAACGACGATGTTGACGGTCCGGTTGACTCGTGGTTTGAGCACGAGTGACAGGACCACCATCAGGGCCGGAAGCAGGATGTAGATCAGGGTGAAGATGAGGAATACCTGGTTGATCGCGAATCCCGTGGTCGCCACCTTGCCATCCAGCGCAGCGTTGAGAACATCAGCGCGGAGAAACCCGAAGATATCCACGTAGGCGAACACGAACAGTATCGCGATCCACAGAGCGCAGAGCACGAGTTTCACATCGACTTTGGTATCTCGGTACTGCCTGGTTGATGTCGTGGTCACGGGGATCTGATCCTCTCGTTGGGCACCACGGGCGGCGACGCCCGAAGAGTCGCCCCGAGGGTTGCCTCAAGGGCGGCCATCTGCATGGTCTCACAAGGACGAGTGCTCGGCGAGGGGACAAGGGTCCCGCCGTGGAGGTTCCAAACGGCCGGGGCGTAAGCCACTTATCCCGCATGGTGGCTGAACCTCCAGGCGCATCCGAAGGCTCGGGTCCAGCTCGCCGACGGGAAACGGCAGGTCGTCGCCCACGCCGCGACGGGAGCGGAGCGGGACCGGCTATGGGCCCGGTGGCGGTCGCTGGACAAGGACCTCGACGGGTACGCCCGTCGTAGGCCGACGGAGACGGCCGTGGAGGTCTTCGAACCGGTGACGTGAGCGACTCCCTTGGCGGACTAGGGCGTCCACCACGGCCGCAGCGGCAGGTCGACGTGTTGTACGTCTCCGTGGGTGACGATGAGGCCGGGGTTGTGCGTCGCGGTGGGTGACGATGGGGTTGTCGACGTCGGCGGCGTCATCGTGACGAGCAGCGATGGTCTCGGAGGAAGGCTCGGGCCGGGGTCGTCGCGTTGAGCCTGGCCGGGCTGGTCGGCGCGGTGACGGCGGCCGCCACATCGTCAACACGAGGTGGCCCCTTCCCCGGCCGGGTGTGGTAGTCAAGAGTTGCTGGCATGACCTTGTGGCAGCAGAATGGAGCCGGACGCGATGATCGTGGTCGCCTCGCCGGAGCAGGCCGAGGCCCTGCTCGACGCGGGGCAGCTGGGCTGTCCCGGTTGTCCCGGGGCGTTACGCCCGCGCGGGTATGGCCGCATCCGCAGGGTGCGCAGCCTCGGCGAGGCACCGGTCACGGTGCGACCCCGCCGTGCCCGCTGCTTCTCCTGCGCGGCCACGCACGTGCTGCTGCCCGCCGGACTGGTTCTGCGCCGGGCAGACACGGCCCAGGTGATCGGCACGGCCCTGGCTGCGAAGGCCCGCGGCGACGGGCACCGCACGATCGCGGCCCAGCTGGACCGCCCGGTCTCCACGGTGCGCCGCTGGCTGCGGCGGGCGCGGGAACCACACGCCGACTGGTTGCAGGAACAGGGCGTGCAGCACGCGTACCGTGCCGATCCTGACATCCTGAACCGCGACCTGGTCTGGCCGACTCCGCTCGGGGACGCACTGAATCTCCTCGCCGGCGCGGCGCTGGCCTGCCAGCAGCGTTGGGATTCCCCGCTGCCAGTGTGGACGCTGATCGGCATGTTCACCCGAGGCCGGCTCCTGCCCCCACCCTTGCGCACCTGAGATCCAGCGCTGGGGCGCTCTCGCGTGCCCGAACACCGCCGTCATCGTGACGACCACGACGATCCCCGCCGTCACCGCTGACGACCACCACGTCACCGTGCCGACCACACCCCCAAAACTCATCGTCAAACTGGATGAAGCCTCATCGTCATTCAACGTGACGGACAACAGGTCGACGCCGCCACCGGCATCCGGCTTGACCGCCAGCACCTGGTGAAGCTGGATCCCACCGGTCTCGAAGGCGAGCCTCGACCCAGCCATGTACAGGCCCCACACCTTCGCCGTGTGCAGCCCCACCTCGGCGACCGCCTCATCCCAGTGCTCGACCAGATTGGTGCACCAGTCGCGTAGTGTCATCGCGTAATGGGTGCGCAGGTTCTCCTCGTGCATCACCTCCAGCCCGACATCCTGCGCGGCGCTGATGATCTGGCCCGAGCCGGTGAGCTCGCCATCCGGGAACACGTAGCGGTCGATGAACCCGCGAGGGGACGCTTCGGATCGGTTGTCCGGCCGGGTGATGCAGTGGTTGAGCAACAGGCCGCCGGGACGCATCCGTGACTGCAAAAAATCGAAGTACGACGGATAGTTGCGCACACCGATGTGCTCGAGCAGCCCGATCGACGACACGGCGTCGAAACCGGTCTCTTGAATGTCTCGGTAGTCGCCGAACCGGACCTCGGCCAGACCTGTCAGGCCCTCTGCGGCGATGGCCCGCTGCACCCAGGCGGTCTGCTGTTCCGACAGCGTCACGCCGGTGGCCTCGACGCCTCGGCGAGCGGCATAGCGCACCATGCCGCCCCAGCCGCACCCGACGTCGAGCAGCCGATCACCGGGCTTCAGCCGCAGCTTCTCGACAACCAGCCGGCACTTGTTCTCCTGCGCCTCCTCCAGCGATGCGTCCGGGCGCGGGTAGCACGCGCAGGTGTAGGTCATCGACGGCCCGAGCACCCACTCATAGAAGGTATTCGACACGTCGTAATGGTGGTGGATGGCCTCGGCATCCCGGGTCTTGCTGTGCCGCAGTCCCCCCGGCGACGCGGCGCCAGCGCGGCGGCCCTTCCTGGGCGGGCGGCGCGATCGGGCGCAGGTTCTCCAGACCGATGGAACGGATGATGGTGGCCATCACTCGCGGCGGCGGCAGCTTGAAGACGAGGTCGCCGGCGAGGGCCCTGAGGAGTTCGTAGGGGTCGCCGGGGTGCACCCCGTGGACCTCGAGGTCCCCGGCGATGTACGCGCGGGCCAGGCCCAGGTCTCCGCGGCCGGTTGCCAGATAGTAAGTACCCCGCGGCGTTCTCAGCTCCAGTCCGAGCGGGGCGTCGGGCGGGCCCGCCGAACTCCCGTCGTAGGCGGTGAATCGGAGTGGAAGCTGCCCGCCGGTGAGGATCTCCAGGATCTCGGAGAGGGTGAGTTTCCTCGTCTGGTTTCTCGGCACCGTGGACCAGAAGCCGACGTTGACGTAGGTCTCCTGTGGCCGGATCGGGTAGAGCGGCCAGCCGCTGTGGCCGCGTAACCGCAGAGGGCACAACCAGATCGGCTGGATCGGCACGGTGTCGAGAAACCAGCCGAGGAAGTCTGCACATCGCTCGATCGGCACCTCGACGTCCTGCACGACGCGTTCACGGGGCGGGCGGTCGTGGAGGCGCTCGATGCGATCACCGATGTGGAATCGTTGTTCGTAGCGCATCAGTTTCGAGTAGAAACCGCTGCTCCGAAGCGTGCGCGGCCAGAGCGCTCGGATGCGTGGCCGCTGGGCGCCGAACGCCTCCGAACACCAGAACCAGTCCGTGTCCCACCGCCACAGATAGTCGTGGATCGTGAGCCGGTCGTGCCTGATGCCGAAATCGTGTTGGATGGAGAGGTAGTAGATCTGTTGGCCGGTGTAGTCGCTCACCGGCCCGGGCGCCGCGGTCTGCGTGCCCACACAGAGGCAGCTCTCTTCGGCGCTGAACACCACTCCGTCGAGGTAGTCCACGCGAGCTCCGTCCAGCACACCGGTTGCGATGATGGCATCCGTCGCCGCGACCAGGTCAGCGAGCGCGTGGAACCGCAGATGCCGGAGCTCGACGAACGGCGCCACCGGCTCCAGCTCGATTCGAAAGCGCACCGCGTAGCCGAGGGTGCCATAAGAGTTCGGGAAGGCGCGGAAAAGGTCTGCGTGCTCGTCGGGCGAGGCGGTGACCTCTTCACCCGCACCGGTGAGGATGTCCATTTCCAGCACGGACTCGTGCGGCAGGCCGTTGCGGAACGAGGTCGACTCGATACCGAGGCCGGTGACCGCGCCGCCGAGGGTGATCGTCTTCAGCTGCGGCACGACCAGCGGCGCCAGCCCGTGAATCAGAGTCGCAGTGACGAGACTCTCGTAGGTGCACATGCCGCTCACGTCGGCCGTGCGCGCATCCGGGTCCACCGCGATCACTTCCGTCAAACCCGAGGTATCGAGGCCCCTGGCGTTCGGCTTCGTGCGTGACCGGAACAGGTTCGAGGTGGGCTTGGCGAGTCGAACGGACGCCGTCGGCGGCACCGCTCGATAGCTCTCCAGAAGGCGCTCCACGCCGGCAGCGTGAGCGGTGCGTCGATCGCGGAAGGGGACACGCGTTCAAGCTAGTCCTCCGTCAGTGCGGCCGCGCCGGCCGATTGAACTTTGGAACCGAATCAGGTATCCGTCGGGATCGGTGACGAGGAACTGACGCACACCGGCTTCCTGGTCGGCCATGCGGTACCACTTGGTCTCGGGCTGCATGAACAGCGAGACGTCGGCTTCGCGCAATGCCGCCAGGATCGGCTCGACGTCGGGCACGGCCACCTGAAAGTTGACGCCCCGTCCGTAAGGGACCTGGAGCGGCCCCGTGATCCAGCTTCTCCCGACGTCGGCCTGTTCGAGCATCAGGTGGGCCATTCCCAGGGTGATGTACGCGAAGCTTTCGTCCGGGCGGTCGTACCTAATCTCGAAGCCACAGAGCGCACACCAGAATCCGATGCTGGCTTTAATGTTCCGCACCAAAAGTTCCGGCACCAGCCCTGGGTCTATCCCGGTAGTCATCCAGTTATGGTGTCATGCCGTCCTGATCGCACGCGTTTTCTGCGACCCGGAGCTCGTCCGTGTCTCTGGCCGAGACCCGCGCTCACGACTTCCAATCGACAAGGCCTTGACAAGGGAAATTCTCAGGTAGGCGAATAAACCGTTACCATTGCTAATGATACGTGTTACTCGACACGATCTGCTCTGCTCGCCAGAACCGTCGTGCAGAGCTGCACCATGCGGGAATCACATCTCTCGCTTCAACACCCTAAGGAGCCCCAGGTGGCATCGAAACCCGCTGCAGACATAATTAATAGTATTGGAGGGGCCGACAACATCGTCGGCTTCACCCACTGTGCCACCCGACTGCGTTTCACGCTGAAGGACGCATCGGGGATCGATCAAGCGGCCGTTGAGGCGATACCCCTGGTCTTGGGTGCGGTTCCGCAGACGGGCAACCGCTACCAGGTTGTCATCGGCGGAGCAGTCGAGACCGTTTACAACGACATTATGGCGCTTCCCGAGATGAAGAATCACGGCACGGGCGACAGCATTGCCGATGTGAAGGCCGCGGAGCGCGCGAAGGGCCCCCGCGGAAAATTCGCCGCGCTCGACACCTTCTTCGAGATCCTGTCCGACTCCTTCCGCCCGATCCTGGGCGCGCTGCTGGGCGCATCCCTGTTCATCACGTTCATGGCCTTGATGGCAACCCTCGGCGTCATTCCGGCCTGGAACGCCCCGGGCGTGACCCTCGACCCGTCCTGGCAGTTCATCAACCTGATGTGGCAGGGCGTTTTCGTCTTCCTGCCGCTCATGGTTGCCTACAACGCTTCCAAGCGGCTCGGCGCCGACCCCTGGGTCGGATTCGGAATCATGGCCGTCGTCATGCTGCCGGGCTTCGCCGCTCTGGGACAGACGGCAGGTGCAGAATCCGTCTTCGGCGGCCACGCATCCGTCGTTCAGATCTTCGGACTGCCGCTGACCGTCACAGACTACAGCTCGCAGGTTTTCCCGCCGCTGATGATGGCCGCTGTGCTCGGTCTACTGACGAAGGGTCTCAAGAAGATCATTCCGTCCAGCGTGCAGCTGATCTTCGTGCCGTTCCTCAGCATGCTGATCATGATCCCGCTGACCGCCTTCCTGATCGGCCCGATGGGCGTCTACGGCGGTGCCGGTCTCGGTAACTTCCTCAAGTCGATCAACGATTTCTCGCCGTTCATCTTCGCGGTTGTCATTCCGCTGGCCTACCCGTTCATGGTTCCGCTCGGCCTGCACTGGCCCCTGAACGCGATCATGCTTCTCAACATCCAGTCCCTCGGCTATGACTTCATCCAGGGCCCCATGGGTGCATGGAACTTCGCGTGCTTCGGCGCAACTGCCGGCGTGCTGTTCCTCGCCATCCGTGAAAAGGACCGCCTGATGAAGCAGACGGCAACGGGCGCGCTCGCGGCCGGCCTCCTCGGTGGCATCTCTGAACCGTCGCTCTACGGAATCCACCTGCGGTTCAAGCGCATCTACCCGCGCATGCTCGTCGGTTGCCTCGTCGGTGGCGTCATCATCGGCCTCGGCGGTGGCGTGAAGACAAGCGCATTCGTCTTCACCTCGCTGTTGACCATCCCCGCGTTCGACAACATCCCGCTCTATGCGGGTGCCGTCGCTGCATCCTTCATCACCGCGATGGTCCTCGTGATCATCTCCGGCTACAAGACTCCCGAGCAGAAGGCGGAAGCTTCCGCTGCGATCGCCCTGGCCGCTGAGTCGAATGAAGACGCGGCATTTGCCTCGAACGCTGCAGCACCGGTTGTTGCCGGTGGCACCGGCACGGCGACCGCAGTCGCCACCCTGCTGGCAACGATCGGTTCACCGGTCGCCGGTATCGTGGTTCCGCTCGCCGACGTTCCCGACCCCGTGTTCAGCAAGGGCATCGTCGGAATCGGAGTCGGAGTGGATCCGACCGAGGACACCGTCTATGCACCCGCTGCGGGCAAGGTCGTCGTCGCTCAGCCGACCGGTCACGCTTTCGGCCTGCTGCTCGACAGCGGTGTGGAACTGCTCATTCACGTGGGCATCGACACCGTGAACTTGGCCGGCAAGGGATTCGACGTGAAGGTAGCCGCGGGGGACCGGGTTGAGGCGGGCACTCCGCTGGTGACCTTCGACCGCAAGGTGATCGAGGATGCCGGCTACTCGCTGGTGACCCCGGTCCTGGTGACGAACCCCCGCAAGTTCGGCTCGATCGACGAGGTATCCTCTGGTCAGGTGACGGCCGGAGCCCCGCTCATCACGGTCGCTGCCAAGTAAGACAACTCAGTAGGACACCCCCAGTCAAAAGGTGGGCAGAGAATTCTCTGCCCACCTTTTGCTGTCTAGACCGGCGGTGGTTCCGCGACAGGCGCTTCAGACTCAAGCCCACGGATGAATGTGGCCGGCTCGGTCAGGAACGGCCGCCCGCGCCTGTGGATTTTCTCTCCGACTATCCTTTGTAGGGAGCGGCCGCCAGAATCTCGATCTGAATGCCGGCTCTGGCCGGGGTGTCGTAGGTGACGATGTCGCCGACCCGGCTTCCGATGATGGCCTGGCCGACCGGGGACGACGGGGAGTAGACATCGACTCCCACGTTAGGGTCGAGTGCAACGAGTTCCCGTTGGCCGAGAAGAAAGACCGTGGCGCGGGTGTCCCCGGAGATCATCGCCGTGATCCTCATCCCGGGTTCCACCAGGCCGTCATCCGGTTTGATCGAGGCTTCTGCCTGACTGAGGGTCTTGCGCAGTTCGCGCACCCGCTCGAGGGTGGCGCGGTCGGGATTGGGGTGGGTGGCCAGGCGCGCGAGTTCCTCCGTCAAGTGAGCGAGCGCGTTGGGTGGTATCCAGACTGATTCGGCGGTCATGGGTTGCTCCGTAACTTCGAACTTCGCGAACGGCCATTGCTCCGCGCAATGATGAATGCAACAGGCTACTCGCGTGAGGCGTGATCCAGGCGGAATCGGCCTGAGTGGGCGTGTTCGTTCACGCACGCCGTTGGGCCGCAGCACCCCTGTCGGGTCCGCCGAGCCGTGAGCAGATCTCCTTAAAGCTTAAGAGAAGGGGGCGAAAGTCACGGCTCGGCGGAGATTTGGCTCAGGTCGACCAGAGGCCGGGCACGACGACCACCAGGCGGCATCGCGGACAGCGATGACAGGACTCGAGCCCCTCGGCGGTGTCCACGCCGTCCTCCGTCATCTCGACGCCGCAGGCGGGACAGGCCAGCCCATCACCGTCGAACCCGATTTCTGTCATCCATCCAGTGTGCGCCACTCCGCTGTGCCGGACGCGCGGGCTTTTGCTCGCGGCGGTGTCACGGCGCACCTTATGGGCGCCGGCGCACGTTCTATGCTGCGCCGGCGTCCACAGGGTGCGCCGCGAACCTGGCTCCGCCGGGACGCTCGCCACCCGGTAGACCTCCCAGCCGGTCGCGTCGAGCTCGGACAGCTTCTCCGCGGTGATGGGCTCACCGAAGGGCATCCCGGCCTCCGCGAACGACGGGCCAGGCCAGGGGCAGACGGCGCGCCATCCGTCATGGTAGATCGCCCGGTGGCCGAGCATCTCGAAGTACTGGGTGTGGTGCCGGGTGGGCGCCGACTGGTCGTTGAGCGTGTCGACGAAACTCACCCCCTGCAGGGGCGACTGGGTGACGCCCCTGCTGGTGGCCGGGGGCTTGACCTCGAGCAGGTCGAGCAGGGTGGGGACCATGTCCTCCGGGGTCTTCGGCGGGTCGACCTGGTGGTTGTCGTAGACCAGGTCTGGGTACCACTGACTGGTATCGCCGCCCAGGAAGCCGTAGAAACGTTCGAACCCCCGGGCAAGCGGCCACCGGGTGTACGGACCGGCGGCGGTCTCCTGGTTGCTCGGCGTCAGGTGCCATTTGCCCACCATGAAGGTGTTGTAGCCCTGCTCGAGCAGCATTTCGGAGAGGAATCCGTTCTCGAACGGGATGACCCCGTCGTAGCCGGGGTACCCCGAGGCGAGCTCGGTGATCGCGGCCATGCCGTTGCTGTGGTGGTTGCGCCCGGTGACGATGCACGAACGGCTCGGCGAGCACAGCGCCGTCGTGTGCATGTTGTTGTACCGCACCCCGGATGCCGCGAGGGCGTCGAAGTTCGGTGTGGCGATCGGGCCGCCGTAGCAGCCGAGCTGGCCATAGCCGGTGTCGTCCAGCACGATGGTCAGCACGTTCGGGGCATCTTTCTTCGCCCGGATGGGCGCCGGCCAGGCCGGACTCGACTCGTCGGTCGTTCGGCCGATCACGCCGGGGAACGGCGTTCCGGGCTCGTATTCCACAATTCCCATGACATCCTCCAGGTCGCTCGAGACCAGGCGCGGCGCCAAGACTGAGACATCTAGCAGGGTTGCACGCGGGGAAAAGGTGTCAAGTGGTTACGGCGCTTCTGGACCGGCGGCGGCCTCGTCCCCTTAGGCTGCTCGGATGAGCATCCTTGCCGGCGTCTTCGTCGCCCTCGCCGCCATCCTGCACGGCTACATCTTCCTGATGGAGAGCGTCTGGTGGACCAGACCGGCCACCTGGAAACGCTTCAACTTGACCAGCCAGGCGGATGCCGACACCACCCGTTCCCTGGCCTACAACCAGGGCTTCTACAATCTGTTCCTCGGCGTGGGTGCGGCCATCGGCCTGGTCCTGTACTTCAGCGGCGAGACTGCCGCCGGCGCAGCCCTGATCCTCTTCACGACCGGCGCGATGGTGCTCGCGGCCACCGTGCTCACCACGACCGGACCCGGCTACCTACGGGCGGCGCTCATCCAGGGCACGCTGCCGCTGATCGGATTCGTGCTGTTCGCGTTGGCGCGCTGAAACCGGCCCCGCGCTCCCCGGCGCGCGCCGAGTTCGCCCGTTCCGGTCGAGTTCGCCTCGCACGCCGGTCGAACTCGACCGCAAGTGTCGAACTCGGCGGGGCTCGCAAGCGAGCCGGGGTACTGAGCGAGCCTGTCAGCCGGCGAGCACCCCGTAGAGCAGCGGCGAGAAGCAGGCCACGAAGACCACCGCGTTGACGATCACGCTCCCCCAGAATGCGGAGCGGAAACTGGCCTTCTGGGTCTTGTGGCGCAGCGTCTGCTGAGCGACGATCGCGCCGGGCCAGCCGCCGGCCAGCCCCAGCAGGAGCAGAGTGCTCTCCGAGACCCGCCAGCGGCCGTTCTGTGCGGCGGACTTGTCCACCGCGTAGAAGACGAAGCAGGCGACGCTCACGACGAGGTAG
This sequence comes from Cryobacterium shii, assembly GCF_004402595.1. Lineage (GTDB taxonomy): Bacteria > Actinomycetota > Actinomycetes > Actinomycetales > Microbacteriaceae > Cryobacterium > Cryobacterium shii. Next base: position 53,864 of record NZ_SOFY01000077.1, on the reverse strand, counting down.
AGCCCGGCGACCCAGAGCGGCACCGGCCGGTACAGGCCGACGACCAGGTAGATCGCCAGGAACGCGGGGATGGCGAGGTAGGAGACGGCTCCGGAGTTGGCGCGGGAGCGCATCCGTCGCCGCCTGGTCTGCATGGTTCGATTCACGGGTCAGTCGAGGAAGTCGCGCACGACGGTGTCGAGGGCTGCGACGGTGAGAGCGATGGAACCGATGTCGATGCGCTCGTCGTTGCCGTGGAACAGCTGGCGGAACGTGCCGTAGTCCCAGTGGCGACTCAGCAGCGCGAACCCGTAGGCGGGGATGCCGCGCCGGCGGTAGAAGCGGGCGTCGGAGCCGCCGACGCTGAGCACCGGGAGCAGGTCGGCGTCGGGATAGGCGCGGCGCACGGCCTTGCCGAGCGAGTGGAACAGCGGCGTGTCGACCGGGGACCGGGTGGCGGCGGCGAAGTCGTCCCCCTCGATTGTGACGTCGTCGGCCAGGTCGCCGAGGGCGTCCCGCAGGTAGGCGTCGACGTCGGCGGCCGCGATGTCGGGCAGCACCCGGATGTCGAGGGTGATCGTGGCGAGCGCCGGGATCACGTTGTCCTTGACGCCGGCCCGCACGATGTTGGGCGAGATGGTGGTGTGCGTCGACGCGTGGGCGAAGCCCGCCAGCACGCCGAGTTCGTTCAGGGCGTCATCGATCCGGGCGGGGTCGAGCAGCCGTTCGGCGAGCGGTGCGTCCAGGTGCAGGGCCGCGACGTAGTGCCGCCAGTCGGTGGTGATCTGCACCGGGGCGCGGTAACGGGCCAGCCGTTGCACGGCATCCGCTGCGATCACGGCGGCGTTTCGGGCGCCCCACGGGGCCGACCCGTGACCCGGTGTGCCGCGCACGACCAGGCGTCGCCCGGCGATGCCCTTCTCGCCGACCGCGGCGGAGATCAACGGCCGGGGGCCGACCATGGCGCCGCCGGACTCGGTCAGCACGTAGTCGGCGTCGATCAGGTCGAGCCGGTTCTCGGTGAGCCATTCCACCCCGAGCCGGCTGCCGTCCTCCTCGTCGGCGACGGCCGCGAAGATGAGGTCGCCGCGGGGGCGGAACGAACCCGTCGCGATGGCGCGGGTGACGACCGCGTAGCTGGCGGTCAGGTAGAGCATGTCGAGGGCGCCGCGCCCCCAGATTTCACCGTCGACGATCTCGGCCGCGAACGGGTCGCGGGTCCAGCCGCCGTCGCTGACCGGGACCACGTCGAGGTGGCCTACCAGGGCGAGCGAGGGCGCCGTGGGGTCGGTGCCGGGGATGCGGGCGATCAGGGACGCGCGTCCCGGGTGCGGTTCGACGACCTCGAGGTCGAGCCCGGACCCGGCGAAGAACCCTTCCAGCGTGCGCACGCTGCGGATCTCGCCGCCCGAATCGGGGCTGCCGTCGTTGACGCAGGCGTTGCGGATGAGGTCGCGCAGCAGGTTGATGGTCTGCCGGGTGAGGGCTTCCTGGTCGCTCATGCGCGGGTGCGGCCGCTGGGCACGGCATTCGGTTCGATGATGGGACCGGTCCTTTCGGAAGTGCCTGAACTCTACCCGGTGCCGTCGCCGGCGGATGACGCGTCGCATGCCGAGGCGCGGCATCCGGTGCGCCCGTTCCGGCACCGGTCCGCCCGCCGGGTGGGCGCCGAACCAATTCGACGGAGATTTTGCCGAAAAAGGGCGTTTTCAGGGGTGTTCGGGCCCGATTGGGGCAAAATCTCCGTCGAATTCGTTAGGGGCGGGGCTTGGGGTGCGGGGTGGCGTGCGCGGCGAGGGGGCTCAGGCGGCGAGCTGCTCGGCGACGCGGGCCGGGGCCAGCTGGGTCTGCAGGGCGGCCAGTAGCAGCGGCAGCTGCTCGGCGGGGGAATCCGGGGCCTCGGGGTGCCACTGCACGCCCGTGATCGGGGCGGAGGCGTGCTCGATGGCCTCGACCAGACCGTCCGGGGCCACGCCGGCCGGCGACAGGCCCTCGCCGAGCCGGCCCACGCACTGGTGGTGCGCGCTCTGCACCGAGATCCGGGTGGCGCGGAGGCTGCCCTGTAGTGTGCTGCCGGCGATCAGCCGAACCGGGTGCTCGCTCAGGATCCGGTCGATGGGCACTCCCACGTTGCGGTGGATGCCGTCCTCGATGTGCTGCACGATCGTGCCGCCGAGGGCCACGTTGATGATCTGCAGGCCCCGGCAGATGCCGAGCAGCGGGGTGCCGCGGTCCAGGGCCCGCCGCACGAGGGCGATCTGGCCGGCATCCGCCGTCTCGTAGTGGCGGGTTTCGCCCTCGTACCCGGTGTAGCCGCCGTAGAACCGGGGCGCGATGTCTTCACCGCCCATGATCAGGATGGCGTCGCAGGCATCCGTCGCCGTGAGCAGCTCGGGGGTGGTCAGGTCGGCCGCGGCCACCCGGGTGACCTGCCAGCCGCCGCGCTCCCCGGCGGTCACGGCGTTCCCGATCAGCACCTGCACCTTGGCGTGGTACTCGGGCAGGTCGGGCCGGTGACGGGTGACTTCGACGACGGCCAGCCGCGGCGCGGAGGCGGGAGCGGAGGCGGGGTAGGGCGGCGAGCTGAATGCTGAGGTCATGGTCGCCTTCCGCTGCCGGTTCCGGGGGTGGGGTGTCGCACCAGTCTGCAGGGAACCCGCCCGCGGGCCCCGCGGAGCCGTAACAGGGCGCAACAGACCGGGCGCAACGCAGCCCGCGCAACCGCGCACCGGCCGCGCACCCGCAGCGCGCCGCGCACGGTGGACTCGCCCCGCACACCGCTCTATGCTCGAAAAAGGAACCCCTGAGCATCGATACTGTGTGAGGAAGTGGGCCCATGCGGTCACGGTGGCTGATCCCGGTAGTCGTGGCAGCGGCCTGCGTCTGCGCCCCTCCCACGGTCGCGTGGGCCGAGGACCCGGTCACGTTCGGGGCCAGCCACATCGCCGACCCGGCGGGTGCCGTCACCGAACGCAGCGACGAGGTCACCGCGGCCCTGGACAAGCTGTATGCCGACACCGGAACCGACCTCTTCGTGGTCTACGTCGACAGTTTCACCGGCGTCTCAGACCGCACGCAGTGGGCCGACAAGACCGCCGACAACAACGGGCTGGGCACGAACGACGTGCTGCTGGCCGTCGCCACCGGCGACCGGGAGTACCAGCTGTCGGTCGCACCCGACTTCGCCCTGACGGATGCCCAGCTGACCGAGGTCGAGACCGTCGCCATCGAACCGGCCCTGCGCGAGAACGACTGGGCGGGAGCCGCCATCGGGGCCGCCGACGGCCTCGCCGCCAGCCTGCAGGGCCAACCGGTCACCGCGCCCGCGATCACGCCGGGTAGCGCCCCCGGCGGCAGCGGGGCCGGCGGGGGCGGCGGCTTCCTCGTCCTGGCGTTCGTGGTCATCGCCGTGATCGTGCTCCTGATCGTGGGCCTGGTGCTGTACTTCGTCCTCCGCGGCCGCCGCAAGGGCGCCCTGTCCGCCGGGGGCGCTCCGGCGACCGGGCTCCCGGCGCTGCCGACCCCCGAACTCAAACGGCGCGCCGCGAGCACCCTGGTGCAGACCGACGACGCGATCCGTTCCAGTGAGCAGGAACTCGGCTTCGCGATCGCCCAGTACGGCGCCGCCGCCACGGATGCCTTCCAGGCCACCCTGGTCACGGCGAAGGCCCAGCTCACCCAGGCCTTCGAACTGCAGCAGCAGCTCGACGACGCCATCCCCGACTCCGAGGAGCAGAAGCGGGCCTGGTACGGCGCGATCATCGACCTCTGCGGCCAGGCCAACGCCGCCCTGGACGCGCAGGCCGACAGCTTCGACGAGCTGCGCCAGCTGGAGAAGAACGCGCCGGAGATGGCGGCATCCGTCGCCCGGAAGGCCGCCGCCGTCTCCGACCGAGTGGCGTCCGCCGAGGCCGCCCTCGCTGCGCTCGGGGCCCGCTACTCCGAGGAAGTGCTGGGCACGGTCGCCGACAACGCCCGCGAGGCCCGGGAGCGGCTGGCGTTCACCTCGACCGCGCTGACCGAGGGCGGAACGCGGCTGGCCGGCGGCGACACGGCCGCCGCCGCCGTCGGCATCCGTGCCGCCGAGGAATCCGTCGACCAGGCGACGTTGCTGCTCGACGCGGTGGACCGGCTGGGTGCCGACCTGCAGGCGGCCGACCAGAGCGTCGCCGGCACGGTCGCCGAGCTGCAGTCCGACATCATCACGGCGCGCGGCCTGCCGACCGACACCCCCGCGTCGGCCGCGCTGCCCGGAGCGATCGAGCAGGCCGAGCAGACGCTGGCCGAGGTCACAACCCGGCTCGGCGCCGGCCACGTCAATCCGCTGGAACTGATGCGCCTGCTCGACGCCGCCAACACCCAGATGGATGCCGCGCTGCAGGGCGTGCGGGACGCCGTCGCCCAGGCCCAGCGCGCCCAGGCCGCCCTGAACCAGAACCTGCTGGCGGCGCGCGGCCGGGTGTCGGCCGCGGAGGACTTCATCACCGCCCGCCGCGGGGCCGTCGGCGCGGAGGCCCGGACCCGGCTGGCCGAGGCGGGACGGCTCCTGGTCGAAGCCGAATCCACGGCGGCCACCGACCCTCCCGCAGCCCTCGCGGCCTCCCAGCGCGCCAACGCCCTCGCCGCGGACGCCATCGCCCGCGCCCGAAACGATGTGGACGGGTTCGCCGGCCAGGGCGCCCGCGGTGCCGGCTACGGAGGCGGAGGCGGCGACAACGGCACGATGGGCGCCATCCTCGGCGGCATCCTGATCAGCTCGATCCTGTCCGGCGGCGGAGGCGGCCGGAGCGGCGGCATGTTCGGCGGCGGGGGCGGGGGCGGTCGCCGAGGCGGGGGCGGCGGCTTCGGCATCCCCGGCGGTTTCGGCGGCGCGGGCGCCCGGTCACGCCGCGGCGGCGGGGGCAGGTTCTAGGCGCCGGGCACATCCGTTTCACACCACTTCCCGACACAATGGAAACATCCGTTCATCCGGACATTCGAAAGGACACCGCAATGACGAAACAGTCAATCTTCGGCCGCATCTCCCAGCTGGCCAAGGCGAACATCAACGCGCTTCTGGACTCCGCGGAGGACCCGAAGCGCATGCTCGACCAGATGGTGCGCGACTACACCAACAGCATCGCCGACGCGGAGAGCGCCATCGCAGAGACGATCGGCAATCTGCGCCTGCTCGAGGACGATTACCGCGAAGACGTCGAGGCGGCGAGCGAGTGGGGCAGCAAGGCCCTGGCAGCCAGCCGCAAAGCGGATGAACTGCGTTCGGCCGGCAACGCGGCCGACGCGGACCGCTTCGACAACCTCGCCAAGGTGGCCCTCGGACGCCAGATGCAGTCCGAGAAGGAAGCGAAGCAGGCCGAGCCGCAGATCGCCTCGCAGACCGCCGTCGTCGCCCAGCTCAAGGACGGCCTGAACAAGATGAAGGAGAAGCTGAACCAGCTCTCCTCCAAGCGCAACGAACTGATCGCCCGCTCGAAGACCGCCGAGGCGCAGACCAAGGTGATGGATGCCGTCAAGAGCATCGACATCATGGATCCCACCAGCGAGGTCAGCCGTTTCGAAGACAAGATCCGCCGCGAGGAAGCCCGCGTGCGCGGTGCCAACGAGCTGGCCGCATCGAGCCTGGACGCCCAGTTCGAAAGCCTCGAAGACCTCGGCGAGCTCTCCGAGGTCGACGCCCGGCTCGCCGCCATGAAGGCCGGCGGAACCAGCTCCATCACGCAGTAGCAACGCTCCGGGCCTCCGCTCGGGGCGCAACCGGGTGCCGACGGGAACATCCCGCCGGCGCCCGTCTCTGTGCCCGCAGAAATCTCCCGCGGAATCAGGGTCTTGGAGCATACTGAGGAGATGGCTCCCACCTTCGTTGTTGTGCCGCAGTGGCAGGGTTCGGTTTCTCCGCGCGCGATGCGCCTGAGTGACGGGGCGGAGGCGATCCGGGGCGACCTTCCCTCGTCGGCGACCCGGGAGGTTCCCGTGCCGGTCGAGGCCGGAGATTCGCAGGGCACCGGCATCGACCGCTTCTCCACCCTGGTCACGGTGCGGGAGCGCCTCGCGGCCACGCTCCGCGGCAGCACCGACGCGGTGCTGACGATCGGCGGCGACAACGGGATCTCCCTCGCCGCCGTCGAACACGCCGCGCGGGAGCATCCGGGTCACCTGGCCCTGGTCTGGCTCGACGCGCACCCGGCCCTGCACACCCCGGAGTCCTCGCCCTCCGGCGGGTTCGCCGGCATGGTGCTGCGGGCCATCACCGGCGAGGGGGCCGAGGGTCTGACCCTCGGCGCCGACGACCGCATCCCGCTGGAGCGGGTCGTGATCGGCGGCGCCCGGGACATCGACCCGGCCGAAGCCGACCTGATTCAGGAACTCCGGATCGTGAGCCTCCCGATCGGGGACCTGGACACCCCCGATGCATTGGTCGCCGCCGTGCTCGCCACCGGGGCAACGGCGTTCTACCTGCACCTGGACCTGAACGTGCTGGACCCGTCCGTGCTGGGCGGCCTGGCCGACCTGTACCCGTTCGGGTTGAGCGTCGAGGCGCTGAACGCGGCGATCACCGCCCTGCGGGCGAACTTCGAGCTGGCCGGAGCCACCATCGCCGGCTTCTCGCCGTCGTCACCGGAAGCGGCCAGCGACGACCTCCCCAGCATCCTGCGCATCATCGGCGCCCTGACCCGCTGACGAAGTCGGCCCGGTCTCGACCGAGGCCCCATTAACCCGCTCTGACCCGGCCTTGCGCTCACCGACCCGGCGGCACACCCGTAGCATAGGACCGACGCGCCGAGCGTCACGACGCCAAAGGAGGCATCCGTGAACGAGCAGATTTCCGGTTCCGAGCAGTCCGGTCCCGAACCAAGGATCATCACGGAGCGGCGCGGACACGTGTTCCTGATCGGGTTCAACCGACCGGAGAAGCGCAACGCCGCCGACTTCGCCCTGCTGCAGCAGCTGGCCCTCGCCTACGGTGAGCTCGAACGCGACCCCGAGCTGCGGGTCGGCCTCGTTTACGCCGTCGGCGACCATTTCACGGCCGGTCTCGACCTGGCGGACGTCGGGCCGAGGATCGGGCCGGACGGCCTCGACATGGTGCCCGAAGGCGGCATCCACCCGTGGCAGGTCGACGGGCGGAGCGTGTCCAAACCGGTGGTGATGGCGGTGCAGGGCACCTGCCTCACCCTCGGCATCGAGCTCATGCTCACCAGCGACATCTCCGTCGCGGCCGAGTCGACCCGGTTCGGCCAGATCGAGGTGGCCCGCGGCATCCTGCCGTTCGGCGGCGCCACCATTCGCTTCCCGCGCGCCGCCGGCTGGGGCAATGCGATGCGCTGGCTCCTCACCGGCGACATGTTCGACGCCGCGGAGGCTCACCGGATCGGTCTCGTGCAGGAGGTCGTGCCGGACGGCACCCAGTTCGACCGTGCGCTGGAACTGGCCGAGCGGGTCGCCGCCCAGGCGCCGCTCGCCGTGCAGGCGACCCTCGCGAACGCCCGCACCGCCGTGCGCGACGGCGCCGCGGCCGCCGAGGCGGAGCTGCAGCCAGCCCTGGCCCGCCTGGCCGCGACCGAAGATTCCCTCATCGGCATGGAAGCCTTCGTGACCCGGAAGCCCGCGACCTTCGTCGGCCGCTGAGCCGCTCCCGAAGCACCGACCGACGCACTGACCGACGCACTGACCGAAGTACTGACCGCACCACTGACCGAGGAGAGACGGATGCCCGCCGCCAGCAGCAGCACCTATGACGTGATCGTGATCGGCGCCGGCGCCGTGGGTGAGAACGTCGCCGACCGCACCAGCTCGTCCGGGTTGCGCACCGTCATCGTCGAGGCCGAACTGGTCGGCGGCGAGTGCTCCTACTGGGCCTGCATGCCATCGAAGGCCCTGCTGCGCAGCGGCGCCGCCCTGGCCGCAGCCCGGCGTGTGGGCGGGGCCGTCGAGGCTGTGACCGGCGACGTGGATGTCGCGGCGGTGCTGCGCCGCCGCGACGCCATCACGCACGACTGGTCGGACGAGAGCCAGGTTCGCTGGCTGGAGAAGGCCGGGATCGCCCTGGTGCGCGGCCACGCCCGCCTCAGCGGCGTGCGCGAGGTGACCGTGACCTCCGCCGACGGCCGGGCGACCGTGCTGACCGCCACGCACGCGGTGGTCATCAGCACGGGATCCGCGGCCCTGCTGCCGGACATCCCCGGCCTGGCCTCCGTCTCGCCGTGGACCAGCCGCGAGGCGACCAGCGCCCGGGGCATCCCGGACAGCCTGGCCATCATCGGCGGCGGCGTGGTCGCCGCCGAGATGGCCACCGCGTACGCCTCCCTCGGCGCGGAGGTCACCATGATCGTGCGCGGAGGCCTGCTGAGCACACAGGAGCCCTTCGCCGGCGAACTCGTCACGGCGGCGCTGCGGGCCGGCGACGTCACCGTGCTCACCGGCGTCTCGACCACCGGGGCCGCCCGCAACGGTGACGGCGACGTGACCCTTACCCTCTCCAACGGCACCCGGGTCACCGCGACCGAGGTGCTCGTGGCCACCGGCCGGTTGCCCCGCACCCGGGACGTCGGGCTGGAGACGGTCGGCCTCGTCCCGGGCGACTGGCTCGAGGTCGACGACACCCTGCTCGTGCAGGGCTCCTCCCCCGAGCTGGCCGGGGCCTGGCTCTACGCCACCGGCGACGTCAACCACCGGGCCCTGCTCACCCACCAGGGCAAGTACCAGGCGCGGGCGGCCGGCGATGTGATCGCGGCCCGGGCCGCCGGCACGCCCGTCGACGACCAACCGTGGGGCACCCACGCCGCCACCGCCGACCATGCGGCCGTGCCGCAGGTCACCTTCACCGACCCCGAAGTCGCGTCTGTCGGGCTGACCCGGGACGCTGCCGAGAGGGCAGGGTTCCACATCCGGGTGCTGGACTACAACCTCGGCTGGGTGGCCGGGGCATCCGTGCACGCCGACGACTACACCGGGTCGGCGCGTGCCATCGTGGACCTGGACCGCGAGGTTCTGCTCGGCGTCACCTTCGTCGGGCCGGATGTCGCGGAGTTGCTGCACGCGGCGACCATCGCCGTGGTCGGCGAAGTGCCGATCCGCCGGCTGTGGCACGCCGTTCCGAGCTACCCGACCCTGAGCGAGGTCTGGCTGCGCCTGCTCGAGGAGTACGGGCGCCCCTGATCGGCGGGCCGGGCCGCCGGCCGCCGTCCCCCGTCCCCTCGGCCCCCTCGCCCTCGTGCCCCGAAGGCTCCCGCCCGTCGCGGCGCACGTTGTGGACGCGGGCGCGGGCTAGAACCACCGCCGCCACGCTCAACCTGCGCCGCGGAGTCACAGTCGAGCGTCACCGTCGAGGATCATCGGATACTCAGCCTTCTGCCGCGGGGGCCGCCTACGCTGGTGGGGTGCGCCGCATCCTGTTCGACTCCCCCATCAGCCGGGCCGGCTACCTCTACGCCACCACGGTGGGCCTGGTCTGGGGTTCGATCTGGAGCACCGGCACGGTCGAGCGCCGAGGCGGCCTCGTCGTCTTCCGTGGGATGCCCGCCTGGACCTTCGGCCGCGGCGGATCCTGCGTCGGCGCCTGCTACCTGACCAACCAGAACGTGTCGACGGCGATCCTCGAGCACGAGGCCGTGCACAAACGCCAGTGGCAGCGCTTCGGCATGGTCTTTCCGCTGCTCTACCTGGTGGCCGGCCGCAATCCGCTGCGCAACCGCTTCGAGATCGAAGCCGGCCTCGAGAAGGGCGGCTATGCCAGGTAACACCGAATCACTCGACCCAGGGGGACCAGAATGACCGCACGAACAATCCTGATCACCGGCGCCAGCGACGGGATCGGCACCGCCGCCGCCCGCGCCCTCGGCCGGGACGGCGACCGCGTCGTGATCGTGGGCCGCTCCCCCGCCAAGACCGCCGCCGTGGCCGCGGAGCTCGGCGCGGACTTCTTCGTCGCCGACTTCGCCCGCCTGGACGAGGTGCGCACCCTCGCGGCGCAGCTGCTGGAACGCTACCCCCGGATCGACGTGCTCGCCAACAACGCCGGCGGCATCATGGGCAATCGCGAAACGACCGTCGATGGCTACGAGTTGACCTTCCAGGTCAACCACCTGGCCCCCTTCCTGCTGACCACGCTGCTAATGGAGCGGCTCGTCGCCAGCCAGGCCCGGGTGATCAACACGTCCAGCGCCGCCAACCTGCTCTTCGGAAAGATCGACCTCGACGATCTGCAGGCCGAGACGAAGTACTCCGCCAACAAGGCGTACGGCGACGGCAAGCTCGCGAACATCCTCTTCACCAGAGAGCTCCACCACCGCTTCCACGACCAGGGAATCAGCACGGCCGCCTTCCACCCCGGCGTGGTCGCGACGAGCTTCTCCACCGGGTCGACCACCCTGATGCGGCTGATCTACCGCACCCCGCTCAAGCGACTGCTGCTCGGGGCGGAACAGGGCGCCGACACCCTGGTCTGGCTGGCGACCGCGAAGCCCGGGACCGACTGGGTGTCAGGCGAGTACTACGAGAAGCGCGTCATCCAGAAGGCCAACAAGCAGGCCTACGACCCTGCCCTGGCCGCGGCGCTCTGGGAGCAGAGCGCCGCCCTGGTCACCGGGCACGCCGCGCCCCTGCCCGGCTAGATCCACGCGCGATTCACACCGGATTCGTGTTGGTCACCCGGCGCGGTGGCGCGCGGGTGGTCTGGCGCGCATGATGGTTCCAGAACAGGCCGCCCGACCCTGAACGCGGGCCCGGCCGACAGGAGGACACGATGACCTACGCACACACGATCACGGTGGACGCACCGTTCGACGAGGCGGTCCAGCTGACCCGGGTGGCCCTCGCCGCCCAGGGCTTCGGGGTGCTGTCTGAAATCGACGTGCACGCCACCTTCGCGGAGAAACTCGGCGCGGACGCGGCCCAGACGGTCGGCGATTATCTGATTCTCGGCGCCTGCAACCCGGGGCTGGCACGGCGGGCGATCATGGCCGACCCCGAGATCGGCGCCCTGCTCCCCTGCAATGTGGTCGTGCGACGCGGTCCCGACGCCGAAGCCACCACCGTGCAAGCCATCAATCCAGCCATCATGGTGCAGCTCAGCCACGCCCCGGAGATCGCGTCCGTCGCGGCCGATGCGGACAGCCGGTTGCGGGCCGCCCTCCTCGCGGTGCAGGGCGGCCCGGCCCGCGCCTGAAGCCGGCGACTCCACGCGTGCCTGCCCCTCCGCGTGCCCATCCGGGCGGCGCCCCGGGCACGCGCAACGCCCGGCCTCGAGAGAGACCGGGCGTTGCGTGCGAACGGATGCCGCGGTGCCGCGGGTCCCGCTACTCGACGGGGTAACCGGATGCGGCCTCGGCCAGCAGGTCGGCTTCGGCCCAGGTCGCGAGGTTCGCGCGCAGCTTCACGCCGAGGTCGGCGTCGACGCTGGTCCAGTACGCGATGGCCCGCTCGGTCACCTCGGGGCGCTGGACCCCGCTGATGGCGCCGGTGATCGTGTCCAGGAAACGTGCCTTGGCCGCGTCGTCGTAGACGTCGCGGTACAGCGTGCCGGCCTGGCCGAAGTCGCTGTCATCGCTGCGCAGCTTCGCCGCGGCGCGCAGGAGCTCGCCGTCGTTCTCCCAGCCGCCTTCCGCCGCGAGCAGCGGGTCGGCCACCGGGCCGCCGAGCGAGTTTGGCGCGTAGTTCGGCGCGGTCGGCGGGTTGTAGTGGTGGCGCGCCGCGCCATCCTGCGAGTAGTTATTCACCGGCGACTTCGGCGCGTTGACGGGCAGCTCGGCGAAGTTCGTGCCGACGCGGTATCGCTGGGCGTCCGGGTAGGAGAAGATGCGCGCCATCAGCATCTTGTCGGGGCTGGCCGCGATGCCGGGAACGAAGTTCGCCGGGGAGAAGGCCGCCTGCTCGATCTCGGCGAAGAAGTTCTCCGGGTTGCGGTTGAGGGTGTGCGTGCCGATCTTTATCAGCGGGAAGTCGGCGTGCGGCCAGACCTTCGTGATGTCGAACGGGTTGTAGCGGTAGGTCTTGCCCTCTTCGTAGGGCATGACCTGCACCGACACGTCCCAGGAGGGGAAGTCGCCGGCATCGATGGCGTCGGAGAGGTCGCGACGGTAGTAGTCGGCGTCGGCGCCGGCGATGAGCTCGGCCTCCGAGCCCTCCATCTCGATGTTGCCCTGGTTGGAGGTGAAGTGGTACTTGACCCAGAAGCGCTCACCGGCGGCGTTGATCCACTGGTAGGTGTGCGAGCCGAAGCCGGGCATCTCGCGCCACGAGCGCGGCAGACCGCGGTCGCCCATCAGGTACGTGACCTGGTGCGCGGACTCCGGGGACAGAGTCCAGAAATCCCACTGCATGGTCGCGTCGCGCAGGCCGGAGCCCGGCAGGCGCTTCTGCGAGTGGATGAAGTCGGGGAACTTGATGCCATCGCGGATGAAGAACACCGGGGTGTTGTTGCCGACGATGTCGTAGTTGCCCTCGGAGGTGTAGAACTTCACCGAGAAGCCGCGCACGTCGCGCCAGGTGTCGGGGCTGCCCTGCTCGCCGGCGACGCTGGAGAAGCGCTGCAGGGTCTCGGTGGTGGTGCCGGGCTGGAAGACCGCGGCGCGGGTGTACGCGGACACGTCCCCGGTGACCTCGAAGACGCCGTGTGCTCCGCCGCCCTTGGCGTGCACGATGCGCTCCGGGATGCGCTCCCGGTTGAACTGGGCTAGTTTCTCGACCAGGTACCGGTCGTGCAGGGCCGTGACACCGTCGGTTCCGACGGTCAGGGAGTGCTCGTCGCTGGCGACGGGGGTTCCCGTCTGCGTGGTGGTGGGCTTGATAGTCATCGTGCTCCTTTGTTCGACAGCTGGGCAGGTGCGGTAAGTGTGGGGTCGACCGGCGTGGCGCCGATCGGGGTGGGGTCGGTGCCGGCCGCTTCGCTCTGGCAGTCGGGGCAGAGGCCCCAGTAGGTGACCTCGGCCGTGTGCACGGCGAAGCCGGACGCGTTGGCGGGAGTGAGGCAGGGGGCGTCGCCCACGGCGCAGTCCACATCGTGCACGGCGTTGCAGCGGGTGCAGACGATGTGGTGGTGGTTGTCGCCGACCCGGCGCTCGAACAGGGCCGAGGACCCGGCGGGCTCGATCTTGCGCGCGATTCCGGCAGCGGTGAAGGCCGCCAGAACACCGTAGACCGCCTGCAGGGACGTGCCGGGAAGCTGCAGCCGCACGGCAGTGAAGAGCCGTTCTGCCGTGGAGTGCGGGGCATCCGTCAAGGCCCGGAGCACGGCCAGGCGGGGCGCGGTGACCTTGAGGTTCGACGCACGGATGCTCGCGTCGAGGGGCTCCGGCGCCCCGGCCTGCGTCACCTCTGTCCCCGTCATGCCTCCACGCTAACAGTTGTTTTGATTCCCTCAAAACAAGGCCACCCTCACCACGCCCCGCCCGCGGCGGGCGGGCCGGTCTCGGCTAGGCCGCGGGGCGACTGCCGGGCAGCGCCGGCCCGCCGTCTAGCAGGGAGTCGCGATAGACACCCACGACCCGCGCGAGGAACTCCGCAACGACGTTCCGCTCGGCCGCCGACAGGTCTTCCGCCAGCGCGGCCACGCCGCCGATCACGGGCCGCAGCTCCTCGAAGGCGCGGACCACCGACGAGGGGGCCGGCACCACGACCACCTTGCGGCGGTCCGAGGCGTGCGGATGCCGCTGCGCATGCCCGAGTGCGACCAGGCGGTCGACCACGAGGGTGGTCGCCGCGGTCGAGATGTCCAGGCGGCGCGACAGCTCGCTCGGGGTCAGCGGCCCCTCCTGCATCAGGTGCTCCATCGCGGAGAGGTCGGTCGAGTTCACCTCGAGGGCCTGCCCGACCTGGCGTTCAAAGGCGCGCGAGAGCTGCACGATCTCGTGCAGACAGACTCCGATCGCGGCGGCGGGCGGCAGTGAGGCAGCGGCCGGGCCCGGGCGGGCGGCAGTGGCCGGGGTGACGCCTGCGGGCGCACCGGAAGCGCCCGTCTCAGACCCGGGAACGAACTTGCGGCGTTCATCCATATGGCCATACTATTACGAGACATAGCTAGGGCGCCTAGCAATCAGGCTAATTGGAGGAAATCGTGATTGCGATTCTGCGGTTCATCACCGGTCGAGGCACGGCCTGGATCGTCCTGGCCGCGACGGCCGTCGCCGTCGGCCTGCTGTTCACGCTCCTCCCGGCCAATGATTCGGAGGAGTTTCCCAGCTCGGGCCTCCCCTCCTCGAGCCAGGCCGCCCAGGTCGACAAGCTCCTCACCGAGTTCCCCTCCGCGAAGCAAACCTCCGCCATCGTGGTCTGGAGCCGGGACGGCGCCGAGCTGACCGACGCGGACATCGCCGCGATCACCGAGCGCGGCGCCGCCCTCGGCGAGCAGTCCACCGCGCCGCGGGCCACGACGCCGCAGTTCAGCTCGGACCAGCAGGCCGCCCTCAGCGTCGTGCCCCTGGATGCGGACACGGCCAACGCCGACATCGGGCAGACGGCCGCCGACATCCGTGCCGCCGCGTCGAAGGATCTCCCGGCGGGTCTGACCGCCTATGCCACCGGGGCCGTCGGGTTCCAGTCCGACATCACCAACGCCTTCGCCGGGGCCGACCTGCGACTGCTGCTCGTCACCGTGATCGTGGTGGCCGTGCTCCTGATCGTGACCTACCGCAGCCCGGTGCTCTGGATCGTCCCCCTCGTCGTCGTCGGCCTGGCCGACGGCCTCGCCGCGGTCGTCGTCGGCGCCCTCGCGCAACCGTTCGGCATCACCCTCGACCCGTCGGTGGCCGGCATCCAGTCGGTGCTGGTCTTCGGCGCCGGCACCAACTACGCCCTGCTGCTCGTGGCCAGGTATCGCGAGGAACTGCTCCGCACCGAGAGCCGCAACGACGCCATGCTGACCGCGGTCCGCGGCGCCGGCCCGGCCATCGCGGCCAGCGGCGGCACGGTGGCGCTGAGCCTGCTCACCCTGCTGTTCGCGGAACTGTCGGGCAACCGCGCGCTCGGCTTCGCCTGCGCGATCGGCGTGGTCATCGCCATCCTCTTCGCCCTGATCGTGCTGCCGTCCGCGCTCGTGGTCTGCGGGCGCGGGCTGTTCTGGCCGTTCGTGCCGCGGTTCGTGCCGGGGGCCGGCACCGAGCTGCGCCCGGGGTTCTGGACCCGGCTCGGCCGCGGCGTGCAGCGACGACCGGTGCTGATCACTGCCGTCTCCATCGTTGGGCTCGGCGCCCTCAGCCTCGGGCTGATCGGCGCATCCGTCGGCCTCTCCCAGGCCGACCAACTGCTCGGCAAGCCCGAGTCCGTTCAGGCGCAGGCCATCGTCGAAGAATCCTTCTCGGCCGGTCTGACCAGCCAGACCATCGTTCTGGTACCGGATGCCGCGGCCGCCGAGGCCGGCACGCTCGCCGAACAGACCCCCGGCATCGACTCAGTGCAGCCGGGCGAGAGCGCGAACGGCCTGACCCGCCTCAATCTCTCCCTCGCGAGCGAACCGGGCAGCGACGCGACCTTCGCCACCATCGGAAACCTCCGCGGGGTCTACGCCGACGCGCCCGGCGAGGCGTCGAAGGCGCTGGTCGGCGGCAGCGACGCCACCGCGTTGGACAACAAGACGAGCGCCAGGTCCGACCAGGACCTGATCATCCCGATGATCCTGGCCATCGTGTTCGCCATCCTGGCCCTGCTCCTGCGGTCGCTGGTGGCCCCCGTGCTGCTGATCGGGAGCGTTCTGGCCACCTTCTTCGCCAGCCTCGGCGCCTCCAACTGGATCTTTCAGAACCTGATGGGCTTCCCGGCCTTCAACACGAACGTGGTGCTGTTCGCGTTCCTGTTCCTTGTGGCCCTGGGCGTGGACTACAACATCTTCCTCACCACCCGGGCCCGGGAAGAGAGCATGGCGCACGGCACGAAGGAGGGCATGGTTCGCGCCCTCTCGTCGACCGGCGCGGTGATCACGAGCGCCGGCATCCTGATCGCCGCCGTCTTCGCGGTGCTGGGCGTGCTGCCCGTGGTGGCGCTGACCCAGATCGGTGTCATCGTCTGCATCGGCGTGCTGCTGGACACCCTGGTGGTGCGCACCCTGGTGGTGCCCGCGCTGGTGTTCCTCACCGGCGACCGGTTCTGGTGGCCGTCCCGCCCGGCCGCGAACGCGGCACCGGCCGAGCGTCCGTCCAGCGCCGCGGCCCCCCGCACGACGCAGCGCGTCTAGCCGGCGAGCCCGCGCGCCCGGCCCCGCTCCTAACGAATTCGACGGAGATTTTGCCCGAATCGGTCCCAAACAGTCCGTAATCGTGTTTTTAAAGCAGTTTCTCCGTCGAATTGGTTCAGGGACGCCGGGGCTCGGGCGGCGTGCGGTGCTGCCAGCGCAGGCGGCGCTCGAGCTGCGCGCCGAGGGCGAGCAGGGTGGCCTCGCCGCCCGGCCGCCCGATCAGCTGCACCCCCATCGGCAGGCCCTCCCCGGTCTGGGCGACCGGCAGCACGATCGCGGGCAGCCCGGTCACATTGACCATCGAGGTGAACGGCGTGTACTGCACCTGCTGCGCGAAGTTGCGTTCCCCGTCCGCCTGGTCATACGAGCCCAGCGGGCGGGGCGTCAGCGCGAGGGCCGGCGTGAGCACCGCGTCGAAGCGTGACAGCTGACGGATGAACGAGCGCTCGTAGGCGGCCAGGGCGGCGAGCGCCTCGGCCAGGTCACGGGCCGACAGGGCACGCCCGCGGCGCATCAGCCAGAGCGTGAGCGGTTCGAGCAGCGATTCCTCCGCCGGCGTCTCGGCGGGGATGCCCGCGGCTCCGGCCTGCCAGATCGTGCGGAAGGCCGGCGAGTAGCTGTCGTCGGGTTCGAGCGCGGTGTCCTCCAGGCCGTGGCCCAGGGCCGCGAACTCGTCGGTGGCCGTCGCCAGCGCGGCCAGGGCCTCCGGCGCGATCTCGATCGGGTAGGCGTCGTCCCACGCGGATGCGGTCATCACCCCGAGCTGGAATCGTCCCTCGCCGCGCACCGCGGCGGCCAGGAGCGGGGCGTCGTCGCCGGGCGGGCGCAGCGCGAACTGGTGCTTCGGATGCCCGCCCCGCGGCGTGACCATCGCGTCGAGGAGGAGCGCGGCATCCGTCACGGTCCGCGCCAGCGGTCCGGCAACGCTGAGGCCGCCGAGGGCGTCGATGCCGGAGGACGTCGGCACGCGGCCGCGCGAGGGCTTCAGGCCGACGAGTCCGCAGGCCGCCGCGGGGATCCGGACGGAGCCGCCGCCGTCGGACCCGGGAGCGAACGGCAGCAGGCGGGCCGCGACGGCGACCGCGGCCCCGCCGCTGGAGCCCCCGGCCCCGCGGGATCGGTCCCACGGGTTGCGGGCGGGCGGCGAGGCGAGGCTCTCGGTATAGGAGGGCAGCCCGAACTCGGGGGTGTTCGTCTTGCCCAGGCTCACGCCGCCGGCCATGTCGAGCGCCTGCACCAGACCGTCGGATTCGTCCGGCACGAAGTCCCGCATCAGCCGGGACCCGAACCGGGCCGGCACGCCGGCGCGGCGCTGGAGATCCTTGTCGCCGAACGGCAGCCCCCAGAGCGGCGCCGTGCGCGGCACGTGGTCCTGCACGAACCGGGCGCGCTCCCGGGCGGCGTCCGCCGTGACGGTCACGAACGCGCCGAGGCAGGGATCGAGGTCCTCGATCCGGCCGAGGTAGTGATCGGTCAGTTCGACGGGGCTGAGCTCGCCGCGCTGCAGCGCCTGCCATTGTTCGAGAGCGGTCAGTTCGTGCGGAGCGGCCATCCCCCGAGCCTAGTCACCGCGCCCTCCCCCCGGCTCAACACCGGCTCAGGAGCGGGAGAGGCCGGTCAGCAACGCCTGGAAGGCGCGCGGCGCGGCACGCAGCACGGATGCCGCCGCCCACGTCGCGGCCCACGGCAGGGGCTGCGCCACGTTGACGATCTCGTACTGCACGAGCGAACCGGTCTCGTCCTCGGGCCGCACCTGGTACTCGCCGCGATACCACCAGCCGCGCCGCAGCACGATCAGGCGGCGCTCGGCATCCGTGTACAGGGTCCCGCCGGCTTCCCCTCTGGGAGCCAGGGCCGCCGCGAGCCGCCGGAACACCACGTCGGGGCCGGCCTCCAGATGGCCGGCGAAGGACCGCAGCACCGTGTGGCGTTCGGGCAGGTCAGGAGGAGCATCGGTCATGCTCCGACCCTACGCGGCCCGACGGACTAGCCTTGCCGCATGAAGCGGACAATCTTCAACCCGATCGGCACCACCGCACTCGTCACGGGCGCCTCGAGCGGCCTCGGCCGCGGGTTCGCGCGCGAGCTGGCGGAGCGTGGGGCGGACCTCGTGCTCACCGCTCGCCGCCAGGACCGCCTCGAAGAGCTCGCGGTGGAACTGGCCGAGAAGTACGGCACCGTGTCGACGGTGATCCCCCTGGATCTGGCCCGCCCCGGCGCCGTCACCGAGTTGGTCGCCGACCTGCACAGCCGGGACATCACGGTTGGCACCCTCGTCAACAACGCGGGATTCGGCAGCTGGGGCGACGTCCGGGATTCCGACGCCGACCGGGCGCACGAGCAGGTGGCTCTGAACGTGCAGGCCCTCACGGACCTCACCCATGCGCTCCTGCCGGATCTGCTCCGAACCCTCCGGGAACGGCCCGGCTCCGCCGCCCTCGTCAACATGGCCAGCACGGCCGCGTTCCAGCCGGTCCCGCACATGGCGGTCTATGGCGCCACCAAGGCGTTCGTCCTGCGTTTCACCGAGGCGCTCTGGGCCGAGACCCGGGCCGGCGGGCTCAAGGTCACCGCCCTCTGCCCCGGCCCCGTCGCCACCGAGTTCGCCGGCATCGCGGGCAACGTGCACCGGTTCCGGCGGGTCCTGACGGTGGATGACGTGATGCGCACCGCCTTCGACGCGCTGGACCTGGCCGACCCGCCGCCGTACGTGGTCAGCGGCCGCCGCAACGCCGTTCTCGCCCGGATCGTGGGCGTCCTCCCGCACCGCTTCTCGCTCGGCCTCGTCGGCCGGCTGTCCGCGCTGGGCCACCGCCGCCCGGGGCGCTGAGTCCGCGCTACGTGAGAGTCAGGCTACTTGAGGCTCTTCTGCATCAGCACGGTGCCGAGCCAGCGGTCGAATTTGAAGCCGACCTTGCCCATCCGGCCGATCTCGTCGAAACCGAAGTCGCGGTGCAGCTTGATCGACGCGTCGGCGCCCTGGTCCGCGATCACCGCGATGATCTCCTTGAGGCCGGCCGACTTCGACCGGTCGATCAGCTCGCCCAGCAGCACCCGGCCGAGCCCCTTGCCGGTGGAGGCCGCGCCGAGGTAGATCGAGTTCTCGACCGTGAACCGGTAGGCCCGCTTCTCCTTCCACGGGCTGACCAGCGCGTAGCCCAGGAGCTGCCCCGCCGGCGACACCGCGACGATGAAGGGCATGCCGAGCTTGCCGAGGTAGTAGAACTTGCTGCGCCAGGCGGCGAGGGTCATCGGGTCGACGTCGAAGGTGACCGTGCTGTTGGCCACGTAGTAGTTGTAGATCTCCCGGATGTACGGCAGGTCGGTGATCTGCGCGTCGCGCATCGTGTATTCGAACGGCGCCTCCTCGGGGGGCGCGGGTCGCAGATGCCGGGGCAATTGCCGACGCGGCTGGTATTCCTCTTCAAGCACAGCTGACTCCTCCGGGAGATTCCAGATTACCCGAGCGACCAGTCGACCGGGGCCGCCCCGGCGAGACGGAGCTGCTCGTTGGCCCGGCTGAAGGGCCGGGAACCGAAGAATCCGCGCCGCGCCGACAGCGGGCTGGGGTGCGCGGACTCGATCATGGGAGTGTCCCCGAGGAGCGGCTTGAGGGTGGCGGCGTCCCTCCCCCAGAGGATGGCGACCAGGGGCCGGTCGCGGGCGACGAGCGCGCGGATGGCCTGCTCCGAGACGGCTTCCCAGCCGTTCCGGCGGTGCGCCCCGGCCACGCCCTGCTGCACGGTGAGCACCCGGTTCAGCAGCAGCACGCCCTGGCGCGACCAGGGCGTGAGGTCGCCGTCGGCGGCCGTGACGCCGACATCCTCGTGCAGTTCCCGGCAGATGTTCTGCAGGCTGCGCGGCAGCGGT
Organism: Cryobacterium shii; assembly: GCF_004402595.1. GTDB lineage: Bacteria > Actinomycetota > Actinomycetes > Actinomycetales > Microbacteriaceae > Cryobacterium > Cryobacterium shii. The sequence continues at coordinate 33,853 of NZ_SOFY01000077.1, read as the reverse complement.
CGCACGTGCGGGTCGACCGCGAAGGCCAGGCCGATCGGATGCCCCGGGGTCGGATACGGGTCCTGGCCGACGATCAGCACGCGCACGGCGTCGAACGGCTCGGCGAAGGCTCGGAACACGTTCTCGGGCGCCGGCAGCCAGGGCCGGCCGGCCCGGGTCTCGCCCTGCAGGAACGCGGCCATGGCGTCGATCTCGGGCCCGACGGGTTCGAGTGCCGCGGCCCAGCCCGGATCCATGGCGCGGCTGCGCGCCAGTGCCTGCAAGGTGAAGGGCATCCCGGCGTCAGGCGCCGAAGGTGCTGACGAGCACGCCGCCGTCGGACTGGCTGACCCGCCAGACGCTGCCGGCTCCGACGACGCTGAGCGCGCCCTCGCCGACGACCAGCGCGGTGTTCTCGTCGACGGCCAGGCCGCCGTCGATCAGGCCGGCCTCGGTGGCGGCGACCAGCCGGGACAAGGTGCCCCACTGGGCGGCGTGCACCTCGACGGTGACGTCGAGCAGGCCGATGCCGGGTTCGATCGTGATCTCGTCCAGGCCCTCCGCGGCGTGTTCGGCGCTGACCTCGACCCCGCCCATCCGCCAGCCGCCGATCAGGGCGCGCTCAGCGGCGATCATGGCTCCGGCCGAGAAACCCAGGTAGGGGATGCCGGCGGCCACCTGGCGGCGGATCTCGCCCGCGATCGGTGCGACGGCCGCAAGGTACGCCGGAGTGAGCCCGCCGCCGACAACGATGCCGTCGACCTCGGACACGGCCGTCAGGGCTGCGGTGTCGCCGTGGGCCACGGCGGTCACCTTCGGCTCGAAAGCACCGGCGGCGGCGACCGCTTCGACCAGGTTCGCGGCGTGCTCGGCCGCGTCACCGTCCCGCACGGCGATGATGGCGATGCGTGGCTCGGCCCGGCCCGCGGCCTCCGCCCGGCGGCCGGCCTCGGCCAGGAACGGGCCGAAGACGTCGGCGAAGGCTCCGGGGTTCCAGCCCCCGCCGACCAGGTGAACGCTCACGCGACGACCTTCTCGGCAGCGGCAGCAGCGGTGACGGCGACGGCAGGCGCGGTGGTGTCCACCGGGACGGTCACGGCGGGCAGCGAAGACCAGGGGAACACGATCCAGCGGTCCGTCTCGCACCAGGTGAAGTCGGGCACGAGCACCGTGCGCGGCTTCGTGAACAGGGTCGCCGTGCGCACCTCGCAGGCGGCTTCGCGGAGCAGGGCGACGACCATGGCGAGCGTGTTCCCGGAGTCGGAGACGTCGTCGACCAGAAGCACCCGGAGGCCGGTCAGGGACGGCGCGTCGAGCATGGGGCCGGAGAGAACGGGTACCGGGAGGCGCTCGTCGACCCCGGTGTAGAACTGCACGTTGATGCTGCCGCAGTTCTTGGTGCCGAGCGCGTACGACATCGCCCCGGCGAGCAGCAGCCCGCCGCGGGCGATGGCGATCACGACATCCGGTTGAAAACCACTGGCAAGCACGTCCGTCGCCAGCTGGCGGGACGCGTCAGCGAACACGCCCCAGTCCAGGACCTCCCGTTGGGTGTCGGCCAGGTCTGCTGCTGCGTCGTCCGCGTCGAATGCCATTGTCCAATGCTAGGTCACGACAGGTGCCGCTCCTCATGGCCGTTGTAGAGCGACAGTGGCCGGATCAGTGCGTTGGCCGCGGTCTGCTCGATGATGTGCGCCGTCCAGCCGGCCAGGCGCGCCGCGACGAAGATCGGCGTGAAGGTGAGCGTGTCGAACCCCATCAGGTGGTACGCCGGCCCGGACGGGTAGTCCAGGTTGGGCTGGATGCCGGTGCGCGCCGTCATCCCCGCGGCCAGGGAATCGTAGAGCTCGAGCAGGTCGGGCCGCTGGTAGTGCTCGACCAGCGTGAGCAGCGCGGTCTGCATGGTCGGCACCCGGGAGTCACCGTGCTTGTAGACGCGGTGGCCGAAGCCCATCACCTTGCGCTTGGCGGCGAGGGTCTCATTCAGCCAGGTCTCCGCGCGTTCCCCGGCTCCCGGGCCGAAACCGATCTCGTCGAAGATGTGCATCACGGCCTCGTTGGCGCCGCCGTGCAGCGGCCCCTTGAGCGCGCCGATCGCACCGGTGATCGCCGAGTGCAGGTCGGACATGGTCGAGGTGATCACCCGGGCGGTGAAGGTCGACGCGTTGAAGGAGTGCTCGGCGTACATGATCATCGACACGTCGAACGCGTTCACGACCACGAGTTCCGCCACCTCGCCGAAGGTCATGAACAGGAAGTTGGCCGAGTAGCCCAGGTCGTCCCGGGGTTCGACCAGGTCCAGGCCGTGGCGGCGGCGCTGGTCGTAGGCCACGATCGCGGGCATCTGCGCCCAGAGGCGCAGCCCCTTCGCCCGGTTGGCCTCCGGTGACGGGTCGGCCGCATCCGGGTCGTTGGCGCCGATCAGGCTGACGGCGGTGCGCACCACGTCCATGGGGTGGGCGGTCATCGGCAGTTCGTCGATGACGCGCTTCACCGCGGGGGCCAGGTGGCGCAAGCCCCGTTCCAGCTCCTCGAACTCGGCCAGCTGCGCCTCGGTCGGCAGCTCACCGTGCCAGAGCAGGTACGTCACTTCCTCGAAGCTCTTCTGCGCCGCCAGTTCCTGCACCGGGTAGCCGCGGTACAGCAGGGAATTCGATTCGGGGTTGACCTTGGACACTGCGGTCCGGTCCACCACGACGCCGGCCAGGCCCTTGAAGACCGTCGGTTCGTTCTGACTCATGTCGCTCCTTTGCGTAGAGAAAAATGCAATGTCGCTACGAGGCGACGTTCGGGTTGAGGGTGAAGTTGAAGACGCCGGAATCGAAGTGGCTGTAGGACTCGTAGTCGAGCAGCTCGTACAGCTTGGCGCGGTGCTGCATCTCCGGCAGGAGGGTGGTCAGCGAGCCCTCCGCCTCGATGGTGTCGAGTCCGCGCTCGGCGGCGCCCATGGCGAGTCTGAGCAGCGAGACCGGGAAGATCACGATGTTCATGCCCACGTCCGCCAGCTGCGCGGTCGTGTACAGCTCGCCCTTGCCGAACTCGGTCATGTTCGCCAGCACCGGCACGTCCACGGCGGCACGGATGGCCGCGAACTCGGTCAGCGACGCCATCGCCTCGGGGAAGATCGCGTCCGCACCGGCGTCGACGAGTTTCTTCGCCCGGTCGACCGCCGCGGCCAATCCATCGACGGCACGGATGTCGGTGCGCGCCATGATCAGGAAGTTCGGGTCGCGCCGTGCGTCGACGGCCGCTCGGATGCGCTTGGCCGCCGTGTCATCGTCCACGACCTGCTTGCCGTCGAGGTGCCCGCACCGTTTCGGGTTGACCTGGTCCTCGATGTGCATGCCGGCCAGGCCGGCATCCTCGAGGGTCTGGATCGTGCGGGCTACGTTCATCGGCTCGCCGAAGCCCGTGTCGGCGTCGACGATCGTCGGCAGGTCGGTCATCCGGGCGATCTGCTGGCTGCGTCCGGCCACCTCGGTCAGGGTGGTCAGGCCGATGTCCGGCAGGCCGAGGTCGGCCGAGAGCACGGCGCCGGAGATGTAGACGCCCTCGAATCCCTTGGCCGCGATCAGCCGGGCGGACAGCGGGTTGAAGGCTCCCGGGAAGCGCAGCAGCCGGCCGGTGGCCAGTGCCGCGCGGAACCCGGCGCGTTTGTCGGCCGGGGTGAGCGTCGAGTACAACATCAGAAGATTCCGTTCGGGGTGGGGAGGGAGGCGAGCAGGCCGTTGCGGGCCACGATGGTGAGCTGGCCGAGTTCGCCGGCGCCGAGTTTCGGCAGGCGCTCGGCGGCGCTGAGGAAGCGCACGATCTCGCCCTCCTCCAGCACCTCCGCCGCGAGGGTACGGAACTTGTTGATGTACTCGGCGCGGCCGAACGGCTTGGCGCCGAGCGGGTGGGCATCGGCGACGGCGATCTCGTCGATCACGTGGGTGCCGTCGGTGAGCTCGATCTCCACGCGGCCGCCGAATGCCTTCTCGGCCGGGTCGAGGGAGTGGTACCGGCGGGTCCACTCCGGGTCTTCCGTCGTGGTCACCTTGTTCCACAAGGCCACCGTGTCGGCACGATTGGCGCGTTCGGGCCGGTAGGAGTCCACGTGGTGCCAGCTGCCGTCCTGGAGTGCGACGGTGAAGATGTACGGGATGGAGTGGTCGAGGGTTTCGCGGCTGGCGGTCGGGTCGTACTTCTGCGGGTCGTTCGCGCCCGAGCCGATCACGTAGTGGGTGTGGTGACTGGTGTGGATGACCACGGAGGCGATGTTCGCCGGGTCGACCAGTTCGGGGTGCTCGCGGTGCAGCTTCCGGGCCAGGTCGATCCAGGCCTGCGCCTGGTACTCGGCCGAGTGCTCCTTGGTGTAGCTGTCCAGGATGGCGCGCTTGGCTTCGTTCGCCTCCGGCAGCGACACCTCGTAGGCGGCGTCCGGACCGTCGAGCAGCCAGGCGATCACGCCGTCCTCGCCCTCGTAGATCGGGGTGGGGCTGGTTTCGCCGCGCATCGCGCGGTCGACGGATTCGACCGCCATCTTTCCGGCGAAGGCCGGGGCGTGCGCCTTCCAGCTCGAGATCTCGCCCTTCCGCGACTGCCGGGTGGCCGTCGTGGTGTGCAGCGCCTGGCCGACGGCCTGGAAGATGGTCTCGACGTCGAGGCCGAGGAGGGTGCCGATTCCGGCCGCGGCCGACGGGCCGAGGTGGGCGACGTGGTCGATCTTGTGCGCGTGCAGGCTGATCCCCTTGACCAGGTCGATCTGGATCTCGTACCCGGTGGCGATGCCGCGCACCAGGTCGCTCCCGCTCAGGCCGCGGGCGTTGGCCAGGTGCTGGGCCACGGCCACGACGGGCGGGATGTTGTCGCCGGGGTGGGAGTACTCGGCGGCGAGGAAGGTGTCGTGGTAGTCGAGCTCGCGCACGGCCACGCCGTTGGCCCAGGCGGCCCACTCCGGCGACACCCGGCGGGAGCGCTGCTCCCCGAACACGGTCGCGCCGACGCCGTTGAAGGACCGCGGATGCGCCAGCGCCTGCGAGCGGGCGGCGACCACCGGGCGACGGGTGAGCGACGCCGCGGCGACCGCGGCGTTGTCTATGACGCGGTTGATGATCATCTCGGTCACCTCGTCCGTGACCGCGACCGGGTCGGCGGCGACTTCGGCGATCTTCCAGGCGAGCTGGTCCGTCCGGGCGAGATTCTCGTCACTGCGGTGAACACGAACGTGGTGAAGCTGCACGATGGATCCTTTCGATTAGCCGGCCGGATCGGCCGCGTGCCCCTGGATCGCCGCGAGGACGTTCGTGAGGCTTTGGTGGAGGTGAACGTGGGTGGCATGGGCGGCCAGCGACGAGTCGCCGGCCAGGATGGCCTCGATGATGAGCAGGTGCTCGGCCGCTGCGGCCCGCAGCCGGCCGGGATTGTCCCGGCCCAGCCGACGGATGCGGGCGAGGTGGGTGCGCACCCCGGCGAGCGCCCCGACCAGGAACGGGTTCATCACGGCCGCATCGAGCGCGTCGTCGAACTCGGTGATCAGCTCGTAGTAGCGGCTCAGGCCCGCCGGCCCCCGCTCGAGCAGGCCGGGGGCCTGCACGAACTGCGCCCGCAGCGCCTCGAAGACGGCCGGGTCCCGGCGCTCGGCGGCGATGCGCGCGGCATGTTCCTCCAGCGCCCGCCGCACCTCGTAGAGCTCGCGGATGCTGTCCACCGACATCTCGGTCACCATGAAGCCGCGGCCGGGGCGCCCGGCCACCAGACCGTCGGAGATCAGGCGGGCGATCGCCGCGCGCAGGGGGGTTCGTGACACCCCGATCCGGGCCGACTGCTCGACCTCGAGGAGTCCGGCACCGGGCGCCAGCAGTCCGTCGAGGATCTCCCCGCGCAGCTGACGGTAGGCGCGTTCACTCGCGCGGACCGGCGGCGCAACCCCCGCCGTTGGGGTTTCTGTATACACAACTGACATGTTATTCCCTTTGCGCCCACACTGTGCAAGACTTCACCGATTCTATGTATACATAGGAACTTCAACGGGGAGGTTCAGGATGTCAGGGGAACCAGCGGTCGGCTATCACGACCTGTGGCAGCGCAGCATCGACGCGGACACGCGCTCGGACTTCTGGCTGGAGGCCGCGCAGGCCATCGACTGGACGGCCCCGCCGCGCGTCGCCCTCGAGGAGCGCTCCCCCGGAACCTGGCGCTGGTTTCCCGACGGAGAGCTGAACACCAGCTACAACGCCCTCGACCGCCACGTCCTCGCCGGCCGCGGCGACCAGACCGCCGTCATCTACGACTCGGCGATGTCCGGCACCCGGGTGCGCCTCAGCTACCGGGAGCTGCTCGGCCGGGTCGAGCGTTTCGCCGGCGTGCTGCGCGCCAACGGCGTGGACCAGGGCGACCGGGTCATCATCTACCTGCCCATGATCCCGGAGGCGATCGTGGCCATGCTGGCCTGCGCCCGCATCGGCGCCATCCACTCCGTCGTCTTCGGCGGCTTCGCCGCCAGCGAGCTCGCCGTGCGGATCGACGACGCGCGCCCCACCGTGATCGTGACCGCCTCGGGCGGCCTGGAACCGGGTCGCGCGGTCGAATACCTGCCGCTGGTCGAGCGGGCGCTCGCCCGCAGCAAGGGCTCCGTGCGAACCGTGATCGTGCGCGACCGGGAGATGATCCCCGGCTGCGCGGCCGACTACTCCGGCAGGAGCGACGTGGCCTGGCTGGACTGGGCGCACGAGGAAACCGAGGCCACCCCCGTGGCGGCGGTCAGCCTGCGCTCCGAGGACCCGCTCTACGTCCTGTACACCTCCGGCACCACGGGCAACCCCAAGGGGATCATCCGCGACAACGGCGGCCACGCCGTGGCGCTGGCCTGGTCGATGGCGAACATCTACAACGTGAAGCCGGGCGACGTGTTCTGGGCCGCCTCCGACGTCGGCTGGGTGGTCGGCCACTCCTACATCGTCTATGCCCCGCTCCTGGTCGGCGCCACCACGGTCATCTTCGAGGGCAAACCGGTGGGCACGCCGGATGCCGGCGCGTTCTGGCGGGTCGTGGAGAACTACGCGGTCTCGGTGCTGTTCACGGCGCCCACGGCCATCCGCGCAATCCGCCGGGTGGACCCTGACCTGCTGGAGCTGGCGAAGCACGACGTGTCCAGCCTGCACGGGCTGTTCCTGGCCGGCGAGCGCCTCGACCCCGAAACCTACCACTGGGCCAACGACGGGCTGCACTGCCCGGTCGTCGACCACTGGTGGCAGACCGAGACCGGCTGGGCCATCTGCGCCAACCCGCGCGGCATCGCCGATATCCCCACCAAACCGGGCTCGGCCACCTTCCCGGTGCCCGGCTACGACGTCGTCATCCTCGACTCCAGGGGCAAGCCCGTCACGCGTCCCGGCAAGGAAGGCAACATCGCCATCCGTCTGCCGTTGCCGCCCGGCACACTGCTCGGGGTCTGGGGAAGCGAGGACCGCTTCGCCAGCTCCTACCTGTCGGCCTTCCCGGGTTTCTACGCGACCGGGGACTCCGGCCACTTCGATCAGGACGGCTACCTCTACGTGATGGGCCGCACCGACGACGTGATCAACGTGGCCGGGCACCGCCTGTCCACCGGCTCGCTGGAGGAGGTGCTGACCCTGCACCCCGCCGTCGCGGAGTGCGCGGTCCTGGGTGTGCACGACCCGCTCAAGGGGCAGCGCGCGGCCGGTTTCGTCACCCTCAAGGCCGGCGCGTCCATCGACCATGACACCCTCGTCCGGGAACTGATCGGGCTGGTCAGGGATCATGTCGGGCCGGTGGCCGCGTTCCGCGACGTGACCATCGTGGAACGGCTGCCCAAGACCAGGTCCGGCAAGATCCTGCGCAAGACCATCCGTCAGATCGTGGACGGGGAGCCGTACACGGTTCCGCCCACGATCGAAGATCCGACGGTTCTGGACGCGCTGAAACTGGCCGTCCACGGCACCGACCACGACGGTTGAGCCCCCACAAATCACCCACAGTTCACCACCGCACCACTCACAGCAATCACATCCCCTCACCCGGAGCAAAGGAGCCCGCATGACGGAATCACTGAAAGATGCACGTCCGGACGGAGCAGCATCCACCATCGACTACGTGGCCTATGAGAAGACGCCGCGTTTTCTGGAGCTGAAGAGGCAGCGCCGCAGGTTCGTCCTGCCGCTCGCCGCGTTCTTCTTCATCTGGTACTTCGTCTTCGTCCTCGTCGCGGCCTACCTGCCCGGCGTGATGGCGATCCCCGTCTTCGGGCGGTTCAACCTCGGGCTGGTGCTCGGCCTCGGCCAGTTCGTCACCACCTTCGGAATCACCATGTGGTACGTGTCGTACTCGAACCGTCGTCTCGACCCCCTCGGGGCCGAGCTGCGTGCCGAGCTTGAGGGGATGGACAAGAAATGATCGCACCCGGCATTCTGCAGTCCCTGCCGGGCCAGCTGGCCCAGGCAGTCAAACCGGTTGAGAACAACCCGGTGCTGAACATCTCGATCTTCCTCGCGTTCGTGGCGGTGACCCTGATCGTGGTGATCCGGGCCGGCCGCAATAACAAGACCGCGGCCGACTACTACACCGGTGGCCGCTCGTTCACCGGGCCGCAGAACGGTTTCGCCATCGCCGGCGACTACCTCTCCGCGGCCTCGTTCCTCGGCATCGTCGGGGCGATCGCCGTCAGCGGCTATGACGGCTTCCTGTACTCGATCGGCTTCCTCGTCGCCTGGCTCGTCGCCCTGCTGCTCGTCGCCGAGCTGATGCGCAACACCGGCAAGTACACCATGGCCGATGTGCTCTCCTTCCGGCTGAAGCAGGGCCCCGTGCGCGTGGCCGCGGCCACCACCACCCTCGCGGTCTGCTTCTTCTACCTCCTCGCCCAGATGGCCGGCGCCGGCGGCCTCGTGTCGCTGCTCCTCGGCATCAACGACAAGGTCGGCCAGTCGATCGTGGTCACTGTCGTCGGTGGCCTGATGATCATGTACGTGCTCATCGGCGGCATGAAGGGCACCACCTGGGTGCAGATCATCAAGGCGTTCCTGCTGATCATCGGGGCCTTCGCGATGACCGTCTGGGTGCTCGCCCTGAACGGCTTCAACTTCTCCGCGCTGCTCGAGACGGCCGTCGCCGCGTCCGGGAGCACCCCCGCCGACGCCATCCTGGTGCCCGGACTGAAGTACGGCACCAACCCGCTGGACTTCGTCTCGCTCGCCGTCGCCCTCGTGCTCGGCACCGCCGGCCTGCCGCACGTGCTGATGCGCTTCTACACGGTTCCCTCGGCCAAGGAAGCCCGTCGCTCGGTCGTCTGGGCCATCTGGCTGATCGGCGCGTTCTACCTGTTCACGCTGGTGCTCGGCTTCGGTGCCGTCGCGCTCGTCGGAGCCGACACCATCCTGGCCGCTCCCGGCGGCGTGAACTCGGCCGCACCGCTGCTCTCGCTCGCACTCGGCGGACCGCTGCTGCTCGGCTTCATCTCGGCGATCGCCTTCGCGACGATCCTCGCGGTCGTCGCCGGCATCACGATCACCGCGGCGACCTCCTTCGCGCACGACATCTACATGAGCGTGATCAAGAAGGGCAAGGGCGACCCCGACAGCGAGGTCAAGGTGGCCCGCCGCACCGTCGTGGTGATCGGCATCCTCTCCATCGCCGGCGGAATCGGCGTGCAGGGGCAGAACATCGCCTTCCTGGTGGCCCTGGCGTTCGCCGTCGCGGCGAGCGCTAACCTGCCGACCATCCTGTACTCGCTGTTCTGGCGCGGTTTCACCACCCGTGGTGCGGTCTGGAGCATGTACGGCGGCCTCGCCGCCACCATGGTGCTGATCGTGTTCTCGCCGGTCTTCTCGGGCACCGAAACGTCCATGTTCGGCGCCGACGTCAACTTCGCCTGGTTCCCGCTGAGCAACCCGGGCATCGTCTCCATCCCGCTCGGGTTCTTCCTCGGCTGGCTCGGGTCGGTCACCTCGACGACCAGGGAAGACCCGCTGCTGGCCGCCGAGATGTCGGTCCGGTCCCTGACCGGGTTCGGCGCCGAGGAAGCCGTCGAGCACTAGGGAACAACCAACACCATCGCACCACCACTACTCCCCCTCGGCCGCCCCTCAGCCGGGGGGGAGTAGTGTCGTCCGCGGGCTAGAGGGCCAGGCCATTCGCCTGTGTCGAGCCCACGACAAAAATGGAGATCATTCCCATGAAAGCTGCGCGCTTCTACGGCCAGAAAGACATCCGGATCGAGAACATCGAGGAACCGGAAACCCGCAGTGGAACGGTGAAGATCGCTGTCGCCTGGTGCGGCATCTGCGGCACCGACCTGCACGAGTACCTCGAGGGCCCGATCTTCATCTCCGCGCCGGGCCACCCGCATCCGCTCTCACACGAATCCCTGCCCGTCACGCTCGGCCATGAGTTCTCCGGAACCATCGAAGAGGTCGGCGACGGCGTCGAGGGCCTGAACGTCGGGGACAACGTGGTCGTGGAACCCTACTTCGTCTGCGACGAGTGCCCGCCCTGCAAGGCCGGCAACTACCACCTGTGCGAGAAGATGGGCTTCATCGGCCTCGCCGGGGGCGGCGGCGGCCTGAGCGAGAAGGTCGTCGTCGACCAGCGCTGGGTGCACCCGATCGGGGATATCCCCCTCGACGAGGCCGCCCTGATCGAGCCGCTCTCCGTCGCGCACCACGCCGTCGTCCGCAGCGGCGCGAAGTCCGGAGACGTCGCCATCGTCGGCGGCGCCGGACCCATCGGGCTGCTCACGGCCTCGATCCTCAAGGGCATCGGCGTGACCACGATCATCTCCGAGCTCAGTGCGGCCCGCAAGGAGAAGGCGATCTCCAGCGGCGTCGCCGACTATGTGATCGACCCGACCGTCGATGACCTCAAGGCCCGCGTCCTCGAGATCACCGGTGGCGTCGGCACGGATGTCGCGTTCGAGTGCGCGGGCGTCAACGCCGTGCTCGACGCCATGCTCGATGCCCTGCGTCCCGCCGGCGTGCTCGTCAACGTCTCCATCTGGGGGCACCCGGCCACCGTGGACATGCAGAAGATTGTGCTCAAGGAGATCGACCTGCGCGGCACGATCGCCTACGTACGCGACCACGAGGAGACCGTCAAGCTGGTGCAGTCCGGCACGATCGACCTGAGGCCGTTCATCACGGGCCGGATCGCCTTGGAGAACCTGGTCACCGAGGGCTTCGACACCCTGGTCAACCACAACGACACCGCGGTGAAGATCCTGGTTCACCCGTAGGTCGAAGCCATGCCCGCGTCAGTCTTTCGGCGTCAGCGGCCCTCTCGCGATTCGCGTGGGGGCCGCCTGGGCGACCGGCTTGATCACGATCAGGTCCAGATTGACGTGGGCGGGGCGCTCGACGCTCGACACGATCGTCTCCGCGATGTCCTCCGCGGTGAGCGGATTGGGCACGTTCGCGTAAGCCGCTGCGGCCTTCTCGGCGTCGCCGCGGAAACGCACCAGGCCGAATTCCTCGGTCTGCACCATGCCGGGGGCAACCTCGATCACCCGGATGGGCTCCCCGTTCAGTTCCAGGCGCAGCACCTCCATCAGGGCGTGCGCGGCGAACTTCGCCGCGTTGTAGCCCCCACCACCGAGGTAGGCAACATGACCGGCAATCGACGTGACCGTGACGATGTCGGCGCAACCGCCATCCATCCGGATCCCGTCCCGCAGCAGGGGCAGCAGCGCGCTTGTCACCCGTTTGACCGCGAGCACGTTGATCTCGAACATCCAGGCCCAGTCCTCGGTCCGCGAGTCCTCGACGCTGTCCAGGCCCATCGCGCCGCCCGCGTTGTTGACGAGCGCGTGCACCGGCCCCGACTCGGCCAGGTAGTCCCGCAGGGCGTCGACGTCGGCCTGGCGGGTGAGATCGGCCGTGAAGACGTCGGCACCGGTCTCGGCTTTCAGCTCGGCGAGGCGGTCGGCGCGCCGTGCGACCCCGACCACGGCCCAGCCCTGCTCGCGGAACCGGCGAACGGTCGCCGCCCCGATTCCGGAACTCGCACCGGTCACAACAACTCTCTTGGTAGCCATGGCTCTATTCTGGCGGGGGAAGAAGGACGATGAGTTCACAGGTAGCAGGAATGACCCAGGTCCGGAAGCGACGGGTGCCGCTCTGGGACAACGGGCGCTGGATCGCCATCACGCTGATGGTGATCGGCCACGCCATCCTGAAGCTCATCGGCGAGTCGAACGTCGCCTACGAGGTCTACCTCTTCATCTACGCGTTCCACGTTCCGCTCTTCGTCGCCGTCAGCGGGTACTTCGCCAGATCCAGCCCCCCGGGCACCCGCCAGCTGCACCGGCTGCTCACGGACATCGTGTTTCCGTACATCATCTTCGAGAGCATCTGGACGGTCATCCGCTGGCTGCTCGGCGGCGCCTTCGTGCCCGATTTCTCGACCGCGTCCTGGACCCTGTGGTTCCTGATCGCGCTGCTGATCTGGCGCCTGATGCTGCCGTTCCTGGTTCTGCTGCGCTACCCGCTCCTGATCAGCATCCTGATCTCGATCGGCTCCGGCTACCTGGAATCCATCGACGCCGGCTTCTCGATCTCCCGCACCCTGGGCCTGCTGCCCTTCTTCGTGTTCGGCTGGAAACTGCGCCAGTGGCAGCTCACCCCGATCTGGCTGGGCCTGGCCGCCGGGGCGGTGTGGCGGTGGCGGATCGGGGCCCTCACCCTGTTCACGGCGCTGTTCGGGGTGATCGTGATGAACATCGAGCTGCTGCGCACCCTGAAGGTGCGCCGGTTCCTGCTCTACAACGAGGCGTATCCGGTCTTCGGCTTCGACGAAATCTGGGCCGGCGGCATCCGTCTGGGCCTGATGCTGCTCGCGTTCGCCCTGATCGTCGCTTTCCTGCTGCTCGTGCCGCGGCGCACCACCTGGTTCAGCACGTTCGGGGCGGCCACCATGTACATCTACCTGCTGCACAGTTTCCTGCTGTTCCCGCTGCGCGAGTCCGGCGTGCTCGAGGGGCCGCAGCCGGCCTGGGTCCTGCCGGGGGTGATCCTGCTGAGCGTGCTGATCTCCATCGTGCTGTCGCACCCGGTCGTGAAGAAGGTGTTCCGGCCGCTGGTGGAGCCGCGTGCGCGCTGGATGTTCCGCAAGCACGCGTCGACCGACACCGGAACGATCGTGCTGCCGCACCTGGGGCCGTCGGGCACGATGCTCGAGTCGCCGGCGGCGCCGGATTCCGCGCCGGGCGATGCCCCGCCGGCGGCGGCCCGCTGAACGGCGTGTGACGCCGTGTTGCAGACCTCGTTGCCACGTCGCCGGCCGCCTGCCTAAACTCGCTGCCAGAGCGATGGACGGTCCACGCTCGTCGAGGATTATCAGGGAGACCACCTCATGAGCGACAACACTGCAGCCTGGAAGTTCGAAACGAAGCAGGTGCACTCCGGTGCTCAGCCCGACCCGACCACGAACGCGCGGGCCACCCCGATCTACCAGACCACCTCCTACGTCTTCAACAACGCCCAGCACGCGCAGAACCTGTTCGCGCTGGCCGAGTTCGGCAACATCTACACCCGCATCATGAACCCGACCCAGGCCGTGGTCGAAGAGCGCGTCGCCGCCCTCGAGGGTGGCACCGCCGCCCTCCTCCTCTCGTCCGGCCAGGCTGCTTCGACGTTCGCCGTGCTGAACATCGCCCAGGCCGGCGACCACATCGTGTCGTCGAGCTCGATCTACGGCGGAACCTACAACCTGTTCAAGTACACGCTGAAGAAGCTGGGCATCGAGACCACCTTCGTCGAGAACCAGGACGACGCCGAGGAATGGCGCCGCGCTGTGCGCCCGAACACCAAGCTGTTCTTCGCCGAGACCATCGGCAACCCGAAGATCAACGTGCTCGACATCCGGCTGGTGGCCGACGTGGCCCACGCCAACGGCGTGCCCCTCATCGTCGACAGCACGATCGCCACCCCGTACCTGATCCGCCCGTTCGAGCACGGCGCCGACATCGTCATCCACTCCGCGACCAAGTTCCTCGGCGGCCACGGCACGGTCATCGGCGGCATCATCGTCGACGGCGGCACGTTCGAATGGTCAAAGAACGTCGAGAAGTTCCCCGGCCTGACCGAGCCCGACCCGTCGTACCACGGCGTCAGCTACACCGGTGCCGTCGGCGACGGCATCGCGTACATCATCAAGGCGCGCGTGCAGTTGCTGCGCGACCTGGGCTCCGCGATCGCCCCGGCGAGCGCCTGGCAGCTGATCCAGGGCATCGAGACGCTCAGCCTGCGGATCGAACGCCACGTGCAGAACGCCCAGGACATCGCCGAGTGGCTCGAGAACCACCCGGACATCGCCTCGGTGAACTACGCCGGGCTCCCGTCGAGCCCCTGGTATGCCGCCGCGAACACCTACGCCCCGAAGGGCGTCGGCGCGGTGCTGTCCTTCGAGCTCAAGGGCGGCGTCGACGCGGGCCGCGCGTTGGTCGACAACCTCTCGCTGTTCAGCCACCTGGCCAACATCGGCGACGTGCGCTCGCTCGTCATCCACCCGGCGTCCACCACCCACGCCCAGCTCACCCCCGAGCAGCAGCTCACGGCCGGCGTGACGCCGGGCCTGGTGCGCCTGTCGGTCGGCATCGAGAACATCGCCGACCTGAAGGCCGACCTCGAGCTCGGCCTCGCGGCCGCCCGCGCGGTGGTGCAGGCGTCCCGCGCCAACGCCTGACCCTCTTCACCAATTCGACGGAGATTCTGCCCCCACGCGGGTGTTTCAGGCCATATTCGGTCTGATTGCGCAGAATCTCCGTCGAATTCGTTCGGGCGGGACCGGGACCGGTGCCGGCCGGGCGCGCGGGCGCGCCGGGCAGGAGTGGTGACGCCGGCATCCGCCGAGCAGGCGCGACAGGCCTGCGCGGTAACAATCACCCGGAGGTGCCGTTCAACCGGCAGAATAGGGGGCCTATGGATTGGCAATTCGCTGCAGACACGGTCCCCTCGAGCTTCGTCACGGAAGCCCAGGCTCGGTCGCTCCTCGGCAAACCCCCGGCAACGGGCGCCTGGCGCGACGGCGACCCCGTCGGCAACCGCCGGTTCCTCGACGTCGGGCCGCTCCACTTCGAGTCCGGCGGCAGCCTCGATGCCGTGCGCATCGCGTACGAATCCTGGGGGGAGCTGTCCCCCGCCGGCGACAATGCGGTGCTCGTGCTGCACGCCCTCACCGGCGACAGCCACCTGTCCGGGCCCTCCGGCGACGGCCACGCGACGAGCGGATGGTGGGGCGGCATCGTCGGGCCCGGCCTGGCGATCGACACGGACCGCTGGTTCGTGGTGGCCCCGAACATGCTCGGCGGCTGCCAGGGCAGCACCGGCCCGGCGTCCCTCTCGCCCGACGGCTCGGAGTGGGGCGCCCGCTTCCCGCATTTGACCATCCGTGACCAGGTCGCCGCCCAGGTCGCCTTCTCCGACCGGCTGGGGATCGACCGCTGGGCCGCGGTCATCGGCGGCTCCATGGGAGGGATGCACGCGCTCGAGTGGGCGATCGGGGCACCCTCGCGAGTGGCCCGGCTGGCGATCCTCGCCGCGCCCCCCGTGACGACCGCCGACCAGATCGGCCTGAACTCCGTACAGATGGAAGCGGTTCGCTGCGACCCCTGCTTCCGGTTCGGGGACTACTACGACGCCGCCGACGGCGACGGCCCGACCCGCGGCCTCGCACTGGCCCGACGGATGGCCCTGCTGAACTACCGCAGCCCGGAGGAGCTCAATCTGCGCTTCGAGCGGGGCTGGCAGAGCGAAATCAGCCCGATCGGCGCCGGCGGCCGCTTCGCCGTCGAGTCCTACCTGGACTTCCACGGCAACAAGTTCACCCGTCGCTTCGACGCGAACAGCTACCTCGTCCTGGTCGAGGCCATGAACTCGCACGACGTCGGCCGCGGCCGCGGCGGCGTCGCATCCGCTCTGTCGCTGATCACCGCACGAACAGTCGTCGTCGGCATCGACAGCGACCGGCTGTTCCCGGTCGAGGGCCAGCGCCTCATCGCGGCGCACCTGCCGGGGAACATCGACGGCACGGATGCCGTGGTCATCCGGTCCGATTACGGCCACGACGGGTTCCTGATCGAGAACGAGGCGGTCGGCGCCCAACTGTCCCGAGTCCTGACGGAGCCGGTTCCCCCGCACCGGGGTTGACAGAAGGCGGCTTCGGGGCGAGCGTGAATTCCACTCGACCGAGAGGACGCGCCATGAAACCCGGATTCGTCGTCATGCTGGTGTTCGGCACCATCCTCTCCCTGCTCGGGTTCTCCCTCGCCGTCGCCGGCACGGTGGGGGCTGCGGCCGGCAGCACCCGAGACGACAGCGGCTACTTCACCACCCCCGCCGCGCCGCTCTCCACCGAGGCGTACGCGCTGACGTCGCCCCGGATGGCGGTCGAGGGCGAGGGCGTCCCGTCGGATCTCGTCACCCTGCGGCTGCGGGCCTCCACCTCGAACGGGAACGACGTCTTCGTCGGCATCGCCCCGCAGGCGGACGTCGACCGGTACCTGGCCGGCGTGAACCACACCGAGGTCAGGACCGTGACCGGCAGTCCCTTCCGCGTCGGCTACCGGGACATCCCCGGCAACGCGGTGCCGGGCGCCCCGGGAGACCAGAGCTTCTGGACGGAATCCGCCGAGGGATCCGGGCCGCAGCAGATCACCTGGCGGCTCGACCCCGGAAACTGGGCGATCGTGGTGATGAACGCCGACGCGAGCCCCGGCGTCGACGTGGCCGTGCAGGCCGGCGCCCACCTCGGTTTCATTCGCTACCTCGGCCCGCTGGCCGTCGGCCTGCTGCTCCTCGGAGTGTCCCTCCTGGTGCTCGGACTGGTCCTGACCGTGTTCGGGGCCATCGGTCTGGGCCGGAACGGCCCGCCCCCGGCCGGAGGCGTCCCGGCGGCCGGCGCCGGACCTCCCGGAGCGGGGATCGCCGCAGGCCCCGCCACGAGTGACACGAGTGACACGAGTGACACGAGACCGTACCCGGCCAGGCTGACCGGCACCCTCGATGAGGGCCTGTCCCGCTGGCTGTGGCTGGTCAAGTGGATCCTGGTCATCCCCCACGTCGTCGTGCTGTGGTTCTTCTGGTTCGGGTTCTTCGTGACCACCGTGGTCGCGGGGGTGGCCATCCTGTTCACGGGACGGTACCCGGTCAGCCTGTTCCGCTACAACGTGGGGGTGCTCCGCTGGAGCTGGCGGGTGGCTTTCTACTCCTACTCCGCGCTCGGCACGGACCGTTACCCGCCGTTCAGCCTGGAACCGGCGGCCGACTACCCGGCCGACCTTGAGATCGATTACCCGGAACACCTCTCGCACGGGCTCGTGCTGGTCAAGTCGTGGCTCCTGGCCATCCCGCACCTGCTGGTCGTCGCGGCGTTCACCGGCAGCGCCACGAGCTGGCAGTCCGGCGACTGGGGCCGAGGGGTCACGACCGGCACTCCGTCCCTGATCGGGGTGCTCGTGCTGATCGCCGCGGTGATCCTGCTTTTCACCGACCGGTACCGGCGTGGCCTGTTCGACCTGATCCTCGGCATCGACCGGTGGATCTTCCGGGTGTTCGCCTACACGGCGCTCTTCCGGGACGACTACCCGCCGTTCCGCCTGGACCAGGGTCCCGCCGAGCCTCCGTCCCGGAACGCCATGCCCCTGGCGAGCCCGCCGGCGACGCAGACGATGCCGCCACCGGCCTCGACCGCCCCCTGACCAACGATCGCTGAGAGAGCCGTGTCAGACCCGGAGCCCCGGTCCGGCCGGGAGAGCCCGCATTTCCTCCACTCCTGGCTGGTGTGGGTGAGCCTGGGTGAGAGCGTGGGCTTCCTCGCCCCAGCCCTGGCCCAGCTCGCCACGGCGTCGCTGCCCGCCGCCGCCCTGCCGAGCATGGTCGCCGCCGGGGCGGTGGAGGGCGCGGTCCTCGGCTGGTCGCAGACGCGGGTGCTCCGAAGCCGCATCCCCGCCGTGTCGAGGAGCAACTGGATCGGCGGCACGGCTGCAGCCGCGGCCTTCTCGTGGTTTCTCGGGCTGCAGGCCTCCGCCTCCGCCGACGTCTGGACGGCGTGGCCGGTGCCGCTGATCATCGTGGCGGCGGCCGCAACGGGCAGCCTCCTGCTGTGCTCGATCGGGCTCGCCCAGTGGCTGGAGTTGCGCCGCCATCTGCCGCACAGCGCACGCTGGATCGCGGCCAGCGCGGCGGCCTGGTGCGTGGGCCTGGCGGTGTTCTTCCTCGTCGCGCCTCCGCTGTGGCAGCCGGGACAGCCACCGGTTCTCACGCTGCTGATCGGGGTCTTCGCAGGCATCCTGATGGCCGGGAGCATGGCCCTGGTCACCGGTCTGGCCCTGGGCCGTCTCCTCGGCGCCCGGCGGCCGGCGACCGTGGGGCCCCGCGCGCCGGATCGGCCCGCTAGTGTGCTGTATAGAGTGCAACGAGGGGTAAGCCAGCCGCCATGCAACGAATCTTCAAGGAGCGCGACCGCCTGCTGCGCAGAGCCGCGCGCCTGACCGGCCTCGCCGGGGCAACCGCGGCTCTCCTGGTGATGCTGGTGCCCGGCGGGCTGAGCCTGACGGCCCTGTTCTGGTGCCTGCCGCTCCTGCTGGTGATGGTCTACTGCCTGTACCTGCTGGGCCGGAGCGGCCGGATGCGCTGGGTGGTGCTGATCGTGCTGGCGGGCGTCGGAATCATCCTGGCGGTCGGCCTGACCGGGACGCACCCGAGCGGGCTGAACCTGGTCGAGGAGACCGTGATCGGCTGTGTGGCGGCGTGCGCGATGAGCTCCGTCGCCCTGGTCCTCGTCGTCAGCTCGGCACGCCTGGTGGGGCTCCTGGCCGCGTTCGGCGTCACCCTCGCCGGCGTCCTCGCGGCCACCGGCGGCACGAAAGGGTCGCTCGTGCCGCTCGCCCTGACCACCAGCGGCTGGTTCTCGGTCGCCCTGGTCGGCTGGTGGGTCGCCCAGAGCGTTCCCCGCGTGATGGAGCGCATCGCCGCCATCGGCCGCGCCCACCTGGCGGAACGGCACGCCAGCGAGCTCGAAGCGCAGCGCCGACAGGATGCCCGGCTGCTGCATGACACCGTGCTCGCCACCCTCACCCTCCTCGCCCATTCCGGCGTCGGCGTCAGCCCGGCCGCCCTCCGCCTGCAGGCCGCAGACGACGCCCGACTCCTCCGCCAGTTGCGCCTCGGCGGCCTGCCCACTCCCCGCCGGTCCGGGGTCTACACGCTCGAACCGGCCACCGAGTCCACCCTCGGCAGCACCCTCGAATCCGTCAAGCAACGGTTCGGCCGGATGGGGCTCGACGTCGACTGGCACGGCAGCGGTCAGGTCCTCCTGCCCAGCGACGTCCTCGATTCCTTCCTCCTCGCCCTGGGCGAGTGCCTCGAGAACGTGCGCCGGCACGCGGGCGTCGCCCGGGCCGACGTGACGATCACGGATGACGACTCCACCGTTCGCGCCATGGTCACCGATGCCGGGGTCGGCTTCGACATCCGCGGGGTCAGCTCCGAGCGGCTCGGGTTCGCCGAATCCGTCGTGGCCCGGTTGCGAGATGTGGGCGGCAACGCCCGGCTGTTCTCCTCTCCGGGTTCGGGCACCACGGTCGTGCTGGAGGTTCCCAAGTGAGCAGACCGGGCATGGTGGATGCGCTGCGCCGGGACATCCGTGCGGCCGCGCGGTTGAAGGGCGCCGACAAGCTCGCGGACCAGGAACGCCAGGACCGGGGCCGCAGTTTCCGACGCCCCGAGCGCACGGTCAAAACCACCCGCGCGAACCAGAGCGGCCTCGGCGGCCGCCACCTGGGCATCGGGTTGTCGCTCAGCGGCGGCTTCATCGCCCTGTTCCTGTTCTGGCGGTTCGCCTTCCAGTGGTTCGCCTACGAGACCCCGACTCCCAGCCTGGTCGCCTGGTCCCTGCTGATGGCGACGACGGGGCTGGTCCTCGTCACGGTGCAGCGATTGTCGGCGCGGATGCCGGACTGGCTCTTCGCCACCGCGCTCGGCAGCGGCGCCGTCGTGGTGACCCTCGACCTGGTCGGGGCGGCGACCGGACCGAACGTGTACCCCACGGCGGCCGCCGCCGTCGGCACCCTGCTCATCTCCCTGGTCACGGTCCGGCGTGGCCGGGACGTCGTCACGGCCGCGATCGTGCTCGGCCTGCTGCTCCTGACCGGGGCGTTCGCCGAGACCCAGATCGACCCGTTCACCGTCGCCCCGGAGTTCCTGACGATCGCCCTGGCGGTCCTGCCGCCGCTGCTGGGCGTCGCGGTGGTGCGCTCGTTCCGCCGCATGGCCCAGCGCGAACTCGACCTGGTACTGGTGCAGAGCACCGTGTCCCAGCCGCAGTTCGCCCTGGGCATGCTCGCCTCCGAGGCCCTGGCCCGGATCGACCTCGACGCGGAAACACTGCTGGACGATGTCGCGAAGGGGCGCACGGCGCTGCCGCTCAGCCCGGCGAAATCGACCACCGCGGCTTCCCTGGCCACACAGCTCCGGCTCCACCTGATCCGCGGCCGCCGGGAGACCTGGCTGCACCACGCGATCACCGAATCCGAGTTCCTCGGCCCGTCGGTGAGCCTGAACGACCCGGCCGGCCTGGCCGGGATGCTCGACCCGGCACAGCGCGACGCCCTGCTCCGCACGATCTGGCTGCTGATCAGCGATACGCACCGGTCTGAGGCATCCGTGTCGCTTTCCCTCGGACCGATCCGGCCCGCTCACGGCCTCACCGCGGGTCAGAAGTTACGATTTCCGATCGAATTGACCACCGAGGGTGTGCCACGGCGTCGGGTAGACCCGGAGACGTGGCAAGCTATCCGTGTGGTAGGCCCTCACGTCGATTCCAGCCGAGACGGAAGTCTGTGCGTGGAGATCGAGTGCAGTGTCGACAATCCCGCGGATGCTTAGTGTCTGTGAATCGGGGGTAGCAGCATGAGGAGGCAGAAGTGACGAACACGAGCACCATGACCAGTGCGGTACCGAGCAAGGAAAACCCGATCCGGCTGGCCCTCGTCGACGACCACCGGATGCTGCTGGGCGCACTCACGGAATGGATCCGGGGCGCAGCGGACGACATCAGCATGGTCGCCGCGGTCACCACCTGGCCCGAACTGCTGACCCACCCGGAGTTCCCGGTCGACGTCGTGCTCCTCGATCTGGACCTCAAAGACAACATCCCGGTGTCGCTGAAGATCTCGACGCTCAAGACGGCCGGCGTCAAGACCGTTCTGATGAGCACCTACTCCGAGGCCGGACTCGTGCGCGAAGCCCTCGCCGCCGGCGCCCTCGGCTACCTTGTGAAGAGCGAGGAGGCGACCATGATCGTCGAGGCGATCCGGGCCGCGTACGACGGCGAATCCTTCATCTCGGCCGAACTGGACGAAGCGCTGAGCAACGGAGCCAACGGCTCACCCCGGCTCAGCGCTCAGGAGCGCCGGGTGATGGCGCTCTACGGCGCGGGCGAGCCGGTCAAGGCCGTCGCGCACCAGCTCGGCATCTCCGAGGAGACCGCCAAGTCCTACCTCAAGCGCATCCGCGAGAAGTACCGCCTCGCGGGCTTCGACGTGGGTACCAAGGTGGCGCTGCGCAAGCAGGCAATCCACGACGGCATCCTGCTCCAGGGCGACTAACACCCGCCCTGCCGCCGATGCCCGGCCCGGCAGGCGTGGGCCGAGCATCCGTCGGCCGTTGAACCAATTCGACGGAGATTCTGCTCTAAGAACGCTCTTTCGGCCTGTTTGGCACCGTTTGGGGCAAAATCTCCGTCGAATTCGATCGGGGCGGGGGCGATAAGCGGGCTCCGTCGAGGGGCTGCGGGCTGCACCTGCGGGCTGCGGGTTTGCGGGTTTGCGGGTTTGCGGGGCTGCGGGTGTCTGCGGGCCGGGGGTCAGGGGGCCGGGACCACGGCGATCGCCTCGGTCCCGTACGGCAGCAGCACGCCGTTGCGGCGCCGCGTGCGGTCCAGCAGGAACGAGGCCACGGTGAGCAGCAGCCCGATCACGCTCAGGCCCAACCCGATCCAGACCGGGGCGACGTAGCCGAACCCGGCTGCGACGGCGAGGCCGCCGAGGAACGCGCCCAGGGCGTTGCCGACGTTCAGCGCCGAGTGGTTGAGCGCCGCGGCGATCGACTGGCTGTCGTGGGAGACGTCCATCAGCCGGGTCTGGATCGCCGGCGAGAGCCCGGACGCCGCGGCTCCCACGAAGAACACTCCGAGCAGCAGACCGGGCAGGTGCTGGGCCGACAGCGCGAGTCCGGCCAGGGCCAGCAGCATCAGCACGAAGAACGCGTACATCGTGCGGCGCACGCTCCGGTCGGCCAAGACACCGCCGACGAGGTTGCCGATCGTCATGCCCACGCCGATCACGACGAGCACGAGCGGCACCGCCCCGGCGCCGAGCCCGGTGACCTCCATCACCAGCGGGGCCACATAGGTGTACACGGCGAAGAGCCCGCCGAAACCGATCGCTCCGATCGACAGGGCGAACCAGACCTGCAGCCGGCCGAATGCCCGCAGCTCGCTCCGCATGGTCGCGTGGGGATTGCCGGCCTGCAGGGGCACGAGCAGGGCCACCGCCACGAAGGTGGCGGCGAAGATAGCCGCCACGACCAGGTAGGCCGCCCGCCAGCCGGCGGTCTGGCCGAGCCAGGTGATGCTGGGAACGCCGATGATGTTCGCGATGGTCAGCCCGCTGAGCACGAGGGCGACCCCGCGGGCGCGCTTGCCGGGGCCCATCAGGTCCGCGGCGACGAGCGAAGCGATCCCGAAGTAAGCGCCGTGCGGGAGCGCGGCGACGAACCGCGCCGCCAGCACCAGTCCGAAGGTCGGCAACAGCGCCGACGCGACCGTGCTCAGGGTGAAGGCGGCCAGCAGTCCCAGGAGCAGCTGCTTGCGCGGCCACCGCGCGGCCGCGGCGGCGATCGTCGGGGCCCCGACGACCACGCCGAGGGCGTAGGCGGAGATGAGCCAGCCTGCCTGCGCGTTCGCGGCATCCGGTGACGCGCCGTAGAGCGCCGGAAGCAGGTCCCTGGCCAGGTTCGGCAGCAGGCCCATGGCCACGAATTCCGTCGAGCCGATGCCGAACCCGCCGAGGGCGAGGGCGAGCAGGGCGAAACGGATGCGGGTCGGGGACAAGGTCACCGGCCCGTTGGTGGGTGCGCGCATCCCTCCAGCCTAAGGGGCGTGCCACCCCCGACGGGCTCCCTCGACGGCTCGGCGCTACGGGGCGGAGGTCGCGGCCGGCGGCGGGGTGGCGGCCGCCAGGGCCCTCTCGAGGCGCTCGACCTTGCCGGTCAACTCCCCGGTGCGCCCGCCACGGATGTCCGCCTTGAGCACCAGGGACACCCGCGGCCCCCACGCGGCGACGGCCTCGGTGGCCGCCTTGATCACCGCGAACACCTCGTCCCAGTCGCCCTCGATCGTGGTGAACATGGAGTCGGTGTGGTTCGGCAGGCCGGAGTCGCGCACGATGCGCACGGCCGCGGCGACCGCGTCGTGCACGGACCCCTCCCCGTCGCCGTCGCTGGAGCCGGAGTCGCTGGAGCCGGACGGGGCGACGGAAAATGCAACCAGCATGGTTACTCCTTCAGATTCGGGGTGGGAGGGACGAGATCGTGCTCCGGATGCTCGGACCGAGCCCCGGACGCGTGGACCTCCCGCACGGCCCAGCCGAGCAGGATCACCTCGAGCAGGTTGCGCAGGCTGAGCACCAGGACCAGGAGCGGATCGGCCACGATCAGCCAGTCATACAGGTGAGGGTAGACGAGTTGGGTCAGGGCCGCGACCGCGAGGGCCAGCACTGCCGGCAGCCGCCAGGCGCGCCCGCGCAGCACGAGCCCCAGGATCACGGGTGCGGCGAGCCAGGCCGTGAACTGCGGCGAGCCGACCTTGTTGACCAGGATCAGCGTCAGCACCAGCGCCAGCACGAGCGGCGGGAAGAGCCGGGGCCAGGACGCCCCGGCCTCGTTGGCCTGCCAGCCCAGCAGCAGCACCGCCGCGATGCAGGCCAGCAGCAGCGGGGTCATCACGGCGATCGCGACCTGGGTGCCGGTGCCGATCACCTGGTAGGTCAGGATCTGCTGGTCGTAGTAGATGTAGTTGCCCGGGATCTTGAGCGCGGCCTGCCACATCCAGAGCCCGGCGACGGGCGACTCGATCTGGATTCCCCGGTTCGTCTGCTCGCTGACGAAACTGAACACGTTCAGGCCGCTGCCGAGGAACAGGGCGATCACGACGATGCCCAGACTGGTCCCCGCCGCGGCGGCCGCCACCGGCCACCGCTTCCTGGAGACCAGGAACAGCGCCGCGATCACGGCGGCCGGCCAGATCTTGATCCAGGCGGCGAGCGTCAGCAGCATCGTGCCCCAGACCGGGCGGGACCGCAGCACGAGCACGGCGAGGATGGCCAGCGGCACCGTGATCGCGTCGATCCGCCCCACGGCAATGGGGCCGAGGAGCAGCAGGAAGCCCAGCCACCAAGCGGCCGCGAGCCGGGCCCGGGGGTCGCGGCCGGGGCCGAGCAGCACGGCGAAGGCCACCGCGTCGAGCAGTGTGACGAGGCCGAGCCAGGTGAGGGAGTACAGCCCGGGGCCAAAGGCGAGGGCGGCGAGCATCGGCAGGATCGCGAGGATCGGGTAGACGAACGGGGCGCTGATCCCGACGACGCCGCCGCCGGTGACCGCGTCGGTCGCCCAGCCGAGGTAGGACCGCTCCACATCGCCGAGCGGCCAGCCGGTCGACGCGAAGCAGAGCCAGGCCAGCGCGGCGTGCACGGCCGCGAAACCGGCCCACAGCAGCGCCGGCCGCACCCAGCCGCGGGGGTGCGCCGTGGCATCCGTCGCGGCGGCAGCGGTCGGTCCTGGGGTGGATTCGGGCACCCTCCACTGTCCCACACCGCCGAGGCCGGAGCGCGGTGTCCGGCGCCGAACCAATTCGACGGAGATCTTCCCGTAAAACGGCGATTGCGGGCTGTTTGTGGCCGATTCGGGCAAAATCTCCGTCGAATTCGTCAGGGAACCGCGGGCGGGGGGTGGACTCGGGGGGAAACTAGGCGGGCGGACTAGTACTACAGTCGCGTTTATTTTTGGCTGTATCGGCGTTTTAATCGGACTTTTGCCCCGAATCCTGTTAATCATGACGAGTGAGCGATGATATTTGGGTGGCAGAGATCCAGGAATGGGCGCAGGGCCTCGAGGAGATCCGCGGGTTGATTGGGGACGAGTTTGCACGCTCGGAACCGCGGAACAACGCGGTCAGTTACATTCGCGGCCTGCTCTCGGACGAGGAGCGGAAGAACTCCTGGACCTTGTCCGAGCGGGCCGGCCATGGCACCCCTGATGGGATACAGCGGCTGCTCTCGACCACGGATTGGGACCCGGATACCGTGCGCGATGCCTTGTTCGGCTACGTGAAAAAGCATCTGGGCGACCCCAAGGGGATTTTGGCGATTGACGAGACCGGATTCCTGAAAAAGGGGACGGCGTCGGCCGGGGTGGCCCGCCAGTATTCGGGCACCGCCGGGCGGGTGGAAAACTGCCAGATCGGGGTGTTCCTCACCTACGCGTCCCCGGCCGGGCGGACCTTCCTGGACCGGGAGCTGTACCTGCCCAAAGCCTGGATCGACGACTCCGAGCGGTGCAAGCGGGCGGGAATCCCCGAGGACCGGGTGATGGCCACCAAGCCCGTGCTGGCCGCCGAGATGATTGAGCGCGCCCTAGACGCCGGCATCGAGGCCGAATGGACCACCGGGGATGCCGTCTACGGCCAACACGCCGAGCTGCGCCGCCGGCTGGGGGCCCGCGGCATGCATTACGTGATGGCCGTGCCCATGAACCAGCGCGCCATCACCCCGACCCCGGGTTCATTGGGCGCCGAAGGGCGGGCCGATCAACTCTTCGCCGCCCTGGACGGGAGGGCCTGGCGCACCCGCACCGCCGGCACCGGGACCAAGGGCGAACGGCTCTACTCTTGGGCCAGGATCCGCATCAACGGCCCCGCCGAGACAGGGGAACACTGGCTGCTGGCCCGTCGCTCTCTGAACGACCCCACCGACCTGGCCTACTTCATCTGCCACACACCCGAGAACGTCACCCTGATCGAGCTGGCCCGGGTCGCCGGGGCCCGCTGGGCCATCGAGGAAACCTTCCAAACCTCCAAAGGCGAAACCGGGCTCGACCACTACCAGGTGCGGCAATATGGCGGCTGGTACCGGCACATCACCCTCTCCATGTTCGCCCACGCCTTCCTCAGCGTCATCCGCTCAAAAAAAGGGGCCCACATCCAGGCTCCGACCAGTTGGTAAGGCTCTCACTGCCCGAAATCAGGCACCTCATCACACGGATCGTCTGGCACCGGGAATCAGACCCCTGCCACGTGATCCGCTGCTCCCTCTGGCGACGAAAACATCAACACCGCGCCCAGCAATGCCACTACAAAGCCCGCGGTCACATCCCACAAACGCGACTGTAGTACTAAGGCGTGTCTCCTAATTCGTGTAACCAGACGATGATGGCGCTCAGGACAGCGCCGCCCCGGTAGGTGAGGGCGAGTTTGTCGTAACGGGTGGCGAGTCCGCACCACTGTTTGAGGGTGTTGAATGAGCGTTCGATGACGTTGCGGCGTTTGTAGGCTTCTTTGTCGAGGTCGACTGGGCGGCCACCGTTTCGTCCGCGGCGTTTCCGGTTCGCGACCTGGTCGGAGCGTTCTGGAATGACGACCTGGATGCCCCGTTTTCGCAGCATGGCCCGGTGCGCTTTGGCCGAGTAGGCCTTGTCCGCCAGCACCCGGTCGGGTCGGGTGCGGGCTCGTCCGGGTCCGATCCGGTCGACGCTGAGCGAAGCCATGATCTCCGGGAGCATGGGCGAATCGCCGCCTTGCCCGGTGCCCAGAAAGACCACGAGCGGGCGCATCTTTCCGTCGCAAAGCTGGTGGATCTTGGTGGTCAAACCACCGCGGGACCGGCCAATGGCATGATCAGGAGGCTCTTCCAGCAGATTCGTGTAAGTCGACAGAGCCCCCCGTGATGCGCGGAAGATTCGTCGCGTGTTGATGCGCCCGATTCACCGTCGAGTCCACCGACACCTCCCAATCGATCTTGCCCGCCGCATCGGCCTCGGCCAGCAACCGGGCCAGAACACTGTTCCAGGTGCCATCGCCGCTGAATCGCCGATGACGCTTCCACACCGTCTGCCACGGACCAAAAGTCTCGCGTAGATCTCGCCACGGAATCCCCGCCCGATACCGGTAAATGATGCCCTCCATCACCCGCCGGTGGTCCTGAAACGGGCGACCAGGACGACCAGACGATGACGGCATCAACGGCTCGATCCGAGCCCACTCACTCTCAGACAACACAGCAGTACGAGACATGCGCCAATTCTGCCAAAAACACTCACCAGGCTTTAGAAGACACGCCCTAGTGGGGCGGCGTGTGACCCAGCAGGGCCGCGACCGTGGCCGGCACGGCCTCGGCCACGTCGAGTGCGGTGATCGGGCCGCCGGCGGACGCCCGGATCGCGGCGAGCGAGTGGATGCGGGCAGCGGTGGCGGCGAGGTCGGTGAGCGCCTCGGCATCCGTGCGGATCGCCGCCGCGTGGGTGGCCAGCAGCGCGCCGATGATGCCGCCGAGCACGTCCCCGGAGCCGGCCGTCGCCAGCCAGACCGGCGAGCGCGACACCGTCAGCCGGGGGCCGGACGGGGACACGACTCGGGTGACGGACCCCTTGAGCAACACGGTGACGCCGAGCTCGGCGGCGGCACGCGTCGCCCAGTCCCCCGGGTCGGCGGCCACCTGGGCGCCGGTCACCTGCATCCCGTCCTGGGACAGGAGCCGGGCCAGTTCCCGGTAGTGCGGGGTGATCACCAGCGGCCCGGCCTGCCACCCCCGAGCCAGGTCCAGGGCGCCGGCGTCGCACACCGTCGGCAGTCCCTCGGCGAGCGCCGCCCGCAGCGCGGCCGTGGTCTGCTCATCCCGCTGGTCGGCGTTCATCCCCGACCCCAGCAGCCAGGCCTGCACCCGGCCGGGAACCGTGACGACCTCCGGCCGGCGCGCCAGCACGAAGTCGGCGGCGCGGGGCGGGCCCAGGTAGCGCACCATGCCGACGCCGGTGCGCATGGCCGCTTCGACCCCGAGCACCGCCGCGCCCGGATAGTCGTGACCGCCGGTCAGCACGCCGAGCACCCCGCGGGTGTACTTGTCATCCGTCGCCCGCGGCACCGCGATCCAATCGCCCGCCTGCTCGGCGTCCCATTCCAGCCATCCCCGCGGTTCGCTCATGCACTCACGATAGGTTGTTTTGAGCACTGCGGGTCGGTCCTGCTGCCGACCCCAACCGACTCTGGGGGATTTCGTGGCCGCTGCCGCCCTGTTCGAACCGCTCACCCTGCGGGGCGTCACCATCCGCAACCGGATCTGGGCCGCGCCCATGTGCCAGTACTCGATCGAGGAGAAGGACGGCGTGCCCCGGGACTGGCACCTGGTGCACCTCGGGGCCATCGCCGCGGGCGGCGCCGGCCTGGTCATCGCCGAGGCGAGTGCCATCAGCCCCGAGGGCCGCATCACCGACCGCGACACCGGCCTGTGGAACGACGAGCAGGCGGCCGCCTGGTCCCGGATCGTCCGGTTCCTGCACGCCCAGGGGGCGAAGGCCGGCATCCAGCTGGCGCACGCGGGCCGCAAGGCGTCCGTCTGGCCGGCGTGGGGCAGCGACCGGCAGGGCACGGTGCCCACGGATGCCGGCGGCTGGCAGACCGTGTCGGCCTCCGACCTGCCGTTCCCGGGTTACGCCGCGCCCGCCGCCCTGGACGCCGCGGGCATCCGTGGCGTCATCGGCGACTTCGCCGCAGCCGCGCGCCGGGCGGTGGGCGCCGGGTTCGACGTGGTCGAGATCCACGCCGCGCACGGCTACCTGCTGCACCAGTTCCTGTCGCCGCTGAGCAACCGTCGCACCGACGAGTTCGGCGGGCCGCTGGCGAATCGGGCTCGGCTGCTGCTGGCCGTGGTGGCCGCCGTGCGCGCGGCGATCGGCGAGGACGTGCCCCTGTTCGTGCGGTTCTCCGCCACCGACTATGCGCCGGGCGGGTGGAACGAAGACGAGACCGCCGCGGTCGCCCGCTGGGCCGCCGACGCCGGAGCCGACTTCTTCGACATCTCCTCCGGCGGCAACGTGACCGGGGTGCGGATCCCGCTCGGCCCCGGCTACCAGGTGCCCCTCGCCCGCAAGGTGAAGGCCGAGGCGGATGTCCCGGTCAGCGCGGTGGGCCTGATCACGGAACCGGCACAGGCGGAGCAGATCCTCGCGTCCGGCCAGGCCGATGCGGTCATGCTGGGCCGGGAGCTGCTGCGCGACCCGCACTTCCCGCTGCGGGCCGCGCACGAGCTCGGGGTCAGCCTCGACTACTGGCCGCCGCAGTACCTGCGGGCCCGGTGGCCCGCCGCTTGAGCGGCGGCCGTCGACGCCGGTCAGAGCCGGCGGGTCGCATCCTGAACCTCGCCGACGAGCTCCTCGATGATGTCCTCCAGGAACAGCACGCCCTTCGTGGCGCCGACGGCGGTGAACGAGCGGGCCAGGTGCGCGCCTGAACGCCGCATGGTGGCGAGGGCGTCCTCCAGGTCGGTGTCCTCGAAGATGGACACCAGCTGACGGATGCGCTTGCCCGGGATGGGCTCCTGGTAACTGCCCTGCCCGGCCTGGGTCGCGGCGTCCCCGTCCAGGTCGATGACGTCCTTGAGGTGCACGTACCCGGTCGGTTCGCCGCCGTCGGTGACGATCACGTAACGGGAGAAGCCGTGCTTGGTGACGGCCCGCTCCACGTCGGCGGGGGTGGCCGTCTCCGGCAGACTGATCAGGCCGGCCAGGGGCACGGCGACATCCTTCACCTTGCGGGTGGTGAATTCGAAGGTCGCGCTGAGCGCCCCGGTGCCGTCCCTCAACACGCCCTCCCGGGTCGACTGGCTGACGATCGTGGCCACCTCGTCCAGCGTGTAGGTGCTCGTCGCCTCCTCCTTGGGCTGAACCCCGAAGACCCGAAGCACCACGTTGGCCGTGGCGTTGAGCACCACGATCACGGGCTTGACCAGGCGGCCGAAGAACACCAGCGGCGGCGCGAGGATGAGGACGGCCTTGTCGGGGATGGAGAACGACAGGTTCTTGGGCACCATCTCCCCGAACACGACGTGCAGGTAGGAGACCAGCAGCAGGGTGATGGCGAACGCGATGGCGGTGATCGCCTCCTCCGGCAGCCCGGTCGCGCCGAGGGGGATCTCGAGCATGTGGTGGATGGCCGGCTCGGAGACGTTCAGGATCAGCAGCGAGCACACCGTGATGCCGAGCTGCGTGGTGGCCAGCATCAGTGTGGCGTGTTCCATCGCCCAGAGGGCCGTGATGGCCCTGATCTTGCCGGCCTCGGCCAGCGGTTCGATCTGGGACCGGCGCGCGGAGATGACCGCGAATTCGGCCGCGACGAAGAAGGCGTTGCCGGCGAGGAGCACGACCAGCCAGACGAGTCCCATCCAGTCACTCATGATTACTCACCCCGCCCTGTTTCCGTGCCGCTGATTCGTCTGTGCCCGCCTCGTCCGTAGCCGGCGTGTCGGGGGTGAACCGGAGCCGGTCGATGCGCCGGCCGTCCAGCCGTTCCACCGACAGCTCTCCGGCGTCGAGGCGCACGGTGTCGCCGACCACGGGCAGGCGTCCCAGCTCGCTCATCACGAACCCGGCCACCGTTTCGTACGGCCCGTCCTCCGGCACGGCGACGCCGGTGCGTTCCAACAGCTCGTCCGGCCGGAGCATGCCGGGGAAGGTCAGCGAGGTCGGGGACAGCACCACGCCGGCCCTGGCGCGGTCGTGTTCGTCGGCGACCTCCCCGACGAGTTCCTCGACCAGGTCCTCCAGGGTGGCCACGCCGGCCGTGCCGCCGTACTCGTCGACGACGATCGCCATCTGGTAGCCGCGGGCACGCAGCTCGACCAGCAGCCCGTCGAGTTTCATGGTCTCCGGCACGCGAATGGCCTCCGATTGGAGGGCCGACACCGGGACATCCGCCCGGCGGTGCCGGGGCACGGCCACCGCCTGCTTCACGTGCACGATCCCGACGATGTCGTCGACGCCCTC
This sequence comes from Cryobacterium shii, assembly GCF_004402595.1. Classification (GTDB taxonomy): domain Bacteria; phylum Actinomycetota; class Actinomycetes; order Actinomycetales; family Microbacteriaceae; genus Cryobacterium; species Cryobacterium shii. Next base: position 2,798 of record NZ_SOFY01000077.1, on the reverse strand, counting down.
GTCGACGACGGGGAAACGGGAGTACCCGGTGCGGCGGGTGAGGTCGATCACCGCCTGGGCTGAGTCGGTGCGCTGCACGCTGGCCACGCGCGGACGGGGCGTCATCACGTCCGACGCCGTGTGCCCGGAGAACAGCAGGGTGCGGTGCAGCAGCGTCGCGGTGTCTTTCTCGAGCATCCCGGCGCTGGCCGAGCGGCGCAGCAGGGAGGAGAGCTCCTCGGCGGTGCGGGCGCCGGAGAGTTCCTCCTTCGGCTCGATTCCGATGGAGCGCAGCACGCCGTTGGCGCTGCCGTTGAGCACGACGACCGCGGGCTTGAACACGGTCGTGAACAGCGTCTGGAACGGGATGACCAGTTTCGCGGTCTGGACCGGCAGCGCGAGGGCGAAGTTCTTCGGAACCAGTTCGCCGATGATCATCGACGCCAGCGTCGCCAGGACGACCGCGGTGGTGACCGCGACCACCGGGACGACCGCCGCCGACAGGCCCAGGGCCGTCAGGGGCGGGGAGAGCAGGGCGCTCAGGGCCGGCTCCATCGTGTAACCGGTGAGCAGGGTGGTGAGCGTGATGCCGAGCTGGGCGCTGGACAGGTGCGTGGAGGTGATCTTCAGGGCCGAGATCGTCAGGCCGAGACGGGTCTCCCCGCGGTCGCGGCGGGCTTCGAGCTCCGACCGGTCCAGGTTGACCAGGGCGAACTCGCTCGCGACGAACAGGCCGGTGCCGACCGTGAGGAGGAGCCCCGCGCCGAGCATGAGCCACTCAAACATGGCCACCGCCGAACGGGATCAGGATCGTGATCAGGGGCGAGTGACCGTTCGAGTGACGAGAACAGTGGCTGGGCGAATTCGCAGGAGGGGGGTCGTCCATTATTCCGCTAAGTCTACTGCGCGCGGCCGACGCTCGCGGCCGGGCTCACCAGCAGGGCTCACCAGCCGGGCCCACCAGGGCTCACCAGGAGACGGGCAGCGCCTTGCCCTCCTCGTAGCCCGCGGCCGACTGGATGCCGACCCGCGAACGGGCGTGGAACTCCTCCACGTTGGTCGCACCGGCGTAGGTGAACGAGCTGCGCAGCCCGGAGGTGATCATGTCGAGCAGATCCTCGACCGAGGGCCGCAGCGGGTCCAGGTAGATCTTCGAGCTGGAGATGCCCTCGGCGAACAGGGTCTTGCGGGCCAGGTCGTACGCGTCCAGGCGGTCGAAGCGCTCGCGTACGGCCTTGGTGGATGCCATCCCCCAGCTTTCCTTGTAGAGGCCGCCGGCCGCATCCCGGTCCAGGGCGCCGGGCGCCTCGATCGTTCCGGCGAACCACGAGCCGATCATCACGGATGCCGCGCCCGCGGCGAGCGCGAGCGCCACGTCACGCGGGTAGCGCACCCCGCCGTCGGCCCAGACGCGCGCGCCGAGCTCGCGCGCGGCGACCGCGCTCTCCAGCACGGCGGAGAACTGGGGCCGGCCCACGGCCGTCATCATCCGGGTGGTGCACATGGCGCCGGGGCCCACACCGACCTTCACGATGGTGGCGCCGGCTCCGACCAGGTCGCCGACGGCATCCGCCGTCACGACGTTGCCGGCCACGATCGGGATCCCCAGTCCGAGATCCGCGACGATCTTGATCGCCCGCAGCATGCCGTCCTGGTGGCCGTGCGCGGTGTCGATCACGAGCACGTCGACCCCGGCGGCGACGAGGGCGATCGCCTTGGCCGCTATGTCGCCGTTGATGCCGACCGCGGCGGCGACCCGGAGGCGTCCGTGGGCGTCCAGCGCGGGCTGGTAGAGCGTGGAACGCAGCGCGCTCTTGCGGCTGAGCGTGCCGATGATGGCGCCGTGGTGCAGCACGGTGGCGAAGTCGAGATCGGCGTCGGTCATCACGTCGAAGGCGCGGCGCGGGCCCTCGATATCGTCGGCGTCGAGGGAGGTGAGGTTGCCGTGCAGCAGGTCGCCGAGCAGCGCGTCGGGCAGGGCCGTGGCCAGGCGGGACGCGTCGATGCAGCCCAGGTAGGTGTCGTCCCGGTCGTTGATGACCAGCCCCTGGCCGGCGACCGGCGGCACCTGGCGCAGCGCCAGCGCCACGGTGTCGTCCGGACCGAACACGAAGGGGGTGTCGAACCGGGTCGACTGGGCCTTCACCCAGCGGATGGCAGCGTCGAGGTCCTGCAGGTGCATGTCCTGCGGCAGCACTCCCAGGCCGCCGCGGCGTGCCAGGGAAGCCGCGAGGCGGTGCCCGGTGACCGAGTTCATGTTCGCGGAGACGATCGGGATCGTGGCGCCGGTGCCGTCGCCCGGAGCGAGGGAGACATCGAGGCGGCTGGTGACCGCCGACTGGCTCGGCACCAGGAAAACGTCCGAATACGTGAGGTCGTGGCTGGGAACCGCTCCATAGAACTGCATGGAAATAACGCTAGCGCCCCGCGCGGATGCCCGCAGCCATGCCCGATGGGATTAGGCTGAATGGGCAGACCGATCCGGGCCTTCGTGTGCGCCCGGTACATTCAAAATCAACGTAGAGAGTGGGAACCGGCTGTGTCAAGCCAGTTGACCGGTAGTGGATCCGACGAGACCAGGTCGGGTGAATTCGGAGCGAACGAGTGGCTCGTCGATGAGTTGTACGAGCGGTACCTCGTCGACAAGAACCTGGTGGACGAGTCCTGGTGGCCCGTCCTCGAGAGCTACCACCAGACCGCGAACGGAGCGGCTGCCGCAACCGGCGCCCCCGCAGCCGGCGCCGAGACCGCACTGACCGCCGCGGCTGCCGAGGCGCCGAGCGCCGCAGCGCCGGCCGCCGCGACACCGGCCGCCGAGC
>NZ_SOFY01000031.1 GCF_004402595.1 Cryobacterium shii | reverse complement strand
CTATAAAGTTTCTTTCCTTGACAGTCAGAAACCTAGACAGGAAGCGGCGTGCGGCCGTTAAGGCGCTCCGAAAGACCCACAGATGCAGCAGGAGAGCCAAGAAAAAGGGGTAAAACTCACGGCTCGGCGAAGGAAACGAGGCCCGGAAGGGTCAGCCGCCGGGCACGAAAAAAGGAAGGACCCGCATCCAACGGATGCGGGTCCTCCCTGAAAAGACTGTCGGTTAGTCTTCGACCGACGTTGCGGCGGCGGGCTCGTCTTCGGCGACCCACAGCTCGTCATCGGCGCGGAACGTCTGCCAGACGGCGTAGGCGACACCCACGGCGGCGGCCAGGGCGACACCGAGGCCGATGTAGGTTCCGGCTCCGGGTCCCTTCTTCTGGACCACGATGGGCTTCTGGAAGCGAACGCGGTTGAGTGCGGCACGAATGCGGGCGTCGTGGGCGACGTCGCCCACGCTCATCAGCGTGCCGACGGCGGTGCCGATGCCCGGCAGTACCTTGTCGACGACCTGGTGGCGCACGCCTTCGGCGAGTTCCTGGGTGGCCTGCACTTTGGGGCGCACGATCTGGTCGTAGCTTTCGCGAACCTTGGGGACGACTTCTTCACGCGTGAGTACACCCGCCTGCCGGCTGGCCTCTCGTGCCAGGGCGTTTACACGCTCCAGCACTTCCTGCTGGTTGTTCCATAATTCGTCTGCGCTCTTACGCAGCCGAGTAAGTTCCTTGCGGCGCTTGCGTGACAGGCTCATCTGGACCCTCCATCGATGTCATGTGGCGAACAATGTCCATCTTGCCACGCAATCGTCTGGGAGGGCTCTGAGTGCGGGGTGTCCGGACGGAATCCACCAAACCGGCTGTGCAAGAATTGACCCCATGTCAAAGCACACCGCGGTAGCAACACTCAATACCACCCTCGGACCGATCAAGGTCAACCTCTTCGGCAATCACGCGCCGAAGACCGTCAAGAACTTCGTCGGTCTCGCCACGGGCGAGATCGAGTGGAAGCACCCCGCCACGGGTCAGACCTCCACCGCTCCTCTGTATGACGGAACGGTCTTCCACCGCATCATCAAGGACTTCATGATCCAGGCCGGCGACCCGCTCGGCCAGGGCACCGGCGGACCGGGTTACCAGTTCGACGACGAAATCAACCCCGACCTCGACTTCACCCAGCCGTACGTGCTCGCCATGGCGAACGCCGGTATCCAGGGGGGCCGCGGCACCAATGGTTCGCAGTTCTTCATCACCGTCGTCCCCACCACCTGGCTCCAGGGCAAGCACACCATCTTCGGCGCCGTCGAAGACGAAGAATCGCGTGCCATCGTCGCCAAGCTCGCGACCGTCCCCACCGACGGCCGTGACCGCCCGCTGACCGACGTTGTCATCGAGAGCGTCACCGTCGAGCAGGTCTAGGCTCCGACCCCGATGACCGACCTGCCCGGAACAGCCGCTGCTAACTACTGCTACCGGCATCCGGGCAGGCCGAGTTTCATCCTCTGCCAGCGCTGCGGCCGCACCATCTGCCCCGATTGCCAGACCCAGGCCGCGGTGGGCGTGATCTGCCCCGAGTGCATGAACGAACAGCGCCGAAGCGCCCCTCGAACGAAGCCGGCCATCCTGACCCGCTTCTCCGGCAGCGGTTCCCACCCGGTCACGTCCTCGATCATCGTCATCACGGTCGCGGTCTTCCTCCTCCAGCTCATCCCTGGCCTGGGCGTGACCGACAAACTGCTCTACGCCGGCATCTATTCCTATCCCGGCAGCTTCGAGCCGTGGCGGATGCTGACCACCGTCTTCGTGCACTCCACGGGCCTGATCTTCCACGTTCTGCTCAACATGTACACGCTCTGGATCTTCGGTCAGATCCTCGAGGAGATGCTGGGCCGGTGGCGTTTCCTCGCCCTCTACCTCCTGAGCGGCCTGGCGGGTTCACTGGGAGTGCTCTTCCTGTCCGATCCCCTCGTGCCCGTGGTGGGGGCCTCCGGCGCGATCTTCGGCCTGATGGGTGCGTTCCTGGTCATCCAGCGGCGCCTGGGCGGCAATTCGACCCAGCTGCTGATCCTGGTCGGCATCAACCTCGTGATCGGGTTCGTACCCGGCTTCAACATCGCCTGGCAGGCGCACGTGGGCGGCCTGATCGCCGGGGCGAGCATCGGCTTGATCTTCGTGCAGACACGACGGATCAGGCAGCAGACGCTGCAGACCGGACTCCTCGCCGGTTTCGGCGTTGTGCTGCTGGCCCTGGGCTTCGTGAAGTTCCTGGGCTGAGAGCCCCATCGGCGGGACGGCCAGCCTGACGGTTATCCCCGGGCTTCGGAGTTATCCACAGGTTTATCCACACCATGGGGATAATTACACCGTTGTCATTCACGCCCCGCGGGGCGGCCGGATCAGCGCCAGCGGGTGGTCATCAGGAAGCCGATGAAGGCGATCCCGAACCCGACCAGAATGTTCCACGAGCCGAGGCCCGGAGCCGGCAACGTGCCCTGGCTCACGTAGAAGACGATGATCCAGGCCAGTCCGAGCAGCATGAAACCGAACATCACCGGTTTGAACCACACGGCGTTCGGCCCAGCCTCGCCGGAGCGAACGGCCTCGGTACGGGCGGGCTTTGTGCGGGGATTCGTGCGTGACATGCCTGCGATTCTAGCGTCATTGACTGAAACAGGCCGCAGGCGTGCCCACAGGCGGACCGGTGGGCGGAGGGAACCTCCGCGATTAGAATCGACATCATGTCCGAGAGCCCCGATCTGCCCGCAGTCGAGGCAACCCGTCGGTCCCGGCGCAGGAATCGTCGTCGCCGCGTCAGCGTCGTCGGGGTTCTTGGTGAGCTTCTCATCACCGCGGGGGCTCTGGTGATGCTGTTCCTCGGGTGGCAGCTCTGGTGGAATGACATGATCATGGCCGACCAGCAGTCCCAGGCGGCCGCGAAGATCAGTCAGGTCTGGATCTCCGACGACCACGCCGCCCAGGATCACACCCTCCCCGTGCCGGCTTCCGCAGACTATGGCAACCCGGTCGTTGCGGCGCCTCCGGCCGAGGCGGATCCGTTCGCCGTTCTCTACGTGCCGCGTTTCGGAGACGACTACCACCGCACGATCGCCGAGGGCACTGGCATGGACGTCCTCAACAGTCCTCGTCTCGGAATCGGCCACTATCCCGGCACCCAGATGCCCGGGGAGGTGGGGAACTTCGCCATCGCCGCGCACCGCAGCGCCAACGGCGGCGCAATGCACCTCATCCACCAGCTGCAGCTCGGCGACGCCATCTACGTTCAGACCGCGGACGGTTACTACACCTATCGGTTCCGTGACCTCGAATACGTCTCGCCCGAAACGGTTGCCGTGCTCGATGCGGTTCCACACGAGCCCGACCTGGCTCCGGTGGACCGGCTGGTCACCCTCACCAGCTGCAACCCCTTCTATTCCACGGCCGAGCGCATCATCGCCTACGGGGTGCTCGAGAGCTGGCAGCCGATAGCCGCCGGACCACCGACCGAACTCGCGGCGCTCATCGCCGTCCAGGCCAAGGGGTAGGAGACTCCGATGTACGCTGCCCTGTGGCGCATCCTGCCCGGCCCGGTGTGGGTGCGGGTCCTGCTCGTCCTCATTCTGCTGGCGGGCGTACTGTCCGTTCTCTCCACCTGGGTGTTCCCCTGGGTGGACGTCATCCTCAACAATCAGGAAGCCACGGTGGGAAGCCCATGACCCGCATCCTCGTCATCGACAATTACGACAGCTTCGTCTACACGCTCAACGGTTATCTGATGGAGCTCGGCGCCGAGACCGTGGTGCTTCGAAATGATGCCTTCCCCCCGGAAGATGCCGCGGCGCGCATCGCGGAATTCGACGGCGTGATGGTCTCCCCGGGGCCCGGTAAGCCCGCCGACGCCGGCGTCTCGATCGCCATCGTCAGGGCCGCGCTCGCGTCAGGGCTGCCTCTTTTCGGAGTCTGTCTCGGGCACCAGGCCATCGCCGAGGCCTTCGGCGCAACGGTGACCAACGCGGACGAGCTCATGCACGGCAAGACGAGCCTGATCACGCACGACGAGAGCGGGTTCTATCAGGGTGTTCCGCAGCCGTTCACGGCGACGCGGTATCACTCGCTGGCAGTGGTCGACGACACCGTGCCCGATGACCTCATCGTGACCTCGCGCACCGAGGGCGGCGTGATCATGGGGTTGCGGCATGTCAGCGCGCCGATCCTGGGCGTGCAGTTCCACCCCGAGTCGGTTCTGACCGAGGGCGGCTACCGGATGCTGGGCAACTGGCTCGCTCTGGCCGGGCTCCCGGAGGCGCAGGAAACCGCGAAGGGCCTGACGCCCATGCTCAAGCGCAGCTGAGGCCGGCCCGAGAAGTCTCAGCCGGCCGCGGTCTCAGCCGGCGCCGTGTCAGCCGGCGCAGTAGAAGAGCTCGACCTGTGACTTCTGCGGCACGTCGCCGGCAGCGAGGGACTGCTTGACTACCGGTGAACCTGACACGGACGGGCAGGTGTTGTCCGGGGTGGGGATCGCAACCAACTGAACGTCCGCCCCCTCGAGCAGGTCGCTCGCGGCGCTGAGGGTCTGGCCTTTGAGATCATCCAGCGTGACGAGACCGCTGGAGACGATGAAGTCGACCGTGACGCCGGTCTTCTCCGGGCTCCCGCCGGCCGGGGTGGTGCGCAGCACGAGGTTGGAGGCGATCGTCGCGGAGTTCTCCCGGGTGACCGACCCCGGGATGAGGCCGAACGCCGTGATCGCGACCTGAGCGTCTGCCAGGGGCTGATTGGTGGTGTCGGGAACATCGACCGGCTGTGCGCCGGTGGAGACGAAGACCTTGATGACGTCGGCGGGCTGGGCGATCGTACCGGCCGGAGGGTCGGTGCGAGTGACCTCTCCCTTGGGCACGGTGGCGCTGGCCTCCTCGGCCATGGTGGCCGCGAGGTCCAGGTCGAGAAGCTTGTTCTGCGCGTTGTCGTAGCTGAGCCCGGTGAGGGAGGGCACCCTGCGGGAGTTGTCCGGCAGATCGCTGCTCGGCGTGAGGCTGAATGCCCAGATCATGACCGAGATGACGATGACGACGACGCTCAGGATGCCCGCCCAGATCCAGATGACCGGCGGGCGACGCTGGGTGCGCACCATGGTCTCGTCTTCGGCGAGTTGCTTGAGGGCCAGCTCGGAGCCGGAGGCGGACGGCGGCGGGGAACCGAACAGCCCGGCACCGGCATCGTCGGCGTTGCGGTGAACCGGGATCTGGCCCGAGGCGGCTGTCTCGACGTCGTTCCGGAATTCGACCGCGCTCTGATACCGCTGGAACCGGTCCTTGGCGAGGGCGTGCATCACAACGGAGTCGAGGGCCGGTGACACCTTCTTGTTGATCGAGCTCGGCTTGACCGGGGTCTCACTGACGTGCTGGTAGGCAACGGCCACGGGAGAGTCACCGCGGAACGGCGTGCGCCCGGCCAGCATCTCGAACAGCACCACGCCGGTGGAGTACAGGTCGGTGCGGGCATCCACGGATTCGCCCTTGGCCTGCTCGGGCGAGAAATAGGACGCCGTGCCCAGGATCGCGGTGGTCTGCGCCACCGTCGTCGAGGAATCGGAAATGGCCCGGGCGATGCCGAAGTCCATGACCTTGACCTGGCCGGCCTTCGTGATCATGATGTTGCCCGGCTTGATGTCCCGGTGCACGACGCCCGCGCGGTGCGAATACTCGAGGGCGGTCAGAACGCCTTCGATGATTCGCACGGCCTCGGCCGAGTCGATCGGGCCCTCACGGATGATGTCCTTGAGCAGCCGGCCATCGACGTGCTCCATAACGATGAACGGAATCTGGGCCTCTTGGCCGCTGTTCTCGATCACCGTCTCTTCGCCGGCGTCGAAAACCCGCACGATCGTGGGGTGAGCCATGCGTGCAGCGGCCTGGGCTTCCTGGCGGAAGCGGGTGCGGAACGCGGGGTCGGCGGCGAGCGAGGACTTGAGGAGCTTGATGGCGACCGTGCGGCCGAGCCGGGAATCGGTGCCGATGTGCACGTCGGACATGCCACCTCGCCCGATGAGAGCTCCGACCCGGTACCGACCAGCGAGAAGACGGCCTTCATCAGTCAAAGCGATACTCCCCAGCTTGCGGACACAGATTTTCCAACTTTACCCGGAACGTGAGGGACGCCTTTACTTGACGACGACCGGGGTCGAGGATGCCGACCAGTCGGATTCCGTCTGGCCGCAGAAATAGCGGAACTTGACCGTGAACGTGCCGACTGCCGGTCCTGCCGTGACGGTGGCTGTGGTGGCATCGGGGCCCACGGGACCCGGGGACACTGCGTCCTGGCCTTCGGCGAGAACCTCGTAGCCGGACAGGGTCTGGCCACTCGGGCACGACTGCGCCGCCCAGCTGACCGTCACGGTGCCCCCGGGCGCGACCGTCGCAGGCGCCGCGGTCGGGGCAGCGGTCGGGGCGTCAGGGGATACAGCCGGGGCGTAGACCTTGACGGTGATCTTCTCACCCTTCTTTACCGGCCCGGTCGGGTTGACGTCGTAGACGGTGTCGGCAACCTGCTCCGGCGTGGTGGAGGCATTGCCGGTCTGCACGTCGGCGACGAATCCCATCTCCGAGAGCTTGTCACGGGCTTCCGAGCTGGTCAGCCCCTGGAAGTCGGACAGATTCACCTGCACGGTGGTGGCGGCCGGCGGGGTCGTGGCGGTAGGCGCGGGCGCGGACGACGGCGTCGCTTTCGGTGTGGCCTTCGGCGTCGGCTTGGCGCTCTGGGACGTTGACGCCGAAGGTGACGGCGTGCCGGCATCCTGCGTGAAGAGCGCGATCAGGGTTCCGGTCAGCACCAGCACGAGCACGGCGATCAGTGCGATCAACGGCCAGGTCCACGGGCTGCGCTTCTTGGTGCCCTCGGCTTCGGCGTCGGCTCCAGCAGCGGCCACCGAGGTGCGCGTGGCCGGCGCGCCGGTGGGCAGGACGGTGGTCGCGTCCATGCTGCCGGCACCGGGCATCAGCATGGTCGCGGAGGTTGGCGTGACGCCGTTCATGATGGCGGGAACGGATGCCGCCGCAGCGGCAATATCGCCGCGACGCAGGGCCGCCGCGGCGCGGGAGAGGTGCGCGGCCGAGGCCGGGCGGTCCGCCGGGTTCTTGGCCAGGCAGGAAATCACCAGGTTGCGCACCGGCTCGGACACGGTCTCCGGAAGGTCGGGCGCGATCTCGTTGATCTGCGCCATGGCGATGGCGACTTGGGACTCCCCGGTGAAGGGGCGCCGGCCGGCGAGGCTTTCGTAGGCGACGATCCCCAGGGAGTAGATGTCTGTGGTCGGGGAGGCGGAGCGTCCGCTGGCTTGCTCCGGCGAGAGGTACTGCACGGTGCCCATGACCTGGCCGGTCGCGGTGAGCGGGACCTGGTCGGCGATGCGGGCGATTCCGAAGTCGGTGATCTTGACCCGGCCGTCGGGGGTGATGAGGAGGTTGCCCGGCTTGATGTCGCGGTGTACCAGGCCCGCGGCGTGCGCGGCGTGCAGTGCGGCCGCGGTCTGGGCCACGATGTCGAGGACCTTGTCGGTCGGGAGGACGTGGTCGCGCTCGAGGATGGTCGAGAGCGCCTCGCCGGGAACGAGCTCCATCACCAGGAACGCGCTGCCGTCCTCTTCGCCATAGTCGAACACGTTGGCGATGCCTTCGTGATTGACGAGGGCTGCGTGGCGGGCCTCGGCACGGAAGCGCTCGAGGAATCCAGGGTCACCGAGGTACTCGTCCTTCAGGATCTTGATGGCGACCGTGCGTCCGATTACGAGGTCGACGGACTTCCAAACCTCACCCATGCCGCCAATGGCGATCCGGGACTGCAGTTCGTATCGTCCCCCGAAGGTGAGCCCTGATGTGGGTCTCATTTGTTCAGCACCGCCTCTAGTACCTGCTTTGCAATGGGTGCGGCAACAAGATTGCCGTACCCCGTCTGTCCAAGTCCCCCGCCATCCTCGACGAGAACGGTGATCGCGTATTTCGGATCCTCCGCAGGAGCGAATCCGGTAAACCACAAGGTGTAAGGCTCGTCCTCGGCGTTCTCCGCCGTGCCCGTTTTACCTGCCACCTTGACCCCATCTATTCTTGCATTGCTGGCGGCGCCGTCCTGGACTCCATTGACCATCATTTGGGTGATTGTGGCCGCCGTTTCGGCGCTCATCACGCGCTTCATCGTTTTGGGTTCAAAGACCTGAAGCGGACTCAGATCCGGGGCGATCACCTTCTCCACGAGGTTGGGCGCCATCGCCATGCCGCCGTTGGCGATCGTGCCCGACACCATGGCCATCTGCAGGTTCGTGGCCCGCACATCGGTCTGGCCGAACGCCGACAGTGCCGTTTGCGCATCGTCGAGATCGGTGGGGTACACACTCTGGGAGACGTCGAGCGGCACCGTGTAATCCGAGTTGAAACCGAACTTCTCGGCCGTGTCCCGGATGGCCTTGTCGCCCAGTTGCAGCCCCAGTTCCGCCATCGGGATGTTGCAGGAGAGCCGCAGCGCCGTCGCGATGGTCACGGTGTCGCCGCCGCCACACGTCCCGCCGCCCGAGTTGATGACGACCGCGCTGGATCCGGGCAGCTGGAACGTGCCCGGGTTCGGGAACGCGCTCTCGGGGGTGAACTTGCCCGATTCCAGGGCGGCGGTCACCACGACCAGTTTGAACACCGAGCCGGGAGGGTTGAGGGCGTTGATGCCGCGGTTGATCAGCGGGTCGCTATCGTCGTTGAGCAGCGATTGGTAGGTGTCGGCGACCTGCTGGTTGTCATGAACCGTGAGGAGGTTCGTGTCGTAGCTGGGCTTGGAGACCATGGCCAGGATGCGCCCGGTCTTCGGCTCGGTCACGACCACTGAGCCGGTGAGGTTGCCGAGGGCATCCCAGGCCGCCTGCTGCGCGACCGGGTCGATCGTGACCTCCACTGACGCGCCCTTGGGATTCTTGCCCGTGATCAGGCCGTTGACTTTTTCGAAGAACTGCGCGTTCGACGTGCCACTCAGTTCTGCGTTCATCGCGTGTTCGAGGCCGGTCGGAGCGCCGTTGAGTGGGATGAAGCCGGTGACGGGCGCGTAGAGGGGCCCGTTGCTGTAAGTGCGCTGGAACTTGTAGTCGTCGTCCACCGGCATGGACTGGGCGATGGGTTCACCGGCGACGAGGATGGCGCCGCGTTCGACGGCGTAGCTGTCGTAGAGCGTGCGGGTGTTGCGGGCATCCGCTGACAGGCTGTCGGCCTGGAAGACCTGGATGACCGTCGTCGAGCCGAGCAGAGCCAGGAACATGAGCAGCACCACGATGCTGACACGCTTGAGTTCGCGATTCATCAGACCACCAGCCTGGGTTGGTTGCGCACCGTGTCCGACAGGCGCAGAAGTAGGGCCGCAATGATCCAGTTGGCCACCAGGGAGGAGCCACCGGCCGCCAGGAACGGCGTGGTCAGGCCGGTGAGCGGGATCACCCGGGTGACGCCGCCGATCACGATGAAGCACTGGAGTGCCACCACGAACGAGAGGCCGACGGCGAGGAGCTTGCCGAAGTCGTCATTGCCGGCGAAGCCGATACGGAAGCCGCGGGCAACGAAGAGCAGGTACAGGGCGAGGATGGCGAAGAGGCCGGCCAGCCCGAGTTCCTCGCCGAGGCTCGCGATGATGTAGTCGCTCTGGGGGACCGGGGTGATGTCCGGGCGGCCCTGGCCGAGGCCGGTGCCGAGAAGACCGCCCTTGGCGAGACCGAAGAGACCCTGCACCAGCTGGTAGCTGCCGCCGTCGGCTCCGTAGACGTCGGGGTTGAGCGCATCCAGCCAGTTCGTGAACCGTCCGTTGACGTAGTCGAGGGTCTGGCTGGCAATGAGGGCGCCGCCGAGGAAGAGGGACATGCCGAGGAGCACCCAGCTGAGCCGACCGGTGGCCACGTAGAGCATGACCAGGAACAGGCCGAAGTACAGCAGCGCGGTACCGAGGTCGCGCTGGAAGATGATGACCGACATCGAGAGGGCCCAGACGACCAGGATCGGGCCGAGGTCGCGCAGGCGCGGGAACCGCATGCCGAGGAATTTCTTGCCCACCATGGAGAGGCTGTCGCGGTTGCGCACCAGATAGCCGGCGAAGAAGACGGCCAGCGCAATCTTCGCGATCTCGCCGGGCTGGAACGTGGCGAAGGAGCCGACCCCGATCCACACACGCGCTCCGCTGACCTCACGGCCCAGCCCCGGCACCAGCGGCAGGAGCAGTAGGGCGACACCGACGAAACCGGCGATGTAGGTGTAGCGGAACAGCACGCGGTGATTGCGGATGATCAGCACGACCGCGATCGCGCAGGCGATCGCCAGAGCGCTCCACACGGTCTGGCGCACGGCCGCGCTGGCCCAGCCAGATTCCTTGTTGGCAAGGTCGATCCGGTAGATCATGGCGATGCCGAGACCGTTGAGCAGGGTGGCGATCGGCAGGATGAACGGGTCGGCCTCGCGGGCCACCGCGCGCAGCACGACGTGCATGCCGAGAACCAGGACGGACAGACCGGCTCCCAGCAGCACGAGGGTGGTGTCGATGCGACCGAGGGCGCCGAGCTGAACGAGCACGACCGTGGCGGCGTTGATGCCACAGGCGATGAGCAGCAGGAACAGCTCGAGGTTGCGCAGCTTCTGCGGCAGGTGGAGGCGGCGCACGCGACCCGGGCGCGCGGGCGCATCCGTGGTCGTGGAGCGGTTACTGGACACTGGCATCATGGAGCCGTTCGACGATGAGCAACGCGTCCGTGAGGGAGCTTGCACTGATGGTTTGTTCGACCTGCTGGCGGTCGAAGACGCGCAGTTCGGACACCTCCAGGTTGGTGTCCTCATAGAGCGAGGAGAGGGAGATCGGGCCGAGGTCCTGCTGAATGCCCTGGTAGATGGCCACGGTGCTGCCTTCGACCCCGACGAAGTAGCGGGTCTGGGTCCACCGGTAGCCGAGGACCGCGGCGCCGACGATGGCGAGGACCAGCAGGATGATTCCGACCAGCCAGGTGATCTTGCGGCGGCGGGCCCGGCGGTTGTCTTCTTCGATCAGCTCGGAGAGGTAATCCTGCGAGTCCGGCTCGAAGTGCGTCTCGCGCACCGGGTGCAGGCGCAGGCTGGACATGCGCAGTGCCCGGCTGCGGCCGGGCTCTTCACCGAAGGCCAGAGGGGCGGATGCCGACCCGACCACGGTGGGCAGGTCGACCCGCTCGGCACCGGTGCCGATGTCGACGACGACGATCGTGACGTTGTCGGGGGCGCCGCCGTCGAGGCTCTCCTTGACCAGTCGGTCCGCGACCGCCTGGGCGTCGAGGTCGGACTTGAGGGCCGCCGCGATGCCCACGTTGGAGACCACACCGCTGAGCCCGTCGGAGCAGATCAGCCAGCGGTCGCCGGAAAAGGTGGCGAGGATGGAGGTGTCGATCTCGGGCGACGCTTCGACGTCACCGAGGACGCGCATGAGCACGGAACGGCGCGGATGCACCATGGCTTCCTGCTCGGTGATGCGGCCGCTGTCCACCAGCCGCTGCACGAAGGTGTGGTCGATGGTGATTTGGGACAGTACGCCCTCGCGCAGGAGGTAGATGCGGGAGTCGCCGATGTGCGCGATGGCGACTTCGTCTTCGAGCACGATCAGGGCGCTGACGGTGGTGCCCATCCCGGTGAGCTCGGGGTGTTCGAACACGGTCTCGGCCAACTGCGAGTTGGCGGCGATGAGTGCGGCCTGCAGGGCGAATTCGGCATCCTGGGGGGACCGGTAGTCCTGGTCGGCCTCCACGATGCGCTTGGTGGCGATGGCGGACGCGACGTCGCCGCCCGCATGCCCGCCCATGCCGTCGGCAACGACGAAGAGGTGGCGCCCGGAATACCCGGAGTCCTGGTTGTTGGACCGGATTTTTCCAACGTGGGACACGGCCGCGCTGTTGCTGACTGTCGCCATGGAGCTACCGCCGGAGCTCGAAGCTGGTCGCGCCGATTTTGACGGGGGTGTTCAGTGGCACGGGGGTCGGCACCGCGAGGCGATTGCCAGCGAGGAAGGTTCCGTTGGTGGAGTCGAGGTCCTGGATCATCCACTCGTCATGCCAGAGCATCAGGCGAGCGTGATGGGTGGACGTGTAGTCGTCACGGATGACGAGGCTGGAGTCGCCCGACCGGCCGATGGTGATCGATTCACCGGTCAACGGGAACTCGGTGCCGGCCTTCGGGCCTGACGTGATCACCAGGCGGGTCGCGTTCCTGGCGTTCGCGTTCTCCGGAGCGCCGCCGGCGGCCGGGCTCGGCCGGGCCGTGAACTGCTCCGTCTTCGCCGAGGCCGAGGCTGCCGGGACGGGGGGCTGGGTGAGGGAGACGGGCGCGGCACTCGGGAACGGGGCGGGCGGGGCGGTCGCGGCATCCGGCTGCATCTTGCGGGCCCGCTGGCCGAACAGGTCGCTGCGCAGGGCGTAGACGATGCCGAAGATGAAGAGCCACAGCAACAGCAGGAAGCCGAGGCGCAGCACGAGCAGGGTGAGTTCACTGACGCTCATGCGGAGGGCCCCCAGAATCCGCCCATGTCATGGCGGTCGCGGTCGCGGGCGGCATCACTGCGACGCTCGCTGACGGGTTCGCCGGCCGAGGCCTGGGCGATCACCCGGAAGATGATGCGGGTTCGCCCGATCGTGACGACGGAGTCGGGTTCGAGGATGGCCTGCGAGACGGGCGACCCGTTGAGCTGGGACCCGTTGGTGGAACCGAGGTCGCGCACCTGTGCACGGGTGCCGTCCCAGAGGATCTCGACGTGGCGGCGGGAGGTGCCCGAGTCGTCGACCGTGATGTCGGCGTCACTGCCGCGACCGATCACCGTGTGGGATTGGGTCAGGGGGTAGCGCTTGCCGTTGACCTCGACCACCGGGATCCAGGCCACGCCGCCCTTGACCGTGCTGGAGTCGATCTGCACCATGCCCTCGCTGAGGCCGCGGTCGTCGGACAGGCTGATCGAGACGCCGCCGGCGAACTGGTAGCGCTGCTCACGGCCGTGCTGCTGCACCAGGCCGGTGAGTTCGTCGATGAGCGTCTGGCCGAGGGCGGACATGCGCTGGAAGTCGGCGTGGCTCATGCGGACCGTGAAGCGATTGGGCGCGAGGATGCGGTCGCGGGACACGACAGCGGCCTTCGTGTCGAGTTCGCGGCGCAGCGCCGAGGTGATTTCCACCGGCTGCAGGCCCGACTTGAAGGTTTTGGCGAAAGCACCGTTGACGGCGCGCTCAAGGCCCTTTTCAAAACTATCCAGAATGCCCACAGGTCTCCCGATCCGATCCTTTCGGCTATGAGCATGTTACTTGTCTCAAGTGTTAACTCACCTGCCCGGCAACTGACGGCAGGAGTTGTCATCCTACGGGAGCGATCCTGTCTCGCCTTATCTCGGCCTGATCGCTCCCCTCCGGAAGTGGTGCCATCTCGGCTTCATCGTCTCCGTTTCCGGACCGGTTTCACGGCTCACGGCTCTCGAATGGCGAAGTGGTCCCGGAAATGCTAATCTTCAAAAGTTCGCGCGAGTGGCGGAATTGGCAGACGCGCTGGCTTCAGGTGCCAGTGTTCGAAAGGACGTGGGGGTTCAAGTCCCCCCTCGCGCACACAGGGTTGATTGCTAAATAGGTTGAAACTATTTGCGAAACCCAGTCGGACAAGAAAGGCCCCCGGGAAACCGGGGGCCTTTCGTCATTCTCGGGGCTGTCGATGCCTCTCAGTGCAGCCGGCCTCGCCCGTTTCGGTCTCTTAGGCACGCAAAAGCGCCCCAGCTGGCTCGAAGTGGTGTTTTCGAGCGTGCTGGAGCGCCTCTTGTTACGGGTGAAGGTGTTGGTGGGGTGCCGGCCTTGGCTAGGTCTTGGCGATTGGTGTCTGGAAGTCGTCCCAGGCAGCGACCCGTTTCTTGCGGTTCTTGCGCTTTCGTCGGATTTCGAGCTTCCGCGCTTGGCGGTCCGCTCGTTCGGCGTCGCTCTCGGGCTTGAGCATCTCGTCGCGGAACTTCTGCAGCTTCCGGAGGTTGCCGGCGACGATGAGGAAGCTCACGAGCAGGTACTGGGCGGTGGACCCGCGGATGCGGCGTCGGCTGGAGTCGCCAATGGCTTCGTGGGAGCTGTCCTTGAGGAAGCCGTTGGCGCCCTCGATGGTGTTGCGGTCGTGGGAGTAGATTTCCTGCCACTCGTTGCTGCCGTACTGGTAGTGCTGCGCCAGCTTTGCGCCGACCGCGAAGGGGATGGTGACGGAGGTGGCGTTCGTGCAGATTTTGTCCTGCTTGACGGGTGGGTTGTAGATGGTGGTGAGAGCGTCATCGACCTTCGTGCAGCCGTTGTCGACGAGGGGGCAGCTGACGGTGGCGCCGGGGCCGCGGGCGGGGCACATCATCGGGACCCGGCCTTTGGAGTCGGGCTTCTCCTTGGGGCGGAGCATGTACTGGCGGCGTTCGACGATGCGTTTGCGCCAAGTGGTCGCGTCGATTTCCTTGGCCCGGTACAGGACAGTGGCATTGACGAGGCCTTCTGGCATAGACGGGCAGTAGAGGGCGCCTTCGACCTGGATAGAACCGGCGAAGCCGTCCTTGACACCGAGCTGGTCGTCGCGGTAGTCGGTCACTACGGTGTAGCCAAGCTTACGGAGCGGCATTTGCAGGTCCTCGGACTTCGCGAGTGCGTAGTACCCACGGTCGCCGGTGGCGCGCCCGGCGGGATGGCCGCGTTCGGTGACGCTCTCGAAGATGTGACGAGCGGTGTGGATGAGCGCAGTTCCGGGGATGTTGAAGCCGATGCCAGCAATGAGGAGCGGGAAGCCAGGGAGGGTCTTGGGGTCGTGGTTGGTTTGTACGGCGATGGTCAGGTCCCAGCCGAAGACGGACTTCGCCGCTTTGCTGGAGTCGCCAGTTTCTTTGTGACTGCTGGTGCGTCGGTACCAGCCTGCGTCGAACTCGATGGCCGCGTGGGTCTTGGATCTGGGTGCGCCGCGTTTGCCGTACGCGGGGACGACGGTCGCGTCAACGCAGAGGTCTCCTTTCCATTGATCGCGCGCCGCCTCGGGTACAAGCTGCAGTGTGGCCTCGAGCAACGCGTTGCAGACCCAGTCCAGGCGCAGTTGCTTCCGCTGACTTACGGCCGCCTCGCGCAGCGAAAGAATCTCATCGACCTGGGCGTGGGTGGCAAACTTGCCGCGCGCACCCGGTTTCGGGTCGATGGTGTTCAATGCGCGGTGCAGGGCGCGCCAGAGGGGGAAGTACCACCCTTTCGCGGTTCTCCCCGTGCCCCACAGGTCGAGGAGTCTCAGGGACTTGCCGCTGAGTCGGTCAGAGGCGATGGTCGCCATCTCCTTGACGAACAGAGAGCTGTATTCAGTGCTCAGCAGGAGCAAGAGCACGAGGACTGTTCGGGTGCTGGCGATGCGCCGCCGACCTCCGGGTGCGGTCTTGACGCGGTCCTCTGCCTGCCAGGCGTCGATTTGCTCGGCGACGTTGGAATCGTCAATGAGCTTTCCGATGAATTCGACTTGGCTATGAACGATACGGCTGGAGTTGCCGGTGAATCCATGCTTTGGCAGGGTCTTCCGGAGTTGGTCCATGACCGTGGATGACGCCGGCGCTAGAGTCGTCATCGGTTCAACTCCCCGCGGAAGAACGTGCGGAGTTCAGAGGGCTCTGCCTCTTTCACGTACGGCGCGAGGCGTTCGAACGTGGAGAACGTCTTGACTCCGAGCGCCTGGGCGAGGGCGACGATGGGCGTCCTCGCATCGAGGTGGCCGACAATCCACGTAGAGCGTAGTCGCTCCACGGTGGGGAATTCGCTGCCCTTTGACGTGCTGTTGAGGAACTTCTTCACATACGCGACGGCGTCGTTTGGACGCACGTCCTTCACGAAGAGGTAGTCCACGACCAGGGGGCCGGCAAGGAGCTGCCGGATGTTGGCTTCCCAGTCGGCGAGGCACACGACCGTTCGCGGGCTGGCACCCCTCACTGTGACGGTGACGCCGAGTTCGGTGGTGCTCAGGTCCTCGGCTTTGACCTGGAGGATTTCCGCGGTCGTCAAAGCGCAGCCCGCGGCGAGGGAGAGCAGCACTAGCCAGTTGTGTCGGCGCAGCGCGGTCGAACGTGTTGCGGCCTGGCTTCGGAAGCGCACCAGGGCGGCAGGGGAATAGGGCGCGAAGGGATTCGGGCGGGGCTTCTTGCCTGCGTCACGGCGGGCGGGGTCGAAGGTTTGAAGTTCACCGGCGATGCGGAGCAGGCGCAGGCGTTCAGCACGGGCGACGACAGGGGTCAAATGTTTCATCTGGCGCGCGGCGAACATCTCAATGTGCCGACCGCTGAAGACTATTTCGCGTTCCAGAGGCAGGCAGGCTGTCTCCGTCGTCCAGACAGCCAGACGGGATACGACAGTCATGGCTTTGCTGGCTTCGGCGGTGGTGGTGGGCGCGAAGTCTGTGACTGCGGCCCGCGTGAAGGTCGCAACCTCGTTCCAGAGCCGCTTGGGAATCATTGGAGTGAAATCCTGTAGGGTCCGGGCGACGTCAGCGCCCATTTGCGGATTACTATAATCACCATGAGTTCCGTCGCCAAGAGTCAGCGTTGCAGGTGTCATACGCCGGCCCCCGCTCCGTCTACGCTCGTCCTATGTCCCGGCCCCATCGACCCGCCCCACGCGAACTCGCGGACGGTTGGCCCGAAATGCCCTCGGTAGACCCCGTGGGAGAGGTTGCGCGTCAGTTCGCCCTCAACGTTCAGGCCGCCATCGGCGACCGAAGCATCCGGGCTGCGTCCCTGGATGTTGGCGTGGACCCCTCGACAATGCTTTCCGTTCTTCGTGGCCGGTCCTGGCCGGACCTCGCGACCATCGCCAAGCTTGAGAGTGGATTCGGCGTCGACCTTTGGCCCGGGCGCCTGAATCGGTAACTGCAGGCGAGTCTCATAGGCTCGCCGGCCCCTACTTGTGGACGTCGCGGCGCCTTCAACGAGCCGGGCGGCAGGAGCTGGTGTGCTGAGCGAATAAAGTTTCATCGCCAGCATCTATGCGCACGCGTGAGACGAGATGGCGCACGTCAGAAGAAAAAGCTGGTCATAGCCGAATATCAACCACGACTACGCTCGGCGGATCCACTCATTGAGTCGCAACCGAGCGACCGAATGAACTGCAAGAGTTCGAGATAGAACCGACCGAGGCAATTGTGGGAGAGCGGCTTGTAGTCTCTGGACGTAGGCCTAGCAGTCTCAATGCGGGGCACTCAACAAGATAGGTAACGGATGCCTCGTGACGTTGGCTGGATCTGGAAGACCACCGGCTGGTATGTGGAGCCCCCGACGTCCAGAGATGTAATGTCGGTGCTCGGCTCGATTGGCGTATTCAGTTCCGACCAAAGGTTCGCCTGGAGGGGAATGTCCAGCGCCGACTACCCGCTTTGGTCTTCTCTGCATCGAG
This sequence comes from Cryobacterium shii, assembly GCF_004402595.1. Taxonomy (GTDB): domain Bacteria; phylum Actinomycetota; class Actinomycetes; order Actinomycetales; family Microbacteriaceae; genus Cryobacterium; species Cryobacterium shii. Next base: position 85,088 of record NZ_SOFY01000031.1, on the reverse strand, counting down.
AGCTGGGCTCCAACTCCACTGAAGCGGATGTTCGCGCGGCAGAGACCCAACTCCTCTGGGAAGCCAGGAAATGGGGACTGGGGACGCAACCGACCGGTCACGTAGATGATCTACAGCTGCTCTCTGACCTGCAGCACTACGGAATCGCGACTCGCCTTATGGATTTCACGAACAATCCAATGACTGCTCTTTGGTTCGCGTGCCAAAACCCGACACAGGGCTCAATCTCAAGAAGCGGACTGCTCCTAGCCCTGAATATCACTGGCTGGCCGAAGTACTCAACGCTTGCGAGCCCGCAGGGTGTGACGTGGGGCCAACTTGAGAATCCAATGGGGACACGACTTCAGAACGCCCTCCGGGTCAACGCGCCCTTTGTCGTGGAATCCTCAAACCCAAATGACCGTCTCCGAGCTCAGGAGGGATTCTTCGTCGCCGGAAAAGTCCCCGTCAAGGATGCCGGACTGCCAATCGGCACGTCGGGCATTCGACTTGAACACGTAACACCGTTCTTGGGCCTAAACGTTGCACACGCGTACGGAAATCCGGAATTGCTTGACACGAAACTGAAGGCGGAACGTCGCCGTGGTGCGCCAGGGGCGCTCCCGTTCGTAGCCGTAGTCATCAAGGCGCGACTGAAGCAGAAGCTCCTTCAGTACCTCGAAAACACATACAACCGCTCCGCCAGCGTGCTCTTCCCTGACTACGCCGGCTTCCAAGAATTTGGCCGCGAGGTGAGGAGTCGAGGAGCCGTTGTCTGACGGCCAAACCAATGCCCACGTCTTGAGCCAATCGAAACCTGAACCTCAAGAGACTTGGTCCGGAGTGTCAGCGTGAGGTTAGCCAAGCATCGAAGGTTGCGAGGAACGTGTCCAGTTCACCCTGAGTGGCAAGTGTGCACTTTAGCTCCCCAACTCCATGGTGCCCACGCCCCGTCAAATCTTGGACCTTGAAGGACCCCTCGTACTCTGCGGGATTCAAGGGCATGACCACAATTAGCTTTCGTGAGTGGCGCATGACACTGGCGAAAACCTGTGAACGTTCGCCCGAAGCGAGCGTAGATGACCCTTCGCGGCGGTAACCCAAATACGTGGAGCGACGGACGTAGTGCAATCCAGGGTTGCGTAACCGGAGCGAAAGATCCAGGCGATTGAAAAGGAGGATCAACTCGTCTGAGGCCCCCGGGAGAATCTCCTGTTCGAGTTCCTTCGGAACTCCACCAAGGTGGAGAACGCGCCTCAGTGAATCACTGGCATTTTCGCCTCGGATGCTTCCGGATTCCTCAAGGAAACGCAGGACGTCGGGGTCCATATTGGTGTTACCGAGGAGGACGGAACGCCGCGATGATGTTTTGAGCAGCTTCGCCGCCCAACAACAGCTCGTTCTCGGCGATGGCCTTAGCTGCCGTGCGAAGTTCGTCGACCTGCCGTTCAGCTCTGTTCGCCTTGTCCAACGCTCTCGATATTCTTGTTTGAGTTTCCTCGTCAGGAATGGGCAGCTTCAGAGTGCGGAGGATGTTCCATTTCACCCTCGTGCGCCCAATGCCCGTTGAGAGCAGCAACATATCTGCTCGAGTTTGGGGGGCGCGAAGGAGGGTCCAAATTACGGAGGCCGACAATCCTGGCTTCGCGCGGCACACTGTGTATTCGGAGGTCACCACGCATCCTTCTAGCTCTATGGGGACCACGCCAACCGCCCCGTGGATTGCGTTGATGTGGCTGAAGATTATGTCCCCGGCCTCAACCCGCGTCAACTTCTGTGCTGCTACATCACTTGTCTGAATCTCCTCGCCGGCCTCGCAGAATCCGTCATACCGTACCCGAAGGTATGTAACGAGCTCGTCGTCGACCTTAGTGTCAATGATTCGGTCGCTGGCGTGGCCTGAGGCAGCAAGCTCAAGGAGATCATCGACTTCCTTTACTTCGAATCCAGCGGCAACCCAGTCGGGAACTCGATTTCCAGATTCTGGCAAACAAGCCTTGACGTCCATTCGATCCGCGATGGCCTTCGCGGGCACGCGCCAGGCATCGGCTACCGGATCGCCTGATTGGAAGCTCCGATAGAGCGAGACCGCAGTTTGGATCTCCTCGGTCGCCCTCTTACGGTTTTCAGCATCGATGGGAAGGATCCGCTGGCGGGGCGCATCATCTACGCCGACAACCGTGCAGTAGTACATGAAGACATCGGGTTGCTTCTCGGACGGCGCTAGCTTCTTTTCCAGGACAAGAATGGACGTCTTGACCCGAGCCTGCGACCTCTGAAAAGCGTCGCCGGGGAGTGACACAACCGCCTTGACGATCCAATGCTCGCGAATCCATCGCCGGACACGTGCATTCGCTGGCGCGCCGAGAATTCCATCATCCAGCACTGTAACCAGGCGACCACCAGGGGCGAGTAGTTCGTAGTATCGCTCAAGGAACATCACCATGGAGCTCAGAGACGGGATGGGTCGTTTCGCGCCGCCTGTTGTGTCAAAGGACAACGCGTACTCGTCGAGCAGGCGCGCCTCATTGGGCTGCTTTCGGTCGTATTCCTTTGCAAAAGGTGGGTTCGTGAGCGCTACGTCCGCGATACCCCGGGGGCCATCTCCAGTATCAGCCCAGCCCTCGGCTACTCGCTGGCGGAATTCGTTCTTCTCCTGGGCGATTTCGATACTGTCATTGCTCGATACTGTCACGCTCTTGTCGAGCGAATCGAGCTGAAAAATGCTCGTGCCGCCGTCTCCGTGCAGGTACATGTTGATTCGCGCTATGCGTGCGAGCGCGGGGTCTCGAGCAACGTCAATTCCGATGATGGATTGCTCGGCAACTTGACGCTTCAGTTGCTCTTTCTTGACGTCGGATAGCGAGGCGTTCGATTCAATCTTGGCCCACATGTCGGACAGCGCTTCAATCAGGAAGCCACCAGTTCCTGAGCATGCATCAATGACACGGTCGATGCGGTCGGGGCCGGCTTGGAGCTGAGCAAGGCCTGTGGCGAGTTTCACGACACTACGTGGTGTGAAGAATTGGCCGAGGTCCTTTCCTCGCAAAGTCGAGTTTAGGAAAGTCTCGAACATCCGGCCGTTGAGGTCCGCGTCGATACTGATGAGATCGACAGATTCGAGACGGCCAACAAGCACCTTGAGAGTCTCCGGTGACAGTTCCAACTTCTCGTCTTTGCCAAAGATGCGCTTCTTACGATTTTGCGCGATTTCTAGTTCGAATTCCTTCACCAAATTGCGAAAAAGTACCGCGTCCAAGGGGCTTGTTGTTTCATGTTCGCGAGACTCTATCCATGCACGTGAGAATTTCACTTCGCCGGCGGGGACGCTGATGGCGTCGTTTGGTTCTTCACGAATGTTTGCGCTGTTGTGCGCGGTTCTGTCGGAATGAAGCTTCAAGAAGATGACCTTCACGAACTCCATGAACGCGGCAGTGTAGCTGAGGCTTTCGCGAGTGTAGATGATCTTGTGTGCCCAGGCGAAGTCAGCATTCAGTTCGGCAACTGAATGGCGCGTTAGCTTGTGGCGCGAGGGTCCCGCGACTTCGGGGACAGGATTGAAGCTGGTGGGGGCCAGCAGCTCACGGATCTCTTGGAACTTCAGATTCCCGTCGGTGAAGTCTCGATAGGAGGCTTCGATGAGGTACTCATCACTGTCCCAACGGTATACACGAGTGGTGACGCCGTTCGTGAGCATGTAGAACTCAACGGGATTGTCAGATGCTGCGCGATTCAATGCAAAGCAGTAACCCGAGCTCTGATTCGTCCATTTGCCGAGGTCCTCGTCGACGCTCTTGGCCTCGCAAATCCACCTGACCCGACCGTTGGCAACAATTGCATAGTCGGGTCGCCACTTCTCACCTTTGCGCCCCTTGGAGACAGTCAGTTCGTCGAGGGTCGCTTTGGGTTTGATTTGGGCATCGTTGTATCCAAGGTCAGTCAGTAGCCGGTTTACGAAGAACTGCTCAACGCTGGCCTCACTACTCAGGTCTGCCAAGGATCCAAATTTATTCACTGATGCCGTCATGCCGAAGTCCTCATGATTTGACGGTATCATCAAAGCGTCTTGTGAAGCGCCTGCAGAATCTGGGTGCGCGCGATGATGTGCGAACACAAGGGATAGGGCGTCAGGGTGGATCGTGTAGTGGGGCATAACCCCTCTATGCGCGGTCGCGTCAAGAGCAGAATTTGTTCCAGGGTGGAGTGGCTGCAGGCCCGTTGACGAGGCACCCTATTGCGCCTTTCGCTCGGGCAGTTCGGTTTCTCTACTAACGGCGGCCGCGGGCTATCCTCCTCGTCGGCGACGCCGGCCCAAGGCCACGAAGAGTCCTGGCTATGGCGCCGGAAGTGGAAGCGAATGCTCACAGCGGCACTCGCGTTTGTCGTCAAACACGGCGGCGCGCGGCAGAACGAGAATCAGTGGAGCCAAGTTGAAAGGGCGTCTCGTTAGAGAACGTCCTCGTCCGCCAGCCTCAATGTAAACCAATCGAGGTCGTTGGGGAACAAGAGTAGGCGGCCAGAAGTCCTCGCCTGGCGCAAAGGACCGTAGTAGAGGAACGCGGCTCCTTGCAGATCCTCGGCATCGTCGATGCCTTTGGCCTCCATCAATTCTGCGAGGAATTCAGGCGCCACCCTCAGCGACGGAGCGCGGCGCCATCCCAGGTTGAACCAGGCTCCGGTCTCGTCCTCATTTACATACCGGATTGTGCCCCAGTAGAGACGGCGGCGGCCGCTGTGCTTCTCTTCGACGTCGGTCGACGCGACGCAAAGGGACGCGATACTCATTCTCGTGTTGTCCGGGAGCACAATCATCGCGCGGTTGGAAGCAAAATCAGGTTCGCGAACGAGGCGACGCAGGAGGGTAGTTAGGCCGAGGTTGCTGCGCGCCGCACGTGTCCCTCCAAGGCCGGTGTAGCGCCGCGCGCTCCCCTCGTGTGGCTGGCCTCCTGGTGCGTGTGTAGCGTGGGGGACCGCTCGGACCCGTGCAGGCTGAAGCAGTAGCTCGTCGCCGCGATTGTATGCCGGCTCCTCCGTGGGGAGGTGCCCGCTTCCTCGGTCGTCGGTCAGAGCGGCTGTCAATTCGCAGCCGTCGCCGTGGGGCCTGGCCCCGAAGCACGCTACACGCCCGTTGCGCGCGCGACGGATGAAGTATGCGGGCTTCGAACAGGATGTGCATGAAAGGGAGTCCCGATAGCTCGCCCTATCCCCAGCGGGAAAGTCGGCGAAGTCGGACGCTAGAACGACTGAGCCGGTGGCTCCGCAGAAGGCTTCATACATGGCGCAACGATATCGTGACGAGAGTTGACGTGCGCCACGAACTCCCCAATCCCCTCGAGTACCTCTGGCGGCAGGGGTTGGGCATTGATTTGATGGGCCGCCAGGGCCGCAAAGTCGAACCAGAACTCATCGAACGGCAGCAAAGTCGAAAACATCATCCGTGTCCGCACCCCCTTGTCCTGGTCATAGGAGTTGCCGACAACGGGAAACAGCGTTACTTCCCAGATTCGTGAGTGCGCACCGCAGCGACGCAATCGAATTTCCCACAGGGCCACATAGATACTCATGCCCCACCTATGCGCGGTTGTTCTGAGGCCCGCCGCGTTGCCGTTTTTCAGTCACGGCCTTCCGATGTGTCGCCGAGAGTGTACGAGACGCTGATGGTGATGCCGAGAGCGTTCAGGGCCCGGAACAGTCGGGTGATGTAGAGGTTGGGTTTGCCGTTCTCGAGTTCTTGAAGGTAGTTGCGTGAGAACGCGAGGGTGTCGGCCAGCTCCTCTTGGCGGATGCCACGAGACGCGCGGACTGCCTTGATAACGGCACCCAGGTCGCGGAATCGCCTGATGGTCACCGTGTACATGTCGAGGCTCTCTCCGTTTCCCTTGTGACGGCCACTCCGCCCAATGCAAGCATATCCGTGCATTCATGCATGCATGGATATGCGTGCACTATTTGGACTTGTGTGTCCCGAGGTAAGCCCACTGTCCCCTTCAGGATTCGTGCAGACAAAACACACTAAAACTGACTAAATGGGCACTCAGGAATCGTTCAGCCCGTTCTTCTCACGCCTCTCGCAGTCGGGCCCTGACCTCGCCGTCATCGACTTCGCGCACGAACCGCACGTAGCGAGTCATCGCCTCCAGAGACTCGATGCCAGCGGCCTGCATCAGCGGGACCACCGGCGTGGCGGCGTCGAGGTGCCGAACTATCCAGGTTGCGCGCAGCCGTTGCGACTTTGGTTTAACGCCGACAACTTGGCTTCGGTCGATGAAGTTGGCGATGAGGTTCGGGTAGTTCGCGGCGTGGTTCTCTCGGAAGGCGAACCGGTCCGGCCCCAGAGTGCGGGTTCGGTCGGCCAGAACCTGCTCCCACTCGCGCAGAACGGGAACTACACGCGGGCGCTCGCCCGTGACGACCAGGAGCACGCCGTTGCCATCAACTCGGATGTCGCCCACGCGCAGCTCTCCAATTTCGGATGCCGCCAGACCAGCGCCGGCGCCGGTTGCGAGGAGCACCCAGGCGTTCGCGCGACGTGCAGGGGTTGACTGGGTGGATGCCCAGCTGCGGAGGGAAGCCAGCTCAGCGCGCGAGTAGGGGGCCGCGGGCTCTGACGGCTCCAACGGAGCGAGACGCCGGGGCACGTCGCGCGGGTCCAGGAGCACCTCTGACATCCTCAGGAGCTGGCTCCGTAAGTTCCCCCGGGATGCGGGCTTCAACGTTAGGCAGCCGACCGCGATGAACCGCGCGACCACGTCCCTCCGGAAGACCACGCCTCGCTCGAGCGGCAGGCCCGCTGTCTGCCAGGTCCAGGACGCGATTCGGGACGCTGCGACCTTCAGCTCGGCGGCAGTGTACGGAGTGCTGGCCGTCGAATCGGCGACCGCTTCGAGCACGAAGGTCCTCACTTCGTGCCAAACGGCTATTTCGAGATTCGGTTCGTAGTCGGTACCGGCCACCGCGGCTCCAAGTCGTTGAATGCGTATTAGTATATTCACGAATTGCACCGGAAGGTGGAGCCTGGCGGCTGTCCATGACCTAGACGACAAGGAGGATCAGCGAAGAATGACTCAAGAACAGGAAGGCACCGTCTTGGTGGGTGACGAGGGCGGTGTCTGGCGCGTCGTCACGCAGGGCAGCTCGCACATCCTCGACTTGGATGCCATGACGGTCACTCGGATCCCCGGCCCGGGGCGCCCAGCCAGCTTCAATGACGTAGAGAGGCCGCTTCGCACCCTTGAGGCATGCCGAGTGGGGGAGGCCGGACGGTGGACGATGACCTCCGACGATGAGATGGTCGATTTTTACTGGCACATCACCAGCCGGATCCGCCGGATTGAGCCGGTTGCGCCGTCCGGTGATAGCCATGAGCGTTGAATCGGTCTGGCGGGAAATTCACGCAACCTGGGGGCTGCTCACTTCCGACGAAGTTCTACGCGTTCTCGGCCTGGCGCAGGCCGACAGCACCCGGGTCTCGGTGATGAGAGCAGATGGGGTGCTTCTCGCGGTCAAACCTGGGGACGTGTACGTGTATCCCGGCTTCCAGTTCGAATCTGGACAGGTCAAACCCGTAATTGCCGACCTAGTTGACCTCGCGCGCGACGTGAGCTGGGCACAGGATGACCTTGCCATCTGGCTCTGTTCCCCCTCCGGCTACTTCAGGGGTGAACGGCCGGTGGAACACCTAGACCAACCCGACGAGCTCCTGAAGAAGGCTCGCGACGCCGCGACCGTTGAATGGTGACGAGACGTTGGAATAGTTGTCAAGACGATGGTGCAAGCGCAGCTAAGGAGGGCCGGCCGCTGCCCGCTCGGAGGACCGGAACTGGCGGATCGGCGGCTCTTGCATGGCCGGGCTGCGCTGCAGGGTCAATGTCCGCCCCGTCCGGCCGCGCGCCGAACCCTACCCGCTATGTACGGGAGTGCCAGAGAGCACAGCGTCACCCCCCCCAAGAACTTCTTGAGCACTCTCAACTCGCTAGCCGGCCGCGGGTAGGCGAGAGTTCGACCGTCTCATGTGCGCCAAATCACATCGTCTCATGCCGACGGGAGATCCTGGTGAAGTCATCTATCCGGGTCCGCAGGCGATTCTGAAAAGTCATTTTTGGTCCGCCTCTGACCGTCCCAGCTCCACGAGGAGGTCATTCCGTTTGGTTATGTACTCAGTGAGGCGTTGATTCGCCAGCCCCGTCAGCGCGGCACCGTAAGTCCATCGGTGCCGGACGGGGCCACGCCCTCGCGCGACGGGCAACCAAGAGGTGAGACCCGCTAACAGGACGGCTCCCACGACAGCCCAGCCCGGAACCGCCATCTCCTGTGCTCCTGTTGTCGCGAGCTGGATCCCAAGCCAGATGAAGAAGCCGGCATACCCCAGGACGCCGAGCCACGACGCAATCGCCGACCCGCGAGAAGTTCGTCCTACTAGCAGCCCGTATGTGAAGAGCAGGAGCAGGCTGACCGCGATGAGGCTCAAGATTGAGTAGACGGCGCTGAACGTGACCCAGGGCCCTAGGTCCAGACCGAGGGCGCGGAGGATGCCGAGGAGTGCCGTCGGCAAAATGCATAGTGCAATAGTCGTCGCTGAGAGGGACCACCAGGCCGAGCTCGGTTTGATGCTGGGGCGCAGCTTGTCTTGCGCCGTCTGGGCAGCTCGAATCTCTTGCTCTGCGAACCGTGCTCGTTCGCTTCGCGTCCCGAACACGAAGGCTCCCGTACCAGCCCCGAGCAGGATCAGCGTCCCACCGACCACAATGATGCCGAACAAGCGTGGGGTTTGGGCTGGGTCATCAAAACAGGCAACGATTGAAAGAATGATGAAAACGAGCATTGTGCCCGAAAGGAACTGCGCGCCTATCCCCAATGTGTTGCGCGTGCGAGTTGATGGCGCAATGCCGAGACCGGTGAGCGACTGGCCTATCAAGGCCCCGTAGAAGGCAAGTATCACTCCTAGGAGTGAGGTCAGGACCCAAGGCGCATCGTCCATCGCGGCCCTTCCGATTTGCACAAGTCCAGGCCCGGGTGGCTTCGCGCTCCAATCCAGGCTTCCTCCATTCGAAACCCCGGCCAGAAAGATTAGGCCGAAAAAAGCAATGGTGCCGATTTCGACTGTCGGCCGGATGAGGGGCCGTACGTTGGTCCCGGTGTCCCGTACAGCCGGCAAACTCGTGGACGCCTCACGTGGAGGAGCATAGGGTGCGCTTCGCTTCCTCAATTTGGGGCCTGAGACCATCCCGAACGAATGTCCGTGCTGTAGCCCAGGTTTTGCAGGCTGTAGCCGTCCCAGTCGAAAGTCTTGCCTTGGTGTCCGCCGACGTCGCCCGATGACGGGTCGACGAGTTCAATGGCCTTTCCGACGACGTCCCATTCAGCGACGGGCTTGGTCTCCCAGATTCCGAGTACCCGCCGTGGCTTCACATCACTGGTCGAGATTGCGACGAGTTGTCGGATGTCGTCGCCGCGTTCAACGACACTCCTGATTCGCCACCACTTTCGACAACGCTCCGCTGCGACGGCATCGGGAGTAACGCCACTGACGACGTCCCTGACCTCGTCGATTTTCATGGGTGAGACTTTGACGATTATCGACTTGCGAAGGTCCCGGTAGTTGAGCGAGCCCTCTCGCTGAGCGACCAAGGGCACGAGGTCAGAAGTGCCTTTCATCCCCGAACGATTCGTCAGCGCCACACCGTGGGCCCCGGCGTCGGCCAACACGCGAATCAATAGGGACTCAGCGAGCTCGGCGTCATGGCGAGAGTCAAAGGGAATCGGGGTGATTCTGACATCGCTGGAGAACGCTAGTGCTTCGTTGTAGTCATCGTTGTGCGTTTCGTAAGGCCGCTGACGGCTCCCGATTCCGACGTAGCTGACGCGTCCCTGCGCGTCATAGAGCACGTAGACATAGGCGTTTTCGGCCATGATTCCCCCAAGTTTTCCGGCCGGACAGACTGCCTCCGCCGCACCAGTTCGCCTCCGCAAAACCGCCGCGAGAGACCCCAACAACTATCATCGTCCTCAGAGACGGGTGTTCGAGCCAACCGTGTAATCGTGCAGCCCGCCAAGCCAAGACCACTGGTGCTCCCGTCGGGGTCGGATACTCTCGCGAGATGGAAGACGAACTTGATTTCCTCACCCCTCCAAACTGCCCATCCTGCCTGCGGCCGACGGCGGCCGTTGTGGGGGCTTGGTATTGCGCGGATTGCGGCGTCCGGGTGCGCCCGGAGAAGCCTTGTGAAAGCCGGAGGATAGCCCGGTAGGACGGCAGTGTTCTTGCAGGCCCACCCTGCCTGATACCAACGGTGCACTCCTGGCAAGCAAGGTGCGACTGGTTACGGCCACTCTCCCGGTCCCGGTCACTCACCGGGCTGGCCTCGGCATACCCGAACAGGATGGCCGCACTTGGCCGGACTGATACTGGCTGGGACGAGGCCATTCACCAGGCCCGAGGGGTACCGGGCGGCCGACCGGGAAGTCGCGCCTGATGTCGCAGGTCATTGGGACAATCGGAGGATGACCCTCCTCAACCAAATCATCGACGGTGCATCTGACGGTTGCACGGCAACCAGCGACCTCCTGCGGAAGATTCAAGTTCTCGCCCATCGCCTTGATTCCGTCGAGCTCAAGAACTGGGTCAGCCATGAGCTCAACGGCTATCCGGTGGAGGGTGTGGTGCCACTGCCCCTGTACCGGGGACCGCTTTCGTCTCCTGTACGGGGCACCTATGCCGGCCCAGGCGGTGCCCGGCTAGTGCACGTCATTTCGGAGCAAGGTGTCCCCGAGGGTGCGGTTGAAGTTCTATTCCGTGCGAGCTTGACCCAACCGTTGGCTGAATTGGAGCGCTTAGCCAGCCAGGACGACGACGCCGGAGTCGAGTGGTCGCCCCGAGCGATAGGCCACTGGAACAAGTGGGAGGACGAAGAGCTTGTGCCCTCATTCCCCTGGATGAACCTGTTCAGCGCTGTAAAAGTCCTGCCCCGAAGCGTGGTTCTCGGCGTTATCGATTCAATTCGCAACAAGGCGCTTGAACTCGCACTTGAACTTCAGGCCGAATTCCCAAGCGCAGGCACGGAAGGAGGGCCAACGGTCGCTGATTTAGAGGTCGCGAATACGGTCTGGACCGTGACCAACATCATCTACGGCAATGGAAATAGCATTGGCCATGGCGAAGGTTTCAACCAGAGTGTTCGTGTCGGTGCCGGAGACTTGCCAGCTTTCGTTGCCGCAGTGACTGAATTGGGCTTGGGAATCAAGGACGTTGAGGAACTCGCTGAGATAGTTTCATCCGTGGCTTCGCCCGAACGGGTGAGCCGGCTCAGGCAATTTGGGGAGAGAATCGCGGATGGTGCTGTGGCCCTCACAGGAAATGTCGCCGCGAATGTCGTTGCGACACAGCTGTTGCAGGCAGCTCGTCAGTACCTCAACCTCATTTGAGCGGGCTTCAAATATGTGGACCATTTCAATCCGGTTGTTGCCACTAGCTGTGACGGCGTAGGGGCACCGCGATAGGTTGAGGAGCACGCACGGCATCACGAATGCGCGAGCGAGAGGAGACCCACTAACATGCTCGACCTCATGACACCCGCCGGCGGGTCTTTTTCGTTGTGGTCTTGCACCCAGGCCGGAGTCGCCTGCCTGTAACCATGATCTCAGGTCACGCTACACCTGGTGGTTTTTGGTCGCTGTGGGAAGACGGGATAGGTCTTCAGCACGGCCTGGAACCAAAAACGGCTGTAGCTCATCGTCTCGCGTCGATGTTTGATTCCCAATCAAGAGTCTGGCCCCCACCGGATGTGTATTCCGCGCTGACCTGCCATGTAGGTATGAGGTAGCCCGTGTCCTCATTGAACCAGAACGACGCCTGTAGATCCGATATCTCTGCTGTCCCGGGGCCTCCGTCCAGCCCGACCTCCGCGGCGATCCGCAGGGAGGCCTGAGGAGAAATCGTGCTGACGCGCTCATACAGCGCGTTGTAGGTGCGCCTATCGGAGACCTCAACAACGGAGCCATTCGCACCAATGGTGACGGTGACGTTGCCCCAAACCATTTGGCCCTTCGTCTGCACGCGTTGCCTGAAGACGAGATGCCTGTAGGGGTCACCCCACCCGTCAGCCAACCCCACATACGCCAAGGTGTCGGGGTCGACGTGAAGGGCGCGAAGCGCGACGTGGGCGTGGTCGACGGCAAGGGGCTCCTCTGGAATGAGGTCCACGTTCGGGGCCCTTGAATCCCCGTAGTCGTAGGCGATACTCCACCGGTTGAAAGCATCTACGAACAGCCGTTTGGAAGTACCGGTCGCACATGTCCATGTTTCGTCCGCGAACGAGCAGCTGTCTGAGGATCCTGTATACCCGCGCAGGCGCGCCAGGAGGGCTGTGGTTGATTCGAGCTGCACATTTCGGTAGATCGCGCTCTCGCCGCCGTCGGGCGATACGGGTCCGGACGTGTCAACCTCCGTGGGCAGTATCTGCCCGTAGTACACGTGGCCAACTGGGTCCAGGTTGTTCTTTGCCACCACAGCAATAAACGGTGCACACGCGAGTGCGAGAGTTGAGATTGCAGCGATGAGTCGTTCAGGTCGTTGCCTCACGGCGAGTGTCGGGTGCGTCGCGTGTCGCCGACGGTAGCCTGCGGCGGCTTGCACGAGCACGTTGAGCGAATATCCGACGACAACGCCCACAGAATTGGCAAGGACGTCGTCGATGTCCGCGCTTCTCCCCGTTGTCATTTGGGATAGTTCCGTGGCCACCGTCAGCGCCAAGCCGACCAACAGAATCGGCGTGAAGCGGTGGAATCTTCGCGACGATACCACCGGGAGTAGAAATCCAAGTGGCGCGGTAATCACGACGTTGAGGCCAACTTGCGCAAGGCTCTCGGCGTTCTCGATGCCGTAGTTCCAGGCAATGTAGAACGACCGAAGAGGTATTAGATTAAACAGTTTGCCCAGACCATTGCCGAATTGCATGAATTGGGTCACGAACAGGAACAGGGACGCCCAGGCCACTAGCGCGTACTCGGCGACCAGAACATGCAACCGCGGACGTGGCCGCAGTCTCCTCAGCCCAAAATAGACAAGCCCATAAATGATGGCGGCCGCGCCGGCGGCAGCAGGCAAGTGCGTTAGAACTCCGAGCACATCAGACATTTCATCCCATCGTTGACACACGACGCCGAGCGGCTTTGAGGAAGGTGCGATCCAATCCGGCCGGGTGTGTGCCGCGTATTTACTGCAACAGCTAGCGAGCCTTGAAGTATCGGAAAAGGTCCTTTTCCTGAGTCATGAAGACTGAGGCCGCCGCACCTATGAACACACATGCCGTGGCCGAGAATGCAGTCCGAAGCCCATTTGCGAAGACGACTAGGGCATCTACGTCGAGTTCGGATTGGATGACCCATCCGGCGGCCCCAAGGACGACTGCGTTTGCCGCCACCAGCCAGACCGCTTCTTCAATCACGACCTGAACGACGAGTGCCGACTTCGTGACACCTACGTGGAGGGCAGACGCAAGCTCAAGGCGCCTGACGCGTTTGGACCCGAAGCCAAGCATGAGTCCAAATGCGCCCGCAGCCACGACAACCATTGAGGACGGACGATTGATGAACTCGTGCCGAGCGTCGAACTTCTTGCCCAGCGTGGTGTTCAGCTGCCCGAACGTCGGGCTTTCTGTGGGATTTTCTGAAACCGTGGTGAGTAAATAGTCTCCGCCAGTAGATACGGCGTTGGGGACGCTCTCCCAGCAGGCGTCGAACATCCCTGCTGCCGGTTCAACGACCAGAACGGCCCAGCCAAGACCCGGTGCCCGTCCGTCGTCGGGGTAGTCATATACCCCTGCCACGGATGCTGTGCCAGGCGCAGTCTGCACTGGATCGCCCACGTTCACAGCGAGTGCGCGCGCCAACTCGCTCGACAGGTAGAGGCCAGCAACCGAGGAGTCAGAGCGGGTTGCGAGCAGCTCGACGAATCCGGGTGATACGCGCTTCACGGGGACCGCCGATGACGGCAAAGCAAGGAAGCGGATGGGTACGCTCTCTGCGATTGCCCCAGCAGCGTTGACTCCCGAGAGCGAATTCAGGTTGTCACATGCTGCCCCGTCGATTTCACCAGGCGCACTGATTATGGATATCGCTGCCCCCGAGTTCAAGAATGCTCGAGACTCAGAGAGGATCGCCTTGATTCCAAAGAGGTCGAACAGTGCAAGGGCTCCCACAACTATTGCGAACAGAGCAAAGCTGAGCAGTGGTCGGCTACTTCGTGTCCCAACATTGCGCAGCGCCTCCGAGACAACACTTCTTAGGCGCATCGTCATTCAGAAAGCGCAATTGTCTGGTCGCAGGCGTCAGCCGTCCGCTCGTCATGCGTCGCGACGACGACGATACTTCCACCCGCGGAGACTAATTGAAGCGCCGTGTTGACCGTCTCGGCCGTCCTCATGTCGAGTTGCGCTGTTGGCTCATCGACAAGGAGAAGGTCGGGGGAAGACGCAACGGCCCGCGCAAGCATCAAACGCTGGGCTTCGCCTCCGGAGAGAACGCTGAACGCATCGTCAGCCCGGTGTGCCAGCTGGAACGCTTCGAGCACTAGGCGAGCTTGCGTTTCGGCGTGGCGTCGGGACGCTCCCGTCGCCAGCAAAGGCAACACGACATGGTCGACGACGGATCTGCGAGCTGACCCGTGCGGATTCTGAAATACCCATCCGATGCTCTGCAGACCGTGCCGCAGGACCGTGCCCTCGCTCGGATCAAGCCAGCCAGCCAGAATGCTCAGTAGAGTCGATTTGCCCGAACCTGAAGCTCCGGTCAGGGCGTAACGCTGTCCCGGGAGCAGGGTTGCGTTGAGCGGTCGGAAGAGGAATTCCCCGCCCGCGAACTTGTGGCGGACATCGCACAAGTCTACTTGGGCCCGGGCTCTGCCCGCGCCCGCGCCTACTGCTTCTCGCTGTTCGTTGAGCGCTAGCACGTGAGCTTCTGAGCCGGTTCCACGTCGACGGATGCCGGCGCTTGGCGCGGTAGTTCAAATGTCACGTACGACTTCCCAAGTTCAGATCCGGCGACGGTGACCTTGACGCCACGGCCATTCTCGGACACACAGGCCCGGTTCCCACGAATTGAGTACAGCGAACCCGGAGGGACGGCCCATGCCTCGATTGCCTCGGCGAGTTCGAGTTGGGCGCTCATGCCTCCAGGCAGGGCGGTCGGACTGCCCGAGACCCCGTTGGTGGACGAAGCGCCAACTCCCGCGGCGGGGCCGTTGGATGCCAAATAGACCGGAAGGCTCGCGAAACGCACCAAATCATCACCTGAGCTGATCTGGCCTGCCTCATCAACGACGAACCGGACATCGTCTATGGCGACCACACGATTCCCGGGCAGGAGGTCCATTGGCATGTTTACGACGGCGACGGCAGTAACGGGTGGCTGCAGGTCGGCAACGGGCTGGCCTGCAGCAATCGGGGCACCGAGAGCTGCCGCGCAACTGGCAGCAATGACCGAGGGCGCCGGCAGCCACATGATTCGCGACCGCGAGAGAAGGGTGGGGTCGGTGGCGGTGGCACCGAGCTCTTCGAGACGTTCATTCACGATGCGGATCGTGCTCTCCCCGAGCACTCCGTCGGCAGTCACCGAATATCCCAAACGTCGAAGTTCAGTTTGGATGGCCTCGACGTCTGCACCGGCGTCCCCGATTCTCAGGTCACGCCACAATGGAGTCGATGTTGACAGGTTGAGCACTGGACCGCCGTCTATGGAGATGTTGGACTCCCAGGCGTTTAATTGTTGACCCATAGAGCAATTCAACGCCGTGACCATGCCGGAACCGGGCACGGACAGCAGTGCTTGACTGCCCGTCTTCACGTTGAGCTGAACATCTTGGCTGTCCTTGAGCTCGTGGCGCACGAGAACGAACTTGGAGGACTCGTTCCTGTCCTTTGCGAGCGATGGCGGCACAGCGGGAGGGACGGCCAATGCCAAGCCGGCCGTGAAGCCGAACGCCACAAGCACAATCCCAGCCAAGCCCACCAGCCCGAGTCGGCGATTCAAGTGGCTGCGCATGTGTGTTGCTCCCGACTCGCGGGGCGCATCAGAATGCCTTGGGTGAAGATGGGGTGGTGTTGCGTCACTTGCCCAGCCCTAGAGGATCCATGCGGCAAGTCTCCAAAGCCTCTCGACCCGACTTCTCGTCGGAAAAGGGATACTTGTCGGCAATAGCCCCAGCGAGGTAGTCGTCTACCTTGTAAGCAGTGGACACAACTCCCGACCTGATCAGGCAGTCGACGATGATACGCGTCTCGTCGACATTCTTAGGGTTGCGATGCACCCACGTATAGAGGGATGCAATCAAGTCCTCCCCTGACGAGCGAGAACAGCCCTTCGTTAGCGTGTTGGCCTGGTCGTTCCCCAGTTCAGGCGGAAAACTCGTACGAAAGGAGCCATCGAACCGATAGTCGGAAATGCTGATCTCGTGAGACCTGAGGCAGCGCCGAAATCCATCGATGGTCTCTGCGAATTCCTGCTCCGAGATCACGCCATCGACCAATACGCTGCGCGTGAAGTCGCTGTCCGCTCGTTTGTAGTTCTCAGCGAATTCTGAGGCCCACGGCCCGCTGGAGGGAACTGAGGCGGTCGATCCTGTCGCTGAACAGGCCGTCAACAACGTCCCCGCGACCAGGAGCAGCCCTGCGACGGCGAGGCTCCGGGTGCTAAATACGCCTGCGTTCATCAGCTACTGCTTTCAGAGTCATGGTGTCGCTCGCGGTGGCGAGCTGGACAGGTTCGGGCATTCTTGGGAACGCGAGCGGCCGGTGAGCAAGGACCCCTCGCCGACCGCTCGCATCCTCGCTACTACTGCACGTCGTAGTAGGCGTTGTTGCCTGAGGACGCCATCGGGGACCAATAGGCGGACGCCAGCGCAGACGGACTCTTCCAGCCCGAATAGGCACACCCGCCGTAGCCGCAGGCAGTGGCCTTGTGTGTTCGGCTCGTGTGCTGATACTCGGAGTACACCTGGCCACCACTGCCGTAGATTCCTCCGGACCGCACCCCGTAGTTCCACGTCCCGCCCTCCGGATACGTGGTCGTAGCCGAAGCGGCCATCGCGCCGCTCAGGACCAAGGCGGTGGCCACAGCCATGCTCGACAAGGCACCCACAATTTTCCGATTCATTTGAACACTCCCCTCTCAGCCCCCCGGCTCGCCGTCTGTGACGCACCCCGTAGAAGAACTGATGTGAGGAACATAGCAGAAAACCGGTTAGACGGTATCTAAAACTTTAAGCTCTGAGATGGAGCTGTGCATGATTCCGTCCGATGGGACGCCGGCACCACTCGCCCTTAACCATGTCCCGAACTACGCACGTTGCCTCTTGGTCGCCGCAAGAAGAGCGCTTGAGTGCCTACGGCGGAAGTGCCCCGTGCGGAAGTGCCTCGTGTGCACTGCGCCCTACTCGTCGCGCGATGGGGCCGGCGCGAGTGGTGTGAGTTGGTCGACGGGAGCAAAGGATCAGCTGCCGCGTCATTGCGACGAACCGCGCTCAGAGGGCGGTTGGCCTCTCGTACCAGGCCAGCTGTTCGGTGGAAGGCCTGAACCCGCCGCCCAAATCGAGGCCAATTTCCTCACGAAGCCTCGTCGAGGTGTAAGTGTGTTCCGTGGACACCAAGCTGATTTGATGGGAGGAGAGCCCCCTCTGGTGCGAAAAGGTCTCGGCCTCCTTGTCGGAGAGGCAGCGGTTCATGAAAGCCGCGTGGGGGGCGACAGCCGACAGTACCTCCCGCAGAGAAGAAGGCTCGGCACCCGCAGCGTGGAAGACGTTCGAGTTGAGGTCGCCTTCTTTCAGCGCCAGAGCGGCAAGTGCCGCGCCAAGGTCTCCTATGTGAATCACGCTATGGAGCGCCGTCCCGCTTGCGACGAGACCACCAAGGTCCTCGGCGAGGCGGAGAACTCCGGGAACGAACCATCGGTCCCCGATTCCGTACACGAAGTGTGGACGGACGACCGCCCCGCCCATGCTGAGCACTATGCGCTCCGCCACGGCTCTGCTGGAGCTGAGCGTCGACGCGGGCTTGACCGCGAGCTCGCCTTCCTGGGCATTGCGGTGCGGGCCAGGGCCGTACACGGCGGAGGTACTCACGTAGACAAGCCGGCTGATGCCCTCCTTGGCGCAGGCGGCTGCCACGACTTGCGTGCCGAGGACGTTTGTCTGCTCACAGAGGCCCGGGTCGTATCCGATGTAGCTGGCCGCGTGGACAACGCAGTCTGCACCTTGGACGGCCCTTCGGACCGAGTCCTCGTCGCTCACGTCGCCGAGTACAAATGAGCGTCCGTGGGCAGGTGCCTTGGTCCCTTCATATCGCCGCACCAGACCCGTCACTGCGATGCCAGCACGCGCCTCCGAAGCGGCCATAACGGCCGAGCCAACGAACCCATGCGCGCCCAGCACGGTTACGCGCCGCCCCGAAAGACTATGTTTCATCAGCATCTACTGTCGATGGTGATCCGAAAAACCGGCGCGGTAGCATTGCCTGAGCGCTATTGCTGGGAGGCAGAACATCAAACAGGATCGAGCGAGACTTACTCGTGAGCGAGTTGTCGTCGGCGCCGCAGAAGTCTTCTATCGCCTGGGGTTCGGCGGTGCCACCCTTTCGGACATCACGGAGGCCGCCGGTGTCACCAAAGGAGCGTTGTATTTTCACTTCCAGTCCAAGGAAGATGTTGCCTTGGCGGTGATTGAGGCTGAACACGAGATAGCTACCGCGGGGGCGAAGCGGGTCCTTGATTCCGCAGACGGCCCGCTTGAATCGATGATGCGGTTGTGCGTCGACTTGGCTGAGCGGTTGGTCACCGACCCCATTGTTCGCGCGGGCATCCGTCTCACTACCGAGGCATCCACGTTCGACCGGACCGTGTCGCTTCCATACGAGGACTGGTTGGACACTTTCGAGTCGCTGACGCGGGCGGCGGTGGTTGCCGGAGAACTTCTCCCCGAAACCGACTCCGACAAGCTGGCGCACTTCATCATTCCCGCGTTCACGGGAGTGCAAATGGTCTCAGACGTCTTCACTGGGCGCGATGACCTGTTGCAGCGGGTTCGAGAGATGTGGGAGATTCTCCTGCCCGCGATTGTGGCCAAGGATTCCCTGTCCGCAATACCGACACTGCTGGACCGAGTCTTCCCGACACGCTGACTCGCGCAGCGTGCAGGCCAGCGACAGCGTGAACAGCTGTTCTGCCGAATTGGACGATTTTCATGTGGAACAAGTCATCCGACTCGGTCAGCTGAACTACTGCGAGAGAGTCGAACTCGAGCACGTGAAGGAATGTGGCCTCAAAGAAGGCGAGCTCTGCCTCGGGCATCATGGATGCAACACGGATCGCTTGCCGCATAGCCTCAACCGCCAGAATCCCGGGAATGTGGTCGAGGGGGTGGTCGAAGTACACCGTATTCGAGGTGTCGACTGTCAGCGGCCACTTGTTTTTTACAGTGCCTGCGGATAGGACAACATCCGAGGTCGACAGGTGCCCAACAAGGCGAGGCGGAAGGACGTCCAATTCCCGCCTCGGCCACGCGGGCGACATGTTGTCAATCGCGGTCCCACGGAGCCGCCGGTAGACGCCTTCCGTCGCGAGAGTCGCGTCACCATGCCCGCGTCCGACAACCTGTCCATTCCGTTGAAAATCTGTCCGCACGCGTATGCTGCGGAGCTCGCCGGACCGTTTGCGTTCGATGCCTTCCCCATGGAGGAACACCGTGCAGTTCGCGGGCAAGGCGTTGGAGAATTCAGTTTCTGCACCCGGTTCAATCGTGAGCCCGAGGCTGGGCATAAGGAATCTCGCACCCAGGGGGACCCCGTACTCAAGGTGGCACAGAACTATCGTCAATTGCCGGATAGTTTCGGCGACCAGGTGCGAATCCAAGCGAGTCATCGGCGCGGAGAATACTGCGTGCCGCCGAGGCCACTGCACGCCTGCGACAAAACTGTCGGGGCCACTACGCAGGACCTCTGTAACGAATACCTCGGCAATGGACTGCCGGTGAACGAGGTGTCGCGGAGCAGCGCGCGAAAAGTTCAAGGATGGGTCGCCCACAAGACCTCCATGTAGTTTGGCCAGGATCCAGGAGCAGAACCCCTCGCGCGCTTAGCGTACCGTTCAGCCGGTATGCAAAACGAGCAGCGCTTTCACCCCAAAGGGAGGGCCGCAAGTGCGTAATATACCGTTCAACCTGTTTCATTTGCTAGCCTCGGTGCAATCTACTAGACCGAACAGACCTGAGATGAGTTGAGACGCGAATGAGCGTGCACGAGCCAGTTCACATACCCGCACCCCACTACCGGCCGTTCACGCTGGCGAGACAGGGAGAACTGCTCGCGTACGGGCAGCTCACTGCCGCTCAGCACGCAGATTTCACACCCGTCTTCATGGTCCCGCCCCGGGAGTGGAACTATGACAAGGATGCGTACGCGAAGTCGGTTGAGGCGCATCTCCAGCCCATTCCCCAGAAGCTGGCCACCGCGCGAAACGGTGCCCCGGCCTATATCGACCTGGCGTTCTTGGACGATGAGACCCCGACTCGTGGCGTGCATCCACTCACTTGGATAGTGGAGAGGGCGGCGTTGCTGGGCCTGCCGCTCATGCCCCTCGTGTCATCAGAGAGCACAGATGAAACCCTCGAGAGTGCTTCCGCATTGAACGCCGCTCAGGGTTTGGGTATCGCGATTCGGCTTGGGGATGGCGAGTGGCCGAGTCAGGACTCAACGATCCTCGCAGAAATGCTGAGGAAGCTCGGGACAGCAACCACCGAAGTAGACCTGTTTCTGGACTATGGGGCGGAGAGAAGCTCGTTCGTCACCGCAGCGCTTCGTGGCGAGTTCAGTGCGCCCCATTTCGCCTCCGCTTGGCGCACAATCACAATCGGAGGCCATGCGTGGCCCAAGGACCTTCCGACAGGAAAGGGCGTGTTTGAGATTGAGCGGTCCGACTGGATGCAGTTCGAGACCACTTGCCAGGCACTCTTCCCGACCGCGCTGCGGCCAGGATTCTTTGACTACCTCGTCGCCAACCCAGACCCGCGGCTCGACGTCGACCCCAAGCTTCTCACCATCAGTGCATCATTTCGATATACATCTTCGGAAGCGTGGTTGTTCGTCCGCGGTGGACTCTACAAGGCCAGCGGAGGCAGGGGCAAAGGCGGGGAGGCGGTTCCGCCGGCCCTACGCATCCTTCAAGCTCACCCGCTCTATTCGCAGCCGATTCGCACAGAGACGGACAACTGGATCGACCTAGCGACTTTGGGCGGGAAGCCTGGAAACTCCAGTGTCTGGCGCCGCTGGGCCACGCACCGACACGTTGAGGTCACGCTGCATCAGCTCGCCAATTTGTCCTAGTCCTCAGCCTATTTCTCACCAAATCCCTGAGTTCGTCGACCGAAAGACTCTCGGCTAAGCGCCCCCACAGCCGAATATTCGGCTTCGAGCGCACCCCGGCATCGAGCCCCATGGCTGTGAGTGCTGCGAGGGCCTCATCACGCCAGAGAAGGGTTGCCAGATAACTCTTGTCTATGGCCGGGTTCTCTTGAACTGGGCGGAGGGTTGACAGGGACACGACCTTATCCGCCGCGGAAGCCGTAATTATTCCCCACCAGAATGGAAGCATGTCGATGGCGTGGTCCAAATGGTTGTCGGCCACGACCAGAGTTGCGTGGTCAAGGATCTTTGAATAGACCTCGACCTGCTTCGGGAGCCGGCGGAGCGTGTCGCGAGCACTCTTGATCTCGTACCCCGAGAACGACCCGTTCAGAACGGCGACGTCGACACGGACCTCCCCAGCGAGACCTAGCTCGTCAACGAAACGCGTGGTCCCCAACTCGTTCGCATGGGTGCGCGACAATGCTGCGTGCAGCGCACTTCGCACATCGGCATCCCACATGGCTTCAGATTAACAGGATCCGGTCGCAATTAAAAGTGGTTCGTGGACGGCCAGTCAGCATGGCGCCCGGGCCGCAGTCGGACTTCGAGCTGAGGTGCCATAGCTCACTCGCACAGGAGCGGTTGGGCTTAGGAGTCGGGGCGCTCCCTGAACGGGCGCCGTCCGTCTAAGCTATTCGAACTTCGAAAACAAGTCCGCCAATTGCCGGAATCCCCTTGGGCTGAGCAACCGCATATGCACAATCGGCAGGCTGAACAAGCCGCCGAACAGTTCGGTTGACCCCGAGGGTGCGCAGCTGTGCCAGCAACTGGCTAGGTGACATCGTCTGCGGGGTTCCGGCGGCAACAGCGTTTGTGCCCGCACGACGCGCTCCTCTCCCGTGAGAAACGTCGGCACCCCAGCCGGAAGGGCTCTTGGATTCTCGAGGTCCCAGGCAACGGGGATGCAACGGCCGCTCATTCTTGCCACGTCTCGCGGGCGGGCAACCCCTGGTAATCGAGTGAGGCGGGCCGAGGGCCCCGCCTCACTCGATTACCAGGGGTTGCCGAGGGTTGAAGCAGCCTTCGACTTGTCCGGCTTGCTGGTGCCGGTGGACGCCAGCTTCTTGCCGGCGGCGGAGAGTGCGCCCTTGGACGGCTTACCGGAGGCCTTCGGGGCGGCCACTACTTCTTGCCGCCCGCCGCGTTCGCGGTGCGGTCGGCCAGGACGTACGTCTGGCCAGGGCGCTGCGTTGGCGGCAGGGGCTTGCCCTGCACTGCCGTCACCTCGTGGCCGGTGTTTCCGCCGCGCGGTCCGACCTGACGGTACTGGCCGGAGTTCGGTGCTGCGTTGCCGGGCTTCAAACTACTCATATGTGATTCCTACTCTCTTTGGAAGCACTGCGGTCAATCGTCCTGCGGTCAGGCTCAATTGCGAGCTGACGCAGAAAAGTCTAGAGTCGAGTAATTCTGTCCAGGAATAATACGACCCCGGATTGACCGGTTTCACCCCTTGATATTGCGGTGGACACCTTGTCAACCGGGGTTCGTGCTTTAACAGATCTTACCAGCGCGCTATCGATATGACCTATTAAAATGGCCGCTAGCGCTCAAAGACAGCAAGGAGGACCAACTTGGTCGCTTGTAGACGAATCCAGCGCCAGGGGCCGTCACGTGGCCATTAGTGGCCATATGGTCACTAATGCAGCATCAAAGTATTCAGCAGTTCTGTTCCCAGCGGAGAAGATTCCGTCTCAAGGACGTGGACTTATCCACAACATTCGAACGCAATTACACAGAGTTGTCCACAGGCCCGGCCGGCGGCAGGGCGATTTGATGCTCTCGACGGCTTTGTCGGCGGCTCTGTTTAGTCTCAGAGATATGACTTCCGGAGATTCCATGCAAACTCAGCTACTCGCCCACAAGTACTTCTACATTCCCTGGGCAGACAGAGTGAACAATTTTGACCCCGGCGCCGAGTTCGGTCAGCTCATTGCGCGAGCCGCCGGCCTTCCGCTCCAAGTCGCTGTTCCCTTGAAGAACCAGATGCCGGAGTCACTCAAACGTGCCGACTTCGTCACAGAGAAGTCTTCCGGGCATCTCGGGAACCAGGCGCGCGTGGTTGTGATTCTTCACCCCACTCTCAAGCTGCTCTCCCGCGCGCTCCCCAGCGACAGCACGAGCCAGGTCGGGGTGGTGGAATTCGCAACTGTGCGGATGCACGGCTGGGCCGCAGCCAACGGGGCATTCAACGTGGCAACACGCGAGGTGCCCGATTCGGTCGGAGTAGCAGAGACCAAGCTCTACGAGCGGATTCTCTGGAACGGCAACAACGGGTGGGCCGACGCGGCCGGGAAGCGTGATGCGCTACGCGACCTTCGAGAGCTCCGCGTGCTGGGCAAGCTCGACAAGGACTTACTCATCGGGTACATGGTGAGCCGAGAGGACTATGAAGCCGTCGTTCGACTGGGAAAGCTCGTGGACGCCGTCCTAACGGAGTAGACAGGTCTGTGCAGGAGAGCGCATCATGGCGAGGTGCCCGCATAGCCGCGCTGAAATACGCAATCTGGAACGTCAGAGCCAATCATTTGCAAGTCTGGCGAATGCATCATCCCGTTCTTTCTGCAGCTCCTCCTCCGTAACCTGAAGCCGCGACAGGTCCAAGCCGTGCATCGGGAATGTCCAGTGCTCCCGGATGAGCTCCGCATCCTCGGCGGAGAAGGCGGGGTGATGGGTTCCTTCGGCACTGAGGACGCGGAGGATGCCAACACTCCTTCCTGCTACTTCCGGCCAAGTCATGGAGTCCGCAATCTGTGCGCCTCGCCACGCCTCGGCTGTCAACTCCAATCCGCGCAATGAAAAAAGCCCGCTGCGTTCCATAGCGTGAACCAGTTTCGACGCCTCCGTCCAGGCAGAGTGAGACGAGACGATGCTCTCCGCCGGGGACACCCAGCGGTGCTCGTCTTCGTATTGCACGTAGTCGACGTATAGCGTTTCTTCGCGCTTCGACTCAATCGTGTTGCGGTAGACCCAGTCCACGTCGTTCGGCCCGTCGAGATACTGACTCGGGCGGTGGCGTGCGACCATCTCGCGAACGTCACGGAAAGAACCCGGGTTCATCATGCTGACCTCCGCGTATATCCCGCGGGCCAGGTGGCTGCTGAAACTCCTGATTTGGCGTGAGGCGACCACCTGGTCTGCCCAGCCGACGCGGACCAGGTCAAGAAGAATTAGGGCCTTGGCGGCCTCCTCCCCGGCCACGATATCGAGAATGGCCGCCGCGCGAAGCTGTCCGAAACTCTGCAAGGTGGCAACGCTTCGGCGCAGTTCCCCGACATGCTCAACCACCAATGTCAGGCCCTCTGCGATGATGGGCAACCGCTGGGCGACGGGCTTTTGAAGAAGCGCAGCGAGCGCACGAGGTTGAACCTTCATGCCCGAAGGGTACCTGTGTGCAATCGCTGATGCGCAGAGCAGGAAGCCGCATGTTTCAGGTTTTGCGACTGGTCGGCGTGGTGTCCAAAGAAGTGAGAACGGGCACGACTCCATGGCCCCTGACTCCATTTGCCTCGCCGGGCCGACCCGTCTTCCGAACTCCGAGGGTCGAACGAGACGGCTCTCAGTAAAATAAAAACCGAATAACCCGTTTTCTATTGACGTATGTGTTTCCGCGCAGTCAAGATGACTGAACCGGGTGCCTCCACACGGGAGATGCCTTGCCACCACTATCGAGGAGTTGAATCTTTTGAAGACCAAATCAAAGATCGTCTTGAGCATCGTCTTGGGGGGAATCATGGTGTCGGCCGGCGGTGCCGCCTATGCCGGCACGTCGTATCAAGGCTTCAACGAGACGACTCCGAGTCTCCAGCAGCCGCGTACGTTTGGGAACCAGACCAAGGCCGGCAGCGGCGTCGCCGGGGGCATCATCGTGGACTCGGTCGGCTCGAACTACACCGTGAACGCGAAACTCCGAACCGGGAACACCTTTGGAACGGAAGTCAAGGGTCTGGGCGACAGCAGTAGCGCCTCGCTGCCTAACTCGATAGGCGCCGGCTCCACCACCCAGATGACGCTCACAAACAACACCTGGACCACCGTGACAGTTCAGATCGTCGGGTCCTGGCGTAGCAACTAGTTCGCTGCTGGGTGCGGTCGCACGGATCGCACCCAGCATCCCATAAGGATTGAAATGAACGCTTCTTGGTTTCGCCTCGTCTGGCTGGGGCTCATGCAGTGGAGCCGATGGTACGTGATCCTGTTTGTGGTCATCGTCCTCAGTGTGCCGATTGTGAACTTTCTCGATGGCTTCTCGACGACCGCGTACCGCGACAACCTCGACGTGTATGCCGACATGTTGAACTCGCCCCTGACATTGGTTTTCCCGTTGGCGGCCGTGTTCGTTGGATGCACCCGTTTCTACCAAGAAGTGGGCAATCGATACATCTCAAACGTGCGAATGCGGGTGAACATACGGAGCTACATCAGTGCCAAGCACTTCGGCAGTGTCGCGGCGACATTCGCCGTTTTCTTCCTGTTTGCGTTCATCCCGTTCGTTTTCTCTTTCTACTTGTGGCCAGCCTTGGGGAATCCTTCGGTTGATCCCAGCGTCTACGGCATGACCGTCGGCGAGGCCCAGCTCGACAGTCTCCAACGACTGACTTTCAGCGCCTTACTGGGTTCGGGAACTGTCGTCTATGGCGTTGTCTACGCCGCTTGGGTTGGAGCGGTGGCAGCGATTTACGTGAGCCTCGGGTTTGCCGCGCTGATCTTGATGCGCAATCGAGTCCTCGCGATGGCAGTCCCATTCCTGGTCTACTTCGTCCAGACAATCGCGGCCGCCCTACTCGGCTTCCCTCAGGTTGCACTTATGTACGCGGTCTTCCCGTTTGGACTGCAACAGTTCTCGGCGGTATGGGCGATTGCGCCCACGGCTGCGATACTTCTGGTCTGCGTAGTCGGGTGGATAGGCATCCATCGTCGAATGCTCGACCTGGAAACCCTGACATGAAGTTCCTGGTGTCCGTTTTCCGTCAGAGTGGTTGGGCCTGTGGACTTGGGGTGCTGGCCTTTGGATACGGACTCTATTGTCGACAGCTGATAGTTTCGGGATCCAGTTCTTCGACCTCGGTTGGGTTTTGGGATGTGGTTCTCGAGACCGTTGGGAATCCACAATTCATCATCTTCGTCCTGCTGGCAGCATGGTTGCTGCACGCCATTTTGCGCGGCGGTCAAGAGACGGCCCCCCAACGCCTGCTGAGGTTGGGAACCTATCGGAAGGTACTCGCTGCCGGAACCGACCAAGCGTCTTGGCATTTAGTTGGAATGGCCGTTGTCATCATCCTGGCGATTGTGGTGGCTGCGTATGGGTTGCCGCTCGTTTCCGCACCGAGTTCCGGACTCGGCCCACAAACGGTTTCAGGAGCCTTCTCCACCGTTGGAGTGCCCGCGTCGGTCGCAAGCATCTGGCAGGTTCTTCAGCTTGGCCTGGCCTTGCTAGTCGTCCGGGTGACTTTCACCGCAATTCGCATTCACGTGCAAAAGCCGGCAATTGAGGCGGCACTCGCAATCCTGATTTGGCTATGGGCAGCCACGTCGACCATAGGACTCTTCGATAAGAACTCCCCCCTCAATGCCGGGCTCTACTTCCAAGCGGTCTCAGCTGTTGCGCAGCCCGCCGCCTATGCCGGGGCCGTGCTCACGATGGGTTTGATAGGTGCACTCGCAATGGTGGCGGCACTAGCTGCGGATGCGCGTCGTACGAAGTTGTGGCGTTTGCACGTCAGCCCGGCCGGCCTGCAGGCTCTCGCTGTGCTTGTAGTCCTTAGCCTCACGATGCAAATCTCCATTCCAAAGGAGAGCAGCCTCTTTGGCTCAATCTCGTTTGCCCTGCAGGGGAATTCCGGAACGATTGTGCAGTACCTCCTCTCGACATTGGTGTTCCCAGGGTATGCGCTTGTTTTCGCGCTGGGTCAACAGGAAAGTACGGGCAGCTGGCGGGCTGTCACCCTTATAAGGGAAGGTTCTTTTGGGGGCATGCTCCGGAAGGTAGCCGCCCGTGAGTTCCGACGCGCTTTGGTCTATCTGCTCTTCGTGCTGCTTGTTGCGACGGCCGCGTACTTTGTGCTCGGTGGGCGCGATGTATCACTTCCTCCTCAAGGGCTTGGGATCTGGACCTACCAATTCTTCATCAATGGACTCGGGCAACTCAGCTTCTATCTCCTGCTGGTCTATGCAGCAGAGGTCGCATTCGGAACGCGCTTGGCCGCACTGATCTCCATCGGACTCGTTGTGGTTCTCAGCCCTCCCAACATCGCGGTTGGCCGGTGGCTCCCGGTCCAGCAATCGGCTATGTCTCTGGCTTCCGGCGGGTGGGAGGCAGTCCTGCCAGCAACCGCTTCACTCCTCCTTGCTGGGGTGTCCATCGCGGTCGCCTTGGGCCTCCGCATTCGCAAGCGTCATATCGTCATCTAGAAGGGCCACACATGTCTGTCATATCCCTACGAAGCGTGTCCAAGAAATTCAAGGGCAACGTCCTCTTCGACGAGTTGTCTGCGGAGTTTGAGCAGGGCCGCACGTACGGCCTGGTGGGCCCCAACGGGTCCGGCAAGTCGGTCCTCTTCAAGATGATCTGCGGATTTCTGCTGCCGGATGCCGGGTCAGTGTGGATTGACCCGAAGTTCATGGCCCCCAAGCGGGCCTTCCCCGACAGGTTCGGAATCATGATTGACGGCCCAGCATTTCTCCCCGGGCTGACGGGGAAGCAGAACCTCGTCGACCTTGCGGCAATCCGAAACACGATAGGCGAGTCTGAGGTTCGGGAGATTCTTGCCTTAGTCGGACTCGACCCGGACTCGCCTCAGAAGGCACGAAACTACTCGTTGGGGATGAAACAGAAACTCGGCATCGCGCAGGCGCTCATGGAGAGTCCCGACGTGCTGCTTCTGGACGAACCCTTCAACGGGCTTGACCTGGCAAGCGTTGGGAACATAAAAGAGTTGTTGCGTCAGCGGCAGGAAGACGGCGTAACCATAATTTTCACAAGCCACAATCGTGAGGATATCGACGAGCTGAGTGAAGTCACGCTTCTAATTTCCGAGAACAGAATCACCGAACTCGCAGGGCGGCGATGAAGCTCACTCACCAGTTGATGCGACAGATTGTCAACTGACACCTGGCTGATTCTGTTGGCTTCGAGAAGGCGGCAACGAGTGCGCGCCGCCGCTTCAAGTCACCGATTCGTCCAAGACTCGCCCCGTTGAACCTGACTCCGCACGGCCGCAATCGGCTACGCGAACACGGCATACATGCCACAGGTCGGGTACTTGTTGCAATGCCTATGCATGCTGGGTTTGAAGTTCGTGTATCGACGCTCAAGCCCCTTGGTGGCTTTTGGTCCACGCCACGGGATGAACCCCGCTTCGCCATGGGAGCACGGCTTCGGTGAACCAACATTGAAGCGGTCGAAGCTCTGAGAACTGCCTATCTTCCGGTGGTAGACGCGTTCGCCTGGCCGCAGGTCGCGTGCCACTGCTGCGGTCTCCGCGTCCATCGACGCCGCCTCTCTCTTCACGAGGTGCAGAGAG
Organism: Cryobacterium shii; assembly: GCF_004402595.1. GTDB lineage: Bacteria > Actinomycetota > Actinomycetes > Actinomycetales > Microbacteriaceae > Cryobacterium > Cryobacterium shii. The sequence continues at coordinate 56,146 of NZ_SOFY01000031.1, read as the reverse complement.
ATGTCGTCGACAAGTGATGCGAACGTCCTTCCCCTGGCGTCTACCAGGAGAGTCTCAGTGCCGCTGGGTATGGCCAGTGTCTTTCCCGCGTAGGGGTCCAGCTTGACCACTAATGTGGTTTTGGAAGGCAGCGCGCCGTCAAAACTCGGCCCGTCTTTCACCGCGGCGGTCAGAGAGAACATCCCCGCGAGGACAGAGAGATGAAGCCGCCAAGAATCAGGGACTGCTTCTACGCCAACTCGCCGAGGGTCTCCGATGAACGCCATTTGGTCGGGCCGACTGCGCTTGTCACTGAGCGGTGCAGGGAACTCGGAGCACCAGTCCATCAGCTCCCGGAGGAGACGGGCGGTTTCCTTATCCTCGCTCAAGTCGAAAAGTTCTATTGACACACTGGCGGATTCCACTACCGGAGGCGTTCGCTGCTGCCCAGGGCGTTGCTCGCGAGGTGAAATGACAGCGTCGACGACGGCGCGGATCTCAAGCGGCGCCGCGCTACCGTCCCGTGCGATTACAACTGCTTGTCGAAAGCTGTGGACGCCGTGATCCATCCTGGCCATCGCCACACTCGGTTCTGCCAGCACTTCCCAGATCACCGCAGACGCAAGGCCTCCGGGGAGGCCAAGAACCACGAGCTGTTCGGCGAGGGAACACTCCAGGGTGGCAACGAAGCTGAAATCACTCGATGTCTCGAGCGAACACCGGATGGGCGTACGAATTTCTCCGCCCTGCCTGAACTCGCCGGCGGTATCGACTTGGGCCTGAACGACGTCACGGGTACCGAGGTATGGCGCGGCAGTGCGCTGCAATTCGTGATTCGTTTTCCCCATTGAACAGGCTATTCAGACAAAAGGTAGATGGCCGGCACCTGAATGGCCGCGAGTTCAGCAAGGCTCATCTTGTCGATGACGCCCTTGAGCCTGCGACGCAGCAGAGCCGTCTCTCCGATGGGTTCGGTCGGTGAGTGGCTGGATCCGGATGGGGAGAGCGACTGAAGAGCACTCTTGGCTCCAGACGGCAGACCAGCCGGGTGGGCTGGGTGTGGCGTCTTTTCAACAATCTGGTCGAGCCGCACGCCCTGCGCCTTCGCCCAAACTTCGGCGTGCGCGGTCACGCGGCTTTGGAGCTCGGCTCCCCACAGCGCACTGAGCTCGTGTCGACGCAGAGCATTCTTGAGTGCGCCACGCGGTGCGTCCGGTCCTGACGCTTGGAGCAGAGCATCACGTTTGGGACCGTCCAAGCTCTCTGCGAATTTGTTCATCCAAACAAGGTGCTCTTCCCTCGTGACGGGCGCGATCCGGGCGAATCTACTCGGCTCTGAATTCCAGAGCGGGGCACCCTCGCCGTCGACCGGAACGTAGACAGCGCGCCGTTCTTTCCGGTCCCAGAACCGGTCGCTCATGTCTTCCCAGTGCACGATGGCGCTCCAGAGATCCTGGCGCATTCGGGCAGGCGGCTCGTCCGGGGGCCGGGGGCTTGCTACTGGTGCCTGGGCGAGAACGGGATCGTGAGACACCCTTGGATGCCCGTTGTTGTCCGCAAAGACGAAGAGAAGTCCTCGAGCCTGTGCGTCGTTGAGGAAGTCGATGAACTTCCTGAAACCGAGTTCCTTCTCCGAGAACGACGGCATGCGGTTGAGCATTTGAATCTTGAGTTCGGCAGCTGTCGGATGGAAGTCTCGCGCGGCTGCTTCAGCCACGATTAGCGCAGCGAGCTCAAGGGCCGGCTCCGCGGGTTCGGTCTGGTGCTGGTCGTTCATCGGCTAAACCCCTTCATTCAGATAGCCCCGTGCTGATGCAGGGGGCTATCTCGAAGTATTGTTTGGCCGTCTACGAAAAGTGATAGTAACCACGCTCCTGTCAGTATTGCTTCCAGGAACCCCCGTGGGTTGTGTGAATCCAAATCGTCAGTTGTACATCTAACGCTTCGATTCGATGGGCTGACTAAGCGCCGGATTCGTTTCCAGCGCGCGTGGACCCATCTGTGGTTTATCCAGCCCATGTGGGCCGACGACGTTATTTTGTTGTCGAGCAAAATCTTTGCAGACCTTGTCGTTCTTCTCAACATACATCAACTGCAAGTTGAGCGACAACCAATGTTGTTTGTGTTCGACACGGCTGGCCATTCCGCAGATGGCCTGACGGCCTGGGACGCGGGCAACCGGCAACGCAATTGCTGCAAATCATCTAGTCGGGCCACAGTCGGTGTGCAGAAGTCAGAGATTGCGCTTGCGCGGAGCTCTCGTCACGCACGTCTGTGGCGTTTGGCCCACAAGACGCGATGACAGCAGCAATGCGGCATTTCTGGTGCACGTAGTCACAGGCGTCTTCGGCCATTCCCACGGTTTGCCGGCCGAGGGGCTGTGTCTGCTGGTGCCGGCGCGGTCAGGCGCGCCACAGGTCCTCGTCCTCCTGGAAGTGTCGACGCTCCGCAAACGGTAGTGGCAAAGCTGGGCCCGGTCGGACGGCTTCGTCTATGGGCGCCGAAGTGAGGATCTCTGGCCTCCGTAGCGACGGCAGGTATACGGCACCCGCAGGCCAGCAGGGGACTCGGCCCAAGAACTACAGCAGGCGGCCGTTCCGTCCGTACCCCGCTCAGTGGGGGTGCGGTGACAACTGGAGTGAAACACATCGCCCAATAGGCTTTCAGCATGCTCAAAGCTGTGCCAGACCTGGGGGACATTTACGGCGTGGCCACCCACGCGCTCATCGGCGGTGATGCCCACGATGCTCCGCGAAGATGTGGAGTAGTCGAGTTGGGCCCTGAGTACGTGAAGACTCTGCCACGGTCAACAACCGAGAAGCACGTGGAAGGGGTGACGCTTCGGAGCGGGATAGACCTGTCCTGCAAGTTGGACCGACTAGGCGTTTTCACCACTCGCTTTAAACACAGCCTCCGATACGGAGATTTCGAGAAACCCCGTATATGTGATTTCTATGGACCCCTGGGAGATGGCGCACGGCGTGAGCTTCTCGCGTTCTGGGACAAGACGCTGTACCCCTGAATGCGTGTCAGCTGAACGTGTGCCTGCCTCTACCGCCTCAGTGTCCAGCTGCAGCCTGCAGCACACCGCGCATAGAAAGGCTCAGGCATCCCACGATGCTCGCGGGCCGAGTCAGTTCGACATCGCGCGCGTAGACGAATAGTCTCAAAGACTTTGGATTTCACGAATTGGACAATTTGCCATGAACGACTTGAGCTTGATTGAACCAGCGGCCGGCCTCCGCGACGAGGCGAGGGCGGCATGGACGCGGGAGGCCACCGCAATGCCTGCGGTTGGCGAGATTTGGCTCCTGTCTTGGAACGCGGTAGCTCACGGGCTTGTCCTGGTGACAGCCGTCTTTCCGGACTATGTCCTCGGAATGCCCGTACTCATGGGCACCGAGTACGCGACCGGGGGCGAACTCGTGCTTCCAGCCGACATCCTCGGCACGGAACTCACTCTTCTTCACGAAGCGGAAACTGGCCTCGGTAAATTCCTCTTTCACCGGAACTTAGGCCACGCCGTCAGCGCCGACGACACGGCAGGGCTGCGGATAGGGCGGCACGACGGTCTTGTCGCTGGGAGCCATCCCCTGACTGAGGACATTGAGGCTTCGCTGTCTGCGACGCTTCACACCTTCCAGGCGCTCTGTTTCATCGAGTGGCCGGCCTTAACGGTTGGCGAATCGATACTGAATCGCTCCGTCCTCGAGGGCCTCGGCGTCAACGCCCGCGCCTTTGCGCACGCGAGTGGGCTAGACGTCCCATCAGCACTTCGCACCTGGCGGGGGCAGGAGCCCCTGACCGAACGCGCGCAAAGCCGACTGGCTGCCGCCTACGAGCTCTCCCCGGCCGAGTTGCTACTCGCCCCGGACGACGAAGAGACCAGGTTCTTATCGAGCCCACAATTCAAATCTGGAGTCGTCGAGCTGGCCGTCAACCTGGCCATCACGGAGGGGGCGGCTCGAAACGCCGTCCGGGCGGACTTCGCCCTGGCCGCAAGGACCGACTCTTTCAGCGCGAGGAAGCGCACTCTCGTCGCTGACACCTTGGCACGCCTCGTGGAATCTTCCCGTGCTACTCCCTGAACTTGCGCCTCTGCTGGCGTGGAGGGCCCCTGAGAACCTGCACATCGCCGCGCGATACCTGATTGAGCGGCTTCAGGAGCATGACGACATCACCCTGGCAGATCTGAGCCGGGCCCCACATGACGCCCTAAGAGACTGTTCACACGTCACGGTTCGCTACGCCTCCGAGACCCCCTCCGCGTGCCAACTCGCTGGCTACTACCACCACAACCCGCCGACGATTACCCTCCATCGCTCCTCCACAGATGGGCGAGACAACTTCACCGTTCTCCACGAATTCGCGCACCACCTCCAGCAGCACGACGAGGATTGGGCGCTGGGTGTGCTCGCTGAGCTGACCGACTTTGAGGCCAACATTCTCCAAGAGAGAGTTTGTGATGCGTTCGCATCAGCAGTCCTCTTTCCGGACGACGCGGTGTCGGCCAAAATCGGCACAGTCCTAACGGCGAAGTTCCTGGCCGAATTGCACCGCGATTCGTCAGGATCCCGAAGCGCCTGTTGCATGAAAGCCATAGAAGTAGCCCCCGCTGGAACCGAGTGCTTGGTGGTCTACACCGATGCATCAGGGGCTGTCCTTTTTGCCCGGTCAAACAGCGACAGCCTGTATGTGGTTCCCTTCGGATCAGTTCAAGAGGACTTCGCCAGGCTCTTCGAAGCGGCTTCAGCGAGAGGCGGGCAGGCAAACGGAATCGCCCAAGCCGGCCTGCGCTATTCAAGCGGCCAGACCCGGGACGACCTGAACATCGACCTAGCCCTTGACCGGACCGGCATCTACGCCTTCGCCGTCGTCACACCGTTGTACAAGTTCGGCGAACAGACCTGGCAGCCCGACGAACGGGAATGCAATTCCGGTTCCTGCGGAGCTGTCTTCTCGTGGACGGTCGACATCGTCACGTGCCCGAAGTGCGGTGAACCGCGATGCCCTGACTGTTCCGCATGCGGCTGCGAAAAGCCGGCCGAAGAAGTGTGCCTGGTTTGCTTCATGGAGTTGTCGGTTGTCGAGTCCGGTGCTGGGATGACCACGCACGTCGACTGCGCCTAAGGCGAAAACGCGGCGGACCCCTTTGGATCCGCCGCGTTTCTGTTTCTCTAGCCCTTGCCAAGCGTGCTGCCGGCCTTGGACTTGACCGGCTTGCTGGTGCCCGTGGACGCCAGCTTCTCTCCTGCTGCTCAAAATAGAGCTGAAGCTCCGGTCGCAACTAGACGCGCCGATTGAGAGCTTTCTTGGCTCGTTAGCATTAAGATGCGAATAGTCCTAGTGAAAATAGAAGAGGTGATCGCGAAGTGATCGTCCAAGAATCCAAAAGATTTCGACTAGTGGGAAGACTTCAGGGCACCGACGAAGACGACATGATGATGCTCAGCGCGATTCTTGAGGACGCTTTGGGCCAGGTCACGAGGAGTGTTCGCGAGCTTTCAGACGTTCATGTGCGGCAGACTGAGGGCCACGTCGTCGAGATCAGCATGGACATCGCCGCTTCCTCTTGGAAAGAGGCGTCCGCGATAGGTCGAGGTACCGTGGACAAGGCAATCCAGCAGGCTGGCATTGATACCAACACTGAGAGCCGTCGCCCAAGCGTCCCGGAGGCACGACACCTCGAGCGTTCCGGAACTCAACTCGTTCTAGCGTGACGATAGGCGTAGCTGCGCCCGGAGAGCGGCGAGCGTTGAAGGTCTATCGCGCATTCCGGCAATCTCTTCCTGCATTGACGCAGGCAGCGGGAGCTGTGGTTCTGGCTGTCTACCCACTCGTGGGCAAAGATCATCGCTGGATTCCCGTATCAATCGGAATCGCCCTTGCTCTGGGCGGGGCGCTGTGGACAATATTCTTGCGACCGACGAGAAACAGCCTGTTGGCGACGATTGCAAATCTTCGGAAACAGCTGAATGCCCATGACTCCCCGGACGGTGAGCGGATGACGTTCGTGTTGGGGCAGCTCCTGCACGAACTTGGTCTAAGCGGGCCAGAACACAGGGCTTCGGTGTTTGCCCGTCATGACGACGGAACGTTCACCTTGGCAGGGCGATATTCGGCAAACGGCAACTATCGTATTCCGGGGCGAGCAATCTATGCCGCATCGGAGGGACTCGTTGCGGCGACTTGGGGCGATATGCAGTCCCACCGCGCAGATCTTCCGACGCGCCGACCCGCCTGGAACAAAGCCGTCGCAAAACAGTTCAACATGCCAGAGGCCGTTGTCGCGGCCCTGAGAATGCAGAGCCTCTCCTACGTTTGTATGCGGATTGACCGCCCAGAGGGGGCAAGTACTCGGCCCGTCGGAGTACTCATCGTCGAAAGCACGGACAAAGAAGGCGCAACGGCCGAGATGCTGGATGAAATTCCGGAGATTGTGTTCTGGAGGCTGTTGCCGACCGAGTGCCATTCGCACGTGGAAGCCAGGCGGATCAGGGAAACAAGCAAACGCTGAGCCAGTCAAATTTGGCACCGATGCTGACCGGCTCAACACGGTGAGGCAGCTGCCGATGTCTTCAACCAAACGTTTATGTCCTCGTCCGCGCCCTCACGCTTGTGCGGATGTCAGCGGTACGAATTCCCAATTGGCTGAGCCCTTGGCGGACCTGCTGAAAGACGGGGGCCACCCCCTTGGGATCGGCAATGGTCAAGACAGCCGCGAACTTGACGCCTGACATCGGCATCGCTTCGTCCGCGCGGGTGAGGTAGTCGACGACAAACTTCCACGTCGAACTCGGTCCGCGTCCCGCCAGTCTGACGTCAAAGCACTTCACAATTTGCCACTTCATAGCTTCCTTGAGCAGCTCGCGTTCTGTGCTTGGGCCGCCAGCCGTGCGCGGCGGAAGGTTCACCGGGTGAACTCGGTTTTCGAAGCCACCGTCCTTGTTCTCCTGCATGAGGCGTGCACCGATATTGACGCGGATGCGCTCGTCGCCATGTTCATAGGCAAGGACGGGGCGCGCGACCAGCGTCAGCCTCGCGTAGCCATAGCATTTGCCGTTGGCGACCAACGACTCCGGCCAGGCGAAGACCATGGTCGCCTGCTCGCCCGGTTGGACCGAACTTTCGAAGACCAAGGATATTTCCGAGTCGTCCCGTTGGAGCATGTCCTCGGCCGTTGACGGTACGCCGAACCCGATGAGGTTCTGGGCAACAGGCTGAATCGACGGTTGACTCATCACGTCCGGGGTGTGGGCGTGATGCACAAGGAGTGCGAGGAGGGCTTCCCGAGACACGTCGCCCTCTATGAGTGCGTCGAGGTCTGCCAGGCGGCGAGCGACCAACGGCGCTGCGTAACTTGTCCCCGACCCGGCGACGAGTCGACCGTGTTCATCAACTGAGAAAAGCCCGCTGCCAATTCCGGGCAACGGCGTGCCGGAGCCGCCGATGTGCGCGAAGTCGGGTTTGGTTGCCCCTCGCAGTCCGGGACCGCGGCGGCTGTATTTGGCCAGAGCGAAAGGCACCTGTCCCTGCAGCCCCGGGGGATTCAGCGCGCTGACCGAGGCGTTACAGAGACTCTCGCCAGGCTCGCTCAGAAGGCTCAAGGTGTCGTTCGCGAGGCCGGCGAGAGCTGCGCTTGGGTCTGGATGCCATTCACTGCGTTGCTGTGACGGGTGGACGTTTCCGACTGAGATGACAAATATCACGTCATAGCGAGCCGCAAGTTCATCCAATCGCGTCGCGGCATATCCGTAGCGAGAGCTGTTTCCGGGCGTTGTGAAGTTCATGCTGAAGTTGAAGACTCGTACTCCGCGGCTCTCCCTGAATTCCCGCACAGCCGATTCGACTTCGTCCATGAAATCCGAGAGTCCATTGGGGTAGTAGGCCGCGAATGCAACACCGGTGCCTCCCGGGTCTGCAGGGAGAACGTCGATGTCATAGATGAGGCAACCGGCAAGCTGGTTGTGCAGATATGCGTTCAGCTGGCCGGCGGCGACTAGAAGTCCCGAAATGAATGTGCCGTGGCTGGCGTCGCGGTCGGATGTCGAAAGCTGGCCCCATCGGGCTTCGACCCATTCTTCAATGGGACCGGAGACTCCCCCGTCAATCACTCCGACCTGTGCAAGCGTCCTGGACATTTCACGTTCGAAGATCTCGGATGGGGCAGGCTGAAGCATCGGGACAGAGTCGAACTCCTCGGTTCGGACTTCTGCCGGCAGGGCGATAGAACGGACAAGAGGGTTGCGCTCAAGGGACTGGAGCACCCGTTGATGCGCTGTCGCGTCACGGCTTGATATCGAGCGTGACGTGTCTGCCAGGCTGCCATCCTTACCAGCCCCCGAGAGTTCCAGCGTCGGGCTACTTGGCTTACTGGCGTCCGTCACCCTCAGCGAGACCCCCGACGCCAGCACCCCTGAGATTGGTTTCATGGCCTGCGCATCGACGTTGAGGGCGGATAGTGCGGTTCTCAACGAAATGGATGATGATTCCTCGGCAAGTTGAAGCTGTGGATTTTGCTCGGCAGTGGTCACGGGAAAGAGCTCGACCAAGTAGTTTCCGCCGGTGCCGGCTCTGGCGAGCCAGGCGGCACCCTCGGCCGCGCTGAAGTCACGCTTGTCAGTTGCGGTCCAAAGGTTGATGCTCTCGATGGCCGAGACTTCGCACCGGTTCCGCGAGGGGTTGGGCACCATCTTCCCGGTTCGCTTGTCTAGCTTGAGCGGGACAGTGATTTCTGCTGCGGCAATCTCTTGGATGACCTTCTTCAAGGAATGTGGGGTGCAGGCGTAGATGGGCTCTCCCATTCCGGCTGTTCCGACGTGTGGGGTCCAAGTCGGTCGGAACAACTTCTTCTGAGGCCGATGTGATTTGGCGATTGCGACGGTAGCCATGACGACTTTCACGTAGCAGAGTCCACTGAATTCAGCCAGGTGCTCCTCGCTCGTGATGGCGCGCAGGACTCCGATTGCCGATGCCGCGAGTTCCTCCTTGTGTGAGCGAAACGCATCGTCACGCCCCGCAAAGAAATCCTTTCCATTCCCGTTCATTGTTTTGCGGTCGCGCGCGGCACGCAGTGCCTCGGGGTTGAGTACAACCTGCACAGGCTCATTCGTCATGTCGGGAACCCTCTTCACTAATTCGACGCCCTATGGTCTTAGTGCTGCGGCCGAATAGGGATGCCAGCTCGCCGTGGGTGAACTTGATTTCTGAAGTCGCGAAGTACTTAGTCAGTGTGACTTCGTCGAGAAAGAGGCGGTCCGCCCGTTCTGGGTCGATGTGGACTGACGTTGACCGTGAGAGTTGAGCGACGGTGGTGACGGGGGAAACCTCAATATCGTCCAGCAGTAAGCGTCGCTTACGGAATTTCAGTGCCATGGTCTGCAATTCGGCGCCGGAGAGGCCCTCGCAGACCCACGCCAGCAGCTTCGCATCTGCGTCCGTGGATTCGGCGTCGGCGTCCAGGGAGCGTCTCGCAATCTCAACCCTTTGTTCGAATCCGGGGAGGGGAACGGCGAGTTGGACTTCGAAGCGGCGCCAGATAGCCGTGTCGAGGAGAGACTCGTGATTGGTCAGACCAATGGTGATTCCCCGACCTTCGCGAGCATCCATGTTCTGCAGCAACGCGTTGACGACTCGCTTGATCTCTCCGACCTCGTTGGGGTCGTCTCGAACTTTCGCGATGGCGTCGAATTCATCGAGAACGAGCACGCATTCATAGCGGTTCGCGAACGCGAAGAGAGCGCCTAAATTCCGGGCGGTTGTGCCGAGATATGAACTGATGAGCCCATCGAGGCGAGCCAAGACAACGGGGATGCCGAGGCGAGCTGCGAACCAAAAAGCGAGAGTTGTCTTTCCCGTTCCCGGGGCCCCGTAGACCAAGCACGACAGAGATGGTCGCATGCCGGCCGCTGCGATCCGCTCGCTGTTCTCCCACTCGAGCACGAGCGCCTCAATGTTTTCCTTCAGTGCTTCTGGGAATAACGGCAGCTGCGGGACGATGTCGCCAGGGAAAATAACCGTGGCCAACGGCGCAGACGTCTCCTTGTCGACGGGGAGTGGGACGGAGGGAGTTAGGCGCTCTTGACTTCCGCCAGCAGCGGATGCGCTCCTGGAAATGCGGCTGGGGGCCAGTTCGTGGGACCGGGCACCCTGGTTGAGCATTCGGACCAGAGCGGCAGCTTCTTTGGTTTCGCCATCTGCACGTAGAGCCTCAATCAACCGCTCGACTTGATGGCGGGCTGGGCCGGAGTTGTCGGCCAGTGCGACACGAATGAGTGATTTTAGGATTGCAAAGTGAAGCATGAGGACACTCTACAGCCAGGGTCAGACAATATCTGATTGATGAAAGACAATTTGAACGCCCGATGCGATTTGGCTTCGGGCGGCCTTCGAGAATTGTGCTCCGGGTTCAACGACCAGACGCGTTGAGGTGGCGAGCTTGGCCAACCATGACCTCCCCACGCAATTGCATCGGCGGTCGCAAGCTGACTCCACACCTCAGGTCACACCCGGAGAGCTGAATGGTGGTGCCCTTGTTTCTTAGTCGAGGGCGTCGGCGAGGTAACGGGCCGTAGTGAAGGTCGCAGCCTGCCCATCCCGCGAACGCCACACGGAGCCGCGGAGAGAAGCGTCGCCAATGCCCAGATGCTTCATCAGGGCGAGGTTGAGGAGCCAACGAACTCCCCGTGTCAGTGCCCCCAAGCCGCTCGTGCTGAGCCTGGTCTTGAAGTGTCCTTCATGGACAAGGTCGTTGCGTGCTTTTACCGCCAGGGCAACCCACGCTTGCTGTTTTTCAGCTGGAACCACCCTGCTGAACTGGTCGACGCCCACCCAAGAAAGGAGTGCGTCCAGCTGTTCTCCGAGAAATGGATCCCGGAACTTGGGCACCGTGGGTTTGGAGCCCGGCTGCGCGGAGGCCTTAGGTGCGAATTTTTTGATCTTGGTGGGGAGCATCGTTTGGTGCGTTGGCGAAAGAGCCGAGTACAAGGCCTCCAGGGCTGTCATCGCGTTGAGGAATTCCGTCTCGGTGTACTGACCGTCTTTGTAATGGCTTGCGTGCAGCACGTGAATCGCGGACCGGCCAACGTCACGGTTGAAGGCGAACCAGCGTTGAACTACGTCTTCGATTTTCATCTCGCTGGAGTAGAGCAGGCTGCGGTCCTTCAGCTCCCCAAGGGTCGGCAGCTCGGTAATCCTGTGGCCTACGTCGAGCACCGTAAGTCGTTCGGCTGGTCGCACTGACAGCATGATTTCCCGGCTCTGCAGCCAGGACGGAGCGCCAGAGAAGAAGGTCACCAGATCCATCAAAATGCGGATGTCCTCGAGGGTCGTGGCGAGAGGTTGCGGTTCCCGATACGCGAATATGGCGACCGCATTGTCCCTGATTTCGTAGACCGTGCCGCGGGCGTCGTGCATTGACTCCCGGTGGTACGTCGCCACCGTTCGTATCGACAAACAGCGGTCGACCTCAACTGGGCCGAAACCCGCCTTTTGCGTGACGACCGGCCAGCGGTATCCATCTTCGTCCTCGGCTGTCCCGTCTAGATGGTCGGTCGCGTAAGTTCCAACACCTATCCAGTGGTCGAGTCCGGATAGTTGCGCTGAGGTCTCAATTATCTGCGAGCTGACTTCGTCGTCCAGATGAGCGCCCAAAACGATAGCCCCGCGAACCGTGAGGGTCTGATGCGGCTTGAAGTAGGACATCGACACGGCAGGTACAACTGTGCCCCCAGTCTGAAAGACAGTCACGGCTTGCCCATCGGCACCATTGATCCCGTGAATTAGAGGAAACGAGTATGACGCTTCCATCTGCCATCCACCGCCGGCATTGGTTGCTGGATCCAACTCGCCCAGGAGACGCAACAAAGGTGGCCTCGATTGCATTGACAGCAATCCTGGAACTCGTATTGCCGGAGTCGACGGCGCCCACCATTCCCCCAGGATGTCGCCGGACTCGCTCATTCCCGAATTCTAGTTTGCGTTCAATGCAGAACCATTCAAGGCGGCGAGGCCCCCGACCGACCTCCCAATCTTCGCCGGGTATCGCAGGGCTTGAGGGTCACCGTGTTCACAAATGCTCAGCTGATTGAACCGGCTCCGGGCCATGCATTGCGCTAGAAGCTCACGACGTTGATTACTGAGCGGCGAAGCCGCGTAGCCGAGCCTCCGTTTCAGTCGAATGCCAGAGGATTTCGCGGACTTGGCTAGAGGATTGCCGAATTCTGACGTTCCCTTGTCGGGATACTCGCCGGTGTTTCGCTGGGTTTGCAACAACCGATGGAGTTCTGCAATCAACCCACACAGGGTTGAAAGACCCCGGTCGGACAAGAAAGGCCCCCGAGCAATCGGGGGCCTTTCGTCGTTTCTGGAGTCCGTGGCGCTCAATCAGGTGGTGTGCGACGGCCGGTGCCGACGTCGCGGCCGGGGCGCCGGTGACGCGGGTGATCAGGTCGAGGCCGTTGCCGGCGCCCTGCTTCCAGGTGAGGAGTCGTGGCCGCGGATGGCCCGGGCTCGTCCCGCGCCGCCCGTGGCACTTGAGACTGGTGTTGCCCGTGGGACCACCAGGGTGGCGTGCGGCGGCGATAACGCGGCGCCCGCAACTTCGCCGAGCCGTGAGTACCGCCCCTCCGCCGGCGCGAAAAGGGGGCGATACTCACGGCTCGGCGAAGAAAAGGAAGGAGACGAGGAGGAAGAGGAAGAAGAAGGCGGCTGAGTCGGGGGTACGACGGGCTTACGCGGTGCCTGTTCGGATGAAGGGACCGGCTGCGCCCGTCAGACAGATCGAGCACCCAAAGAGTAGAAGATGATTCTCTCCACAGGCCTGTGGACAACTCTGTGTAGAAAATGTGAAAACAGCCGTCTGTGTGTTGTCCTGACTGGGATTCCACTTGTGGATAACTCCGCACCCACGCTGTGAAAAGTGGCATTTACAGGCCGGTGGAGTGAACACCGAAGGGCGAGGAGATGAATCCGAAAAATCGAATTAAGGTTCGGATTGCGGCGCGTCGCTCGCCGTCAACGGAGCTCCGTCAGGTAAGTGGCGAACCCGGCGCGGCGCATGGCGGCAATGATCGGTTCCGTGCCGCCGGGTTCGGCGATGGCGATCATGGCGCCGCCACCCCCGCCGCCGGTCAGTTTCGCCCCGAGGGCTCCGGCGCGGCGGGCGATGGCCACGAGCTGCTCGATCTCCGGGCTCGACACCTGCAGGGCGTTCAATAGACCCTGGTTGATGTTCATCAACTCGCCCAGTTCGGCGATGTCTCCATGCCGCAGCGCGTCCACCCCGGCCAGGACCAATGCGTCGATCTGGGCGAAGATCGAGTCGTAGCGTGCCGGGTTCTTCTGCCAGGCGGTGCGCACCAGGCTGACGGTCTGCGAGGTGAGGGCGTGCACCCCGGACAGCCCGATCGCGACCGGGATCGGATAGGGCGTGACGATATCGTGGATCTCGTGCCCGCCGGCGGCATCCGTCTTTCGGAACAGGACCGGGCGGCCGAAGGTGGCGACGGTGTTGTCGATGCCCGACGGGGTGCCGTGCACGATCCGCTCGCACTCGAAGGCCAGGTTCGACACCTCGGCGTCGCTGAGCCGCAGGTCGAAGCGGCTGGCCACCGCGCGGATGACGGCCACGGCGAAGGCGGCGGACGCTCCCAGGCCGCTCGCCCGCGGCAGGTCGGAGAAGACCTCGACGCGGAGGCCCGCGGCGGGCACGCCGAGGCGCCCGGTGATCAGGGCAGCGACCCGGTGCGAGATATCCTCCCGGATCGGTTCGCGTAAGGACCCGTCCACGCTCCAGTCAGCGATCACCGGCTCAGCCGACGACGTCGTCCGGGTGGCCTCGGCCCGCACGGACAGGCCGATCGGCGCCGCGATGGCATGGTGGCCGTAGACCACGGAATGTTCGCCCAGCAGGATGATCTTGCCGTACCCGACGTGGGCATCGGGTCCCGGGGCGCCGGGGGCGACCGGAGGCTGCGCCGCGACGAGGACGGATGCCGCGGGGCGCGGCGCCGTCACGGCGGCGGGAGTCTCGGCTTCGGAGGTGCCCTCGGTCGCGGCGGCATTCTCGGCCACGGCGGAAGCCGCGGCGCCGTCGAGGGCCTGCATGATCTGCCGGGCCTTCCAGACCTTGATCTCGCCGTCGGCGATGAGTTTCTCGACCACCTCGTCGAACCTGGCTCCCTGGGCGCCGGCCGCGGCCGCCACGGCCCGCGCGTGCAGCCGCATGTGGCCGTGCTGGATGCCTCTGGTGGACAGCGCCTTGAGCGCAGCCAGGTTCTGCGCCAGGCCGACGGCCGCCATCACCTCGGCCAGTTCCCGGGCGGAGGACACGCCGAGGATGGTGCGCGCGAGCCGCACCGCGGGGTTCGACTCGACCTGGCCGCCGACCGTTCCCACCTTCAGGGGCATGGTCAGCTCGCCGACCAGCTCGCCGTGCTCGTTGACGCTCCAGTCGGTCAGCGGCGCGTAGCGCATGCCCCGCGCGGCATACGCGTGCGCGGCAGCCTCGATCGCCCGCCAGTCGTTGCCCGTGGCGAGGGCGACGGCGTCGACCCCGTTCATGATGCCCTTGTTGTGCGTGGTCGCCCGGTACGGGTCCATCGCGGCGAATTCATTCGCCAGAACGATGCCGTCGCGCACCTGCTCGCCGATGAATTCCCCGGTCGCCAGCAGCGCGTGCGGAATCACGGCCCGCGCACGCACCAGGGCGCGATCCGTGAGGTTGGAGAGAATGCGCAGGAAGACGCGCCCGCCGGTGATCTCCTCGATCAACGGCGCGAGCGCCTCGCACATCGAGTTGACGAGGTTCGCGCCCATCGCATCCCGGGTGTCCACGCTGAGATGCACGACCAGCAGCTCGCCGTTCTGCGCGGTCTCCCCGCGCAGGAACACCTCGACGCCGCGCGCGCCGCCGCCGCGGGCCGCCATGTTCGGATGCCCGCTGTCGGCCAGGGCGATGATCTCCCGGCTGCGGGCGAGTACGGCCAGGCGGGCGCCCTCGGGATCGTCGACGTCGACGACCTGGATCTGACCGATCAGCAGCGACTCGTCCGCGACGCTGGTGAACCCGCCGGCCTGGCGCACCAGCAGGGCCGTGGAACTCACCGCGGCGACGATGGACGGTTCCTCGACCACCATCGGCACCAGGTAGTCGCGCTCGTTGACGCGGAAGTTCAAGCCGAGTCCCATCGGCAGGGAGAACACTCCGATCACGTTCTCGATCAGACGGTCGGCGGTCTCCACGTCGAGGGAGGAGTCGCCGTCTCGGAGCGCGGCGTGATCGGCGTCGCTGAGGACACCGCGGTCGTGGAGCACCTGCAGGCGTTCGGGGACGGATAAACGATAGAACTTAGGGATGCGCGAGTCGCTCATTCGAGGGAACCTTCCTGCAGACCGGGGGCGGAGAAACCGAGAGGGACGACCGTGGCACCGGCGGCTTCGAGTGCCGCGGAGAGACGTTCGGTGGGTTCGCCGCTGAGGCTGAATGCCAGGCCGACGTCACCGCCGCCGGCTCCCGAGGTCTTGAAGACGCCGCCCTCCCGGTGCGCGAAGGCCTGCAGCTCGAGGTGGCGCTCCGTCACGATGCCCGCCCCGGCGTGGGCGTCGAGCAGGGCGAGTGCCGCGAAATAGTCGGCGGCCAGGCCGAGGAAACCGGCGGGATCGGCCAGGGCCGTCTCCGCTCGTGCGGCCAGGCCCGCCAGACGGGACAGGTCTGCTGCGTACCCCGCGGCATCCGTGGCGGCGTACTCGGCGACGCGGCCGACCAGCCGGGTGGTCAGGGACCCCTCGCCGGTGACGACGGCCATCAGGCTCAGTCCCGCCGGCCAGCGCAGCCGCACGGGGTCGGCGCCCGGGGTGTAGCCGATCAGTCCGCCGTAGACGCTCGCGGCGACGTCGCCGCCGCTGCCGGTGCCGTTCTGCGCGCTCCGGTGCGCCGCGTGGGCGAGCCGGAAGAGCTCCTCGCTTCCGAGGTCGAGCCCGGCGGACCGGGCCAGGGCGGCGGTCAGCGCGACGGCCACGGCGGCGCTCGACCCCAGGCCGAGCTTGTGGCCGCCCCGGGAGAACGCGGTGCTGTCGATCGAGATCCGCAGCGGGCGGACCGGCCGGGGCGCCCGGGCCAGGACGGTTTCGCGCACGGCGTCGAACAGGGTGAGCCGGGCGCGCAGCCGCGGATCGAGGCCCGCGGGCAGGGCGCCATCCGTGTTCAGGGTTAGGTTCTCGATGCCGATGCCGAGGCCGGCGGCGGTCAGCTGCCAGGCGCCGGATGCCGGGTCGTTGAGGTCGTCGATGTCGTCGATCGACACCAGGACGCGTCGGTCGACGGCCGTCAACAGGGCCGGCGCACCCTCGAGCACGGCGTACTCGCCGAGCAGGAAAAGCTTGCCGGGCGCGGATGTTCGGATCGTCACGAGCTCACTCCAGCCGGTACGCGCCCGGGCCGAGCGTGCTCATCCGTACCTCGTGCACCCCGGGGACGGCCGCCAGCGCCTGCCGCACCACTTCGGCGTCACCGGGCAGGCAGAGCACCTTGACCTGCGGCCCGGCGTCGATGGTGAAGTAGGCGGGCACGCCGCCGGAGCGCAGTTCGCGCACGGCATGCATGGCCGCCACCGTAGCGGCGTTCCAGTAGATCAGCGCGGGGCGGGTCGACAGCATCAGCGCGTGCAGCTTGAGGCAGTTGTACTCGGTGAGTTCCCCGAGCCGGGTGAAGTCGCGCGCGGCGATCGCGGCCCGCATCTCGGCGAGGTCGCCGTCGGCCGAGTCGAGCCAGGCCGGATAGAAGGGCGAGGTGGCCGCGCTCTCGACCATGCCGATCGTGGAGTTGATCGACTTCTCGCCGCGCTCGGTGATGGCCACGGCCACCGCGAGCGGCCAGGCGGACCGGCCCTGCAGCTCCTCGGCGTACGAGTCCGACCCGTCGGACGCGGTGCCGGCGTGCATCTCGGCGAAACCGCCGAAGATCGACCTGGCCGCCGAACCGGAGCCGTGGCGCGCGAGGATGGACAGCTCCCGGGCGGGCAGGGCGAGGCCGGCGGCGCCCGTGGCGGCCACGACGAGGGCGGCGAACCCGGATGCCGACGAGGCCAGGCCTGCTCCCGTCGGGAAGTTGTTCGTTGAGGAGACGACGGCGTGCTGTCCGCCGGCGGGGTGACCGGCGCTGGCGGCATACCCGCGCACCAGATCGAGCACGCGACGGACGCGGGTGGCGTCGCTGCGGCATCCGTCGAGCCAGAGCTCGTCGTCGGTGAGATCGCTGCGGAAGGTCACCCGGGTGTCGGTATAGAGGGCGTCGAGGGTGACCGAGATCGAGCCGACGGCGGGGGTGTTCAAGGTGGCGTCGCGCTTGCCCCAGTACTTGACCAGCGCGATATTGCTGTGCGCACGGGCCGCGGCGGTGGCGCCACCATTGATGAGTTGATCCACAGTGGTGCTCCGATCGAATTCCCTCGATTTTAGCGTGCCTGACCGGGGCCGCAGATCGATGTTCAGCCGCTATTCGCACAGCACATCTCAAACCGCTCCCTTCATAATGTAAGGGTGCGTTTTATGCCCGGTGTGGGTGAACGAGCACGCGAGCCGCGAAGTGGAACCTCTTGACGCCTGGAATTAGTGGATTCTCTCTGTTTGTCCCGCCGTACCGTGTGCAGTTGGAGGACTGGTGCGAGTGGAACGATCAACCCTGGAACAAGGTGCAGAACGTCGTCGGCCGCAGTTTCCGCATGCGCGGCCCCGGTCAAAGCGTGTACACGCTCGCCGCCAACGCCGTGTGGCGACTGATCCGGGACTACGACATCGACCCGACCCAGGTCGGTTTCCTGGCGCTGGGCACCGAATCCAGCAGTGACAACTCGGCCGGGGCCGTCATCGTCAAGGGCATGGTCAACGATGCCCTCAGCGCCCACGGCCTGCCGCAGCTGGCCCGGGACTGCGAGGTGCCCGAGTTCAAGCAGGCGTGCCTGGCCGGCGTCTACGGCGTCAAGGCCGCGCTGCGCTACCTGGCGACGGATGGCGCGGACCGCCAGGCGATCGTCGTCTCCGCCGACATCGCAGAGTACGCCCGCGGCGGCAGCGGCGAGCCCACCCAGGGCGCCGGCGCGGTTGCCATGCTCCTGGAGTCCGCTCCCCGCCTGCTGGAAGTGAATCTGGCCGGGTCCGGCAGCGACTCCGACTACCGCGTGGCGGACTTCCGCAAGCCGTTCGCACGTTTTCGGGGCCAGCCGCCCCGCGACGACGGGCAGATGCAGGACCTTCCCGTGTTTAACGGCCGCTACTCGACCAGCTGCTACATCGATGCCACCCATCACGCCATGGCGGCCGTGCTGCGCAAGCGCCCGGGGCGTGCCCTCGACTACTTCGACGTGGTCGAACGCGTGTTCATGCACCGCCCGTACCACCAGATGCCCGCGACCGGCTGGGTGATGGCCTACCTGTTCGCGCTGGCGGCCGACGAGGAATCGGGCCGGGACCAGCTGCGCGCCCACTGCGCCGACGCCGGCATCGACGCGGAGCTCCTGCTCGCCGAACTGTGTGCCCCCTCCCCGTTCCACGGCAACGGGGCGGAGATCGGCGAAATCACCGGCGACGTCTTCCCGCTGTCGCGCCGCCTGCGCCAGCACCTGCGCAGCACCGAACTCTGGGGCACCCTGGTGCGCGACAAGCTCGGCCTCGGCTCCGAAGCCATGCGCGACCTGGGCAACCTGTACACGGCGGCTCTGCCGGCGTGGCTCGCATCCGGCCTGCAGCAGGCCCTGGCCGACGGCCTCGAGCTCTCCGGCCAGGAGTGGCTGGCCCTGGGCTACGGCAGCGGTGACGCCGCGGAGGCGCTGCCGATGCGGGTCGTGCCGGGCTGGCAGGATGCGGCGGCCCGGATCAACTTCGAGAGCGCGCTGGACGACCCGATCGACCTCACCGAGGCGCAGTACATCGCCCTGCACGAGGGACGCCTGGGTGAGTTCGTCGCCGCTGAACCCAGCGACGTGTTCGTCGTCGACCACCTCGGCACGTCCAACGGGCCCGACTTCTACGACCAGGGCATCGAGTACTACCGCTACGTCCCACCCACTGCCTGAGAGCTCCCCGCTGCCCGAGAGTCCCCGAGCGCCCGAACCAATTCGACGGAGAACTTGCTCTAAAAAGCGGTATTTCGGCCAAAACGAAGTGATTTGGGCAGAATCTCCGTCGAATTGGTGAACTCTGCACGCCGGGCGAGCACGCCGGGCAGGCGGCGGCCGGATGCGGCGGGGGCAGTGTCAGAGGCTCTGGTGACACTGGGCGCATGACACCCTCGGTCCCCACCATCGACGACATCCTCGGTCACGTCATCCACGCGGAGCGTGAGCGCGCTACGGGAGTCAAACGACGACGGATCGACCTGGTCGAGTCACTCCTGCGCGAATGTCTGGAGACCGACGGCGAGAGGATCCTGGTCGAGCCGGATCGGGTGTTGCTCGCCGCGGAGCGGCAGTTCGAGCCGGACGGGGCCTTCACCAGGACGATGCACGCGGAGGACCTGCTCTTCGTGCTTCCCCTGTTTCTCACCTCGCCGTGGTTGCGTCCGAATCACCTGGAACAGCGCGTGCAGCTCGACCTGGCCGAGATTCTGGCCACGGCGGTGATGCGCAGCGGGCTGGTACCCAGGGAGGGGCGGCAATGCATCCTCATGGACATCCGCGGTGCGATCGACCGCGGCCGATGGGAACTCTACCGAGCTAAACGGGAGAGGCAACGGATGCGTCGGGCGGCTCAGGAAACCGCGATGGCCGAGCGGCGGGCCGCCCTAGTGGAATCGCTGAGGCCGCGCCAAAGATAGTCCTGCGGACCGTGCACGTTGCGAGTAGGTTCAGGTCATGAAACCACGAACCCGACTCCTATCCAGCGTGATCACCGTCGTCCTCGCCGCTTCGGGCGTGGGTGCTGCCGGCGACCTCCCGGCCACTGCCGCGCCCACGGCCCCGGTCAGCAAATACGTCGCCCTCGGCGACTCCTACGCGGCCGGGCAAGGCGGCGGCGGCTACCTGGACGGCTGCCTGCAGAGCCCGAACGGCTACCCGGCGCTGCTGGACGCGGTCAAGGGCATCAACCTGCTGCGCAACGTGAGCTGCAGCTCGGCGAAGACCACCGACGTCACTGCCACGCAGCTCTCCGCCCTGAACCGGGGAACCACCCTGGTGACACTGACCGTGGGCGGCAATGACCTGAACGTCGCCGGGATCGCGGCCGTCTGCGTCTCGGCGGACGCAATGACCTGCTCGAATGCCATCACCACTGCCGGCAGCCTCCTGGGTGCGCTCGCCGCTTCGCTGGCAGACACCTACGCCCAGATCGACGCGGCGGCACCCAAGGCCCACACGATCGTCACCGGCTACCCGTACCTGTTCGAACCATCCACGACAGACCCGCTGATCAACCAACTCAACGGTGCAACATTGCTGCTGAACCAAAACATTCAGGGCGCTGTCGCCCAGGCCCAGGCCGCGGGCGCGGACATCGAGTACGTCGATGTCGCCCAGGCCTTCTCCGGCCACGGGATCGGGAGCACGGACCCCTGGATCCAAATGGCCGGCCCGGATGCCTTCCACCCCACCCCCGCCGGCTATCTGGCCTACTCTGACGCCATCCGGGCGGCCCTGTAGCGTAACTGCCGCGCCTGACCCGTCGGGCCCCACTAACGAATTCGACGGAGATTTTGACGAAAACTGACCCGTATCGCTTGAAACTGGCCGTTTAGAGCAAAATCTCCGTCGAATTGGTTGGGACCCGGGGCGGAGGGACCGGGGGCGGAGGGACCGGGGGTGGAGGGACCTGGGGCGGCAGGGCGGGGACGAAGAACCGGGGACGAAGAACGGCCCCGGACAACGTGCGTCGGGGGCCGTTCCTCGTCGTGGCGAACCGCGGTGACCGGGAGCTAGTCGATCGCGTCGAAGAAATCGGCCTCGTGGGCGATCGTCGGGATCGAGGACGTGATGACGGTGCCGTCGGAACGGCGGCCACCCTCGATCGCCGCCGCTGCCGGCTGGCCCGGGTCGCGTGAGCCCTGGTGCGCGAGCGGAACCGTGACCGGCTGGCCCTCCCGAACGTGCACGGGAACGCCGCGTACGGCCAGCTTGGCCTCGTCGCCGTCTTCGACGGTGATCTCGACCTCGGTCTGGCGCACGTCGATGCGCACCCGGGTGCCCTTGAGCGTGATCCGGAAGCTGAGCCCCTCCCAGTCCACGGGCAGCCGCGGGTCGAGGGTGATGCGGCCGTTGTGGTCGCGCATCCCGCCGAAGCCGTAGACCAGCGCGCTCCACACTCCGCCGGCGGAGGCCACGTGCACGCCGTCCGCGGCGTTGTGGTGCAGGTCCGCCAGGTCCACGAACAGCCCGGAGGTGAAGTACTTCAGGGCGAGCTCGTGGTAGCCGACCTCGGCTGCGATGATCGACTGCACGACGTCGGAGAGGGTCGAGTCGCCGGTGGTGATCGGGTCGTAGTAGTCGAAGTCGGCGCGTTTCTGCTCGGCCGTGAACTGGTCACCCTGCAGCAGCAGGGCGAGCACGACATCCGCCTGCTTGAGCACCTGGAAGCGGTAGATCACCAGCGGGTGATAGTGCAGCAGCAGCGGCCGGTGAGCCGCCGGGGTCTTCGAGAGGTCCCAGCGTTCCTTCTCCAGGAACTGGGCGTCCTGCGGGTGGATGCCGAGGGTCTCGTCGAACGGGATGTGCATCGCCTCGGCGGCGAACGCCCATTCCGCGACCTCGGCCAGGTCCAGGCCGAGCCTGGCGACCATGGAGTTGTACGACTCCACATCGATGTAGCGCAGCCGCCGCACCGCCGTCACCGCGGTGCGCAGGTTCGAGCGCGCCATGATATTCGTGTACAGGTTGTCGTTGACGACGGTCGTGTACTCGTCGGGCCCGGTGACGCCGTGGATGTGGAAGACATCCTTGCCGTTGCCGCGCCAGAAGCCGAGGTCGGCCCACATGCGCGCGGTCTCCACCAGGATGTCGATGGCTTCGCGGGCGAGGAAGTCCTCGTCGCCGGTGGCCGCCACGTACTGGCTGAGCGCATAGGAGATGTCGGCGTCGATGTGGTACTGCGCGGTGCCGGCCGCGTAGTACGCGGAGGACTCGAGGCCGTTGATCGTGCGCCACGGGAACAAGGCGCCGAGCTGGTTCAGCTCCGTGGCGCGGGCCCGGGCGTGGTCAAGCATCGAGTGGCGGAACCGGAGCGCGCTGCGGGCGGCGTTCGGCGACGTGTACGTCAGGAACGGCACGACATAGACCTCGGTGTCCCAGAAGTAGTGCCCGCCGTAGCCGGAGCCGGAGACGCCCTTGGCGGACACGCCCTGGCCGTCTGCGCGCATCGATGCCTGGGCCAGCTGGAACAGGTTCCAGCGGGTGGCCTGCTGCAGCGCGGGCTGACCGTGCACGACGACATCCGTGCGCGCCCAGAAATCGGCGAGCCACTCGCGCTGCTGGGTGAGGAACACGGCGGTGCCCTCTTCGCGGGCCCGGTCGAGGGTGCGGTCGCACCGGTCGGCGAGCTCGTGCGTGGGCACGCCGGTGGAGGTGTGGTAGCTGAGCGTCTTGGTGATGCGGATGGTCTTGCCCTGCTTGGCCTTGACCCGGTAGACGTGCTTGGCGAGGTCGTCGTCGATGTGGGAGTCCACGTCGTACTCGTTCACGGTCTCGATCACGTGGTCGGCGGCGCAGGCGATCGTCATGCCCGAGTTCGTGCAGCGGAAGCCGAGGACGTAGCGGCCGTCGGACGCGCGCTTGAACCGGGGCATGAGCACCCGGTCGGTGAAGGACTCCGCCTTGCGCGGGTCGAACTTCTTGTCGGAGATCAGCTTCGACGCGTCGTACTCGCTGGCACCGTCCTGACGGTTCAGGATCTGGCTGGAGATGACGACGGATGCGTCGGCGTCGAGCATCGTGACCTCGTATTCGAGGATCGCGAGGTGGCGCTCCGTGAACGAGACCAGGCGCCGGGACCGGATCGACACGCGCTTGCCGGAGGGCGTGCGCCACTCCAGCTCGCGGGAGAGCACGCCGTCGGCGAAGTCCAGGCGGCGCTCGTAGCTGAGCAGGTCGGCGTTGGTGAGCACGAGCGGCTCGTCGTCGACGTAGATGCGGATGATCTTGGCATCCGGTGCGTTCACGATGGTCTGGCCGACGCGGGCGAAGCCGAACGCCTCCTCCGCGTGGCGGATGGGCCAGGTTTCGTGGAACCCGTTGATGAAGGTGCCGTGGGCGTGGGCGTCGCGGCCCTCATCCACGTTGCCGCGCAGGCCGAGGTAGCCGTTGCCGACGGCGAAGAGGGTCTCGGTGCGGCCCATGTCGGACCCGGAGAAATTCTTCTCCACCAGGGCCCATTCGTCGACGGGGAACCGGTTGCGGTCCAGGGGATCGGGGTTCAGGTTCATTCGCCGGCCTCCGTGGGGTGGGACGTGTTCGAGTGCACGGGGGAAGCGTCGGGCAGGAGGTCGTGGAGGTCGGGTACGACGACGTCGGCGCCGGCCTCCAGGAGGGTCTGCGCCCCGACGCCGCGGTCGACGCCGAGCACCAGGCCGAAGTTGCCGGCCCGGCCGGCCTGGATGCCGGAGTGCGCATCCTCGACCACGACGCACTCGGCGGCGGTGAGCCCGAGCAGCTTGGCGCCCAGTTCGTAGGTGTCCGGGGCCGGCTTGCCGGCGAGGCCGCGTTCGGCGGACAGCAGACCGTCGACGAGGATCTCGAAGCGGCCCCGGATGCCGGCGGCGGCGAGGGTCTTCTCCCCGTTCCGGGAGCTGGTGACGACGGCCACGGCGAGGCCGGCGGACACGACGTAGTCGAGGAACTCGATCGATCCGGGGTACGGGGTGACTCCGTCTTCGGCGAGCGTCTCGCTGAACGCCTCGTTCTTGCGGTTGCCGAGGCCGCAGACGGTGTTCAGTTCGGGGGCATCCGTCGGATCCCCGTCGGGCAGGGTGATCCCGCGGGAGGAAAGCAGGGAGCGCACGCCGTCATAGCGGGGCTTGCCGTCGATGTAGCGGAAGTAGTCGGCGTCGCTGTAGGCGGGGCTCACGCCCTGCTCCTCGAGGAACGGGGTGAACAGTCGCGACCACGCGGCCATGTGAACGTCGGCGGTGGGCGTGAGCACTCCGTCGAGGTCGAACAGAACGCCGCGCAGGGTCAGGAGGCGGTCGCGCGTTTCGGCGCACGACAGAGAATATTGCGTGGATGTCATGGGGAGCCTTGCTGGGTAGGTGCCAAAGTGGGGGGGGGGGGGGGGGGGGGGGNGGGGGGGGGTGATCGAATCGGTCAGTAGGTCACGATCTCGATCGGGGTGGATCGTCATCATGGGCGCCAATGGCGGGGGAACGCAATTGACGACGATGCGGCCGGCTGGCGGGCAGCATGCGCCTGAATACATCATCGATCCTAAGCCCCCGGCCTGAGTGCCCGGCTTATCCGGCGAGGATGGCGTCGATCGGCCCGCTACGATTACTCAAATGATCCGCTCCGACCGGCGCGCGAACCGGCGCTTCACCCGCTCGTTCGGTCTCGTCGTCGTGGTGCTGGTGGTGCTGGTGGCGGGCCTCGCGGCAGCCGGTGCGGCGGTGAACTTCGCCCAGGCGCCCCGGCTCGCCTCCGCCGAGATCGACCTCGACCGGTCCATCGTGCACGCCGGATCCCGGCTGAGCCTCACGGCGAACCAGCCGCTCGCCGAGATCGAGGCCGGCCAGGTGTCCGTGACCCCGAAGACGGCGGTCTCGACCTCGGTGTCGGGCGCCGAACTCACGGTGCGGTTCACCGGCATCCTTCGCTACAACACCGAGTACACCGTCACGGTCACGGATGTCGCGGGGTCGGCCCGGAACGCCGCTGCCACGCTGGACTACCGGTTCACGACCCCCGATCCCGGCCTCTACGCCCTGCAGCGCGACGACCGGGTGGGGGAGGACGGGGCGAAGCTGCCGGACACCGTTCGGCGCACCACCCTGCGCGGCCGCGGCGACGGTGAGGTCGTGTTCAGCGCCCCGCGCATCCAGCAGTATGTCGCGCTGGACTCCCATCTCGCCGCCGTCACCCTGGACGACGCGGCCGCGGCCGCGATCGAGGTGGTCTCGTTCGCGGGCGGCGAGACGATCGGGGAGACGGTGCGGCTGCCCCTGCCCTCGGCTGGCACGGTCGAGAACCTGCAGGCGTCGCCCTCCAGGCACCTCATCGCCTACACCTTCACCAGCGGCCCGGCCGCAGAAGGGCGCCGTCATCAGAAGACGCCCTTCATCTACGACCTGACCGCGGAGTCCGGACTCCCGGAGGAGGTCGCCGGCGCCGACGGGCCGGCGGTGGAGGCGATGGACCTGGCGTTCGTGCCGGACACCGCCTCGCTGGTCGTGCACGACTCCGGCCACAGCCTGTTCCTGGTCGACGTGCTCGGTGACGGCGCGCTGGAGCCCCTGGGCGTGCACGCCGAGATGCGCGGCTTCGTTCCCGGCTCCCGGGCGCTGATCCTGGCCGATCCCGAGCGGGGCTCGACCCTCGACCTCGCCGACGGCGAGGTGACGCCCTTCGAGCTGGCGCCCAGCCCGCTCGACGAGGCCGCGTACCCCGGCAAACTCATCCTGCTGAACGAGCAGGGGCGGTACGCGCGGCTGTACCTGCAGGAGAGCACGGGAATCAACGACCTCATCTCCCTGATCGCCGTCACCGACGATGACGGTTCGAACGTGGTCTTCACGCCCGCGTCGGAGTCCTCCCGTGTGCGCGACGTCTGCGCCTCCCCGAACGGCCAGTACCTCGCGGTCGAAACGATTGCGGGCAGCGGACGGGCCGACGCCTACCGGCAGGTGCCCGCGTTCTCCGGCATGAGCACCACATTCGTCGACCTGGCCACCGGCACCAGCACGCGCAGCGTGTCCGGCTTCATGCCGGACTGGTGCACCGGATGAGGCCCGGTCGCTTCTGACCCGTGGACTCCGGCAGAGGCTCGCGCGGAGGGGTTTACTGGAGGGGACGAAAGGACGGAGGTCGGCGGTGTGCGGTCGATTCGCGATGGATGGCACGGTGTACCAGCTGCTGGACTTCCTGGTTGCGGAGCAGCAGCTCGACCCGAAGCAGCCCGGCGCGCAGCCGGCCACGCTCGCAGAGCGACAGCCGCACTACAACATCGCGCCGACGAACGAGGTGCCGGTGATGCGTGAACGTCACGGTGATCGAGAGGTCGCGGACGTGCGCTGGGGCATGGTCGCGCCCGGATCGCCGACCTTCGGCGGCGGGAAGCCGGTCTTCAACGCGCGGATCGAGTCTGTCGACCGGCTCGGCCTGTTCAAGAATCCGTTCCTGAAGTCACGCTGCATCGTCTTCGCCACCGGCTACTACGAGTGGGAGCAACAGGAATCGGGCAAGCAGCCGTACTTCATCCGGGAGCCGCAGCATCCGCTGGCGATGGCGGGAATCGTGTGCGCCTGGCCGGATCCGTCCCTGGCCGAGAAGGATCCGCGCCGGTGGCGGCTGTCGATGTCGATCATCACCCGCGACGCGCGCGTCGCGCCGGGCCTCGAGCCTCGCCCGGATGCCGGCGGCCCTGTGGGCAGGCTCCTACGACGCGTGGCTGGGCGACGGCCTCGGCGCGAAGGAGCTGCTGGGGATGCTCGAGAGCGACTCGGCCGCCATCGCGGGCCAATTGGACTGCTACCCGGTGTCCACATCGGTGAACCGGGTCGAGCTCCAGGCGGGCGTGCCGAACGGCGGCCCTGACCTGATCCGCCCCCTCTGACGCCCGCGCCGAGCCGGACCGCCCCGCGTCGGCCCGCCTCGCGTCAGACCGCCGGGACCTCGACCGCCGCGGCGGCGGCCAGGCGCAGCCAGGTGTCGACCACGGTGTCCGGGTTCAGGGACACGGAGTCGATGCCCTCCTCGACCAGCCACTCGGCGAAGTCGGGGTGGTCGCTCGGACCCTGGCCGCAGATTCCTACGTACTTGCCGCGGGCCTTGCAGGCCGCGATCGCCATGCTCAGCAGCTTCTTGACGGCGGGGTCACGCTCGTCGAAACCGCCGGCCACGATCGCGGAGTCCCGGTCCAGGCCGAGGGTCAGCTGCGTCATGTCGTTGGAGCCGATGGAGAACCCGTCGAAGTGGTCGAGGAACTCGTCGGCCAGCAGCGCATTGGCCGGCAGCTCGCACATCATGATGATCTCGAGGCCGTTCTCACCCCGGCGGAACCCGTTCTCGGCCAGCAGGTCGATCACTCCGCGCGCCTCGTCCAGGGTGCGCACGAAGGGGATCATCAGCTTGACGTTGGTGAGTCCCATCTCGTTGCGCACGAACGAGAGCGCCTCGCACTCGAGGTCGAAGCAGTCCCGGAAGGACGGCTCCAGGTAGCGTGACGCCCCGCGGAAGCCCAGCATCGGGTTCTCCTCGTGCGGTTCGTAGGCCGGGCCGCCGATCAGGTTGGCGTACTCGTTCGACTTGAAGTCGCTCATCCGCACGATCACGGTTTCCGGCGCGAACGCGGCCGCGATGGTGGCGACACCCTCGGCCAGCCGCTTGATGTAGAACTCCCGCGGGCTGCCGTAGGCGGCGATGCGGGTGTTGATCTCTGCGGCGACGTCGGCCGGCTGGTCCGCGAGGTTCAGCAGCGCCTTTGGGTGGATCCCGATCTGGCGGTTGATGATGAACTCGAGCCGGGCCAGGCCGACGCCGTGGTTGGGCAGCTGGGCGAACGTGAACGCCTGCTCGGGCGTGCCGACGTTCATCATCACCTTGACCGGCGCCGGCGGCAGCAGGGTGAGCGCGGTCTCCTCGATGCCGAAGTCGAGGATGCCCTCGTAGATCAGGCCGCTCTCGCCCTCGGCGCAGGACACCGTCACCTCGAGGCCGTCGGACAGGACGTCGGTGGCCGTACCGGTGCCGACGACCGCGGGGATGCCGAGTTCGCGGGCGATGATCGCCGCGTGGCAGGTGCGGCCACCGCGGTTGGTCACGATGGCGCTGGCGCGCTTCATGATCGGTTCCCAGTCCGGGTCGGTCATGTCCGCGACGAGCACATCCCCGGTCGTGAAACTCGCCATCTGGTCGATGGACGAGAGGATGCGCACCGGCCCGGCGCCGATCCGCTGGCCGATGGCGCGGCCCTCGACGAGCACCTTGCCGGTCTCATGCATCTTGAACCGGCTCATCGAGACCGCGGACGCCCGCGACTGCACCGTCTCCGGGCGCGCCTGGAGGATGTAGATGCCGCCGTCGAGGCCGTCTTTGCCCCACTCGATGTCCATCGGTCGCCCGTAGTGCGCCTCGATCGCCAGCGCGTGGCGGGCGAGCTCCTCCACGTCGGCGTCGGTGATGCTGAACAGGTTGCGCTGGCGGGCCTCCACCGGCACGAAGTCGATGGTGCGGCCGATTTCACGGTTCTGCGTGAACGTCATCTGCAGCGCCTTCTCGCCGAGGGTGCGCTTGAGGATGGAGGGCCGTCCGGCCAGCAGGGCCGGCTTGTAGACGTAGAACTCGTCCGGGTTCACGGCGCCCTGCACGACGGCCTCGCCGAGTCCGTAGGAGGAGGTGATGAAGACCGCGTCCCGGAACCCGGATTCGGTGTCCATGGTGAACATGACACCGGAGGATCCGATGTCCGCGCGCACCATGCGCTGGATCCCGGCGGAGAGGGCCACCTCGGCGTGCTCGAAGTTGTGGTGCACCCGGTAGGCGATGGCACGGTCGTTGTAGAGCGAGGCGAAGACATCCTTGATCGCCGGCAGGATGTTCTCGATCCCGCGCACATTCAGGAACGTCTCCTGCTGGCCGGCGAAGGACGCATCGGGGAGGTCTTCGGCCGTGGCGCTGGAGCGAACCGCCCAGGACAGCTCCTCCGAGCCCTCGTGCTTGCCGACCAGGGTCGCGTAGGCGGCCCGGATCTGAGCCTCGAACTCGGGCAGGAAGGGGGTGTCGCGCATCAGGGTGCGAATCTCCTGGCCGGCGGCGGCCAGCTCGGTGACGTCGTCGATGTCGAGGCCCCGCAGGCGCTCGATGATCCTCCGGTCGAGGCCGGAATCGGCCAGGAACCGGCGGTACGAGTCGGCCGTGGTGGCGAAGCCGTCTGGCACCTTGACCCCGGCGGACGTCAGGTTCTGCACCATCTCACCCAGGGAGGCGTTCTTGCCTCCCACGCGATCCAGGTCGGTGAGTCCGATTTCTGAAAACCAGAGGATGTCCGTCGTCATGTTTCTGCTCCCTTGCAGGTGTGCGGCCAGGGGTGCGGCCGCGAGGTGAGGTGGCTCGTCGTCGTGGGCGAGTCCCTGCTTCCATAGTGTCAGGTGCCTCAGCGCTTGAGTTTCATCTGCTGCAGGATTGTGGCGGACATCTCCTCCACCGACATGCTCGCCGAGTTGAGGAACGGAATGCCGTGGGAGGCATACAGTCGCTCCGCGCTGCGCAGTTCGAACCCGCACTGGCGCAGGGACGCGTAGGGTGACCCCTCCCGCCGCTGTGTGCGCACCTGGCTGAGCCGCAACGGGTTGGTGGTGAGGCCGAAGCACTTGTCCACGAAGGGGCGCAGGGGCTTGGGCAGACCCTCGCGCTCGAAGTCCTCGTCGACCAGAGGGAAGTTCGCGGCGAAGATCCCGTGCTGCAGGGCCAGGTACATCGTGGTGGGCGTCTTGCCGCACCGCGAGGGCGCCACCAGGATGATCTGGGCCTTCTCCAGGGCGCGGAGGCTCTGGCCGTCGTCATGTTCCATGGCATATTCCACCGCGGTCATACGTGACTGGTAGCGGGCGGCGTTGCCGAGTCCGTGCGCCCGCCCCGGCTCGTTGCTGGCCCGGGTGGCCAGGGCCTGCTCCAGCTGGCCCAGATAGGTGCCGAGCAGATCCACCAGGGTGCCGGTGCACTCGGCCAGGGTATGACGGATGGAGCTGGTCACGACCGTGGAGAACACGATCGGCTTGTGGCCGCCGTGCGCGGCCACGCCGTCGATGGTGGCGACCACGGACTGTGCCTGGGCCACGTCCATGATGAAGGGGATGGTGGTGCGGTCGAAGTCGATCTCCGGGAACTGGGTCAGCAGGGTGTTCCCCAGCGTTTCCGCTGTGATGCCCGTGCTGTCCGAGAGGAAGAAAACCGGGACTGGATCGACGTTGGTCATAGTCGCATTCTCCACCCGCCGGCCCCGTTCGCCGGATTCGGCACCCCGGCCCTAGACGGCCGGGCCGCGCAGGCCCATGCTGGGCGCATGACGACAACAGAGGACGAACCGAACGACCTCGAGGTGCAGGCCGAGGTCAGCGACGAACTGAACTGGATGCCGGGTCTCGACCCGGCCCATATCGGCGTCTCCGTCAACGACGGGGTCGTGACCCTGGCCGGAGAGGTCAGCAACCACGCGGAGCGGATCGCCGCGACCGAGGCGGCGCTGCGCGTGCGCGGCGTGACCGCCGTCGCCGACGACCTCACGGTGCGCTCCTCGGCGGTCGCCGAGCACACCGACACCGAGATCGCCCGTGCCGTGCAGAACGCGCTCTCCTGGACGGCCGGCATCCCCCGGGACGCGGTGAAGGCCGAGGCGCGGGACCACATCGTGACGCTGTCCGGCACGGTCGACTGGAACTACCAACGAGAAGCCGCCCGCGCAGCCGTGGAGCGCATCTCGGGGGTGCACCTCGTCGACAGCCGGATCGGCCTGACGAGGCGCCCGTCGGCTACCGACACGGAGGAACTGATCCACAAGGCCATCCTGCGCAGCGCCCAGCTCGACGCCGACAACATCGCGGTCGGCATCCAGGGCAGCGAGGTGACGCTCACCGGCTCGGTGCGGTCCTGGGCGGAGAAGAAACAGGCCGGCAAGGCCGCCTGGCGGTCGCCGCACGTGTCGGAGGTGCACAACCACCTCACGGTGCGCGCTTTCTGAGCATCCGTCGGCGAAGTCACAGGACGGAGAGTTGCTGTTCTCGCGTCGGTCGCAGCAGACTGAAGTGCCGGGCCCGGACCGATTCGTGCGCCGGTAGCTAAGGAACCCATCACATGACTGAACCGAGCGATTCACGCGTCGGCCTCTACATCGACTTTGACAACATCGTCATCTCTCGATACCAGCAACTGCACGGCCGCAATGCCTTCCAGCGCGATGGCATCCGCAATTTCGACAGATCGAGCGCTGCCTCCGACCCCCTGGTCACCACGCGGCTGAACGCCGCGACGGTCGACTTCAACGCGATCATCGACTTCGCCGCGTCATTCGGAACCCTGGTCGTCAACCGGGCGTACGCCGACTGGTCGGTGCCCGTCAACGCGAGCTACCAACGCCAGCTCATGTCCCGAGCCGTCGACCTCACCCAGCTGTTCACGACGACCACGCGGGGAACGAAGAACGGTGCGGACATCCGTCTCGCCGTCGACGTGGTCGAAGACCTGTTCCGGCTGCCCGACCTCACCCACATCATCATCGTCGCGGGGGACTCCGATTACATCGCCCTCGCCCAGAAGTCGAAGAGGCTCGGCCGCTTCGTCGTCGGCATCGGAGTCGCCGGGTCGACGAGCACCTCGCTCGCGGCCGCCTGTGACGAATTCGAGGACTATGACTCCCTGCCGGGAATCGCGAAGGTGACCGCCACCGCGGCGGCCGCCGCTGTGACCGCGCCGGTGACGGCGGAGAAGCCCCCGTCGGGCAGGGCGGCGCCGGAACCCGAGGTGGCCGGGCCCCAGACGACCCCGATCCCGGTGCGCCAGTTGACGACGATCCCGATGTTCTCGCACACCGACGATTCGCAATACGACGAGCCCGAACCGGCCGATGACACCGACCCGCAGACCATCGCGACGAAGCTCCTCGTGCGGGCCCTGCAGATCGGTCACGCGAAAGGCGACGCCGACGAGTGGCTGAACACCGGATCGGTGAAGAACCAAATGCGCCGGATGGACCCCTCATTCAACGAGAAGCCGCTAGGCTTCCGTTCCTTCACCGACTTCCTCTCCTCGCGCGGCGACGTGGCCGAACTGGACGAGGATGGGCCGCAGCGGCTGATCCGGCTGCGTCCGGAGGCGAACACCGGACGCTGAGGACGGGCCGCGGCAGCGCTCTGGCAGGACATCCCCAAGGGGCATAACGTGGCGGCATGGAGCACGACCACGCTGAGATGGACCATGCCGCCCCCGGCCCGCCCGGGCACTCCGGGCACTCCGGGCACGCCGGGCACGCGGGGCACGCGGGGCACGGCGACCACGTGGCCCGGTTCCGCCGCCTGTTCCGGGTGATGCTGGTCTTCACCGTTCCGGTCGTCTGGTTCAGCCCCATGTTCGCCATGCTCGTGGGCTACCGCCTGCCCGGCCTGCAGGGGATCGAATGGATCTCACCGGTGCTGGGCACGGTGATGTACGTCTGGGGCGGCCGGCCGTTCCTCACCGGAGCCGTCTCGGAGCTGCGGGCGCGCACGCCGGGCATGATGCTGCTGATCGCGCTCGCGATCACGGTGGCGTTCGCCGCATCGTGGGGGGCGAGCCTCGGTATCCTGGCCCCCGAACTCGACTTCTGGTGGGAACTGGCGCTGCTGATCACGATCATGCTGCTCGGCCACTGGATCGAGATGCGTTCGCTCGCGCAGACCTCCACCGCCCTCGAGTCCCTGGCCGCCCTGCTGCCCGACCAGGCGGAGCGGGTGGTCGGCGACGAAGTGGTCGTGGTCTCCCCGACCGAGCTTTCCGTGGGCGACCTCGTGATCGTGCGGCCGGGCGGGCGCGTGCCCGCCGACGGCGAGGTCACGGAGGGCACGGCCGACGTCGACGAGTCGATGATCACGGGCGAGTCGCGGCCCGTTCGCCGCGGGCCGGGCGGGCAGGTCGTCGCCGGCACCGTCGCCACCGACTCGGCCCTGCGGGTGCGGGTCACCGCGGTGGGCGAGGACACGGCGCTGGCCGGCATCCGGCGCCTGGTCGCGGAGGCCCAGGGCTCGTCCTCGCGCGCGCAGCGGATCGCCGACCGGGCCGCCGGGTGGCTGTTCTGGTTCGCGCTGGGCACCGGCCTGCTGACCGCGGCCGTCTGGACCCTGGTGGGCACCCCCGAGACCGCGATCGTGCGCAGCCTGACGGTGCTGGTGATCGCCTGCCCGCACGCGCTCGGGCTTGCGATTCCGCTGGTGGTGTCGATCGCGACCGAGCGGGCCGCGAGGGGCGGCGTGCTGGTCAAGGACCGGCTGGCCCTGGAGAGCATGCGCCTGGTCGACGCCGTCCTGTTCGACAAGACCGGCACGCTGACCCGGGGCGAGCCGACTCTCACTCGCCTCGCTGCCCCCGCCGACGCGTCGCCGACGGATGCGCTCGCGCTCGCCGCCGCCGTGGAAGCCGACAGCGAGCATCCGCTTGCCCGCGCCATCGTGGCCGCGGCCCGGTCCCGTGCGCTCGAAGTGCCGCGGGCCACCGGGTTCCAGGCGTCCGCGGCCGTCGGGGTGACCGGGTTCGTCGACGGGCGGCAGGTGAGCGTCGGCGGCCCCGGACTGCTGCGGCGGCACCACCGGGCTCCGCTGCCGGAGACGGAAGCATGGGCCGGGGAGGGCGCCATCGTCCTGCACGTGCTCCGGGACGGTGACGTGGTCGGCGCGATCGGGCTCGCCGACGAGGTGCGGGCGGAATCCCGGCAGGCCGTGGACGCGTTGCACGCGGAGGGGATCGAGGTGGTGATGATCACCGGCGACGCCGAACCGGTGGCCCGGTCGGTCGCAACCGAACTGGGCATCGACCGCGTGTTCGCGGGGGTACGGCCCGAGAACAAGGCCGCGAAGGTGGCCGAACTGCAGGGGGAGGGCCGCACGGTCGCGATGGTCGGGGACGGCGTCAACGACGCGCCGGCGCTGGCCCAGGCCGATGTCGGCATCGCGATCGGAGCCGGCACGGATGTCGCCATCGCCTCGGCCGGCGTGATCCTCGCCAGCGACGACCCCCGGTCGGTGCTCTCGGTGATCGAGTTGTCCCGCGCGAGCTACCGCAAGATGCGCCAGAACCTGTGGTGGGCGGCCGGCTACAACCTGCTGGCCGTGCCGTTGGCCGCCGGGGTGCTGGCCCCGGTGGGTTTCGTGCTGCCGATGGAGGTCGGGGCGCTGCTGATGTCCGCGTCGACGGTGGTGGTCGCCGTGAACGCGCAGCTGCTGCGCCGCCTCGACCTGCGGCCGGAGACCAGCACCCTTTCCGCGCTCGGTGCGCGGCGATAAAATCGCGCCATGACTGCTCGCCCGGAGGACTACCGCGCAGCGCTGGAGCGGGCTCGGGTGCACGCGATGGATTGGCTCGCCTCCGTTCCCACCCGGCCCGTCGGCCCCCGGCTGGATGCCGACGCGCTCGTCGCCGGCTTCGCTGCGCCCCTGCCGGATCAGCCGACCGACCCGGCCCAGGTCGTCGACGAGCTGGCCGCCCTGGCCGAACCCGGGCTGATGGCGATGCCGTCCGGCCGGTTCTTCGGCTGGGTGATCGGCGGCACGCTGCCGGCCGCCCTGGCCGCGGACTGGCTCGTCAGCGCCTGGGACCAGTACGCGGGCATGCGGTTCGCGACGCCGGCCACTGCGGCCGCCGAGGAGGCCGCGGGCGGCTGGATCCTCGACCTGCTCGGGCTCCCCGCCGGGGCCGACGTGGGCTTCACCACGGGCGCCACGATGGCCAACTTCACGGGTCTGGCCGCTGGGCGGGACCACGTGCTCGGCCGGGCCGGCTGGGATGTCGCCGTCAACGGGCTGCCCGGATCGCCGCGCGTGAAGGTCTTCGTGGGCGAGGAACGGCACGCGGTGATCGACCAAGCCCTGCGCTACCTGGGCCTCAGCGCGCCCATCGTGGTGCCGGCCGACGACCAGGGCCGGATGCGTCCTGACGCCCTGGCCGCCGCGCTCACCGGGGTCACGGGGCCCGTGATCGTCTGCCTGCAGGCCGGCAACCTGCACTCCGGCGCCTTCGACCCGGTCGGCGAACTCGCCGCCCTCGCCCGGCAGCACGGAGCCTGGGTGCACGTGGACGGCGCGTTCGGCCTCTGGGCCGCGGCCAGCCCGCGCTATCGGGAGCAGCTGGCCGGACTCGACACCGCCGATTCCTGGGCCACCGACGCGCACAAGACCCTCAACGTGCCCTACGACTGCGGCATGGCCATCGTGGCCCGCCCCGCCGATCTGAGGACCACGTTCGGGGTGCACACGAGTTATCTGGTCGCGGATGAGCGCGGCCCGGGCGATCCGCACGAGAAGGTGCCCGAGCTCTCGCGTCGGGCCCGCGGCGTGCCGGTCTGGGCGGCCCTGAAATCGCTGGGCCGGTCCGGTACCGTGGCGCTGGTGGAGCGCCTGGCCGACCAGGCCGGGGCCATCGCCGACGGGTTGGGGCGCATCCCGGGCGCCGAGGTGCTGAACGACGTGGTGTTCACCCAGGTGTGCGTGAGTTTCGGTGACGACGAGAGCACCCGCCGGGTGACCGAGGCGCTGCTCGCCGAGGGAGTCACCTGGATGTCGGGCTCCCGCTGGCACGACAGAGACGTGCTGCGGGTATCGGTGAGCAACTGGTCGACGGATGCGGAGGACGTCGCCCGCTCCGTCGAGGCGGTGGAGCGAGCCCGCGCCGCGGTCTCCCTACCCACCGAAAAGCGTATGCCAAAACGAGAATATTAGGCGGCCGTCCAGGCAATCCGTCATCTGATCAGGCCCCGGTCCGGGCGGCGATTCGCCTGATACTCGACGCCCACGGCCGGTGCCCCGGTTGGAACGGGGCCGCACGACGGTCGTAGGATCGAGGCAACAAGGATTGCCATCGGTTGCCGGCTGCGCTGGACGTACCGGCAGCTGGAGGAATATACAAGTGCTCTCTCAACCACGGATCGTCATTGTCGGCGGCGGAATCAGCGGATTGGCGACAGCGCACTACCTGCATCGCCGGCTCGGCGCGGACGTGCAACTCAGTCTGGTCGAGGCCGGGCCCAGGCTCGGCGGCAAGATCGCGACCGAGCAATTCGGCGGGCACCTGGTCGACGTCGGACCCGACGCCCTGATGGTGCGGGCGCCCGTGGCGGCGGCACTGATCGAGGACCTCGGTCTCAGTGATCTTGTCGTGGCCCCGGCCGGGTCCGGCGCCCGGATCTGGTCGCGCGGCGCGCTGCGCCGCCTCCCGGCCGGCACCCTGTTCGGTATCCCCGACCGGCTGCTGCCGCTGATGAAATCGCGACTGCTCTCGCCCCTCGGCCTGGCGCGCGCGGCCCTTGACGTCGTGCTCCCGACCCGGGCGGCGCTGCCGGAGGACCCCACAATCGCCGAATTGGTGCGGCCCCGGATGGGCGGGCAGGTTTTCGACCGGCTCGTGGACCCGCTCCTGGGCGGCGTCCACGCCGGCCGGGCCGACGAGCTCAGTGCTCGCAGCACCGCACCGGATATCGAGGCACTGGGCCGGGCCAACCGCAGTCTCTATCTCGGCCTGCGCCGCCGCCGGCGGAACGCGCCGAAGCCGGCCGGAACCGGCGGCGCTGCCCTCGTAACCCTGGTCGGCGGGCTGGCCCGCCTGATCGACGCGCTGGCCGACCGCGTGGCGGGCGATGACGTGCGTCTGGGCAGTGCCGCGGTATCCGTGACACGGGACGAGAACGGCACCGGCTACCTGGTCGCGTTGGAGGATGGGACCGTCTTCCCGGCCGATGCGGTCGTGCTCGCCATCCCCGCATTCGTGGCCGCCGGCATGATCGCCGCCGAGGCGCCGGATCTGGCGGCCGCACTCGGCGGCATTCCCTACGTCGACGTGGCCAC
Organism: Cryobacterium shii; assembly: GCF_004402595.1. GTDB lineage: Bacteria > Actinomycetota > Actinomycetes > Actinomycetales > Microbacteriaceae > Cryobacterium > Cryobacterium shii. Next base: position 19,461 of record NZ_SOFY01000031.1, on the reverse strand, counting down.
GATCTGTCTGGCCTACCCGCACTCCGCGGTGGCTCACGACCTCGACGGCACCGGTTTCCTGGTGCCGCCAGAAGAGGGTCGCCTCATCGTCGGCTGCACCTGGTCCAGTGTCAAGTGGCCGCACCTTGCCGATGAGAACACCGTCCTCATCCGCTGCATGGTGGGCCGGCGCCGTGACCAGCGTTGGGTGGGCTTCGATGACGATACCCTGGTCAGCCAGGTGCACGCCGAGCTGGTGGAGGCGATGGGCCTGACCGGGCGCCCGACCGAACAGCACATCGAACGGTGGCCGCAGGGAATGCCGCAGTACGTCGTCGGCCACCAGGCTCGGCTCGCGGCCGCCGAGGAGGCACTCGGCCGGCTGCCCGGGATCCGCCTGACCGGCTCCGCCTACCGCGGGGTCGGGCTGGCCAGCTGCGTGGCGGACGCAGAGCGCACCGCCGACAGCATCGCGCAGGTCCTGTCCGATGCGCGTGCCCGGAGCGAGGCGTCCGCATGAGCGGGCTGAGCATCCCGCTCGGGGAGACCGCCGTGCTGCCGGCCGTGCCGGCCGCGCGTCGTGGCAAGGGGCCGGACTACGCGAAGCGCCCGATGCTGGTCTTCTGGGAGACGACCCGCGCCTGCGCGCTCGCCTGCAAGCACTGCCGGGCCAGCGCCGACATGCAGGCCCTTCCGGGCGAACTCACCACCGCGCAGGGCCGGGACCTGATCGACCAGGTGGCGGGCTTCGGCCGACCGTATCCGATTCTGGTGCTCACCGGCGGCGATTGCCTGATGCGGCCCGACCTGTTCGAGCTCGTCGACTACGCCACCGGGTTGGGACTGCCCACGGCGCTCTCCCCGTCCGTCACCCCCACCCTCACCCCCCTGATGATCGACCGGATCGTGGCGAGCGGGGTCAAGGCGGTGTCGATCAGCCTCGACGGCGCCGTCGCGGCGACCCATGAGGGTGTGCGCGGGATTCCGGGCCACTTCGACGACACCGTGCGCGCCATCCGTGCCCTCGCAGCGGCCGGACTCACCGTTCAGGTGAACACGACCGTCATGCGCGCCAACGTGGGCGAGCTCGCGGATGTCGCGGCCCTGATCAAGAAGGCGGGCGCGGCCATCTGGGAGGTCTTCTTCCTGGTGCAGGTCGGCCGAGGCGTCTCGACCGAAGCCGTCACCCCGGCCGAGCACGAGGACATCTGCCATTTCCTCTTCGATGCCTCCCAGCACGGCTTCATCGTGCGCACGGTCGAGGCTCCCTTCTTCCGTCGCGTCGTCGCCCGGCGCCGCGCCGGCGACCCGGCGCCGGCAAGCGAGCGGTACCGCGCGCTGTCCGCCAGGCTCGAAACCCTGATGGGACCGCCCGCCGGCCTGCCGCGCGCCCAGACCGCGTCGACCCGCGACGGCAAGGGCATCGTATTCGTCGCCTACGACGGCGAGGTCTACCCCGCCGGTTTCCTGCCCCTCGGCCTCGGAAACGTGTGCACGACACCCCTGGCCGAGATCTACCGGGACAACGCGCTGCTCAAGCAGATCCGGGCCACCGAGTTCAGCGGGCGCTGCGGCCGGTGCGAGTACGCCGACCTGTGCGGAGGATCCCGGGCCCGCGCGTTCGCGGACAGCGGCGACCCTCTCGGCGAAGACCCCGCGTGTCCTTTCCAACCTGGCGCGGCGGCCCCGGCGGCCGTCGGTGCCGGCGCCTAGCGGCGGGATGAGCGCCGAACCGCTCCCGTACCGGTACGACGCCATCCTGCTCGTCGGATTCGGCGGCCCGGAGGGCCAGGACGACGTCATCCCTTTCCTCCGAAATGTCACCCGGGGCCGGGGCATCTCGGAGGCCCGCCTCGAGACCGTGGCGACGCACTACCGCGCCGTCGGCGGCGTGAGCCCGGTGAACGCCCAGAACCGTGCCCTCCGGGCGGCGCTCGAGGCCGAACTCGCCGCACGCGGCGTCAACCTCCCGGTGTACTGGGGCAATCGCAACTGGGAGCCGTACCTGCCCGGCGAGGTCGCCGCCGCCGTTCTCGACGGGCACACCCGGCTGCTCGCCCTCACCACCAGCGCGTACAGCTCCTACTCGAGCTGCCGCCAGTATCGCGAGGACCTCGCCGAGGCGTTGCCCACCGGTATCGGCGGCGTGCAGCTCGACGCCGTGCGCCCCTACTTCGACCACCCCGGCTTCGTCGCTCCCTTCATCGAGGGCGTGCGGGAGGCCCTGGCCCGGTTCACCCGGCGGGGCATCTGCGTCGCCGACACCCACGTTCTTTTCACGACCCACTCCATTCCGATCGCGGATGCCGTGCGCAGCGGCCTCCCGGATCGCGATCTCGGCCCCGGCGGCGCCTACGAGGCCCAGCATCTGGCGGTCGCGGCGGTGGTCATGGCTGCACTGCCCGTCGCTGACCCCGATGCTCAATGGCCGCCCGCACCCGCCTGGTCGCTGGCCTTCCAGTCCCGGTCGGGCCCGCCAGACATGCCCTGGCTCGAACCCGACGTCAATGACGCGATCGAGCGCCTTGCCGCGGCCGGAACCCGGGCCGTGGTCGTCGTGCCGCTGGGCTTCATCTCCGATCACATGGAGGTGGTGTGGGACCTCGACACCGAGGCGGCCGCGACCGCACACCGAGTGGGAATCGAATTCCTGCGGGTGCCGACTCCGGGCGTTCACCCGGCCTTCGTCTCGGGACTCGTCGACCTGCTGCTGGAGCGCCTGGCACCTGGGCCGGCCTCGCCGCGCGCCGCGCTGACCGCCCTCGGGCCGTGGCCCGATGCCTGCGCCGCGGGCTGCTGCGCGAAGGGCGCAGCCGGCGGGCGGCCACGGCAGCATTAGCAGTACGCTCGGCACAGGGCTAAGCAGGGAGTTCCGTGACCCATCCGTATCCGTTGCATGTGGCCATCCGGGCCCAGTGTTTCTGCTGCCAGTCTCTGCAGCCGTTCACGTTCACCTCGCCGACCGACCAGGTGGTGTGTGCGTCGTGCCTGCACCACCTCGGGCCGGAGAAGGCTGAACGCCGCGACGCCGAACACATCAAGCTCTGGGTCGGCCAGTATGCGGACCAGCAGGAGAACCACCGCAAGTTCGCGGAGAAGTCGGCGGTGGTGGACGCTGAGCAGCAGGCGGTGATCGACGGCCTCGCCGCCCAGGTGGCGGAGCTGCGCGGCGTCGTGGCCGGCCAGTTCGACCGGACGAAGAGCGACGGGGTGCGCGCCCTCCTCGAGAGCGACCTGGTGCGGCGCGCCGAGCGCAAGACCGTGCTGGCGCAGCGCCAGATCGACTGGGCGATGGCCGTGCTCTGGCGGGTCGGACAGCTGCACCACGCCGACCCGGCGAAGCCGACGGTCTGTGCCTGCGGCCGAAGCGCGTCCGCCTGCGCCGAGGGCCGGGCGCTCGACCCGCAACGGCAGGCCGTGCTCGACTGGGAGAAGAAGAACGTCGCCCTGCTGCACGCCGGAGCCCGGCACGCCCTCCCCGAGGACCACCCCGAGGTGACGGCCGCCCAACGACGGCTCTGAGGGGTGCGGGCCGCCGTCAACGCCTCAGACGTGTCGGTTCACCGCCGCCGCCGCCCCGGGCCTACTCTGAAGCCATGGAACTTCTGTTCAACACCCTGCACATTGTCTCCGCCGTCTTCATCGTCGGCCCGATGGCCATCCTGCCCATGACGGCGATGCGCTCCATGCGCGCCGGGGAAGCCGGACAGGTCGCCGCGCTGGCGAAATCGGTCTACCTGTTCAGCCTGCTGTCCGTGCTGGTGGCGTTCTTCGGCTTCGGCGCGTTGGGCATGGCGGACGCGGACGAGGGCTTCTCCTTCGGCTCCACCTGGGTCTGGCTGTCGATCGTGCTGTACGTGATCGCCCTCGCGATCAACCTGTTCCTGGTGGTCCCGGCGATGCGCTCCGCCGCCGAGGCACTGAGTACAGAGGCACTGAGTACGAACGCCATGCCCGCCACCGGCACCAAGATCGCCGGCTACTCCCGCGTGGCCATGGGCTCCGGCATCGCGTCGCTGCTCCTCGTGCTCATCGTCGTGCTGATGGTCTGGAAGCCGTAGCAGCCACCCGGTCCGGCCGCTTCGGCCGCTTCGGCCGCTTCGGCCGCCCGCCCCGCGTCTAGTCCAGGTCGTCCAGCGAGACGAGTCCGTCGTGGCGGCGCCCGTCGAAGATGATCGACGGAATCTTCACGGTGTGGATGCTCTCTTCGACCAGCTCCGTGTTCGCGGCGATGATGCCGGCCACCTCGTCGGAGGCGGCGACGGATGCCACCTCGGCGACCTGCGCCGGGCTCAGGCCGAACTCGGCTGACCAGTCCTGGAGCAGTGCGGTGGCCACGGCGGGGTCTGCGCCGTTGATCACGCTCTGCCAGGACACGCCCGCCTCGTTCTTCTCCGTGTAGATCCGGCTGAGGATCTCCCAGTCGACCGGTGTCTTCGCGCCGTCGAGCGGGTTCAGGCGCAGGGCCTCAAGGTACTGCGTGACGAGCAGCGAGTTCTTGAACTTGTAGCCGTCCTCGGATGCGATCGGGTAGGCGATGTAGGTGAGGTTCTGCTTCTGGTCGAAGCCGGCCTTCTCGATGTTCTGGAAGAGCTGCAGGCAGTAGGTGCAGCCGGGGTCGATGACCTCGAGCGCCGTTTCCTTCTTCTCGTCGAACGGGTTCAGGTAACTGGCGTTGGCGGGCAGGTAGTCTTTCGCGTCCCAGTTCTGCATGCGGGCGGGAATGGCCGAGAACGTCTTGCCGAGGCTGGCGAAGTCGTTGCCGAACGCCCCGATCACGTCGCCCTCGGCCAGGGACTCACCGAAGGTCGGGGTCTGGTCGGGGATGGCGCAGGCCTCCGCGCCCAGGCTGCAGGAGGCGGAATCCTGCTTGTTGCAGGTGCCGTAGACGTAGAGGTTGACGCCGCTCTTGACGACGGTGTACCCACTCCAGATCGTGGTCAGGACCACCAGGACCGCGAGCACCTCGAGCGTGACGCTCGCCGGTCCGACCAGGCCGGGACGGCGCACGGCCAGCGGGGCGAGCAGGTGGTCCTTGATGTCCTGCTTGAAGGTGGTGTCGCAGGGGCGGAAGGTGACGCGGCGGAGGGTGCAGTTCCACGCCTTGCCGAGGTAGCGGCGGTACCTGGCCGAGACGGCGGCCATGAGGACGAGAACGATGAATGCGGCAACACAGAACACTTACGAGAGGCCTTTCATCAGGCGCGCGAGGGCCTGGACGGCCTTGTCGATGTCGGCCGGGGTGGAGTGCAGTCCGAGCGAGAAGCGCAGCAGCGGCGGCAGGCCGAGCTGTTCCTTCAGGTAGTGATGGGCGCAGAAGTAACCGCTGCGCGCCATGACGCCCGACTGGGACAGGAACACGGCGAGCCGGTGCGAATCCTGCCTCGGTGCGTAGAGGCTGATCACGGGGCTGGGCTCCGTGTTGAGCAGGGTCAGTCCGGGGATCTCGGCGAGTCCCTCGAACATCTGCTGTGACAGCGCCGCGACGTGCGCGGCCGGCGTCTGCCCGCCCGGGCGAACGGTGCCGAGCCAGCCGATCGCGCGGCGAAGGGCGATGATCTCGCCCCAGGCCTGCAGCCCGGGTTCGAGCAGGGCGCCGGGGTCGCCCGGCAGCAGGTCGTAGGAGTCTTCCCGGACATCCGCCACCATGCCGCCGCCCACGAAGGTGAGGTCGAGGGATTCGATCAGTTCGTGCGTGGCCACGATCACGCCGAGGCTCGCGCCGTACATCTTGTGCGCCGAGAAGCAGAGCGCGTCCGCCTCGGTCTTGGCGAGCAGGGCGCGGCTGTGCGCCATCGCCTGCGCCGCGTCGAGGATGACGATACCGCCCCGGGCATGGGTGTCGCGCACGAGGTCGGTGAGGTTGGTCAGCAGGCGCCCGTCGATGTTGGAGGCGACGTTGACGACGACGACCGCCCGCTCGAGCTGGGCCGGCTGGTAGACCAGGGCGCCGTCGGGGGTGCGGTCGAGAACGAGGCGCGGCACCCCCAGCCGGGTGGCGGCCGTCATCGTGGGCAGGAACACCGAGTTGTGCTCGATGTGGCTGGTCACCATGGAGGCGAACCGGTCCTGCGGCAGCTGCTGCAGCAGCAGGTTCAGGCCGAAGGTCGTGTTGAGGGTGAAGGAGACCGCTCGCTGGCGTGCGGACAGCCCGAGCAGGTCGAGCACCGCGCGGCGCGCGTCCTGCACCTCGTTGTCGACGCGCGTGCCCCAGGCGTATTTCACGCGCCCGCCGCAGGCGTTGTAGGCCGTGTAGTACTCGGTCATCGCATCGAGCACGGGCTGCGGACGCAGGCTCTGGCAGGCAGAGTCGAGGTAGGTCGAGCCGGGGTCGAGGTAGGAGAAATCATCCGCTCGGGCGGCCTGGCTGTCGGTCGTGCTCGGGTTCGGCGTCGTGCGCCGGAACAACCCAGAGTGCTTCATATCCTTCGTTTCTTTCCGGCTCAGTCTAGAAGAGCAGCCTGACTATCCGCCGAGCAGAGGGCCCCGGGCCTCGACGACGCCCATCATTCCCAGGTCCTCGTGGTCGAGGATGTGGCAGTGGTACACGGTGCGGCCGGTGAAGTCGTCGAACGCGATCCGCACCCGCGCCGACCCTCGGGCCGGCAGGTTGACGACGTCCTGCCACGGGGGGGAGTCCGCGGCCCGCCCGTTGGTCTCGAGGAGCTGCATCGGCCAGACGTGCAGGTGGAACGGGTGGTCCATCGGGCTGGTGTTGGTGAGGAGCCATTCCTCGACGCTGCCGCCCTGCACCGTGGTGTCGACCCGTCCGGCGTCGAAGGATTCGCCGTTGATGGTGAAGTTCATCCCGCCGCCCATCCCGCCGCCCATCCCCATCGAGAGGATCAGCTCCCGGCGGGCCGTCACGGGCTCGGCGCGCAGATCGCGGGCCGCCGGACGCCGGGGAACGACGGATGCCGCGGCCGCGGCCTCGCCGGACACGGTCACCGTGGCCAGGGAGACCTCCGCCGTCGACCGGGCGGTGCCGCCCATCATCCCGCCCATGCTGCCGCGGTCGTAGGGCAGCGCCCGCAGCACGGCCGTCCCCTCCGCGGCGGTGACCAGCAGGTCGGCGCGGTTGCCGGGCGCGAGCAGCACCTCCGCCACGTCCTGGGGCGTCTCGAATCGGCCGGAGTCGAGGCCGAGCAGTTGCACGGCCTGCCCGTCGAGCCGCAGGCGCAGGTAGCGGGAGACGCAGGCGTTGACGATCCGCCAGCGCTCCCGTTCGCCCGGGCGGATGCCCAGGGTCGGGTTCAGCTGGCCGTTGACCAGCACGAGCTCGCCCTCGCGGCCGGCCATCCGTTCGGCCCGGCCGGCCGAGGCGACCCGTCCCGACCCGTCGAGGGTGAGGTCGGAGATGATCAGCAGCCGCTCGCGGGCGACGTCGACCGGGTCAGGGTCCTCGACCACGATGGCGCCGTAGAGGCCGCCGAACACCTGGTCGGCGACGAGGCCGTGGTGGTGCGGGTGGTACCAGTAGAGGCCGGGCGGGTGGTCCTGCGGCAGCAGGTAGTCGTAGTCGAAGGAGGCGCCCGGGTCGATCATGACGAACGGGTTGTCGGCGTTCCCCTCGGGGGAGACGTGCAGGCCGTGCACGTGCAGGTTCGTCGGGTCGGTCAGGCCGTTGCGCAGGCTCACCCGCAGGCGGTCGCCGGCGCGCAGGCGCAGGGTGGGCCCCGGAAGGCCGCCGTTGTAGCCGAGGGTGGTGGCGGTCCTGCCGCCGATCTGCGTCCGTCCGGCGGCGGCATCCAGTCGCAGCTCGAGCAGTCCCGCCCGGCTGCGGAGCTCGGCGGGCTCGCGAAGTGCGTCGCCCGCGGCCGGGCCGGCGGGCCGGCCGGGGCCGCCCTGCCCGGAGTCGCCCTGCCCGGTCCAGAGCAGACCCGCCCCGCCGATGACCGTGCCGGCCACCCCCAGGCCACCCAGAGTGAGGGCGGTCCGGCGGCTGATCGGTTTCATTCGCCGCCTTCGCCCAGCGCCCGGATCTGCTCGCGGTACTGCTCCACCGTCAGCTCGCCCTTCGCGAAACGCTCGTCCAGGATCTGGCGGGCGCGGCTGCGCCCGGGCGTCCCGTTCTCCCGCGCCGGTCCGGCCGGCGGCCCGGCGCTTGGCCCTGCGGCCGGCCCGGCCGACAGCCGCACGGCCAGGACGATCAGCAGCGCGATCCCGATGATGACGAGCAGACCGAAGAACCAGGCCCACCCCATTCCTCCGTCATAACCCCACATCATGGTCGTTGTCCTCTCGTCCGCAGTCCTGGATTCGTCACTCTGAGTATGCCCCCGGGGGTAATGTTCTCCACCGGTCGCGCCTAAGCCCGGCTCGGCACGAGAACGGTCCATGTGCGTCCGTAGTCGTCGCTGGCGACAACGCCGCGCTGGTCCGCGGCGAGGATCCACGGCGAGGAACCGCCGACGAAGCTCAGCGCTTCCGGCGTGCCGTCGGCCTGCCCGTCACGAGCCCAGGGTCCGGCCGCGGCCGCCTGGTGCCAGAGCCGGCCGTCCGGGTCGACGCCCACGAGCCCGCCGCCCGCCGCGGCGTCGACCACGTCGATCAGCACGAGGGTCGGCGCATCCGTCATCGGGGCGAACGTGCGCCCCGCGTCGTCGCTCACGGCCAGGCCGTCGGCCGTGGTCGCGAACACCCGGTCGGGGTTCGCGGGGTCGGCGGCCAGGTCCCGCAGCGCCAGCGTGGCTCCGGCCGCCCAGGTGGCGCCGTCGTCGTCGCTGACCGCGACGGTCCCGTCGGCGGCGTCATAGCCGAAGATCCGCAGGGCCCCACTGGCCAGGGGCACCGCGTCGAGGTCATGGAAGTCGGTCTGTCCGGCCAGCGAGACGGATGCCCAGTTCGCCGCCGCATCCGCACTGGATACCAGCCCGAGGTTCGGCCCGGTGAGGGCGGACTTCTGCCCCGGGTCCGGATGCCCCGAGGCCAGCAGCAGCCCGGAGGGCGCCACCGTGAAGCCCATGGCGTCGAAGACGGGACCCTCGGTGCGGGTCAGCGCGGTGGCGCCGGAGCGCGGGGCCCCCGCCAGGTAACTGTCCGGGAGGGCCCCGGTGGGAATGACCCAGACCCCCTCGTGCGTCCCGGCGTAGGTCTGCCCGGTGGCCGGGTCGGCGCCGAGGCCGTGGATGTGCTCGAAAGCGGCGGCGGCAGTGGAGGGAGCGGTGGCGGTTGCCGGGGCATCCGTGCCGGGGGCGCAGCCGGCCAGCAGGACCGCGAGGCCGGCCGTGACCACGGCGGTGCCCGTCTGGCGGATGGCTTGGGGGCGGATGGCGCGGTGGCGAATGGCGCGGGGGCGGATGCCGCCGGTGCGTTCGGTCATGGTGCCCGGCCCTTACAGCGCGGCGAGGAGGTCGGTCATCGCGGCGACCTCATCGGTCTGCGACGCGACGATCGCCTTCGCGAGGGCCTGGGCGTCGGCGTTCTCGCCGTCGTCCACCTCGGTCTGGGCCATGGCGATCGCACCCTCGTGGTGACCGATCATCAGCTCGAGGAAGACCCGGTCGGCGTCGGCGCCGGAGGCGTTGCCGAGCGTCATCATGTCGGCATCGCTCATCATGCCGTCGGTGCCGTGGTCCATGTCGGACATGCCGCCGGCGTCGGCGCCCCAGGCGGTCAGCCAGGCGGTCAGCTGGTCGATCTCGGGCTCCTGGGCGGCCTTGATCTGCGTGGCCAGGTCGACGACGCGCGGGTCGGCGCCGTGCTTGGCCAGCAGGTCGTCGCTCATCGTGACGGCCTGTTCGTGGTGCGGGATCATCATCCGGGCGAATGCGACGTCCGCCGGGTTGAAGGCGGCGGAGGAGGCAGCCGGGGTGCTGCCGGCGCCGGGCCCGGTGGCGGTCGTCGCACCGCCGCAGGCGCTCAGGGTGAGGGCGGCGGCGACCGCGACGGTGGCGAGCAGAGAAGAGCGGATGGTGCGGGAAGTTCTGAGCATTGTTCGTCCATTCATCGATGAAGAGTGAGAAACCGGACGCCGAGGGGACGGCGAAGCCGCGCAGCCGGGAAGGTGCGCGGGCGGGGTCTCGGTCTACACGCGGCTGATGGAGAGCAGGGTGAGGCTGGGACGGTGCAGGTGCAGGGGGATGGCCCGGAACGAGCCGACGACGAAGCCGCCCGCCTCGAGCAGGCGCTGGAAGAGAGACGGGCGACGGGCCAGCACGACAACGGCGGCGAGTGCGAGCAGGATGGAGCAGGTCATCGCGAGCATGGCGCCGCCGGACGCCCCGACGGGTGCGGCAGCCACGTCGGCAGCGACGTCGGCGACTGCGCTCTGGGCGGCCGCGACGTGGGCAGCCGCGCTGTGCACGGCCGTCATCGACGACGACGAGGCGACGGCCGGCATGTCGTGCCCGGCTCCGTGGCCGGCGGAGTGCACCGCGAGCAGGCAGAGCAGCATGGCGGCCAGGGTGAGCGCCGCCAGGATCACGGGCCGGACGGCACTCGCCCGGGGGCGGGTCGTGCGCGCGTCGAGAGTGCGGGTCATTCCTGCCTCCGTTCCGGCATCCGTCGGGCGCTTTGCCTCACGCGGTCACGTCAGGCGGGTGAATCTCAGCGTACGCGCTCGAGGCCGCGGCCCGGTGCCGTCGGTGCCCGTCCGGCGCGGCTCAGTGCCGGGTGCGGGTGAGCAGGGCCGCTGCGGCCTGCCACACGACGAAGGCTTCGACCAGGAGGGAGAGGAGTCCGAGAGGCTCCAGCCAGTTGCCGATGTCATCCATCGCCCCGGGCATTCCGACGGTGCGATTGACGACGAATCCGGCGATCACGAGCACCGAGAGTGATGCGGCGGCCGCGAAGTCGCGGCGGGAACCCACCACGAACAGCCTTTCGGCGATGACGAGCGCGGTCACGACGAGACCGATGTAGGCCACGGCGAGATAGGGCGTTTCGGCGAATTTGCCGGGCAGGTCCAGAACGTGGATGGCCGCGAGCACGGTGAGGGAGAGCCCCACCACGATCCTCCGGATCGGCAGCTGCTGGGAGTGTGCCGGGAGTGCCGGCCCGGCGGCCGGGTGCCGGTGATCTGTCGAGAGTGGCATCTGTGTGCCGTGAACGGTGGTTGTCATCAGTACGCCTCCATGGGGTCGATCCCCGCGAGGTCGATGCTGGCATACCGGGGGTGCCGATCAGGCCGGTCATAGCTCGCTGATAGGGCACTCGGAGCGGAAGGTCAGAAACCAGGCTCCGCCGGCGGGAGCACGCGACGGTCCCCGCGGCCGTGACCGCGGGGACCGTCGTTGTTGCGGGTGCTACCCCTGGGCCGGCGCCGCAGCGCGCGGCACCGAGGACTTGCCCGGCTCCGCCGCGCCGAGGGTCGAGGACCCGGCCCGGGGGGTGAGCCCGAGTCGCCGCACGATCTCCGCGGCCTCCTCGGCCGGGGCGCGGCCGGCGTCGATCGTGATGGCGCGCTCGTCGGCGTCGGGCGCCTCGAGCGTGGCGACCTGCGAGTCGAGCAGCGAGGCCGGCATGTAGTGGTCGTGACGGGTGGCGAGGCGCCGCCCGATCAGTTCCGTCGACCCGGCCAGGTGCACGAAGACCACGTTGTGCTCACGCAGCACGTCGCGGTAGCGGCGCTTGAGCGCGGAGCAGGTGATGATGCCCGGCACGTCGGCCATGGTGTGCTCGATGATCCAGGAGGAGACCGTGTCGAGCCAGGGCGCGCGGTCCTCGTCGTTCAGGGCGTGGCCGGCGGACATCTTGTCGATGTTCTCCTGCGGATGCAGGTCGTCGCCTTCCTCGAGGTCCCAGCCGAGCTGGCCGGCGAGGAGCCCGGCCACGGTGGACTTGCCCGACCCGGAGATGCCCATGATCACGAGCACCGGTTGCGCTCTCGCGAACACGTTAGATCACGATGTTCAGGAGCAGGACGCCGGCGAGGCCGGTGACGGAGATGAGGCATTCCATCACGGTCCAGGTCTTCAGGTTCTGCCCGACGGTGGTGCCGAGGTATTCCTTGACGAGCCAGAACCCCGCGTCGTTGACGTGGGAGAGGAACAGCGAACCCGCGCCGATGGCCAGAACCATCAGGGAGACATCCGTGCCGCCCAGGCTGGCCGCGACGGGGGCGAGAATGCCGGCGGCGGTGACGGTGGCGACCGTCGCCGAACCGGTGGCCACGCGGATCAGCGCGGCGACGAACCAGGCCAGGAGGAGCACCGAGATGCTGCTGCCGGCCACGGCGTCGGCGATGACGGTACCGATCCCGGTGTCGATCAGAACCTGCTTGAACCCGCCGCCGGCGCCCACGATCAGCAGGATGCCGGCGATGGGGGGCAGGGAATCGGAGAGCGACTTGGCGACCGCGGAGCGGTCCATGCCGCCGCCGCGACCGAAGACGATCATCGCGTAGATGACGGCGATGCCGAGCGCGATCATCGGGGTGCCGAGGAAGTCGAGGGTGGCGTTCAGCGGCGAGGTGGAGCCCGGGTTGACCGCGTCGGCGATCGAGCGGGCGAGCATCAGCACGACGGGGAGGAGGATGCCCGAGATGGTGATCAGGAAGCTCGGGCGCTTGGCGTTCTCGCCCAGGCCCTGTTCCTCGTTGGTCAGGAACAGCTGCGGCACGGGCACGGAGACCCACTTGCTGGCGAACTTGCTGAAGACCGGGCCGGCGATGATGACGGTCGGGATGGCGATCAGCACGCCGATGGCGAGGGTGAGTCCGAGGTTCGCGCCCAGCGTGGTCACGGCCACGAGGGGCCCGGGGTGCGGCGGCACGAGGCCGTGCATGACCGACAGGCCGGCGAGGGCGGGGATGGCGATCCGGATCAGGGAGAGTCCGCTGCGGCGGGCGACCAGGATGATCACCGGGATGAGCAGCACGAGACCGACCTCGAAGAACATCGGCAGGCCGATCAGGCCGCCGATCAGGGCCATGGTCCACGGCAGGGTGCGCGCACTCGAGCGGGTCACCAGGGAGTCGACGATGCGGTCGGCTCCGCCGGAGTCGGCGAGCAGCTTGCCGAACATGGCGCCGAAACCGACCAGGATGCCGACGCCCGCCATGGTGGCGCCGAAGCCGGTGCTGAAGCTGGTCACGGCGGCGGCCGGAGCGAGCCCGGCTCCGACGCCCACGCCCACGGCGCCGATCGAGAGGGCGAGGAACGGGTGCACTTTGAGCCAGGTGATCAGCACGATGATCACGGCGACGCCCACGAGGGCCGCGATGATGAGCTGCAGGTTGCTGCCGGCCGGTTCGATCGGAACCACCGGGACCGCAAGGGCGAAATTCATGTGAATATCCATTCCGAGGCGGCTTCTCTGCGACCCCATCGTCCAAATATCTGATTAATCAGATAATTGAGTGTGGCACAGGAATTACGTCGTCGTGACCAACGCCGCTACGATCGCGGGGGGACATCCGGCGGCGGGCCGCTCGCACGGGTCCCGGAGAGAGAAGTTGAGATGAACCGTGGGGCGGGCGCAGCATCCTGGCGTGAACGGGGCCTGCATGCTCGGGTGCTGAACGCCCTGGGCCAGCAGATCGTCGACGCCGCCTATGCGCCCGGCGACATCCTGAACCTCGACCAGATCATCGACGACTTCGCCGTCTCCCGCTCGGTGCTGCGGGAGGCGCTGCGGGTGCTCCAGTCGCTCGGGATGGTCGAGCCCCGGCAGCGGGTCGGAACGCAGGTGCTCCCGCGGGAATTCTGGGACCTGATGAACCCCCAGATCATCGGATGGCGCGGCCGGGGTCGCGGCGCCGAGTACTACACCCAGATGCGCGAGCTGCTCGAACTTCGGCTCGGAATCGAACCGGTCGCGGCCCGCCTCAGCGCCCGCCTGATGACGCAGGAACAGCTGGACGCCGTGCAGGCCGCGGCGGCGGCGATGATGGAGTCCAACCTGGCCGGCGAGGGACCGCGGTTTCTCGAGGCCGACGTCCGGTTCCACTCGCTGATCCTGATCGGGTCGGGCAACAGCGTGATGGCACACTTCGCCGGCACGGTGGCGGCGGTCCTCCGGACCCGGCAGGAAGAGAAGCGGTTCACCATCACCGAGTACACGCCGCCCTCGGCCCACCGGCACAACCAGCTGGCCGAGGCCCTAGTCGAGCGCGACGAGGATGCCGCCTACCGGTGGTCGTACGCCACGATCGAGGCCACCCTGGCCGAGTTCACCGAGGAATCCGCCGGCGCCTGAGCCGGCCGGGTCTTCGAGCTAGAGCCGCGCCAGCAGCTCGATGTCCTCGAGGAACTCGCTGGCCACCTGGGGCGACACGGTGGTGCGGGTGGACTGGATCGCCAGCAGGTAGTCGTCCGTGCCGGGGCCGCCGGGAGTCGACTCGTCCGCGCCTTCGAAGAGCGCTCGTTCGAGGGCCTCCTGCGAGGCGCGCCGGGCCGCGTATTCGATGTCCGCGGGGGAGAAGCCGTCGCTCGCCTCGACCAGCAGGTCAAGGTCGACCGTGCCGGCCGTGGCCGGGGGAACGTAGCGCTCCCAGATGGCCTGGCGCGCCGCGGCATCCGGAAGCCCGATCGGGATCACGTAATCGAAGCGGCCGTGCCGGAGGAAGGCGGAGTCGAGGGCGCGGATGAAGTTCGTGGCGCAGACCAGCAGGCGGCCGGGCTGTTCACGGAAGGCCGGGATGATCTTCAGCAGCTCGTTGGTCACGCCCTGCAGGGCCGAGGGCGGTTCGCCGCCGCGCTGGGCGGCGATCTCCTCGACCTCGTCGATGAAGACGACCGCGTGTTCCAGTTCGGAGATCTTCAGGAACGTCTCGCGCAGCGCTCCGGCGAGGCCCTTGGGGTCGGCGGCGAGCCGGGAGGGGAAGACCTCGACGAAGGGCCACTCCAGCCGGGAGGCGATCGCCTTCGCGAAGGTGGTCTTGCCCGTGCCGGGAGGGCCGAAGAGCACGACGGCCTTCGGCGGCACCACGCCGTACTGCTCGGCCATGTCGGGTTTCGCCAGCGGCATCACCAGTCGGCGTTCGAGCAGTTCCTTCTCGGTGCGCATGCCGCCGACGCCTTCCCAGAGGTCGCGGGCCAGGATGCGTCCGCCCAGCTCGGTGAGTGATCGCAGCTCCTCCCGCTGCACGGGAATGTGGCGCTCGAAGTAGCGCAGGTTCTTCTTGACCTCGAAGCCGCGCTTCACGAACGCGTCGACCCGGGTGGCCGTTTCCGGCATCAGCGCGGACAGTTTGGTCAGCCCGTGCCGGGACATCTTCTTCTCCAGGGCGGCCAGCAGGGCGGTGCCGATGCCTCGGCCCTGCTCCCGCTGTGCGGTGGCGAGGAAGACGACCCAGCCCTGCGCGTGGGCGGCCCGGCCGACGGCGGCGCCCACGACCTCGTCGCCCATCATGGCCACGACGGCGTCGTCCTTCTGGCAGGACGCCAGCACCTCGGACAATCCGTAGACGGGCTCCGTGCGGGCGGCTGTGATCTCTTCCCAGAGACGCAGGATGCCGTCCAGGTCGTCCGAGTGAAAGTCGCGGATCCGCCAACCGGTCATGAGAGCTCCTTTGCGCTGCAATGTCACTCCCAATCTATGGCACCCGCCGGGTCGGCCGGGCTGGCCCGGGCCCGGGGCCGGCCCGGGGCATCGAGCGGCACGGCGGCGCAGGTTATGCACGGCGGCGCAGGTTCCAGCCTGCGCCGCCCTGCATAACCTGCGCCGCGAGGCACTCCACGAGAACGGGAAGGGCTACCGGGCGGCCAGGCGGCGAGCCAGGTAGGGGGCCGTGCGACTGTGCGGATGCGCGGCGACCGTGGCCGGGGTCCCGGTCGCCACGATCCGGCCGCCCGCGTCGCCGCCGGCCGGGCCAAGATCGATGACCCAGTCCGCGGCGGCCACCACGTCGAGGTTGTGCTCGACGACGATCACCGTGTTACCGGCGTCGACCAGGCGGCCCAGCTGGGTCAGGAGCAGGCGGACATCCGCCGGGTGCAGGCCCGTGGTGGGCTCGTCGAGCAGGTAGAGCGTGTGCCCGCGGCGGGCCCGCTGCAGCTCAGTGGCGAGCTTGATGCGTTGCGCCTCGCCGCCCGAGAGCTCGGTTGCGGGCTGGCCGAGGCGCAGGTAGCCGAGGCCGACCTCCCGCAGGGTGGCCAGGCTGCGCGCTGCCGCGGGGATCCCGCTGAGGAAGGCCGCGGCCTCGTCGACGCTCTGCCCGAGCACCTCGGCGATGGTCTTCCCCTGGTAGGTGACGGCCAGGGTCTCCGGGTTGTAGCGCGAGCCGTGGCAGGCCGGGCAGGGTGCGTAGCTGCCGGGCAGGAAGAGCAGCCCGACGCTCACGGAGCCCTCGCCGGCGCAGGTCTCGCAGCGGCCGCCGGCCACATTGAACGAGAACCGGCCGGCGCCGAAGCCGAGGCTTCGCGCATCCTCGGTGGCCGCGAAGGCCGCCCGCACCGCGTCGAAGAGTCCGGTGTAGGTGGCCAGGTTGGACCGCGGGGTGCGGCCGATGGGCTTCTGGTCGACGCGCACCAGGCGGTGGACGGCGCCAAGACCCGTGATGCGGTCGACGGTGGCGCGGGGGCTGGAATCGGTGTCGGTGTCGGTGTCGTCGTCCTCGTCCTCCGTGCCCGACCCGGCCGTGCCGGGCTCGTCGGCCCCGGGATGGAGGGCGTGGCGAACGGCATCCGCCAGCACCTGGCTGACCAGGGTGGACTTGCCGGACCCGGAGACCCCGGTCACGGCGGTCAGCACCCCCAGCGGGAAGTCGGCGTCGAGGCCCTGCAGATTGTGCCGGGTGACCCCGTGCAGTCCCAGCCAGTTCTCGGGCACCCGCAGCGGTTCGGGTCCGTCGGCGGGTGCGGCCGCCTCGGCAGCGTCGGTTGCCGTGTCAACTTCCGCGTCGGCGGCCGCGTCGGCAGCGTCGGCCGGGAACAGGAACCGCCGGGTGACCGACGCCGGCACCTCGGCCAGCCCCGCGATCGGCCCGCTGTAGAGCACCCGGCCGCCGTCCGCGCCGGCCACCGGGCCGACGTCGACGACCCAGTCGGCGCGGCGCACGATGTCCATGTTGTGCTCGACGACGAAGACCGAGTTACCCGATGCCTTGAGCTGCTCGAGCACGAGCAGCAGCGGTTCGGCGTCGGCGGGATGCAGCCCGGCCGAGGGTTCGTCGAGAACGTAGATCACGCCGAAGAGGCCCGAGCGCAGCTGGGTCGCGATGCGCAGGCGCTGCATTTCGCCGGGGGAGAGGGTGGGGGTCGCGCGCCCGAGGCTCAGGTAGCCCAGTCCCAGTTCGAGCAGAACCTCGATGCGCCCGAGCAGGTCGCGGGTGAGGGTGACCCCGACCTCGGTGGCCTCGCCGGACGCGGCCGTGGGGCGGGCCGCATCGGCTCCGCGCAACTCGGCGGTCGGGCGGATGAGGTCGGCCAGCTCGGTCAGCGGCAGCCGGTTGAGCGCCGCGATCGAGTGCCCGGCGACGGTGACCAGCAGTGCGGCGGGGGTGAGACCGCTGCCGCCGCAGGTCGGGCATGGGCCGGATTCGACGAAGCGCAGCGCGCGCTCGCGCTGGCTCTGGCTCTTCGAATCGGCCAGAGTGTGCATGATGTAGCTGCGGGCGCTCCAGAACCGGCCCTGGTAGGGCTTGGCAACCCGGTCCCGCTGCGGCACGACCTCCACCACGGGCTGTTCCTCGGTGAAGAGGATCCAGTCGCGCGCCGCGCGCGGCAGGTCTCGCCAGACCGTGTCCACGTCGTAGCCCAGAACGGTGAGGATGTCCCGCAGGTTCTTGCCCTGCCAGGCGCCCGGCCAGGCGGCGATGGCGCCGTCACGGATGCTCAGGGTGACGTCCGGCACGAGGAGTGCCTCGGTCGCGGTGTGCGCCGTACCCAGACCGTGGCACCGGGGGCAGGCCCCAGCCACGGTGTTGGGGGAGAAGGAATCGGACTCGAGGCGCACGGCATCCGTCGGGTAGGTGCCGGCCCGGGAATAGAGCATGCGCAGCGAGTTCGAGAGCGTGGTGACGGTGCCGACGCTCGACCGGGAGCTCGGGGTTCCACGCCGCTGCTGCAGCGCGACGGCGGGCGGCAGTCCGGTGATCTCGTCGACGTCCGGGGTGTGCCCCTGCTGGATCAGGCGGCGGGCGTATGGGGCGACGGATTCCAGGAACCGGCGCTGCGCCTCCGCGAAAATGGTGCCGAAGGCGAGCGAGGACTTGCCGGAGCCGGAGACCCCGGTGAAGGCGACGATCGCGTCCCGGGGCACATCGACGTCGACGTCCTGGAGATTGTTCTCCCGGGCGCCCCGCACTCGGACGAAGCCGGTGACCGTGCTGCTGCGGGTGACGTCGGCGGATTCGGGGCTGGTGTGGGGCGGTTGCATTCGCACGACTCTAGCCCGGGCGTCTGGCAGATGCTCGGATGCGAGTCGGCGGCGCTATCATAGGGGGTGCGATCCCGTCCACTGATGGTGGTGGGTCGGTAACTCATCTCGATGCTCAACCGTGACAAATCCCGATGCAACCGTGTCAATCTCGATCGCCATTTCATATCATTGAACCAGGCTCAGCGGCGTGCCGTTCAAACCACGCTTGAGACTGAGAGACCCGATGGCCGATCCGACAAGTACGACAATCCACTACGTTTCGCTCCTGCGATGGGCAGCCCTGAAGCGTGAGTTCGCTTCTCGCCGCCCTGCTCCTCGCAGCAGCACTGACGGCGACCGAGACTAAGGGTTCCCGTGGCTGAGAATACCGAACCGACACCGGCCAACCAGGTCTCCCTGGTGCGCTGGGCCGAACTGAAACGCGCCTACGTGGCCCGCCTGCCCCGGAACCGGAGCGACTCGATCGCGCCGGTGACCGACGCGGACCTCGCCTCGACCGAGCAGAAGAAGTCGCAGGACTGAGTCACCGCCGACCTCTGTTTCGTGACCCTAGTTTCCGTAGTGGTATCGGCATCCCGCGATGCGGACTTCGTCGCCTTCGACCTTGTAGATGAGACGGTGCTCATCGGTAATACGGCGGAACCAGTGGCCGTGGAATCCGTGTTTCAACGGTTCGGGCTTTCCGATGCCCTCGTTTCCGTTTCGTGCGACGTCACGAAGGAGGGTGTTGATCCGTTTGAGGATCTTGCGGTCCTGGGACTGCCACCATTCATAGTCTTTCCCGGCATCCTCGTCCCAGACGAATTTCACTCGATCAGATCGTTCACGGTGCCCCGTCCGGACTCCAACCGTTCGATTGATCCGAGAAGACGTCGAGCGTTGGCCGGATTTCGCAGCAGATAGGCCGTCTCCTTGAGCGACTCGTATTCATCGAGGGAGACGATCACAACCGGCTCGTGCCCGGCGCGGGTGATGACGATTTCCTCACGATTATCGACAACCGCAGACAGCGTCTCGGCGCCAGTGTGGCCTGGCGCCCACGAGGGACTCAGAAAGGCGCGGGTTCGGGACCCGGCATCGGCAGAGATGCTGAGGCTGGTTTCGGCGGTGGTTGGGGTTCCACCGCACGGATGAACGTGGCCGGCTCGGTCACGAATGCGCGCCCGCTCGGCGAGGTCCACCTCAGGGTGCCGGCCTCCAGGTGTTTCACCGTCCACC
>NZ_SOFY01000074.1 GCF_004402595.1 Cryobacterium shii | reverse complement strand
TGTCCGCACGCTTCTCACCGCCGTTCCGATCATCGCTCAGGGCGGCGGCCTCGGAACCCGGGATGAGTTCCCCGGAGTCCATCAGCGCCTGCTCCTCCGCGCTCGGGAACGCGGGCGCCGCATGAGCGGAGAGGTAGGTGTCGAAGATGCCGTTCATGATGCCGCGCAGCTCGGCCGTGACGGCGCCCCGCAAGGGGTAGAGGCCGTCCCTGAGCAGGCCGAACCCGACGGTGCTGCGCGGCTCGGCGACGTCTTCGTTCGGGGCGGTGCCGTCGGGGTCGAGGCGCGCCTGCCACTGAACGGCCATGCCCCGGATCAGGTCCGCGGGGAACGCGAACCCCTCCCCCGGCAGCCCCGCTGTTTCTTCGGTGATGGCACCGGTAGCGGCGGCGACCAGCGCACGTTCCGCGGTCAGGAGGTCGTCCGGGGCGACGCTCGGGCTGACCTTGTCGAGGGCCGTGACGATGGCCTCGGCCGCGTCGACACCCAGGTCGCCCGCGGTCAGTCCCGCGGCGACGGTCGGGTAGTACGGGGGCAGCATGCTGGTGCCGGTCCGGCGATCCGAGACGTTGCCGCCGAGGCGCACACGCCGGTTCGCTTCGCGGGCGGAGACCCGGGTGAGGCGCGTGATCAGGTCGACGCCGTTGCTGGCCCCCTGCTTCCAGGCCAGGGAGTCGTGGCCGAGGATGCTGCGGGAGCGGTCCGCGACATCCGTCGCCGTGGCCACCCTGGCCGCGTCGACCCGGCGGCCGAGCTGCTCCACCGCGCCAAGGACGGCCAGGGCGCCCGTGTCAGTGAGTAGCGATAACGTGATGTCGTCAAGGACAGTGGCGAGGGCCAAGGCGACTTGCCGGATCAGCTGCGCAGGTGAATCTGCCGCCTCTGCCGGGGCGGCCGGTGACTGCGGTGCGGATGCTCCTGCCATGCCCCGATTTTAGCAAAAAGCGTACGTGGTGTCGAGACTATCTCAACTATTTACCAAAGTATTTCGCAGATAGTTACGAATGAGGCTGGTGTTACTCGTGGGATTCCCCGGTCGGTGAGGCGCCGCAAAACCGGGCCCGACAGCCCGCCGAGCCGTGAGTTCGGACCCTCTCCGGGCGCGAAAAAGGGGCGCAACTCACGGCTCGGCGGCGAAAGGCCGAGCCGAGAAGAGGTGGCGCGAGGAGAGCCCTAGGCGGGCGGGTAGAGAAACTTCGGGACCTCGCTGGCCGACACCGTGCGCGTGTGGTAGGCGTGGCTGCCCATCCAGTTGTACTCCTCGAGCACGACGGAACCGTTGGCGTTGATCGACTGCACATAGGCGACGTGGTTGTACGTGAACCAGGCGACCGCACCGACGACGGGGGTCTTGCCGGTGGCCCAGCCATGGTTCGACCAGGCGCTGGACCAGCTGCTCGCGTCACCGCCGCCGGGCGTCAGGGAGCCCCAGGTCCAGGCCCACGGCGCGCTGGTCGCGCCGGCATCCCGGTTGAGACGCCAGGCCACGAAGTCCACGCATTCGCGGTAGTAATAGCCGAGGGGTGACAGTCCGCCACCCTGGGTGTCGGGTGCCTGGTCGAACCAGGGGTAGTCGTCGCCTTCCGTCCGCACGCCGTACACCGCGAAGTTGGCCGCAACCGACTTGGCCGCATCCGCGGCCTTCTGGGCGGACAGGGCTTCGGCCGCCCGATCGGCGAGTTCTTCCGTCGAGGTGGCGGTGAAGCTGTCCCGGGCGACCGTGACCGCGACCGCACTAGCGTCCACGGTGACGCCCTGGGCGTCCTGGGTTGCCCGCGCATGAGCGGAGGCGATGCTGCTGCCCTCGCCTGTTCCGGGAGAGAAGGCGTAGGCGGGCAGTCCCGCGGTGAGGAACAGTCCGGGGATCGCCAGCAGCGTCACGGCGATCCTCAGCGGGCTGCGGCGGTGCGACGCGCGCGCTGGCCGGGTGGGTGCCTTCGCGGCGGGAGGCGGGGATTTCGGCTGACGAAGACGGGGCTGGGACACGATCGCGGCCACATCCGCCCCGGGAGACGACACCGACAACAGAGGATCCGTGGCCGGGACAGGGATGGGAACAGGAGCGCCACCAACGGCAACGGCCGCGTCTGCCTCGGCCGCCGCAGCCTCGCGCCGTGCGCGGAATTCCCGGCGTGAGAGCACGGGAACGGGGTTCGCTGAAGGACCAGGACTGCCGGGTACGCCGGGATGGGGCAAAAGATGATCCTCTACAGGGCCGAAGTCGAGGTCGGCACTCCACCACACTAGGGGAACGGGGCCGAGAAGTCACCCTGCGGCGTTACATCACCGTTACATTCGAGATTCAAGCTTCGGCAATCGGCGATCGTTCGGCCGTCACGCTGCAGGCGCGAGGTACTCGTCCCACTGCGGCAACGGCCGCTCCGCGCCGCGCACCACCCAGGTCGTGCCCAGCGGCATCCGCGGGGCGAACAGGAGTTTCCAGCCCATCTCGCCCGGGGTGCGGTCGCTTTTGAGGTTGTTGCAGCGCAGGCAGCAGGCCACCAGGTTGTCCCAGCTGTCACGGCCTCCGCGCGAGCGGGGCTGCACATGATCGATCGTGCTGGCCGTCTTCCCGCAGTAACCGCAGCGGTGGTCATCCCGGCGCAGCACGCCGCGGCGACTGACCGGCACGGCCCTGGACCGCGGGATGCGGACGTAACGGGTGAGCAGGATGACGCTGGGCCGCTCCCAGGTGCCGGAGGCCGCGCAGACCGGATGCCCCTCCTCGGCCTGCACGATCGTGGCCTTCTGATTCATCACCAGCACGAGCGCCCTTTTGAATGACACCACGGCAAGGGGCTCGTACCCCGCGTTGAGGACCAGTGTTCGCATGCGTTCCCTTTCGAAAAGGGCTGGACGGCTTCCAGCCATTCGAACTGTCTTCTGTCAGCGAGAAGGGAGCGAGCAGATACACAAAAGGGGCGTCGTCACTCGGACGGCGCCCCGCAGGCAGCGGCGTGTCCGGGACACGCGCAACTCAGTGTTGTGTGACTGATCTGCCGCGGCGCGAAGCGGCAGCGCAGATCCATGGTGTGAATCGTGCGCCGCTCACGCATTGGCTCTCCCGACAACTCGCAGAACATCAGAGCATCAGGTTAACTCACATTCGGCACAGCCCGATAGGGTGCTGCGCCGAATGTGCGAGGTGTTACGGAACGTTCACCTGCGCTCAGATGCCGAGCCGCACGATGTAGTACGAGCTGGTCCAGATCGGCTGCACGCGCACCGACGCGCCCTCATAGGGCGCGTGCAGGATGTTGCCGTTGCCGGCGTAGAACCCGTCGTGGCCGTCCATGATAACCAAGTCTCCCGGCTGGGCCTCGGCCAGGGAGATCCGAGTTCCGACGGCGCCCTGCCCGGTGGAGGAGTGCGGCAGGGACACGCCGAACTGCGCGTAGACATACATGACGAACCCGGAGCAGTCGAAACCGGCCGGTGTCGCCCCGCCGAAGACATAGGGAACGCCCTGGTACTGCGAGGCGACGCCGTAGACGGATGCGAGATCGAAGCTCGGGTGCGCCGGGGCCGCAAGATAGTCGGCGGTCGAGGGCCCGGTATAAGAGGCCGCGTAGGTCGTCATGGCCGCGGCGGCTGCCTGACGGCTAGCCTCTGCCGCTGCGGCGGCCGCAGCGGCATCCGCGACGGCCTTCGTGGCCGCCTTCGAAGCCGCCAGCTCCTCGGTGCTGGTGGCCGAGAAACCGTCGCGAGCCACGGTGATCGTGTTGGCCTGGTCCGTGACTTCCACGGATTGGGCGCCGGACTTCGTCAGCTCGGTCGCGGCACTCGCCCCGAACTGGTCGCCCTCCGATGCCGGCGCGAACGCGTAGGCGGGGAGGGCCATGGTCGCGACCAAACCGCTGGCCAAGGTCATGAAGATGATGTTCGCCACCGCGCCCCGGCGGCGGGAACGCGATTTTGGACGGGGAGCGGGAGGCTGGTAGAGGCCGAGCTCCGAGTGGACCCTGTCGATGGTGCCGGACGTCGAGTTTCGGGCTCGACGCAATGATTTATTACCTAATGCAGCCAAAGTGTTTACCTCCGGCGCCTCGACAACACTAGGTAGTTGCCCCATCCAATGCGCTGGGCGCGTGTGAGTACCGAGGCAAGAGATGGGAGAGAAAGGCGTCTTGATCCGGGCCCGTCGACCGGAAGTTGGCCTGTGGGACGCCTCCAAGCTACGTGACGTTCATCCGTTTGTCACTCAATCCGGGATATTTCTAACAAATTGGTAACAGAATCAGGCGGATTCGCAGCATCCAGCGCGGCGGAATCGAGCCGGAAAGCGGCAGTGATGGGCTACGCGCCGGCCACCGGAGTGGTCACGAAGATGTGGCTCGCGACCTCGTTCGGCAGTTCCAGGCCGTCGCCGAAGCCGTCGACCGTGACGAGAACGTACGATCCGACGGCGGAGAAGACCCCCAACGCGCCGGGCATGATCCCGGAGTTCTTCAGTTGCGCCAGGAGTACCGGATCGACCTGCACGGGCTCGCCGAGCCGGCGCACCACGGCGGTCACCGGTTCGGAGGAACGCGAGACCACGTCGACCAGGTTCGTCACGCCGGCCATGAACGCGACGGCCGGGGAATCGCCCAGCTCATCGAGTCCGGGAATCGGGTTGCCGTACGGGGATTCGGTGGGGTGACCGAGGATTTCAAGGATCTTGCGCTCGACCTGCTCGCTCATCACGTGTTCCCAGCGACAGGCTTCGTCGTGAACGAACTCCCATTCGAGACCGATCACGTCGCTCAGGAGTCGCTCGGCGAGACGGTGCTTGCGCATCACGTGCACGGCCTTGCGCCGCCCGTCGACGGTGAGCTCGAGGTGCCGGTCGCCGGACACCACGACGAGGCCGTCGCGCTCCATCCGGGCCACGGTCTGGGACACGGTGGGACCGGATTGACCGAGGCGTTCGGAGATGCGGGCACGAAGAGGAACGATGTCCTCCTCCTCGAGATCGAGGATCGTGCGGAGGTACATTTCGGTGGTGTCGATGAGATCTGCCATACCGAGCCTTCCTGTCAGCCTCCGTCAATGGCCAACCTTATCGTCCGGTCGACGACGGATAGAATCGTGGCCATGTCGACACTGAAAATTCCCTCCGAACTTCTGCCCGTTGATGGGCGATTTGGCTGTGGCCCGTCCAAAGTCCGCCAGGAGCAACTCGATTATCTAGCAAAGGTCGGCGCGGGTGTCATCGGCACCTCTCACCGTCAGGCTCCCGTTAAAAACCTCGTCGGGCGCGTGCGTTCCGGCCTCTCGGAGCTGCTGCGCGCTCCGGACGGTTATGAAGTTATTCTCGGCAACGGCGGGTCCACCGCGTTCTGGGATGCCGCTGCTTTCTCCCTTATTTCCGAGCGCAGCCAGAACCTCGTCTTCGGCGAGTTCGGCGGCAAGTTCGCCGCCGCAGCCGCCGCCCCCTTCCTTACCGCCCCCGATGTGATCAAGGCGCCGGCCGGCTCCCGGAGCGAGTTCGTACCGACCGAAGGCGTGGACGTCTACGCCTGGCCGCAGAACGAAACCTCGACCGGCGTGATGGCCCCGGTGACCCGCGTGGTCGCCGACCCCGGCGCCCTGACCGTGATCGACGCCACCAGCGCCGCCGCCGGGATCGACTACGAAGCAGACCAGGCGGATGCCTACTACTTCGCTCCCCAGAAGAACCTCGCTGCAGACGGCGGCCTGTGGATGGCCCTCTTCTCCCCCGCAGCGATCGAGCGGGTCGAACGGATCGCCGCCAGCGGGCGGTACATCCCGGAGTTCCTCAGTCTGAAGAACGCGATCGACAACTCGCGCCTGAACCAGACGCTGAACACGCCGGCCGTGGCCACCCTCCTGCTGATCGAGAACCAGCTCGACTGGATCAACGGCAACGGCGGACTGGCGTGGGCTTCCGCGCGCACCCGTGAGTCGTCATCCGTTCTCTACGACTGGGCCGAGAGCGTCTCCTACGCGACGCCGTATGTCACCGACCCGACGCACCGGTCGCAGGTCGTCGCGACGATCGACTTCGACGACTCGATCGACGCCGCAGCGATCGCCAAGACGCTGCGCGCCAACGGGATCTCCGACACCGAGCCCTACCGCAAGCTCGGGCGCAACCAGTTGCGCGTCGCCACATTCACCGCGATCGAGCCCTCCGACGTGCGTCAGCTCGTCAAGTCGATCGAGTTCGTTGTGCAGAACCTGGGTCAGTAGTCCCGGCATGCGGATCTGGCTGAAGGACAGTGAACGACGGCCCGATCCGCTGCCTGCCCGAACGGATGCCCGCAAGGCTTTCCTTGCGGGCTCCGCAGGCTGGCTCCTCGCCGTCGCCCTGGCGTTCGTGTTCCGTGCGGAGCTAGTGGCGGCCGGGCTCGGCTGGTGGCTCTGGTGCGCCGTCATCGGCCTCGGCCTCGGCCTCGCCGGACTCGTCTGGGTTCAGGTGCGGCGCCGCTAGGCCCTCACCGAAGTCGATCCCGTCCAGGACATCCTCGCCGCGGTCTTCTTCGTCGTCTTCCTCATCGTCGAGGTCGTCCTCGTCGGACTCGTCTTCGTCTTCGTCGAGGTCGTCTTCGTCCTCGTCGTCCAGGTCGAGCGTCTCGGCCGCGGCCACGGCAGCGGCGAGTTCCTGAGCCGTGCGGTAGTCGGCGAGCCGGTCAGACCACGGCACCCACTCCGGCGCGATCAGCGCGTCGTCGCCCGGCGTGAGCTCGGCTTCGAGAACGCTGGGCTCCGAGTCCTCGTCCACACGGGAGAGACTGACCGTCCAGCGCCAGCCCGGGTAGCCGGGCAGGTTGCAGTCGAACAGCAGCGACAGGACGTGTTCGCCCTCGACGATGTGGCCGAGCGGTTCGCCGACGGTATCGGCCGGGGTGATCTCGAGGAGCGCGGCGCGGGCCTGGTCGACGGCGGCCAGGAGCCGAGCGTCAGCGACGGCCTCAGGCATCGAGTTCCTCCGCGACCTTGCGCAGCATGGCGGCGATCTTGTGGCTGTGCGCGCTGTCCGGGTAGCGGCCGCGTCGCAGGCTGGCGCCGATGCCGTCGAGCAGCTTCACCAGGTCTTCGATGATGATGTTCATGTCGTCAGCCGGCTTGCGGCTGAGCTTGGCCAGGCTCGGCGGGGCCTCGATGATCCGAACCGACAGGGCCTGCGCTCCGCGCTTGCCGTCGGCGATCCCGAATTCGAGCTTGGTTCCTGCCTTGACCGTTACTCCGGCGGGCAGCGCAGAAGCGTGGAGGAAGACCTCGTGGCCTTCATCAGAGGTGATGAAGCCGAAACCCTTCTCCTCGTCGTAGAACTTGACCTTGCCGGTGGGCATCTGGACCTCGCTGGATTCCGGGCGCGCGGGATGCGCGCCGACCGCACCCAGCATATTCGGTTGCGCCGGTCCCTGCCCGTATCCTTGGGACTGTGACCAATCAAACTCCACAAGCCGCCAGCCGGCTCGAACGCATCCTTGCTTACATGGTTGCGGGTGTGGTGGGTCTGTCCATCCTCGCTTTCCTTGCCGTCATCATCGGCACCGCAGTCGGGGCTGGAGCGAACAACGGATTCGGCCAGGGGGTCTGGCCGTTGATACTCGCCTTGCCGCTTTTCGGCTTGCCAATCGGGTTCGTCCTGATCATCGCCCTGATGGTGATGACCGGACTGCGCCGCGCACGCGAGGCACGACAGAACAAGGAGTAGCCATGCTCACGCTCGCTTCACGCCTTCGCGCACTGGATGACGCAACGCTGCGCCGCACTCTGGCCGTCCGCAATGTCTCAGCCGTCGGCATCCGCGACTTCTTCGACCTCGCCGAGGCGCTGCTCGATCCGGACGCGATCCAACGCGTGCTGACCCGGCTCGACCGGGCCACGCTCTCCGTGCTCACGGTGGCCGGCGAGCTGGCCACCGAGGGCCAATCGGCGGCGACGGATGCCGACGCGGCACCCCCGAGCACCGCCCCGACCCTGGCCCGGCTGGCCGAACGGCTCGGGGCGCTGTCCGGATCACCCGTCGCCGTGACGGAGGTCGCGGCTCGCGCCGCCGAGCTCGACGCGCTGATGCTCGCGCGCCTGGACGGTCACCGGTTCAGCCCCTACGACGCGGTCCACGACCAGCTGCTCACCTGGCCGGAGCTGGGGCTGCCGACGGCCGTGCAGCTGGCCGGCGTCCCGGCGCCCGCCGCGCTGGCCGGCGTCGCCACCACCGACCGGTTCACCGACCGCCTCGCCGCCGAGCGCGCCTTCGGCGCCGTGTCATCCGTCGCCGAGCTCGTCACCGAGCTGGCCCGCGAACCGGCCAGGGAACTCAGCCGGGGCGGCCTCGGCTTGCCCGACACCAAGCGGCTCGCCGCGGTGATGGGCGTCGAGCTCGAGGCCGTCCCCTCGTTCGTGGCCACGGCGGCCCGGGCCGAACTGATCGCGCACTCCGACGGCTACTGGAACGAGACCGAGGCCGGCGAGGCCTGGCTGCTCGAGGGCACCGCCCGCCGCTGGGCGGTGCTCGCCGACGCCTGGCACGCCGCGCTGCCGGCGGATGTGCGCGGCATCCTCGCCCACCGCCCCGGCGTCTCCTGGGGCGACGTCCTGCGCGGCTTCGTGGTCTGGCTCTACCCGGCCGGCGGCCAGTGGATGGACGACCGGGTGACCGAGTTCGCCGAGGACGCGGAACTGCTCGGCATCACGGCCAACCAGACCACGAGCCCGGCCGGAGCCCAGGTGCTCGCGGGAGACCTGGAGGCGGCCACCCTGACGATGGCGGCTTCCCTGCCAGCCACCGGCGGCGCCGTCTACCTGCAGCACGACTTGTCGATCGTGTCCCCCGGGCCGCTCGCCCCCTCGATCGACACCCGGCTCCGTGGCCTCGCCGACGTGGAAAGCCGGGAGCTTGCCCTCAGCTACCGCATCACCGCGAACTCCGTCAACCGCGCCCTCGCGGCCGGGGAGACCGCCGAATCGCTGCTGGAGTTCCTGCGCGCCGTCTCGCTGACCGGCATCCCGCAACCCGTGGACTACCTGATCCGTGAATCGGCCGCCCGGTACGGCCGGGTCAGGGTCGGGGCCGCCCGCCCGGACGAGGCGCCGTTCCTGAGCTATGTGGTCTCGGACGACACCGCGCTGCTCGGCACCATCGCGGTCGACCAGACCCTGGCATCCCTGGGGCTCGTCCCCGCCGCCGAGACGCGGTTGACCAGCCGGTTCGCCTCGGATGTGGTCTTCTGGGCGCTCACCGACGCGCGTTATCCCGTCGCCGCCGAAGACGCCACACACGAGATCGTGCACCTGCGCCGTCACCAGCTGGCCCGGATCGTGCCGGTCCCCAATACGGATCCCACGATCGCGCTGGTCGAGAAGCTGCGGGCCGCCGACGGCGGTGAGGGCCAGGCTGCGGATGCCTGGCTCGCCCGGCAGCTCGACGCCGCGATCAAGTCGAAGCAGACCGTCGTCGTCAGCATCGCCATGCCCGGCGGCGTCGTGGTCGACTACCTGCTGGAGCCGGCGAGCGTGGGCGGCGGACGCTTCCGCGCCCGGGACCGTCGCGCCGACATCGAGCGCACCCTTCCCTTGTCCAGCATCATCAGCATCACGCCGGCCCCGTAAAGGGTGCAAGCCGCGGGGCCGAGCGGGCGTAGGATTGACGGCTATGTCTGATGGCCCTCTGATCGTCCAAAGTGACCGCACGGTTTTGCTCGAAGTGGCGCACCCTTTCGCCGAGGATGCGCGCCATGATCTGGCCGTATTCGCCGAGCTGGAGCGCGCTCCCGAGCACATCCACACCTACCGGATCACCCGGCTCGGGCTGTGGAATGCGCGGGCCGCCGGGCATGACGCCTCCGACATGCTGGCCACGCTCGAGAAGTACTCCAAGTTCGCCATCCCGCAGACCGTCAGCGTGGACATCACGGAGACCGTCGGCCGGTACGGACGTCTCGTGATCGAGCGCGACGCCGAGGGCCGGCTCATCCTGCAGAGCAACGACGAAGCCGTGCTCACCGAGGTGGCCGGCGCCAAGCGCATCGCGCCCCTGCTGATCGGGCGCCCCTCCCCCGACTCGTTCCTGGTCGAGGCGTGGGCCCGCGGGCAGCTCAAGCAGGAGCTGGTCAAACTGGGCTGGCCGGCCGAGGACCTCGCCGGGTACACGCCCGGCACGCCGCATCCGATCGCCCTGCTCGAAAACGGCTGGGCGCTGCGCGACTACCAGAACAAGGCCGTCGCCAGCTTCTTCGACGGCGGCTCCGGCGTCGTCGTGCTGCCCTGCGGCGCCGGGAAAACCCTGGTCGGAGCCGGGGCCATGGCCACCGCGAAGACCAACACGCTCATCCTCGTCACGAACACCGTCTCGGCCAGGCAGTGGCGCGACGAGCTGCTCAAGCGCACCACCCTGACGGCCGACGAGATCGGCGAGTACTCCGGCCAGGTCAAGGAGGTCAAGCCCGTCACGATCGCGACCTACCAGATCCTCACCGCCAAGCGGAAGGGTGAGTACGCCCACCTCGAGCTGCTCGACGCGATGGACTGGGGACTCGTGGTCTACGACGAGGTGCATCTTCTGCCCGCCCCGGTGTTCAAGCTCACCGCCGAGCTGCAGGCGCGCCGCCGCCTCGGCCTGACGGCCACCCTCGTTCGTGAGGACGGCCGCGAGGGCGACGTGTTCAGCCTGATCGGGCCCAAGCGATTCGACGCCCCGTGGAAGGAAATCGAAGCCCAGGGCTTCATCTCCCCCGCCTCCTGCTACGAGGTGCGGATCGACCTGCCCCAGTCCGAACGGTTGAGCTATGCGGCGGCCGCCGACGACGAGCGGTACCGGATGGCCGCCACCGCGCCGGCCAAGCTGGACGTGGTCAAGCGGCTGGTCGCCAAGCACCCGGGCGAACGCATCCTGGTCATCGGCCAGTACCTGGACCAGATCGACGAGCTCGCCGAGGCCCTGAACGCGCCCAAGCTCACCGGCGCGACCCCCGTCGACGAGCGTGAGCGCCTGTACCAGGCCTTCCGGGTCGGCGAGGAGAACCTGCTCGTGGTCTCCAAGGTCGCTAACTTTTCGGTCGACCTGCCCGAGGCGACCGTGGCCATCCAGGTCTCCGGTTCCTTCGGCTCACGCCAGGAAGAGGCGCAGCGCCTCGGACGCCTGCTCCGCCCGAAGGAATCCGGCCTCTCCGCGAACTTCTACACCCTGGTCGCCCGCGACACGGTCGACCAGGACTTCGCCCAGAACCGCCAGCGCTTCCTGGCCGAGCAGGGTTACAGCTACACGATCCTCGACTCGCAGAACCTCGACGCGCAGACCGTCACCGCCTGACCCGTCCCTCCGCCTCGCCGCCGAGCCGTGAGTTCGGCCCCGTTTCCCGGCCGGAATGGGGGCGCAACTCACGGTTCGGCGGAGTCGTCAGGTCTCCTCGGCCTCCTCGGACTCCTCGCGGCGGCCATAGCGCAGGAAGAGCATATCGCCCGCGGTGAGCACCTGCAGCAACGCCATCCGCCGGGTGGCGGCCGTGCCGCTCCGGGCGATCCGGCCCGCGCCGCCGGCCTCGAGCACGGGGCTGATCGTCAGGCACAGCTCGTCGACGCAGTCCGCCTCGATCAGGGCGCCGAACAGGTGCGGCCCGCCCTCGCAGAGCACCTGGCTCAGGCCCCGGGCGGCGAGGGCGTCGACCATCCGTCGCGGGTCGACGGCGTCCTCGCCGCAGATCAGGATGTCGGCGACCTCCGCGAGGTCCCGGCGACGCTTGGCCGAGGATGCCGCGTGCGTCACGACGAGTGGCCGCACCAGCGCCTCGGTGAACACGGCATGCCCGGGGTCGATGTCCAGCCGCGACGACACGATCGCGACCGGCAGCTGCGCCGGAAGCCCTCGCGCGGTGCGCCACGCGGCATCCGCGGGGTCCAGACGGATGCCGCCGTACCCCTCGCCCCGCACCGTGCCCGCTCCGACGACGATCACGTCGGAGAGCAGACGCAGCGTATCGAAGACGAGTTTGTCGTCGTCATTGTTCAGCCCACCGCTCAGGCCGTCGTGCGTGGCGGCCCCGTCGAGGCTGGAGATGAAATTCACCCGCAGCCTCGGAACCGTGCGATCGGCCACCGCGTACCGCGTGATGAGGTCGCCCTGCGCCAGCATCGGTCAGACCAGGTTGTGGCGCACGGAGGCGGGTTCGCGGAAGCCCATGATCGTCTCGGTCATCCGCACGGCATCGACGGCCGCGGTGACGTTGTGCATCCGCACGATCCGGGCACCCTGCAGGATGCAGTAGACGGCGGCTGCGAGCGAACCTTCCACCCGCGCTCCCCGCTCCCGGTCGAGCGTCTCCCCGATGAAGTCCTTGTTCGACACCGCCACCAGGGTCGGATACCCGAGCGCGGCGATTTCGCCGAGCCGCCGGGTGAGTTCGAGCGAGTGGTAGGTGTTCTTGTTCAGGTCGTGACCGGGGTCGACGACGATCCGATCGGCGGGCACGCCCCGGCTGAGAGCGAGTTCGACCCGTTCGCGCAGGAAGGCCGCGACCTCCTCGACGACGTCGCCGTAGGTGGGCATCGGCCAGGGGGTGCGCGGCGGGGCGAGGCTGTGGGTGATCACGAGCGTCGCGTCGCTGTCCGCGACCACATCGGCCATGGCCGGGTCGTGCACGCCCGTGGTGTCGTTGATCACGTGCGCACCGGCCGCCAATGCGGCGCGGGCCACCGCGGGATGGAAAGTGTCGAC
Organism: Cryobacterium shii; assembly: GCF_004402595.1. Classification (GTDB taxonomy): domain Bacteria; phylum Actinomycetota; class Actinomycetes; order Actinomycetales; family Microbacteriaceae; genus Cryobacterium; species Cryobacterium shii. The sequence continues at coordinate 82,104 of NZ_SOFY01000074.1, read as the reverse complement.
CGAGATGACGACCCCGAAGCCGCGCAGCGCCTCGACCACGGGGACGACCCGATCGATCTCCTCCTGAACCGGGATCATTGGACCCGGCGCGAATTTCACCCCGCCGATGTCCACCCAGTCGGCTCCATCGTCGATCGCCTGCCGGGCGGCCTGCACGGCCTGGTCGAGCGCGAATGTCGCGCCGCGGTCGTAGAACGAGTCGGGCGTGCGGTTGACGATGGCCATCACGACCACCTCGCGGGAGAAATCGAACACTCGGCCGCCGATCAGTCGGCGAGGATGGATCACCTCCGGACGCAGCGGCGCCAGTCGGGTGTTGGCGTTGTCCACGTCAGGTCCTCCATTCCGATGCTCCGACGAGCAGGTCGTCGAGTGCAACTCTTTCATCCGCAAGCCGGGCCGGGTCGACCCGCACCCTCAAACTGATGAATCGTTGCACGGTCTCGTTGACGTCCCACACGTTCACGTTCATCCCGGCGACGACCAAGCCCTCGGCCACCCAGAAGGCGATGAACTTCCGGGCCGCCCGGTCGCCGCGGAACACGACCACCGCGTCCCGCGCCAGCGGGCCGTATCCCGAGTATTCCATCCCCAGGTCGAACTGGTCGGTATAGAAGTACGGAATCTGGTCGTAGCTGACCGCCTGATCGAGCATGGACCGGCCGGCAGCGGCGCCGGCGCGCTCCGCATTGTCCCAGTGTTCAACCCTGAGGTGCTGCCGGAGCACGGGGTGGAACACGCTGGCGACGTCGCCGACCGCGTAGACATCCGGGTCGATCGACCGGAACGCCGCGTCGACGACGATCCCGTTGTCCACCGCCAGCCCCGCGCTCACCGCCAGCTCCGTGTTCGGCACGGCTCCGATCCCGACCACGACCACATCGGCGGGGACCACCTCGCCCCCGGCCAGCGCGACTCCCGTGACCACCCCGTTCTCGCCGGTCAGCCGCGCGACCAGCGTTTCCATCCGCAGTTCCACGCCGTTCTCGCGGTGCAATTGCGCGAACACGGCGCCCGCCTGGTCGCCGATGGCGGTGTTCAGGGGCACCGTCTCGCGCCCGAGAACCGTCACGGCGTTCCCGTAGCCGCGCGCGGCGGAGGCGACTTCCAGCCCGATCCAGCCGGCCCCGACGATCACCACGTGGCGGTCGCCCCGCGCCAGCTCGGTGCGAAGCGTCTCGGAGTCCCGGGCCGTTCGCAACCGGAACACCCCGGCCAGATCAGCGCCCGCCCCGGGAAAGGGCCGGGCAGAGGCGCCCGTGGCGAGCAGCAACTTGTCATACCGCAGCGACTCCCGGTCCGGCAGCGCCAGCTCGTGGGTGTCCAGGGCGATGGCCCGGGCCTGACACCCCCGTTTGACCTCGATCTCCCGCTCGTTGTACCACTCGGCCGGGTGGACGTAGATCGCGTGCCGTTCCTCGGCGCCGGTCAGGAACCCCTTGGACAACGGCGGTCTGATGTACGGGTACTCGTTCTCGCCCGCGACCAGCACGATCCGGCCGGTGAACCCCTCCGATCGGAAGGTCTCCGCCGCCCGTGCGCCAGCGAGGCCGGCCCCGACAACTACGAAAGTCGGAGTGCGCATACCGATCTCCCAACGTCGAAGGTGCGCGATTTACCACCCAATATACCCAGCACAAGGGCATACCGGGTGCTCACAGCATGCTTCCAGCTAACGCGCAGATACTGGGAGCATGACTGATGGCCCCCGCATCCTTATTGTCGACGACGAGCCCAACATCCGGGATCTCCTCACCACCAGCTTGCGCTTCGCCGGCTTCGCCGTGCGAGCCGTCGGCAACGGCGCCCAGGCGATCTCCGCCGTCCTCGAGGAGGAGCCCGACCTCATCATCCTCGACGTCATGCTGCCGGACATGAACGGGTTCGGCGTGACCAAGCGCCTGCGCTCGGCCGGCTACACGGCCCCGATCCTCTTCCTCACCGCCAAGGACGACACCGAAGACAAGATCACCGGGTTGACGGTCGGCGGGGACGATTACGTCACGAAGCCGTTCAGCCTCGACGAGATCGTGGCCCGGATCAAGGCGATCCTCCGGCGCACCATGCACGCCGACGAAGATGCTGTCATCCGGGCCGGCGAGCTCACGATGGACCAGGACACCCACGAGGTGCTGGTCGGTGACGAGCCGATCGAGCTGAGCCCCACCGAGTTCAAGCTCCTGCGCTACCTGATGCTGAATCCGAACCGGGTGCTGTCCAAGGCTCAGATCCTGGACCACGTCTGGGAGTACGACTTCAACGGCGACGCCGGCATCGTCGAGTCCTACATCTCCTACCTCCGCCGCAAGGTGGACGCCCACTCCACCGAGCCCCTGATCCAGACCAAGCGCGGTTTCGGCTACATGCTCAAGGCGGCCAAGGCGTAGTCACAGGCTGCGCCCATACACTGAGGGCCTCATGCATCAGTCACTCATGGAGCGGTGGAGCCGCGTTTCCCTTCGGTCGAAGATCACCGGCGTGACGGTTCTGATGCTGACGCTGGGGCTGCTCGTGTCCGGCATCGGCACCATGGCCATGCTGCGCCAGTACGTCATCCAGCAGGTGGATGCCCAGCTGCAGGCGGATGCTCAGACCGCGTCGAACAGCTACTCGGCCGCCGCGCTCGGCCAGGGCACCACGGCCGTCGTCTCCTCCGACTATTTCGTCGCGCTCTACGACGAACACGGCAACCTCAAGAACCACACCTGGCGCGAGCGCCCCGCCCGTGAGCTTCCACAGATTTCGATACCGCTGGATCTGCAGACCGTGATCGAGCTCGACGGCAAGACCATGACCCTGAAGGACGGGGCGGGCGACACCCAGTTCCTGGCGGTCGCGGTTCCCCTGGTGATCTCCCCGCAGGGGACGTTGGGAACACTGGTCATGGCCGTGTCCCTGAAGCCCACCGAGAACACCATGGCCACCTACCTCACCATTTTCCTGGGGTTCGGACTCGGCGTCGTGCTCGTCGGCGCGCTGCTCACCCGTCTGCTGGTCACGAGCACCTTCGCCCCCCTCCGCGAGGTGGAACGCACGGCCGCGGCCATCGCCGACGGGGACTTCAGCCAGCGGCTCGGCGGCGCCACCCCGAACACCGAGGTCGGCCGGCTCAACCGATCGCTGAACACCATGCTCAGCCGCATCGACCGCCTGTTCAAGGACCGTGCTCGCACGATCGACCAGATGCGCCGGTTCGTGGGCGACGCCAGCCATGAATTGCGCACCCCGCTAGTTTCGGTCCGCGGCTACGCCGAGCTGTATCGGATGGGGGCGCTGCAGTCCCCTGAGGAGATCGCCCAGGCCATGGAACGCATCGAGAAGGAGGCCATCCGAATGGGCGGCCTGGTCGAGGACCTGCTCGAACTGGCCCGACTGGATGAGACCAAACCGCTCGCGCTTGCCCCCGTCGACCTGATACCGCTGGCCCGTGACGCCGCCCTGGACGCCATGGCCTCCTCCCCCGGCCGCACCGTGACCGTCGTCAGTGCCGCCCCGGCCGAGTTCGACGACACGACCGACCGCCAGGCCATCGACCTCGCGCACTCCACCGGCGAAGTGCCTTCCACCCCCGGGCCGGCCCCGAAAACGGAGGAAACCGCCCTGCCCGCGGGGTCGGTCTCGTTCGCCGGCGCCACCCTGGCCCGCCTGCGCACGCGCAAACCGCGCAAGACGGATGTCCCGACCCCTCCGGCCGAGCCCGCTCCGGAAACAGCCCCGGTCAGTGTGCAGGCCGTGGTGATGGCCGAGGAGAACAAGATCCGGCAGGTCATCACGAATCTGATGGGAAATGCGCTCCGCTTCAGCCCCGCCGACAGTCCGGTGGAACTCGAGGTGGCGGTCGACCGTCGCAACCAGCGGGCATCCATCGCCGTCATCGATCACGGCGAGGGAATCCCGCCACAGATCCGGGACAAGATCTTCCAGCGTTTCTGGCGCGCCGACACGTCTCGCGCCCGGGAGACCGGCGGCAGCGGCCTCGGTCTGGCCATCGTCGCCTCCATCGTGGCCAGCCACAACGGCACGGTGCAGGTCGTGGACACCCCCGGCGGCGGGGCGACGTTCCGGGTCTGGTTCCCGCTGGCCGGTTCGCCGAACGCGCCGCAGCGCCTGGCCCCCACCACGCCGTAGCCGACGCCTCCGGCCGGGCCGTCCCTCCCCAGGCCCGCCTCGGATCGGTTTCCCCGCCACGAGCGGATACCGGCCCAACCGGCGTCGTCGGCTCGTAGTCTGCTCGGCACACTCCCCCCGCCGAAAGGACCATCATGACCCGTTACCAGGTCGACAGCGAAGCCGTTTTGCACACCACCGCCGTAGCCCGGGCCTCGATCGGCCGGATCCAGACCGAGGTCGCGGGGCTCATCTCCCAGCTCACGGCCCTGGAAGGATCGTGGTCGGGTCAGGCCGCCGCCGCGTTCCAATCCGCCGTCTCCGAATGGCGTGCCACCCAGCAGCAGGTGGCTCAGAGCGCCGAGGCGCTGGGCCAGGCCCTGAACCAGGCCGGCCAGCACTACGCCGAGATCGAGCAGGCCAACACCCGCCTGTTCCTGCGCTAGCCGGGCCGCATCCCCGGGCACGCAGAACAGGGCGCCTCCCGGAGGAGACGCCCTGCCCTGTGGAACGGTGTTGCAGTCGTGCGATCGTGCGATGAAACAGTGAAGCGGTGTGGACTTAGAAGTCCATTCCGCCGCCCTGGTCGCCGACCGGAGCAGCGTTCTTCTCCGGCTTGTCGGCGACGACGGCCTCGGTGGTGAGGAACAGGCCGGCGATCGACGCTGCGTTGAGCAGCGCGGAGCGGGTGACCTTCACCGGGTCATTGATTCCCGCAGCGAGCATGTCAACGTACTCACCGGTCGCGGCGTTGAGGCCCCAACCGATGGGCAGGTTGCGCACCTTGTCGGCGACAACGCCCGGCTCCATGCCGGCGTTGAGGGCGATCTGCTTGAGTGGAGCGTCGATGGCAACCTTGACGATGTTCGCGCCGGTTGCCTCGTCGCCGACCAGTTCGAGCTTCTCGAACGCGGTCTTGCCGGCCTGGATCAGTGCAACGCCACCACCGGCGACGATGCCCTCTTCGACGGCAGCCTTCGCGTTGCGGACGGCGTCCTCGATGCGGTGCTTGCGCTCCTTGAGCTCAACCTCCGTCGCGGCGCCGGCCTTGATGACGGCAACGCCGCCGGCGAGCTTGGCGAGACGCTCCTGGAGCTTCTCACGGTCGTAGTCGCTGTCGGTGTTCTCGATCTCGCTGCGAATCTGCTGGACGCGTCCGGCGATCGCTTCGGGGTCGCCGGCACCTTCGACGATGGTGGTCTCGTCCTTGGTGATGACGATCTTGCGGGCGTTGCCGAGCAGGTCGAGCGTAACGTTCTCGAGCTTGAGGCCGACCTCTTCACTGATGACCTGTCCACCGGTGAGGATGGCGATGTCCTGCAGTTGGGCCTTGCGACGGTCGCCGAAGCCGGGGGCCTTGACGGCGACCGACTTGAAGATTCCGCGGATCTTGTTCACAACGAGCGTGGCCAGGGCCTCGCCGTCGACGTCCTCGGCGATGATGAGGAGCTGCTTGCCGGTCTGGATGACCTTGTCCACGATCGGGAGGAGGTCCTTGATGTTCGAGACCTTGGAGTTGACGATCAGGATGTAGGGGTCTTCGAAGACCGCTTCCTGACGGTCGGGGTCGGTCACGAAGTAGGCGGACAGGAAGCCCTTGTCGAAGCGCATGCCCTCGGTGAGCTCGAGCTCGGTGCCGAGAGTGTTCGACTCCTCGACGGTGACGACACCCTCCTTGCCGACCTTGTCGATGGCTTCGGCGATGATGGCGCCGATTTCGGCGTCTCCGGCGGAGATGGAAGCGGTGGCCGCGATCTCTTCCTTGGTCTCGACCTCTTTCGCGTTGGCGATGAGTTCGGCGATCACGGCAGCCGTGGCCTTCTCGATGCCGCGCTTGAGGCTGATCGGGTCTGCTCCGGCCGCGACGTTGCGCAGGCCTTCGCGAACGAGCGCCTGAGCCAGGACGGTGGCGGTGGTGGTTCCGTCGCCCGCGACGTCATCGGTCTTCTTGGCGACCTCTTTGACGAGTTCGGCACCGATCTTCTCGTACGGGTCATCGAGTTCGATTTCCTTGGCGATGGACACGCCGTCGTTGGTGATCGTGGGTGCGCCCCACTTCTTCTCCAGCACCACGTTACGTCCGCGCGGGCCGAGGGTGACCTTGACAGTGTCAGCGAGGATGTTCAGGCCACGCTCAAGGCCGCGACGGGCCTCTTCGTTGAAAGCAATGATCTTTGCCATATGTGTTTCTCGTCCCTCCCGGACGTTACCAAAACGGTGATGGGTTGGCACTCAAAAGGAGAGAGTGCCAAGTGCAATTCTGGCACTCTGGGGTCGAGAGTGCAAGTGAACGCCGGGTGCTACTGGCGCAGCTCGACCGAGCCTCGGTCACCCGGCACCAACTCGATCCAAGTGTTGCCGGCCGCGAGCCGCACCGCCTGGCCGTTGTCGTCCACCAGCCGGATCGGCGCATCCCGGTCGGTCTTGGACCAGGTCGCATGCAGGCTCTTGCCGCCGGCCGACACCCAGGCCTCCCCGGAGCCGACCATCGTGGTCTTGGGCACGTTCGTGGAGGTTTCGTCGATGTCGACCCGCAGGATCAGGACGTTCGTCGCGCGGAGCTGTGCGCCGGAGCCGTCCAGGTCGGGCGTCCCCTCCTGGGAACGCAGGTAGGTCAGGCTCGCCTGGTCCCAGGTCCAGCCGGGCCAGCGCTGGTCGGAGAAACGGGAGTCGACGGCCGAGACGGCCTCACCGTCGGTGGCAGCGGATGACCCCGCCACCGTTGGGGTGTACGAGAACTGCTGTGCGGGGACCGCCACGGTGTCGTTCCGGTCGACCAGCTCCTTCGCCTTCAGAATGACGTTGTGCGGCGCATCGCGTGAGTCTTCCCGGTAGAACACACCGGTCTCGTCGCTCTCCTGGGAGACGGTGACCACGTCGGTGGCCTCCATCAGGTCGACGAACTGCTGCTGGCCGCCGGAGTACGCCACGATGCCGCCGAAGGGCGCAATGATGTCGGGATCCATGGGACGGATGGAGCGCACCGGTCCCACCAACTCGGGGATGCCGGACTGCCACACGGCCACGTACCGGGTCAGGCCGCCCTCCACGAGTTCCTCGAAGACGATGTCGGTGCGCTCGAGCCCGACCTGCGGCCTGGCAGCCTCGTGATTGTCGATCTTGACCGCCAGCGAGGGACTGAGCGCGCTTCCCGCCGGCACGGGGGTGCCCCGCAACGGAGCCAGCGCCGTGGCATCCGGGCTCTCGTCACCCGCAGAACTCTGAGCGGGCGCGGGCGCCAGGGCCGAACATGAGGTCAACGTGAGCAGGAACGGAAGAAGCACGGCACCGAGCATCCGGCTGGACCGGAATTTCTGTGCCGTGCTTCGTCGTCCTGCTTTAGCCGTTCTGTCGCCTGTCACGCCACACACACTACTGCGGCTTCATCGCCGCGCGTGTACGGGAGGTGTATTCAGGGTCCGGCTCGATTGTTCGCCTGAATTGTGCGCTGAATCAGACCGGGCGGACCGATTCGGCCTGGGGGCCCTTCGCCCCGGTGCCGAGTTCGAAGATCACGTGCTGGCCCTCTTCGAGAACCTTGTAGCCGTGCATGTCGATGGCCGAGTAGTGGACGAAGACGTCCTGGCCACCTCCATCGACCGTGATGAAGCCGAAACCTTTTTCAGCGTTGAACCATTTGACGGTTCCGTTCGCCATGTGTAACTCCCTGTTGCTTTGGATTGATCGACACGCGCCCATTGGCCGTACCGGGCCTGGCGCATGTGACTGCGTCCATCCTGTGGGGCCAGTGGAATTCGCCTCTCTCGAGAGCGCCTGATTCAACAGAATGAGCGACCACTAGCCAATTTACGGAAGCTGTACAGGAACGAAAGGGGGTTGACGTAGGGCGCCCGGACGTATAAGCGGGGGCCGGGTAAAGGAGCCTCTCGCCTGCGGTTTCCCGGCGGCGGGGACGCTATCCGCAATTCGTTTTTCGTCATCCGGCGGGTACGTAATCTGCGCCGACCACGACGGTGAGGTCCGCCCCGGAGTCCGCGTAGTCGGAGGACGGCCGCACCCGGGATCCGGGCAGCGACTCGGCCACTCCTCGGGCGGCGCCCTCCAGGCCCGCATCGGCGTAGTACACCGTCGTCGTCGCGACGTCCTCGGTGTCGGCGTTGCCGAGCGTGTCCACGGTCCAGCCCGCCGTGGTGAGGGTCTCGCCGACGGCCTTGGCGACTCCGGCGCCGGGCGTGCCGTTCAACACCGTCACGCTCAGGCTCGGGTCGACGGTCGCGGCGGGGGTCGGGGTCGTGGTGGCGCTCGGGGCGGCCGCCGCGGCAGAGGAGGTGGCCGAGGCAGAGGCTGTTGCCGTGCCCGGCAGCGAGATGTTGAGATTGTTGTTCAGGAGGGCCAGCCCGACGACCCCGAGCCCGATCAGGAGGGCGGTCGCGCCGAGGGCCCACCAGAACGCCACCCAGTGGCGTCCCTTCTTCTGCGGGGCACGATGAGCGCCCACCCGGTCGAGGTGATGCGGGAGGTGGTCGAATCGGTCTTTCGGGTAGGAAGTCGGCATCGTCGTACTGGTTCGATCCTCTGCTGGTGGTGATTCACTGCGGTGCTGCGGTTCAGGGGTACTGCGGTTCAGGGGTACTGCGGCGGTTCGGTCGGGCGGAGTGTGCGACGCGCCCGTGCCTGCTCGCGGGCCTCGCGCATCCGTTGCAGGCGTTTCACCAGCATCGGATCGTGGGCCAGTGCAGCAGGGGAATCGATCAGGACACCCAGCAGTTGATAGTACCGGGCGGCCGAGAGATCGAACTCGGACCGGATGGCCTGCTCTTTGGCGCCGGCCTGCGACCACCATCGCCCCTCGAAAGCGAGGATCGCCAGTTCCCGTTCGGACAGCTCAGGCGCGGGGACCGGAGCCACGGTCGCCTGGGGAGCGGTGCTGCCGTCCACGTGCCACCTCCGTCGTCTTCTGCCATCCTATTTGCAGTGGTCTGCATGCTCGCTGGATCGCCCGCCGCCCGCCATGGGAAACCGCTGCGGGTTCCCGTTCGAGGAATACGGTCGCGGCCGGCCGAGTTTAGGGTTGACAGGTACAGATTTCGGCCCCCTCGGGCCGAAAACGAAGGGACAGGTCATGGACTACGAAGTCGAGAAATCAGACGCCGAGTGGCGCGGGGAACTGAGCCCGGAACAGTACGCCGTCCTGCGGGGGGCCGCCACCGAGCGCGCCTGGACCGGCGAACTGCTCGACGAGGCCCGCTCCGGCGTCTACACCTGCGGCGCCTGCAACGCGGAGCTCTTCAAGAGCGGCACGAAATTCGACTCCGGCTGCGGCTGGCCGAGTTTCTACGAGTCCGTCCGCCCGGAGGCGGTCGAGCTGATCGAGGACCGCTCGCTTGGCGTCGTGCGCACCGAGGTGCGCTGCGCGCACTGCGGCTCTCACCTGGGCCACGTCTTCGACGACGGGTTCGGAACGCCCACCGGCGACCGCTACTGCATGAACTCCGTCTCGCTCAGCTTCAAGCCGGCCGAGTAAGCCTTGTCCGCACTCCTCGACGCGGTCAGTCGCCGCCGGTCCCATTCGAAGGTGACGACGGATGCGCCCAGCCACGAGGAGTTGCTGCCCCTGGTCGCCGCCGCGGCCCGGGTGGCCGATCACGGTGCGCTGCGCCCCTGGCGGCTGATCGAGGTGCGCGGCGAGAGGCGGCGGCAGCTGGGCGACGCGTTCGTGGCGGCATCCGGTGTCACCGGCGAGGAGGCGTCCAGGCTGGCCGCGAAGCCCCTGCGCGCCGAGCTGCTCATCGCCCTGATCGTCAGCCGCCGCGACAGCGAGAAGGTTGCGGTCTGGGAGCAGGACGCCGCCGCCGCGGGAGTCGGCCACATCCTGAGCCTCCTGCTCGACGACAGCGGCTGGGGCGTCATGTGGCGCACGGGGCCGCTGGCCCGCACCGAGCTGGTGCGCCGGGTGCACCGGCTCACCGACGCGGAAGAGGTCCTGGGCTGGCTCTACGTCGGCGGCGTGCCGGCCGACTCGAGGCCGGGCGTGCGCACGGCCATCGATCCGGGCGAGTACCTCACCGAGCTCTGAGCTTCGGACAGCCCCGTCGGCCGTCCCGTCCACGCTGCTGGCCGCCCCGGCCGAGAGCCCGGTCCGGCGTCGAACCAATTCGACGGAGATTCTGCTGTAAAAGCGCCAATTCAGCCTGTTTGGGAACGATTCGGGCAAAATCTCCGTCGAATTCGTTCGGGCAGGCAGGTGCTGAAGAAGGCAGGTGCTGCCAGGTGCGCCGATTTTCGCTGGCGACCGTGCACCGAGTCACGCTCCGGCACGGAGCAGATGCACGGAGCAGATGACAGAACAGTGGGGCCGGCCACGGGACTTGAACCCGTAACCCCCACTTTACAAGAGTGGTGCGCTACCAATTGCGCCAGGCCGGCATGAGACGGATGCCGCCTCGACACACCATCCTAAATCACGAAGCCGACCTGTGCGGCCATGTCAGCTCGGCGGGGCGGGCCCGCAGCGGATCAGCTGCGGATCAGCCGGCCGGGACCGGCTCGGGCGTCGGAGTGGAGGTCGAGTAGGTTTCGCCGGCCGACTGGAGCACGAAAGCGGCGAACTCCTTGGGATCGTCGAGCGCGCCGACGTACTGCTTGCCGTTGACGAGCACGGTCGGGGTGCCGGTGATGGCCTCGATCTCGGTGTTCGGCAACGGGCCGGACAGCGCGCGGTCGGTGGACGCGACCACCCAGGACTTGTAGGTCGTGTCATCGATGCAGGCGTTGATCTCGGAAAGCTCATCGTTCACGCCCGCCTTCTTCACCAGGGCCTTGATCGCGGCGTCGTCGAGACCGGCGGTGCCTTCCTTGGGCTGCTTCGCGAACAGCGCGGCGTTGAAGGCGTAGAAGTCATCGGGCGAGTAGTTCGCCACGCACGCGGCGGCGTTGGCCGCTCGCAGGGAGTACTGGGTCCCGGATGATTTGTGGGTCAGGATCGACACCGGGTGGATCTCGACGGTGGCCGCGCCGGAATCGACCCATTTGACGATCTGGTCACTGTTGGCCTTTTCGAACTGGCTGCAGAACGGGCACAGGTAGTCGGCGTAGACGCGGATGTCGGCGACGGTGCCGGTCGCATCTGGCTTGGAAGGAACCGTCTTGGAGTCGGGCTGCAGCGATGACGTCTTGACGGCCGTCATCCCCTCGGCGATGAGGACGCCGTCGCTGGCCATGTTCGCCGGACCGGGACCAGCCGGGCGGATCGAGTTGACCAGGACCAGGGCGATCATGGCGAGAAGGGCGATGCCGACCACGGCAATGCCGCCCCGCACGAAGACCCGATTGCGCCGATCCTTCTTCCTCTGCTCCACCCGGATCTTCGTGGCCTTCTTGCGGGCCGCGTCACGCCGCTGGTTCTTAGAGGGACGACCATCGCCCGATCCGCCAATAGTCATGAATGCTCGCTCCGAATAGGTAAGTGCAGAGGCAATTCATTTGCGAATGCCTCCCAAAGACTAGGTGCCCAGTCTGGGAATCGCCCAGACGGCGCCTGAGCGCCTGAGCGCGTGAGCGGTGGCGCAGATTCGCTTCTCGACGTCGGGTTCAAACGGCATGACATACTGAAACAGTCGGCTTATACCATCATCTTGGCGGTCGGCACATAAATCCCATCACTACGGATCGTCCGGCACGTACCTGCCGGTGAAGGAGAATACAGATAATGGCTTCAGTCACGTTCGACAAGGCAACCCGTCTCTACCCGGGTTCCACCCGCCCCGCAGTCGACCACCTCGACCTTTCGGTCGCCGATGGCGAATTCCTCGTTCTGGTCGGCCCCTCCGGCTGCGGTAAGTCCACCTCCCTGCGCATGCTGGCCGGCCTCGAAGAGGTCAACGACGGCAACATCTTCATCGGTGAGCGCAACGTGACGGATGTCCCGCCGAAGGACCGTGACATTGCCATGGTCTTCCAGAACTACGCTCTGTACCCGCACATGACGGTCGCCGAGAACATGGGCTTCGCGCTCAAGATCGCCGGCGTCAACAAGGACGAGCGCGCCGCCCGCGTTCTGGAGGCCGCCAAGCTCCTCGACCTCGAGCCGTACCTGAGCCGCAAGCCGAAGGCACTCTCCGGCGGCCAGCGTCAGCGCGTCGCCATGGGCCGCGCCATCGTGCGTCAGCCCCAGGTGTTCCTGATGGACGAGCCGCTCTCGAACCTCGACGCCAAGCTGCGCGTGCAGACCCGCACCCAGATCGCCTCCCTCCAGCGCCGCCTGGGGGTCACCACCGTTTACGTGACCCACGACCAGACCGAGGCGCTCACCATGGGTGACCGCATCGCCGTGCTCAAGGATGGCGTGCTGCAGCAGGTCGGCACCCCGCGCGACCTGTACGCCAAGCCCAACAACGTGTTCGTTGCCGGCTTCATCGGCAGCCCGGCCATGAACCTGTTCCTAGCCGACGCCGTCGACGGTGGCATCAAGTTCGGCACCGCCACCGTCCCGGTCCCCCGGGAGACCCTGGCCGGCTCGACCGGCAACAAGGTCACCATCGGCGTCCGCCCGGAGGACATCCACCTCTCGACCACGCACGGCGAAGGCCTTCAGGTTGACGTCGACCTGGTTGAAGAGCTCGGCGCCGACGGCTACCTGTACGGCCACTCGACGGTCGAGGGCAAGCGCACCGACATCGTCGCTCGCGTCGACGGCCGCTCGCACCCGTCCGCCGGCGACACCGTCTACCTCACCCCGACGCCGCACCACCTGCACGTGTTCGACGCCGAAAACGGCCTCCGCCTCGGCGGGGCAGTCGCCAACTAACACCCGGTTCGACATCTGAACGGCCGGACGGCGCGTCAGCTCCGTCCGGCCGTTCTGTCGTCCACCGGTAAACTCGACCCATGAGCGGTTCCCTCAATATCACGTCGGCCACGGCCGACCCTGCCCTGCTCGACCTGCCCTGGGACCTTCCGCTGGATGCCTGGCCGAACGAGAACATCGCCGCCCTCCCCAAGGGCATCTCCCGCCACCTGGTGCGCTTCGCGCATCTGAGTGGCCGCGTCGTCGCGATCAAGGAGACGACCAGCGAAATGGCCAAGCGGGAGTACGAGATGCTGCGCACCCTGCAAAGCCTCGAAATCCCCTGCGTCGAGCCGCTGGCCGTGATCACGAATCGCACGAATGAGGATGCCGAACCCCTGAACTCGGTACTCATCACACGGCACCTCAAGTTCTCCCTCCCGTACCGCGCCCTCTACTCGCAGACCCTCCGCCCCGACACGGCGACCCGGCTGGTGGACGCGCTGGCGCTGCTGCTGGTGCGCGTGCACATGGCCGGGCTGTTCTGGGGCGACGTGTCGCTGTCGAACACGTTGTTCCGCCGGGACGCCGGCGCGTTCGCCGCGTACCTGGTCGACGCCGAGACCGGTCAGCTGTACCCGGGCGGCCTGTCCAACGGCCAGCGCGAAAACGACCTGGAGATCGCCCGCGTCAACATCGCCGGTGAGCTTATGGACCTCGAGGCCGGCGGGCGCGCAGCCGACGAACTCGACCCCATCCGGGTCAGCAACGGCATCGTCGCCGCCTATCGGCTGCTCTGGAAGGAGCTGACCGGTTCCGAATCCTTCTCCAGCTCCGAACGCTGGCGCATCACCGAACGGGTCGAGCGCCTCAACGACCTCGGGTTCGACATCGAGGAGCTCGCCATCAAGACCGACGACCAGGGCACGACCGTGCGCATCCAGCCGAAGGTCGTCGACGCCGGCCACCACCAGCGGCGCCTGTTGCGGCTGACCGGGCTCGACGCGGAGGAGAACCAGGCCCGGCGCCTTCTCAACGACCTCGACTCCTACCGGGTCTCCTACGGCGACCCGGAGGCCGATGAGGAGATGCTGGCCCACGAGTGGCTCGTGCGCGTGTTCGAACCGGTCATCCGGGCCATTCCCCGCGACCTCAAGGGCAAGCTGGAGCCGGCCGAGATCTTCCACCAACTGCTCGACCACCGTTGGTTCATGGCGCAGAACCAGTCCAGGGACATCCCCCTGGCCGAGGCCGTCACGTCCTACGTCAAGGATGTGCTGCGCCACCGCCGTGACGAGGCGACCGTGATCGAACCCTCCACCGGCGAGATCACCATCCCGATCGACGTCACCGACGATGAGACCGCCGCGGCCGCGGATGCGGATGACACCGCCGCCGACGATGCCGCCGATTGGCGCCTCAAGGTCTAGCCACAATCGTCGCCGAGCCGTGAGTAAAGCCCCTATTCCGTGACGGAATAGGGGCTTTACTCACGGCTCGGCGGGGTGCCGTGGCCGCGTGAGGGCGACGGGTGCCCGGGTGGGCGGGGCGGGACGGGACGGGGCGGGTGCCCGGTTGGGCGGGTGCCCGGTTGGGCGGGTGGGGTCAGGACGCGGCGGGTGGGGTCAGGACGCGGCGGGTGGGGTCAGGACGCGGCGGCGGCCTTCGCCGCTGCGGCGGCGGCGGACTTGACTGCCTTGGCGGCCTTGGCTGCGGCGCGCAGGCGGGAGACCTCGTAGAGGGTCACTCCGGCCGCGATGCCGGCGTTGAGCGACTCGGTCGACGCGCTGATCGGGATCGAGACGATCGCATCGCAGGTCTCGGTGACGAGGCGGGACAGGCCCTTGCCCTCGCTGCCGACCACGATCACGATCGGGCGTTCGGCGAAGCCGATGCCGAGCTCGGGCAGCTGCGTATCGCCGTCGCCGGCCAGGCCGATGACGAGCACGCCCTGCTCCTTCAGCGACTTGAGCGTCTGGGTCAGGTTGGTCGCCATGGCGACGGGGAGGCGGGCCGCGGCGCCGGCGGAGGTCTTCCAGGCCGACGCAGTCACACCGACGGAGCGACGTTGCGGCACGATCACGCCGTGACCGCCGAACGCGGCCGTCGAACGGATGATCGCGCCCAGGTTGCGGGGGTCGGTGATGCCGTCTAACGCGACGAAGAGGGGCTTGTGGCCGCGGCTGATCGTCAGTTCGAGCAACTCGAGCGGCTGGGCGTACTCGTAGGCGGGCACCTTGAGCGCGAGGCCCTGGTGCACGGAATCGCGGCCGGCCAGACGGTCGAGTTCGGGGCGCATCACCTCGAGCACCGGGATGCCGCGGGTGGTGGCCAGGGTGAGGACCTCCTTCACCCGCTCGTCCATCTCGATGCGCGTGGCGATGTACAGGGCCGTGGCGGGGATCTTCGCGCGCAGCGCCTCGAGAACGGAGTTGCGCCCGGTGACGACCTCATGCTCGTCGATCTGCTTGGCGCGACGGGTCGACGCTCCGCCGCCGCCCGTGTTGCCGGTGCTGGCACCGCGAGGCGCGCTCTTGGGGCCCGCGCCGGTGCGGCTGCGGCCGCCGCCGGCCGCGGTGAAGCGGTCCTGGGCTGCCTTGCGCTTGCCGGCGGGGTGGTACGGACGGTCTTCGGCCTTCGGGGTGGGCTTCTTGCCCTCGAGGGCCTGACGGCCCTGGCCGCCGGAGCCGACCTGCGGTCCCCGGCTGCCCTTGCGCACGGCTCCGGTACGGGACTTGCGGTCTAAGTTCTTCATCAGTCAAAGCTCCAATGGGCACCCGACGGGGTGTCTTCGATGGTAATTCCGGCGGCGACGAGCTCGTCCCGGATACGGTCTGCGGCCGCATAGTCGCGGCCCTGCCTGGCGATTTCGCGGTCGTCCAGAAGGCGCTCCACGAGTGCGGTGAGCGCGATCATCGCCGGTTCGTCCGTGGACACGGACCAGCCGGGCGAGAGGGGGTTGATCCCCAGGACCTCGCTCATGGCGAGAACGTGCCCACGCGCGGCTGCCGCGGCGTGCAGATCTTCGGCGTCCAGCGCCGCGTTGCCGGTGCGCACGGTCTCGTGCAGCACGGCGAGGGCCTGGGGGACGGCGAGGTCGTCGTCCATGGCCGCGGCGAATTCGTCCGGTACGATCTCCACGCCGGAGCCCGCGAACCGGGTGTCGGCCAGGCGCCGGTCGGCCCGGTCGAGGAAGCTCTCGATGCGTTCGAGGGCGGCTTCGGCCTCGACGAGTGCATCCTCGTGGTAGTCGATGGTGGAGCGGTAGTGCGCGGCCCCCAGGTAGTAGCGCACGACGATGGCGCGGGCCTGGCCGAGGAGCTCGGCGGCGAAGACGGAGTTGCCGAGCGACTTGGACATCTTCTGCCCGTTGACGTTGACCAGCCCGTTGTGCATCCAGTAGTTCGCGAATCCGTCACCGGCCGCAGCGGACTGGGCGAACTCGTTCTCGTGGTGCGGGAAGCGCAGGTCGAGTCCGCCGCCGTGGATGTCGAAGTGCGGGCCGAGGTACCGGGCCGCCATCGCCGAGCACTCGATGTGCCAGCCCGGACGGCCGGAGCCCCAGGGGGACGGCCAGGAGGCGGACTCGGGCTCCTGGGCTTTATGGCCCTTCCAGAGGGCGAAGTCGCGAGGGTCCTTCTTGCCGCGCGGGTCGGCATCCGCGGCCGCTTCCATATCGCCCCGCTGCTGGCGGGTCAGGACCCCGTATTCGGGCCAGCTCGCGGTGTCGAAGTAGACGTCGCTGGATCCGTCGTCGGCGGGATAGGCGTGGCCGAACTCGATCAGCCGGGAGATCAGGTCCTGCATCTGCTGGATGCTGGCGGTCGCGCGCGGCTCGTAGCTGGGGGCGAGGATGCCCAGCCGCTGGTACCCGGCCGTAAACTCGAGCTCGTAGCGGTACGCGAGCGCCCACCACTGCTCCGTGGTGCCGGCCGCATGGGCCAGGATCTTGTCGTCGATGTCGGTGACGTTGCGCACGAACGTGACGTCGAGGCCCCGGTAGGTGAGCCAGCGACGCAGCTGGTCGTAGACGAGGGCGCTGCGCAGGTGCCCGATGTGAGGGGAGGACTGCACGGTGGGTCCACAGACGTAGACCCCCACGGCGCCGGGCACGCGGGGAGTGAAGTCACGGAGGGCCTGGGCCCGGGAGTCGTACAGTCGCATGGTCACGCTTCCCAGCTTAGGTCAGGGTTCGCGGGGCGTTCGGGGAGAATCAGGGCGGTCGCGATCGCCGCAACGCCTTCGCCCCTGCCCGTGAAGCCGAGCGTATCCGTCGTCGTCGCCGACACGTTGACCGGAGCGTGCAGCAGCGCGCTGAGCAGCGCCTCCGCTTCAGACCGCCGGGGGCTCAGTTTCGGCCGGTTGCCGATGATCTGCACCGCGACGTTGCCGACCCGGAAACCGGCCGCCGTCACCAGTCGGAGGGTTTCGGCCAGGAAGACGTCGCCGTGGGCGCCATCGAAACGAGGGTCCGACGTGCCGAAGATCCCGCCGATGTCGCCGAGGCCGGCAGCGGAGAGGAGCGCGTCGCAGATGGCGTGCACGGCGGCATCGCCGTCGCTGTGGCCGGACAAACCGCGCTCCCCCGGCCAGTGCAGACCCGCCAGCCAGAGGTCGGAGTCCTCGTCGAAGGCGTGGACGTCCATGCCGGTGCCCACCCGGGGGGCGGACGCGCCCGGCAGGGAACTGCCCCGGAGAAGGGATTCGGCCCGGCGCAGGTCCCAGGGGGTGGTGATCTTGAAGGCGAGCGGGTCGCCGGGGATCACGCTGACGGGGTGCCCGGCGGCCGCCACGACGGACGCATCGTCGGTCGCCTCGGCGGTCGCCACGGCGGCGGCGGCCACCAGCATGTCCCGGGGGAATCCCTGGGGCGTCTGCACGGCGGACAACTCGGCCCGGTTCACCGTTCCCGTGATCACCCCGGCGCCAGACACGCTCTTGATCGTGTCCACCACGGCAAGCCCCGGCACGATCCCGTGCCCGGTCGAGCCGACGGCATCGACGACCGCGTCGCACAGCGCGGAGGGAGTGAGCGCCCGGGCCGCGTCGTGCACGAGAACCGTTCGCACCTCGGGCCCGAGCACCGCGAGCCCGCGGTTGACGGACTCCTGCCGGGTCGCGCCGCCCGCAACCACGAGAACGGATGCGTCGTCGCTCACCCGTGCCGCCAGCTCGCGCGCGACGGCCAGGCGGTCCTCCGGCGCCACGACGATGACTTGCGCCGGATCACGCATCCCGAACACGGACACCAGGGCGCGCTCGAGCAGGGTGGCGCCGGCCAGGGGGACGAAGGCCTTGGGCAGCTCGTGCCCGAGCCGGCTGCCGCTGCCGGCGGCGACGACGATGACCGCGACCACGGGCGCGGGGGATTCAGTCATATCAGGAGGCTATCTGGTGGGGTCGTGCGGCAGGGGAAACGCGAAAGGCGGCACCTCACGGCGCCGCCTTCCAACGAGAGCGTGGTTATGAAGCGAGGACCTGGTCGAGAACGGTGGAGGCCTTCTCTTCGTCGGTCTTCTCCGCGAGGGCCAGTTCGGAGATCAGGATCTGCCGGGCCTTGGCCAGCATGCGCTTCTCGCCGGCGGACAGGCCGCGGTCCTGGTCGCGGCGCCACAGGTCGCGGACGACCTCGGAGACCTTGATGACGTCACCGGAGGCGAGCTTCTCCAGGTTGGCCTTGTACCGGCGAGACCAGTTGGTGGGCTCTTCGGTGAACGGCGCGCGCAGCACCTCGAACACCTTGTCGAGTCCTTCTTTGCCGATCACGTCGCGAACGCCGACCAGGTCGACGTTCTCGGCGGGCACCTCGATGGTGAGGTCACCCTGAGTGACATTGAGCTTCAGGTACAGTTTTTCTTCACCCTTGATGATCCGCGTCTTCACCTCGGTGATCGTTGCGGCTCCATGGTGGGGATAAACGACGGTTTCTCCGACCTCAAAAAGCATGTATGGATATCCCTTCAGCAGCGTCTATGATACCACAGCCGTCGGTGGTAGGGTTCGCCGCGCCGATTGGCGCGCCGGGCGGCCCGCTCCAGCCAGTAAGCTGGTGCCAAAGCGAAATTTGCAGCGTTTGGCCATCGGGCAAAACGGTGAACTGTTGTGGAGGTCTTGTGAGAGCTCGAATCATCGTGTCCGTCGTCGTGGCGGCCGGCATCCTGTTGGGAACCAGCGGCTGCAATCTGCTGGCTCCGCAGTCGACGACGGCGAAGTATGACGCCAGCGACGGCGTCAGCGGCGATGTGGGCGACCTCGCCATCCGCAATGCGGTCCTGCTGTCCGAGGACGGCTCCACCGCCAGTCTCCTGGTCACGGTCGTGAACACCGGAGACTCGGCGCACAGCCTCAACGTGCAGTACAAGGGGGCCACGGAGAAGGTCACCCAGAAGGTCAACGTCGACGCGAACTCGAGCGTGACCATCGGTACACCGGATGCCCCGAACGTGTCGGTCACCGACGCCGACACCCAGCCGGGCTCGCTCTTCCCCGTCTTCATGCAGTACGGCAACGAGACCGGCATCGAACTGCTGGTTCCGGTCCTGGACGGCTCCCTGGAGACCTACTCCACGCTCGTTCCGACCGCCGCGCCGTAACCACCAGCAGCCGACCAGGCGCGACCGGCCGGGCCCCGCGGGGCTTGGCCGGCGTCGGCACGCCGCGCGAGCGGTCAGGCTTCGAAGCGGTAGCCCAGCCCGCGCACGGTGACCAGCATCTGCGGCTCCGACGGGGTGGACTCGATCCGTGAACGGATCCGCTTGATGTGCACGTCCAGCGTCTTCGTGTCGCCGAAGTAGTCGGCGCCCCAGACCCGGTCGATCAGCTGGCCCCTGGTGAGAACCCGGCCGGCGTTGCGCAAGAGGTATTCGAGCAGCTCGAACTCCTTCAGCGGCAGGTTCACGGTGTCGTCGGACACCGTGACCGTGTGACTTTCGAGGTCCATCCGCACCGTGCCGGCCGCCAGCACGGTGTCGTCCTCGGCGACCTCCTCGGTGCGCCGCCGGGACACCGCCCGGATGCGGGCCAGCAGTTCCCGGGTCGAGTACGGCTTGGTGACGTAGTCGTCCGCCCCGAGTTCGAGGCCGACCACGATGTCGACCTCGGAGTCCTTGGCGGTCAGCATGATGATCGGCACCGACGAGCGGGTGCGGATCTCCCGGCACACCTCGGTGCCCGGGATGCCCGGGAGCATCAGGTCGAGCAGGATCAGGTCGGCGCCGGTGCGATCGTATTCGCTGATCGCGCTCGGTCCGTCCTCGGCGACCGTGACCTCGTACCCTTCCCGCTCGAGCAGGAAGCTCAGCGGCTCGCTGAGCGCACGCTCGTCTTCGACCAGCAGAATGTGGGTCACGGGGTGTCTCCTATCGCCGCCGGGGCGGGGTGTGGTGCCTCTGGAAGGCGGATGGTGAATGTCGAGCCGCTGCCGGGCTGGGACCAGACGCGGATGTCCCCGCCATGGATCTGCACCACGTGCTTGACGATCGACAACCCCAGGCCCGTGCCGCCGGTGTGTCTGGACCGAGCCTGGTCCACCCGGAAGAAGCGCTCGAAGATGCGTTCCAGGTCGGCTTCCTGGATGCCCACACCCTGGTCGGTGACGGTGATCTCGACGACGCCGTCGTTGCGGCGCACCCCCACTCCGACCCTCGCCCCCTCCGGAGAGTAGTTCACGGCGTTGGCGACGAGGTTGTGCACCGCCATCACGAGTAGTCGCTCGTCACCGTTCACGAGCGCGCCGGACTTCTTGCCGACGGCGATGGTGATCTTCGCCGCGTCGGCCACCACCCGGCTCAGGTCCACCGCGGAGGCGACGATCGTGTCCACGTTAAGGAGTTCGGGTTCGGTCAGGGCGTCCTGGGCCTGCAAACGGGAGAGTTCGATGATCTCCTGGGTCAGCCGGGTGAGCCGGCCGGACTCGGTCGTGAGGCGGCTGGCGAAGCGCCGCACCTGCACCGGCTCGTCCGCGGCCTGCTCGAGCGCCTCAGCCAGCAATCCCACCGCGGCAATCGGCGTCTTGAGTTCGTGGCTGATGTTCGCGACGAAGTCCCGGCGCACCTCGTCGAGGCGGAACGCCTCCGTGCGGTCCTCGGCCAGGAGGAGCACGTACCGTGTGCCCAGCCGGGCCAGCCGCACGCGCACGCGCATGCTCGCGTCGCCGAAGGGCCCACGGGAGAGCACGAGGTTCTCCGAGACCGGCTCGCCGGTGCGTCGCACCCGCTGGGCCAGTTCCAGCAGTTCCGGATGCACCAGCTGGCGGTTCCAGACCAGCCCCATCGACACCGCCGCCTGCGAGGCCTTGACCACGTTGTTGGAGGGATCGAGGACGGCCCCCGCGGTCTCGAGCGCGTCGAGCACCTGGTCGATGCCGTCGGGAACGGCGGGGTTCACGACCTCGGCCGCCCGCCGGCCGTGACGTTCGGCCACGTGCAGCAGGGTCATGAATCCGGCGCCGACGGCGAGGCCGAGTGCCAGCGACACCAGCACAAGCCCTGTCGATTCCATATACCCAGATTACTGATACTTGTTGCGTCGTCTGACGAAGCAACCCGGCGCCCTGACCGATTCAGGTAGTGTTCAGTATCTCGGCACCTGCCGTTCACCTCGGTCCGCGAGGATCGTGAACGGGGCCAGGTGCGTCTCACGTGTCTGCGCGTACCGCGCGCCCAGGAAGGACCACACACATGCGTGAAGTTTTCCAGCAGGAACTCGCCGAAGTGCAGGATCGTCTCATCGAGATCTCCCGCCTCGTCGCGATCTCCATCGACAAAGCCACTCGGGCCTTCAACGAGTCCGACGTGAGTCTCGCCGACGAAGCGATCAGTGAAGACGAGAAGATCGACGAACTGACCATCGAACTCGACGAGCTCGCCATCACAATCCTCGCCCGCCAGCAGCCGGTCGCGCGCGACCTCCGCATCGTGGTCAGCGCGCTGCGGATCAGCGCGTCCCTCGAGCGGATGGGTGACCTGTCCACGCACATCGCCCAGCTCGCCCGTTACCGCTTCCCGGACAAAGTCGTTCCCAAGAGCCTGCGCGGCACGTTCGCGGAGATGGGCGCGCTCGTCACGGCGATCGCGAAGATGCTGACCGAGCTGCTGACGAACGAGGACATGCTCCTGGCCGAGACCATCCGCAACGAGGACGACAAGGTCGACGCCCTGCACCTCAGCGTGTTCGACGCCGTGCTGGGCGAGACCTGGAAGGGCCAGGCCGCTGACACGGTCGACTCGACGCTCGCCAGCCGCTATCACGAGCGTTTCGCCGACCACGCCGTGTCGATCGCGAAGAAGGTGCAGTACCTCGGCACCGGGGCGTGGCAGCAGAACACCAACGCGTAACCCCGAGCGCGAGAAAGCCCCGGAAGCGATCGACTGCTTCCGGGGCTTTCTTCTTAATGGGGTGCGGGGATGCGGTCTACTTCTTGTTTCCCTGCGCCGCGACGGCGGCGGCGCCGGCGGCGGCGGCCTCCGGGTCGAGGTAGCGGCCGGGGCCGAGAGGCATCAGGTCTTCGCCCAGGCGGTAGACCAGCGGGATGCCGGTCGGGATGTTCAGCTCGGCGATGTCGGCGTCGCTGATGCCGTCAAGGTGCTTGACCAGGGCGCGCAGCGAGTTGCCGTGGGCGGTGACGAGCACCGTCCTGCCCGCGCGGAGGTCGGTCGAGATGTCGGATTCCCAGTAGGGCAGCATCCGGTCGACGACGTCGCTGAGGCATTCGGTGCGCGGCAGGTCGTCGCCGAGGTTCGCGTAACGCACGTCGTGCGCCTGGGACCAGGGGGAATCGTCGGCCAGCACGGGCGGCGGCACGTCGAACGAGCGACGCCAGAGCTGGAACTGTTCGGGGCCGAACTTGGCCAGCGTCTCCGCCTTGTCGAGGCCCTGCAGGGCGCCGTAGTGACGCTCGTTGAGGCGCCAGGAGCGCTTCACGTCGATCCACAGCCGGTCGGCTTCCTCGAGCGCGATGTTCGCGGTCTGGATGGCGCGGGTAAGTAATGAGGTGTGCAGGACGTCGGGCAGCAGGCCCGACTCGGCGAGAAGTTCACCGGCGCGCTTGGCTTCGGCGGCTCCCTGCTCGCTCAGCCTGACGTCCACCCAACCGGTGAAGAGGTTTTCCTGGTTCCATAGGCTTTGGCCGTGACGGAGAAGTATGAGGTTGTATGCATCTGACATGACTTCAACTCTACCGATGTGGCGGGCGCCGGGAGTAAGCGCGGCAGGCGGGACCTAACGACCGGGCGTGCGGATGCCCAGGCGCGGCAGCCGGGGGATCTCGGCGACCGACCCGGCCGACTGCGGCACGATCACTTCCTGCGCCGCGGCGACGGAGATGCCCTGGGACTGCACGTGCAGGGTGACCGTGGCCGGCACCGTGCGTTTGACCACGGCGAGCGCGATCGGCCCGAGCTCGTAGTGGATGGCGCTGGAGGTGATGATTCCGACGCCGCGGTGCTCCTCGGTTGCGTCCGGCAGCTTCCGCACCGCCTGGACCTCGTCACCGTGGGCGGGAAGGACCGAGTCCGAGCCGTCGAGGTGCAGCAGCACCAGGCGCCGGGGCGGGTGGCCGAGGTTGTGCACCTTCGCCACGGTCTCCTGCCCCCGGTAGCAGCCCTTATTGAGGTGCACCGCGGTGCGGAGCCAGTCGAGTTCGTGCGGCAGGGTCTTCTCGTCGACCTCGGTCGCCCGGCGTGGACGCCAGGCGGCGATCCGCAGGGCTTCGAGGGCGAGCAGGCCGGCGACGCCGACCGTGCCGTGGCGCACGGAGTCGCGCAGGGCGGGCAGGGTCGCGCGCGGCACCAGGACCTCGGTCCAGCGCCAGGCGGCTCCGGGGTGAGTGGGGGCATCCGCGTACTGGAAGCCACCGCTCGCGACCTGGTTCCAGGGGTCGTGCCAGACCAGCAGAACACCGTTCGGGGCCGCGGGGCTGAGGGGCAGCGCGGACACGTCCGCCGCCATCGACCCGATCACCGCGTAGGCGAGGGTGTGGTCGACGATCTGCACCCGCAGCGTGAACCGCATCTTGTCGAGCCACGCGTGCAGGCCGGGCAGCTGTGCCGATTCCAGGAGCAGCCAGGTCTCCACGCCGTCGTCGATGACCTGCATCGCGTACTCGACGCGGCCGGTCGGGTCGAGCAGGAGGGTCTCGGAGGATTCTCCCGCGGCCAGGTGGCGCAGCTCCTGGCTGGAGATCGAGTTGAGCCAGGTGAGCCGGTCCGGCCCGGCGACGCTCAGCACCCCGTAATGGGACAAGTCGACGATGGCCTCGCCGGCGAGCAGGCGGCGCTGTTCGGTGAGGGGGCCGCCGTAGTGCGCGGCCACGCCGGCGTCGATCCCGTCGGCCTGCACGGCGCCGTCGAGTTCGAGCAGCGGGGACACGTTTTCCGAGGGCACGTTTTCTGAGGGCACGGATGCGGCGGTCATGGCGCTCTTTCCAGCTGGTTATTCGACGCGCTTGAGGCGTCCGGAGGCGTGCGTTCGCAGGCTCTGGCCGAGGGCGGCGATGTCCCAGGCCCAGAGCAGGTGGCCGTCGACCAGGCCGTAGAGCCTCGTCGCGGCGGAGTAGGGTTTAGCGCCCTGGGTGCGCATCACGGCATCCGTCGCGAGGTCGATCCGCGGACCCTTGACCTCGCCGAGGTAGATCTCCGCGACACCGCCGGGGTGCACGATGGTCACGTCGATGTCGAAACCGCCATCCGCGTTGCGGAGCGTTTCCACCGCCGACGCCGTCACGAACGGATGCGCGCCCTCCGCTGGCAGCAGGCCGGGACCCGGGTCGCCGGCGCCCTGGGGGCGGCTCAGCCGCCAGTACCCGGTTTCGGTCATCAGCGGGGTCTTCTCACCGTTGTCGGAGCCGGGTTCCGGCTCGAGCCAGGTGTACGAGCTGTAGTTCAGGTGCGGCAGGCCGTCATGGCTGAAACTGAGCCGGTGGCCGAACTCGCGGCTGACCGACTCCTCGCCGACGACATAGTCGAGCACTCCCGAGCCCTCCCAGACACCGAGCAGCCACGACAGTGGAACGAGTTCGGCGGGGAGCTGGGTGGGGAGCTCGAACATCGAAGGTTACCGCTGCCCCCGGAACAGCTTGAACAGGACCATGCCGGAGACCCAGGCGATCGACAGGCTCGCCAGCGCGAGGAGCCCCAGGAAGAAGATTTCGAGTGCAAGGGTAGACATGCGTTCACTCTATCCCGCCGCGGGAGGTTCGATTACTAGACGAGGCCAATCAGGGCGAAGATTCCGGAGGCGACCGCGAGCACGACCACCGCTCCGGCCAGGCTCCGCGTCACGCGGTCCACGTAGCCGTCCTTACGGCCGGTGGCCAGTTGCACGCAGAGGGTTCCGATCACGCAGCCCGCGAAGGACAGGCCGACCCAGACCAGGTGCTGGCCGGGCAGGGACAACGCTCCCACCAGGACCGCGCACACGACGGCGAAGGCCCAGACCCCCACGACACTTCTCCACTGCCAGCTCACTCTCTTATTCTGCCCTGCCCGGCGATCATTCGGCGGCACGCTAGTATGGGGCCACGATCTTTGGAGGGTGCGCGTGGCCCAGTTGTTGATCCTGACCTCGGCGGTCAACACTGACGTTCTTCCCGCCCTCGCATTGCTGTCGCACAGCACACGCATCATTCCGGCCCAGCCGGATCAGCTCGTTCGTGCGCCCGATTCCGATCTGGTCCTGGTCGACGCGCGCACCAACCTGATCGGGGCCAAGTCCCTCTGCCAGATCCTCCGCACCACCGGGAGCCTGATGCCGGTGCTGCTGGTGATCACGGAAGGCGGCCTCGCGGCGGTGAGCCCGGACTGGGGCGTCGACGACGTCATCCTCGACACGGCCGGACCGGCCGAGGTGGACGCCCGCATCCGTCTGGCCGCCGGTCGTACCCCGCGGCCGGAGGAATCCGCCACCATCCGCGCGGCCGGCGTGGTCATCGACGAGGCCAGCTACTCGGCGAAGGTGCACGGCCGCCCGCTCGACCTCACCTACAAGGAGTTCGAGCTGCTGCGTTTCCTGGCCGCCCACCCGTCGCGGGTCTTCACCCGGGAGCAGCTGCTCAGCGAGGTCTGGGGCTACGACTACTTCGGCGGCACGCGCACGGTCGACGTGCACGTGCGACGGCTGCGCGCCAAGCTCGGCGACCAGGAATCGCTGATCGGCACGGTGCGCAACGTGGGCTACCGCTTCAACGTGACCGAGCAGGACGGGACCCGTGGCATTCATCCGGTCCGCGACTAACCTCTCCGACCCGGCCTTCGCGGCCGAGTTCGACCGCGTCGCCGCGGCGGCGACGGCCCACGACGACTACCAGCCGTTCAACGAGCAGGCCCGATTCGACCTGGCCTCCGGGCGGCGCACGCCGTTCCTCGTGACGAGCGGGGACGCGGACACCCACCCCGGGGACGCGGACACCGGCGTCGTGGGCGCGGGGATCATCGGCGCGGGCGAACTCGACCTCGTGATCGACCCCGCCGCCCGGCGGCTCGGGCACGGCGGCGACGCCCTCGGCCGGCTTTTGACGGATGCCCCGGGCGACCTCCGCCTGTGGTCACACGGTGACCACCCGGCGGCCCGGGCCCTGGCCGAACGCTTCGGGTTCGCCGCCGAACGCACCCTGCTGCAGCTGCGGAAGGACCTGACGGCCGCCCCGCCCGTTCCGGACGGGGCCGACCCGGCGAACCCGGCCCACCTCGCCCACCCG
Organism: Cryobacterium shii; assembly: GCF_004402595.1. Lineage (GTDB taxonomy): Bacteria > Actinomycetota > Actinomycetes > Actinomycetales > Microbacteriaceae > Cryobacterium > Cryobacterium shii. The sequence continues at coordinate 55,558 of NZ_SOFY01000074.1, read as the reverse complement.
GCGGACGGCATCGTCATCGAGGCGTTCCGGCCCGGCACGCACGACGCGGACTGGGTGGCGCTCAACGCGCTCGTCTTCGCGAGCCACCCGGAACAGGGACTGATCACCGAGCAGGACCTCGCGGCCCGCCAGGCGGAATCCTGGTTCGACGCCGGCGACTTCCTGCTCGCCCGGGAGGCCGCGTCCGGCCGACTACTCGGCTACAACTGGCTCAAGGTGGAGCCCGGCTCCCCCGTCGGCGAAATCTACGTCATCGGCGTGCATCCGGATGCCGCCGGGCGCGGCCTCGGCCGCCGGCTCATGCAGGCCGGCCTCGACCGCCTCCGCGAACGCGGCTGCAGCACCGTGGATCTCTACGTGGAGGCCGACAGCGTCGCGGCGGTGAACCTGTACCGCTCCCTCGGTTTCACCGACCGAACGGTCGATGTGCAGTACCACCGACACATTCGTTAGCCGGTGTTCATGCCGGATCGTCGCATCCGTGTGCCTCACAGTGTCAAGATGGGGAGATGGACGGCGATAACATCCAGACCGAATCGGGACTGGGCAGCGACTTTGACGACGACTTCGATCCCCTGATCGGAGTGAACGATCCGGCGTTACCCAAGGAGCGGTACCTCGACCGCGAACTGAGCTGGCTGGCGTTCAACCAGCGGGTGCTCGAACTCGCCGAGGATCCCGACCTGCCGGCGCTGGAGCGGGCGAACTTCCTCGCCATCTTCGCCAGCAACCTGGACGAATTCTTCATGGTGCGGGTGGCCGGACTGAAACGGCGCATCCTCACCGGGCTGGCCGTGCCGACCAACATCGGGCGCGCACCCCAGGACGCCCTCTCCGACATCTCCGCCACGGCGCACGTGCTGCAGGACCGGCACGCCCACGCGTTCCAGGACCTCGTCAGCCCGGCCCTGGCCGAAGCCGGGATCGACATCGTCAACTGGGACACCCTGGACGAAGCCGACCGCCGTTCCCTGCGCGACTACTTCTCGAACCAGATCTTCCCGGTGCTGATGCCGCTCGCCGTCGATCCGGTGCACCCGTTCCCGTACATTTCGGGGCTCTCGCTCAACCTCGCCGTGCGCGTGCGCAACTCGAAGACCGGCAAGCAGGAGTTCGCCCGGCTCAAGGTGCCCACCATGCTCCCGCGCTTCGTGCGCGTGGACCGCCGGGAGAACGTCGACAGCGTGCGCTTCATCACCCTCGAGGACCTGATCGCGAACCACCTCGGCGACCTGTTCCCCGGCATGGACATCCTCGAACACCACGTCTTCCGGGTCACCCGCAACGAAGACGTCGAGATCGAAGAGGACGAGACCGAGAACCTGATCAAGGCCCTCGAGAAGGAGCTGCTGCGTCGCCGCTTCGGCCCGCCCATCCGCCTCGAGATCACCGAGGACATGGACGAGGTCACCCTCGGCCTGCTGGTGCGCGAGCTCGACGTGACCGAGCAGGAGGTCTACCGCCTGCCCGCGCCGCTCGACCTGGGCGGCCTGTTCGACCTGCGCATCGACCGGCCCGACCTGCGGTACGCCAAGCATGTCCCGACGACGGCCGTGCAGCTGCTCGCGCCCGAGCCCAACGCGGAACCGGACATCTTCAGCGCCATCGGCCGCCGGGACATCCTGCTGCACCACCCCTACGAGTCGTTCGCGACCAGCGTGCAGGCGTTCCTGGAGCAGGCCGCCGCCGACCCGAACGTGCTCGCCATCAAGCAGACCCTGTACCGCACCTCCGGGGACAGCCCCATCGTGGAAGCGCTCATCGCCGCCGCCGAATCCGGCAAGCAGGTGCTCGCGCTGGTCGAGATCAAGGCCCGCTTCGACGAGCAGGCGAACATCACCTGGGCCCGCAAGCTCGAAAAGGCCGGCGTGCACGTGGTCTACGGCCTCGTCGGCCTGAAGACCCACTGCAAGCTCGCCCTCGTCGTGCGGAACGAAGGCGGGGTGCTGCGCCACTACAGCCACATCGGCACCGGCAACTACAACCCCAAGACCAGCCGGATGTATGAGGACCTCGGTCTCCTGACTGCGGACCCGCAGGTCGGGAAGGACCTCACCCGGCTGTTCAACGAGCTCTCCGGCTACGCCATCGAGAAGAAGTTCAAGCGCCTGCTCGTGGCGCCGCTGCACCTGCGCCGAGGGCTGCTCAAGAGCATCGCGGCGGAGACCGCAGCCGCCCAGGCCGGCAAGCCCTCCGGCATCCGGATCAAGGTCAACTCCATGGTCGACGAGGCCATCATCGACGCTCTCTACCGGGCCAGCCAGGCCCGGGTGCCGGTCGAGATCTGGGTACGCGGCATCTGCAGTCTCAAACCGGGCGTGCCCGGGATGAGCGAGAACATCAAGGTGCGCTCCATCCTCGGCCGCTACCTCGAACACTCGCGGATCTTCTCCTTCCACACGAACGGCGACCCGCAGGTCTACATCGGCAGCGCCGACATGATGCACCGCAACCTCGACCGCCGCGTCGAGGCACTGGTGCGCCTGGTCGACCCTGACCACCTCACCGAAATCGACGCCCTCTTCACCCGGGCGATGGACGACCGCACCTCGTCGTGGTGGCTGGACAGCTCGGGCGAGTGGACCAGACACCACCAGGACGAATCCGGGCAGCCGCTCGACGACATGCAGAACAGGCTCATGCAACAAATCTCCCTCCGCAAGCGCCCAACGGGCCGTCGATGACCGACCCCGTCTACGCCGCCGGCGCCGTCTGCTGGCGTTTGATCGACGGCAAGATGAACGTCCTGCTGATCCACCGCACCGTGTACGGCGACGTGACCATTCCGAAGGGGAAACTCGATCCGGGTGAAACGCTGCCGCAGACGGCCGTGCGCGAGATCGAAGAGGAGACCGGGCTGGCCGTGGCCCTGGGGGTGCCGCTGGGCATCTCGGCCTACTCTCTGCTCAACGGACGCGAGAAGATCGTGCACTACTGGGCCGCGGAGGTCTCCCCGGAAGCCATCCAGCAGTCGACGTTCGTCCCGAACGGCGAGGTGGCCGCGATCGAGTGGGTCACCATCAAGAAGGCCCGAACCTACCTGAGCTACACGCCCGACGTCGACATCATCGACGCGTTCGCGAAACTCGTCGACACCGGCGTCACCCGCACGTTCGCCCTGATCGCGCTCCGGCACGCCAAGGCGGTGCAGCCGGGCAACTGGGACGGCACGGACAGCAGCAGGCCCCTCACCGAGCGGGGCGTGAAGCAGGCCACCGCCATCGTGCCCACGATCACCGCCTGGCAGCCGCGCCGGATCGTGTCGAGCACGGCGACCCGCTGTGTGACCACCGTCGCCCCGTTGGCCGCGGCCACGGGCATCCCGGTCAAGCGCACCGAGCGGTACAGTCAGGACGCGTTCGAGCAGGGCACCGCGGATGTGCGGTCCGGCATCGGCAAGCGGGTGCGGTCGCGCAAGACGGCCGTCATCTGCAGCCACGGGCCGGTGCTGCCGAAGATCCTGCACGAGATCGCCCTCGCCACGGGCAGCACATACGGTTCCTACATTTCGGATGCCGCGGCGCTGGAAACGGGATCGTTCTCGGTCGTGCACCTCTCCGCCGACAATCCGAGCGCCGGGATCGTCGCGATCGAAACCCACTCGCCCGCGGTCTGACCGGGCATTCCTTCAACGCGTGGTGGCGGGCCCATAGCGGCCCGCCACGATGCGTTAACCTTCCGTTCACCTGCGTGCAGGGGTGTCGTTAACCACGAGGAATAGTGTCTCCCCGAGGCCAGCACCGGTCTCGACTACGCAGTCATTTTCTTTGCAGTCAACCCTCGAAAGGGATCCTTGTGAACTTCACGCGTTTTGGCCGACCCGCGGTCATCGCCGTCGTTGCCGCTCTTGCACTGTCTTCTTGTGCCTCGAACGAATCCGCCACTCCTGCCAGCACCGAGGGCGCTGCCAGCGCTCTCACCGGCACCCTCACCGGCGCCGGTTCCTCCGCGCAGGGCTCGGCCCAGGAAGCCTGGATCGCAGCGTTCCAGACGGCCAACCCCGACGTCACGGTCAACTACGACCCGTCCGGCTCCGGCGCCGGCCGCGAAACCTTCATCGGCGGCGGCTCCGACTTCGCCGGCAGTGACTCCTACCTCAAGGACGAAGAGCTGGCCGGCACGTTCGCCGCCTGCGCTCCCGGCTCCTCGGCCGTCGACCTCCCGGTCTACATCTCCCCGATCGCCGTGATCTTCAACGTCGAGGGCGTCAAAGACCTCAACCTGGACTCCGACACGCTCGCCAAGATCTTCAAGGGCGAGATCACGACCTGGAACGACCCGGCCATCGCCGCGTTGAACCCGAAGGCGACGCTCCCCGCGACCGCGATCACCGCCGTGCACCGCTCGGACGACTCCGGCACCACCAAGAACTTCACGGACTACCTGTTCCAGACCGCCCCCGACGTGTGGACCGATGCACCGGCCGACCCGTTCCCGCTGCAGTCCGGTGAGGGCGCCAAGGGCACCTCCGGTGTCGTCGACGCCGTCACCAACGGCGTGGGCACCATCGGCTACGCGGATGCCTCGAAGGCCGGCGACCTCGGCGTCGCCAAGATCAAGGTCGGCGACAAGTTCGTCGGCTACACGGCCGATGCTGCTGCCGCCGTCGTCGCCGACTCGCCCCTCGTCGAAGGCCGCGACAAGAGCGACCTCGCCATCAAGATCAACCGTCTCACCACGGACCCGACGCACTACCCGCTCGTTCTCGTGAGCTACGCCGTCGTCTGCACCGAGTACGCCGACGCAGCACAGGGCGAACTGGTCAAGGCCTACGTCAGCTACATGGCCGGCTCCGACGGCCAGTCCGTCGCCGCATCCGCCGGTGGCGCCGCGCCGCTGTCGACCGAACTCGCCGACAAGGTCTCCGCAGTTCTCGCCACCATCAAGTAACACTCGTCACCAGCATCACCTCAGGTCAGCCCGGTTCGGGAGGCGTCGCATTGCATGCGCCTCCCGGACCGGGCAGACTGAGGTTTGTGGCCAGCGGCTCGAACCTCCCCCACACTCACCACCTCACCACCTCAGGGAGATGCCAGGCATGACCACCGCAGTTGCCCGTGGAACGATCCGGGCGCCTCAGCGCCCGGGCGACCGCATCTTCTCCACCGCCACGGTGGTCTCCGGCGGCCTGATCCTCGCCGTGCTCGCCTCCGTTGCCGCCTTCCTGCTGGTGCAAAGCCTCCCCGCCTTCGTGGCCAAGCCGGAGGACTTCACCGGCGGCTACACCAACTTCTGGTCCTACGTCTGGCCGCTCGCCTTCGGCACGCTCTGGTCCGCGTTCCTGGCCCTGCTCATCGCCGTTCCACTGGCCATCGGCATCGCGCTGTTCATCTCCCACTACGCTCCCCGCAAGCTCTCGCAGGGACTGGGCTACATCGTCGACCTGCTCGCCGCCGTGCCATCCGTGGTCTTCGGCCTCTGGGGCATCGGCGTTCTCGCGCCGCTGCTGCAGCCCTTCTACGCCACCCTGGTGGCATGGTTCGGCTGGATCCCGCTCTTCGCCGGTCCCGTCTCCGGCACCGGCCGCACGATCCTGACGGTCGCGATCGTGCTGGCCGTCATGGTGCTGCCGATCATCACCGCCCTGTGCCGGGAGATCTTCCTGCAGACCCCCGTTCTCTACGAGGAGGCGTCCCTCGCCCTCGGAGCGACCCGCTGGGAAATGATCGCGATGGCCGTGCTGCCCTTCGGCCGCTCCGGAATCATCTCGGCGTCGATGCTCGGACTGGGCCGCGCGCTGGGTGAGACGATGGCCGTGGCCATGGTGCTCTCACCCAGCTCCCAGGTGGTCTTCCAGCTGCTCACCTCGCAGAACCCCACCACGATCGCCGCCAACATCGCCCTGAACTTCCCGGAGGCGCACGGGACCGGCGTGAACATCCTGCTGGCTACCGGCCTGGTGCTCTTCGTGATCACGCTGGCCGTGAACATGGTCGCCCGCCTGATCATCAACCGCCGCAAGGCCTTCTCGGGAGCGAACTGATGAGCACGACCACCATGGCGGCGCCCATGACGAACTCGCTCACGGCCGGCAAGCTTCCGAAGCACTCGGGCCTCGCCGTGCTGCTGGGCAGCTGGCTGGTCACCGCCGCGGTGTTCTTCGTGGTGCAGCTCTCCGGAGCCAGCGAGAGCTTCAACATCGCCGGCACGCTCTTCTTCGGCACGGTGCTCTACTGCGTCGCGATCTACCTGCTGTCCTACTTCGTCGAGGGCGTGCGCAAGGCCAAGGACCGTCTGGTCACCGCCCTGGTCACCGCCGCCTTCGTGGTGGCCCTGCTCCCGCTCATCTCCCTGGTGGCCACCACGGTGATCAACGGCCTGCCCGCCTTCCTCACCCCGACGTTCTTCACGGCGTCCCAGCGCAACGTGGTCGGCGCGGGTGGCGGCGCCCTGCACGCCGTGATGGGCACGCTGCTGATCACGGGAGTCGCCACCCTCATCTCGGTGCCGATCGGGCTGCTCACGGCGATCTACCTGACCGAGTACGGCCGGGGCCGGCTGTCTCGGGCGATCACCTTCTTCGTCGACGTGATGACGGGCATCCCCTCGATCGTCGCGGGCCTCTTCGCCTTCGCCCTGTTCTCCCTGCTGTTCAACGACCCGGGCATCCGGTTCGGTTTCGGTGGCGCGATCGCCCTGTCGGTGCTGATGATCCCGGTGGTCGTGCGCTCGAGCGAGGAGATGCTCAAGCTCGTGCCGAACGAGCTGCGCGAGGCCGCGTACGCGCTCGGCGTGCCGAAGTGGCTGACCATCCTGAAGGTCGTTCTGCCCACCTCCTTGGCCGGTATCGTCACCGGCATCATGATCTCGATCGCACGCGTGATCGGCGAGACCGCGCCGCTGCTGATCATCTCCGGGTTCACGGCGAGCATGAACTACGACCTGTTCAACGAGCGCATGATGACCCTTCCGGTGTTCGTGTACACGCAGTACGCCAACCAGGGCGCTGACACCCAGGCCTACCTGGACCGGGCCTGGGCCGGCGCGCTCACCCTCGTCCTGATCGTGATGCTGCTGAACGCCCTCGCCCGCATCATCGCCAAACTCTTCTCCCCCAAGCTCGGCCGCTAGGCTCCACCGGCGGCCGCTGGCCGTCCAACTCGAAGGAATGCATGTCCAAGCGCATTGAAGTCAACGACCTCAACGTCTATTACAGCAAGTTCTTGGCTGTCGAAGGCGTGTCGCTGACGATCGAGCCTCGCACCGTGACGGCCCTGATCGGGCCCAGCGGGTGCGGCAAGTCCACGTTCCTGCGCACCCTCAACCGCATGCACGAGGTCATCCCGGGGGCCTACGTCACCGGCGAGGTGCTCATCGACGGCAACAACCTCTACGGCCCCGGCGTGGACCCGGTGCTCGTGCGCCGGCAGGTCGGGATGGTGTTCCAGCGCCCGAACCCGTTCCCCACCATGTCGATCGGCGACAACGTGCTGGCCGGCGTGAAACTCAACAACCGCCGGATGGCCAAGACCGACGCCGACGACCTGATCGAGAAGTCCCTGCAGGGTGCGAACCTCTGGAACGAGGTCAAGGACCGGCTCGACAAGCCCGGCTCGAGCCTCTCCGGCGGTCAGCAGCAGCGCCTCTGCATCGCGCGGGCGATCGCGGTGCAGCCCGACGTCATCCTGATGGACGAGCCCTGCTCGGCCCTCGACCCGATCTCGACGCTCGCGATCGAGGACCTGATCGAGGAGATGAAGTCCGAATACACGATCGTGATCGTCACTCACAACATGCAGCAGGCATCCCGGGTCTCCGACCGCACCGGCTTCTTCAACATCGCCGGCACCGGCAAGCCCGGCAAGCTGATCGAGTACGACGACACGACCACGATCTTCTCCAACCCGAGCATTCAGGCCACCGAGGACTACGTCTCCGGCCGCTTCGGCTAACCCGCCGCCCACCCCGGCTCGCCCCGCACGAGGGCCTGCCCCGAACGAATTCGACGGAGATTTTGGCCAAAACGCGCCAAAATCGCCTGATCCGGCCCCGTGGGAGCAGAATCTCCGTCGAATTGGTTCGGGCGGGGCTCAGGTGGTGCGGGCCAGGAGGTGCCGGTTCAGGGCGAGGGTGCGCTCCGGGTCGGTCGGCAGGGACTGCCCGTCGAGTTCGGTGACGTGCACGGCCATCCGGATGCTGGACACCAGCCAGACCGCGTCCGCCGCCCGCAGCTCCGGGGCGGTCAGGTCACGGTACTCCGTGCGCTCCCCGGCCGCCTGCAGGTATTCGAAGACGCTCTGCTGGGTCGTTCCGTGCAGGATGGCCCCGCTCGGCACCGGCGTGACGTAGACCCCGCCGGACCGGATGACGACGCTCGAGGTGGGGCCCTCCAGCACAAACCCGTCATGGGTGAGGAAGATCGTGTCGTCGGCGCCGCGGCGCTTCGCCTCCCGCAGCGCCGCCATGTTCACCGCGTAGCTGAGGGTTTTGGCCCCCATCAGCAGCCACGGGGCCTGCTCGGCCACGCCCCGCGGATAGCCGCGGTCCAGCGTGACCGCGCGCACGCCATCCGTGCGGACGGGCCCGAAGTCGGGCGCCGCGGTCGCCTGCAGCCAGGCCGTGGCGACCGGACCGGGTTCGACCCCGCGGCTGAGCACGATCTTCAGCGCGATCTCGCCCGTGCGCGGCAGCCGCTCCATGGCATGCGTGATCGCGGCGAACCACTGGGCGACGTTGGGCGCCGGCAACTCGCAGATCTCGGCGGAGTTGCAGAGCCGACCGATGTGCGGTCCCACCTCCTGCGGGGACCCGTCGATGAACCCCAGGGTTTCGAAGATCCCGTCCCCGCGCTGGGCGCTGAGGTCGTCCACGCGCAGGGCGGGCGCGTCGGAGTTCACTTCATGGAACGTGTCGCTGAAATCCGTGCGGGGTGAATCGGCCGGAACCGGGTCGATCAGCAGCGTGAATGGCAGTGTCATACGCCGAGCATAAACGATGCGTCAGGAACTCTGGATGGCGACAATCGGGTCGGTGGTGGGCTGACGGGAGCCGCCGCGGGGTTCCACGGTGACGCCGATCGTGTCTCCCGCCGTCATGCTGCCGTCCAGCACGCGCCAGACGGTGCCCGCGCCGGAGGAGTCGAAGGTGCCCGCCGGGACCGCGCCGTCGCCCCCGATGTACCAGAGCTGGTAGTCCTTGTCGGAGGGCAGGGACGGCAGGTCGTCGACCAGCAGCGCCGAAAGGTGGCGCTCGCTGGACCAGACCAGGGTGGCCGGATGCCCGTCGGCCGTGGTCGTCGACGCCCGCTGCGAATCCGGGGCGGCGTTGATCTGGGCCAGGCCGGCGGCCTGCTGCTGCTCGAACTGGTTCGTGTTGAAGGCCTGCCCGGCGAATCCGCCGGCCACGAACAGCGCCACGGCCGCTGCGGCGGCCAGCAGGAGTCCGACCGGGCGCTGGAACCAGCGGCTGCGGGCCCGCTGCGCGGCCGCCCCGCCGATCGGGGTCACGGTCGCGGGGGCCGGCGCGGGGGCATCCGTCGTCTCGGGCTTCGTCGTCTCAGGCCTCGTCTGAGCGGGCTTAAGCGTCTCGGGCCGGGCGGCCTCGGTCGCGCCCGGTTCGGCCTGCGGGGCAGCGACCGGAGCGACCGCAGCCGCCGGACCGGCCAGCGCGGGCAGCTGGGGTGTCGCCGCGAGCTTGGCCATCAGCGAGGCCTTCAGCCCCGGGGTGGGCTGCACGGGCGCCGCGGCCAGACCCAGCGCGACGGCGGTGTCGCCGAGCTCGGCAGCCTCAATCCGGGCCTGCTCCGATTCGGCGAGGTGCCCCTCGTAGGCGGCGGCGTCGTCAGCGCCGAGCGCGTTCAGGGCGTAGGCGCCGGCCAGGTCGCCCGGGTTGTCGCCGCGTTCGACGCCGTTCTGGCGGGTGTTCTCGCTCATGACGCCACGCCCAATTCGTCGCGCAGCCGGATCATGCCGTCTCGCAACCTCGTCTTCACCGTTCCGAGCGGGATCTGCAACCGCTCGGCCACTTCACTCTGGCTGAGGCCGCCGTAGTAGGCGAGGCTGATCGCCTGACGTTGCAGTTGCGTCAATCTGGACATCGCCTTCTCCACCCTTTCGTGCTCGAGCCGTACTTCCACTGTTTCGGATACCTCGTCGTAGGCGACCGCGAGGTCGCGGATGCCGATCTTCGTGTCACGATCGCGACTGGCCTGCGACGACCGGATCCGGTCGACGGCGCGCCGGTGCGCCATCGTCAGAATCCAGGTCGAGGCGCCGCCACGCTGAACCTCATACCGTGTCGCCGACTGCCAGATTTCCAGGAAGATCTCCTGGGTCACCTCTTCCGACTGGGCGGGATCGACCAGCAACCGTCTGACCAGACCCAGCACGCGTGGTGCCATCTGGTCGTACAGCTCGCCGAACGCCGCTTCGTCCCCCCGCGCCACCCGGCCGAGGAGTTGTTCCTTGGATTCCGGGACCGTCGACTCTAGGTCGAAGTCGAAGTCAGCAGTCATGAGAACAAGCATGTCAGGTCTTTTCCCGTTCCATGACTGAGGTTCGGGGCCGAGTCCGGATCGGATTGGTCACGATTGCGACCGCAGACCGCGGGGAGGACGAGTGAAGGCCGGGCCGCAGAACGCCTCTCGGCGCGAGGCCGCTCAAAGCGGCGAATATTGGAGCCCGGGGTTACTGCGGCCCGACCAGGATCCAGTGTAAACGACGCGGCCGGCGAATTCGTCTAGTCCAGCGACTCGCTGCGCCACAGCCGGGCGCAGGAACCGAACTCCTGCGCGGTGGTCGAGAAGCGCAGGGCGCGGGTGGTGAGTTCGGTCGACCGCACCGGCTGCGTCGTCTCCAGGTCGTCGGCGATGCTCGTGCACCCGACGGAGGTGACGCGGCAGAACGCCGCCGCCCGGTCCAGCGCCACGGCGAAGTCGCCGGTGAAGATGCCCCGCAGGATCTGGTCGGCCAGGGCGATGATCTCCCCCGGCCCCGTGGGCGCCACGGCGCCCGCGACCAGCGGATCGATGGCGACCGTGACCTCGGTTCCGCGCTGGTACAGGAACGCGGTGCCTTCCGGATCCTGACGGATCAGCAGCCGCACCAGGTAGAGCCGCCAGAGCGCGCCCGGGAGACTGCGCGGCGTCGCCCGTGACCACAGCTCGGCCACGGCGTCGATGCCGTGCTCGTCGGTGTAGGCCACGAGGCGATCCACGACGGCCGGGTCAGGGTCGCGGCGCACGCGCGCCAGAAGAGCGTGCGCCGTTTCGTGCGCGACCCGGCTGATCAGCGCAGGGTCCTCGCCCCCCTGGAAGGATTCGAATTTGCTGCCGGAGAACTGGGTCGGCTTGTGGAAGTCTTCGGCCATCGCATCCTCCTGTGTGTTCGCTGTGGGCGCATCCGTCTCGACGCTTGCGGGACGTTCTCTCACGGTACCGAGAAAAACCCTCGGGCAATCCCCTGTACATTATTAACCGCGGGCCTCTAGCTCAGTTGGTAGAGCAAAGGACTTTTAATCCTTGGGTCGTCGGTTCGAGCCCGACGGGGCCCACTTTCTTCATTCGGGGCATGCAACCTGAGATGGAATTCGCGATGACCTTCCAGACGCTGGCGATCATCTCCGTGGTGGCATTGCTCGGCCCGTTGCTGGCGATCCCCCGCCGGTGGAGCCTGCCGGTGATGTTCGGGCAGCTGCTGGCCGGCATCCTCGTGGGCCAGACCGGGCTCCGGCTCGTGGATCCGACCGATCCGACGCTCACCTTCCTGGCGGACGTGGGCTTCGCCCTGATGATGTTCGTCGCCGGCAGCCACGTGCCTATGCGGGACGGGCAGCTTCGCTCCGCGCTCGGTACGGGTGTGGCCCGTGCCGGCCTGGTCCTGGTTCCCGCCGTCATCCTCGGCGTCGGCATTGCCGCCCTGTTCGGCACCCTGCACGCCCCGCTGTACGTCGTGCTGATCGCGTCGTCGTCCGCCGTCCTGGTACTGCCGATCGTGCAGTCCCTGCGGCTGCGCGGTACCCCGCTCCTGCAGCTGACGGCCCAGGTGGCCGTCGCCGACATCGCCGCGATCATCGCGCTCCCCCTCGCGATCGATCCGCCCAACGCCGCACGCACGGCCCTGGGCGCGCTCATCGTCTCGGCCGCGGCCCTGTCCCTGTATCTGGTGCTGTCCTGGCTGGAGCGGAACGGATCGCGGATCGCGGTGCACCATCTGTCGGAGCAACGCAAGTTCGCCCTCGAACTCAGGCTCCAGCTGGCCACCCTGTTCGCGATGGCCGCCCTCGCCGTGTACCGCAATGTGTCGATCATGCTCGCTGGCTTCTCGTTCGGACTCGCGGTCGCGGCGGTCGGCGAGCCGCGTCGGCTGGCCCGGCAGCTGTTCGCCCTCGCGGACGGATTCCTGGGGCCTCTGTTCTTCGTCTGGCTCGGCGCTTCCCTCAACCTGCTCGACCTGGTCGACCATCCGCAGATGATCCTGCTGGGGCTGCTGCTCGGCGGTGGGGCGCTGCTGGCCCACATCGTCACGCGGCTGCTCGGGCAGGAGCTCCCGCTCGGCGTCTTGTCCGCGGCCCAGCTCGGGGTGCCCGTCGCGGCCGTGACGATCGGCACCCGGTCAGACCTGCTGCTGCCCGGCGAAGGGGCGGCCGTGATCCTCGGGGCGCTCATCACCGTCGTGGCCTCCGCACTCGCGGGCGGCCGGGCAGCCAAGAAGCAGGCCCGGGCGGCGGAGACGACCCCCGCAGCACCCTGACCGGCCCCGCACGGATGCTCTGCCCGGGAATTCCCGGCCCGCACCCAGCGTTGACACGGTCAGCGCTCGGGTAGCCCCTTCATACTTCACGTCAATGGAGCGGCCAGAGCCGCACCAGCGACAGAAGGAGGTCGCAGATGGGAAAAGTGAATGAAGAAGTTGAAATCGAGTCCGGCGTCGTGACGAAGTACCGACGCCACGCCAACGGGCACGGCCTGGTGTCCCCCGACGCGCGGGTGCACCCCGGTGCGTTCGTGTCCCGCACGGCGTATGTAGAAAGCGGCGCACGGGTCGGACCGGAGGCGTGGATCGGGCCGGGCAGCTGGATCGACCACGACGCCCGAGTCGGATCACGGGTGTTCATCGGCCAGAACGTGCATGTCGGCGCGGAAGCGGGCATCGGCAGCGGAGCGCGCCTGGGCAGTTATGTGCGCATCGGCCGGCGCGCACGCGTGGCCTCGGGCAGCATCCTGGACCGCGACGTGAGCGTGCCGGACGACGGCGTGGTCGGCACCGCACCGGCCTCCGCCGGGCGCGGATCCGCAGCCATGGCACCACGGAGCATCTCCGCTGGCGCGCCCGGATTGCCCGGACCGGCACCGGCCCGGCTCGACGTGGCGGCGTAACGCCCCCCCAGCACCGCTGCGCCGCTGCGGTCGGCCGACAGGTCACTGCCTGTAACCAAGTGCCTGTAACCAGTTCGACGGAAATTCTGCGGTAAAAAACGATATCGGGCCTGTTTCGGGCCGATTTTGGCAAAATCTCCGTCGAATTCGTTAGGGCAGGGTCGTTCAGGGGAGTCGCCGGGAACCGGGCGGGCTCCCGGCCAGAGCAGGACTAGCGCAGGGCGACCAGGGCAGCGGCCTAGAGCAGGGTGAGCAGGGCCTGCGCCGCCGCGAAAATCAGCAGCCCGGCGAGCGCGCCGACGACCGTGCCGTTGATCCGGATGAACTGCAGGTCCTTGCCGACCTGCAGTTCGATCTTCTCGGCGGTCTCGGCGGCATCCCACCGCGCCACGGTCTCGGTGATCACGCCGGCGATCTCATGCCGGTAGCTGCGCACCACGTAGCTCGCCGAGTCGGCCAGCCAGCGGTCGATACGGGAGCCCAGCGCCGCATCCGTGGTCAGGCGAACGCCCACCTCCATGGCGGTCGAACGGATGCCCGCGCACAGTTCGCTCTCCGCATCCTTCAGCGCCTCGACCAGCGACGCTTTCACCGATTCCCAGGTCTCGCTCGCGAACTCGCGCAGCCGGGCGCTGTCGAGCAGCTCCACCTTGACGGTTTCGATCCGGTTGATCATGGCCGGGTCGTGCTGCAGATCGTCCATCACCTCGGCGAGGTAGCGGTCGATCGCCTCGCGGAGGGGATGCGCGGCATCCGCCCGCACGCCGGCGATGAAGGCGAGCACCTCCCGGTGGGCCTTGTCGTCGACCAGTTTGTCGACGAAACCGGGCATCCAGCTCGGCAGCCGCTGGGACACGGCCCGGCCGAAGGCTTCCGGATGCGTGAGCAGCCAGCCCTCGGCCCGCTCGAGCAGCAGGTCCACGAGGGCGTGCTGCCGGCCGGACTCGACCATCCGCTGCCCCACCCGGCCGATCGGCGGAGCCCACTCCGGCCGCAGCAGGTGCTCGCGCGCCACGGTCTCGATCAGATCCTTGATCGCGTCGTCGCTGAGCAGCTCGAGCAGTCCGGCGCCGGCCACGGCCACCTCGTCGGTGAGCCGCCGGGCGTTCTCCGGCACGGACAGCCAGGCTCCGAGCCGGCGGGAGACCCCCATCGACTCCAGCTTGCCGCGGATGACCGCCTCGGAGAGGAAGTTGGTCTCGACGAACTCGCCGAGGCTGGCCCCGATCTCATCCTTGCGGCTCGCGATGATGTTCGTGTGCGGGATCCGCAGCCCCAGCGGGTAGCGGAACAGGGCCGTCACGGCGAACCAGTCCGCGATGGCGCCGACCATGCCGCCCTCGACCGCGGCGCGCACGTACTGGAGCCACGGGTAGGTGTCCTGGAGGGCGAACGAGGTCGCGAACACGACGGCCATGACCAGGAGCAGGCCGATCGCGAGTCGCTTCATCCGGATGAGCGCGCGGAGGCGGACGGCATCCTGCGGGCTCAGCGGCGGGCGGCCCGCCCCCGGCAGGGTCGCTGCCGCGGCCCCGGTCACGTCATTCCTCTGATGTTCGGCCATCCTCCCACCCTGCCCGATCAGCGCCGGGGAAGGAAACCGTGCGGGGCAGGTGCCGCCGAATCGGACAACTGTTGCCGGTGTGACGGCACCAGTGGTCCGGCTCGGGAACAGGTACCGGCGATCAGCAGTGGCAGTGGCCCTCCGGGGCCGGGGTGCTCGCCGGCACGTCCAGCACCGGGCTGCGGTCGAAGAAGCCGTCGGGCTTCAGCTTGAAGCCGGCGGTGTCGACGGGCATGATCGGCCAGTCCTCGATCCGCGGGTAGTGGGTCAGCCCGAAGGTGTGCCAGACCACGATGTCCTGGCCGTCGAGGTCCCGGTCGGCCGCCATGTAGGCCGGCAGCCCGGCGCCGCCGGCGTGCTGGTTCACGAAGTCCCCGGTGGGGTAGCGCTCGTCTTCGGCGAAGCGGGTCACCCAGAGGTCCTTGGTCGCGAAGGCCGCGCGCCGGGCCACCGAGGAATTCTCGTCGGCGAGCAGGGTCGGCTGCCCCTCCGGGTAGAGCTTGTAGCCCACGGGCTCCCCGAGCCGGTTGAGCACGTTCGGGTTGGAGATGAGCCAGGTGCGCCCCGACCTCATGTCGGCCTCCCGCACCGCGTCCGATTCACGGGCCAGCAGGGTGCGCTTGCGGCTGAAGGCGTTGCCGCGTTCGTTCCCCTCGCCCATCGGCACGCGCACGGCCTCCTCCTCCTCGACCCGGTTCGTGTCGCCGTCGAGGGCCATGTCCAGGCGGGCGCTGAACAGGTGCTGGTGGAACGGTGCGCCCAGGCCGGGAGCCAGTTCGGAGGCATAGGGGTAGCCCTTGCCGGGGTAGGCGCTGGTGAAGACGACACCCGTGGCCTTGGCCTCGAACTCGATCGTGCCGTCGAGGTAAAGGTACCAGTAGAAGCCGTAGTCGTAGTTGCCGACCGTGGTGAAGAACGAGATCACGAAGCGACGGTTGCGCCGGGTGTAGTCGATTCCGGTCCAGAGGTCGCTGTGCTTGGCGAGGATACTCCAGTCCTCTTCGTGCATGCAGATTCCGTTTCGGATCTCGCGCGGGTTGCCGAAGCCATCCGTGATCACCGGGCTGAGGTAGGTGATCTCGCCCAGGCAGTCGCAGCCGAGCTCGAGCGAGTTGGCGTACTGGCCCACCAGGTATTCCCCGGTGTCGAAGTAGTTCTGCCACGAGCGCACGGGTGCGGGGTCGCCGTAGGGGACCACCATTTCCGCGATCGAGGCACGCCGGACGATGGAGCGGCGCACCCCGGCGTCGTCGAAGCCGATGTTGTGCAGCACGACGCCCTCGCGCACATCGAAGCCCACGTCCAGGCTCCACTTCTCCCACTCCACGTGGTTGCCGCCGGTCACCGTGAAGCTCGGCCCTTCCGGCTGGGTGATCTCGATCGGCTTGAGGGTCTCGCGGAGGGGACCGGTCAGCGTCGGGTCGGTGTAGTTGCCGTGCTCGGCCGGGATCGGGACCACGCCGAAGTCGATCACCTGGTCGACGGTCTTGCTGACGATGTCGACGTAGGCGACGAGACCGTCGACGGGGTGTGCCCAGGCGCTGTCCTCCGGGAAGTCCTGCACGAAGGCGAGGCCGCGCAGGATGCGCCGCCCCTTCTCCTCGGGGTATTCGAAGACCCCGGCGGACAGCGGCGCGACGCGCACGGTGTCGACGTCGAGGCCGCGTGCGGCGAGCGCCGCCAGCCAGCGCTCGTCATGCGTGAGCAGTTCCTCGACCGCGGCGAACTCCTCCTCGAGGACCGGCAGTTCGCCGGTCTCGGCGGTGTCGAGCACGACCACGGACTCGACCAGCTCCCGGGTGGCGGACACGGTGACGTCCTTCGGCGCCGCCCCGGAGACGTCGTGCAGGAACACGCGGAACCGGCGGTCGGGTTCGGCGGCGGCACCGCGGGGCGGGTCGAGCAGGCCCAGATAGGCCACCCGGATGCTCTCGCCCAGCAGCCCGGCATCGGAGAGGATGCCGCGCACGGCGACGATCTCCGTATCCGAGGCCAGGGCGTAGGCGGCGTTGACTACGAGCGAGACGGGAGTCATGGTTTCCCTTTCCGGGGCTGTTTTCCTATGGTTGTAGAATAATAAGGTGTTACTAAGCTCGATGGCAAGGGTCTGTTTCCGGCCCCGTCCGGTCACGAGAGGGCAGCATGCCGAAGGTTGTCGACCACGACCAGCGCCGAGTGGAGCTCGTCAACGCGACCTGGCGCATCATCGCCCGCCAGGGCATCGAGGGTGCCACCATGCGTGAGATCGCCGCGGAAGCCGGCTTCGCCAACGGCGCCCTGAAGCCCTATTTCCCGACGAAGGACGACCTGCTCACCTTCGCTTTCGGCCACGTCTTCAGCCAGACCAGTCGACGGATGCGGGACGCCACGGCCGGGAAGGCCGGACTCGCGGCCCTGCGGGCCTACTGCCTCGAGATCCTGCCGCTCGACGACATCCGTCTCAGCGAGGCCCGCATCGTGATCCCCTTCTGGCAGAAGGCGCTGACCGACCCGCAGAAGGCCGCGGAACACGAGAACTCGATGCTGCAATGGCGCGCCACGATGCGCGAACAGCTCGGCGAGGCGCGGGAGCTGGGTGAGCTCCGGGGCAGCGTCCCGGACGACGAGGTCACGGGGCTGCTGATGAACTTCGTGCTCGGGGCGCAGATCACGGCCGTGCTCTCCCCGGCCGAGAATTCTCCGGACCAACTCGTCGCCCAGCTGGACGGCTACCTGGGCCTGTTCACCGCCGATCTTTTTTCAACGAGTGTTGAAAAAAGGCGTGACAAGCCGGGTGCGCTGGGCTAGGTTACTGGGAATCCGTTCACGCCAGCAAAGGAGCTACCGTGACCATGGCAACCCTCCCCCTGATCTCACGAGGATCAGACGACCGGGTGCAGAGCGCAGAGGCGAACACCTTCGCCCAATGGCGCACCCTCGTCTCCGATTCCTTCGTTCCCCTCGACGTCCGGTCTGACGCGAGCGAGTTCCACGGCACGCTGCGGTCCCGGGTGCTCGACGAGCTCTCCATCGTCGAGGTCACCGCGAACGGCCACCAGGTGCTGCGCACCCCGGCGCTGATCGCCCGGACGGACCGGCACTACTTCAAACTCAACCTGCAGCTCTCCGGCCAGGGCATCCTGATCCAGGACAACCGAGAGGCCACCCTCCGGCCCGGCGACCTCGCCGTCTACGACACGCACCGCCCGTACACCCTCGCCTTCGAGCAGGATTTCCGCACCCTGGTGCTGATGTTCCCCCACGACGCCCTCGACCTGCCCGTCGACGCCGTCGGCCAGCTCACGGCGAGACGGATGCCCGGCGACGCGGGCCTGGGCCGGATGATCAGCCCGTTCATGGTGCAACTGGCCGAGAACCTGGACGCGCTCAGCGGCAGCACCGGCCACCGGCTGGCCTACAACGCGGTCGACCTGGTCGCGACGATGTTCGAGAGCGAACTGAACATCCACCGCGAGCCGACGTCCGGCCCGCGCGGGGACCTGCTCGCCAGCATCCGCTCGTATATCGAAGGCGCCCTCGGCGACCCGGGGCTCTCCCCCGCGACCATCGCCGCGGCGCATTTCATCTCGACCCGCCACCTGCACAACGTGTTCCACGCGGCCGACACCACGGTCTCCAGCTGGATTCGGGCCCGCCGGCTCGAGCACTGCCGCCGGGACCTGCGCGACCCCATCCTGGCGGACCGCTCGGTGGGCGACATCGCCGCGCGGTGGGGCTTCATCGACGCCGCACACTTCAGCCGGATCTTCCGCGCCGCCTTCGGCGAGCCGCCCAGCGCCTACCGTCGCGGCTGAGCCGGCCGGGGGCGCCGGACCCTTCCCTGGGATCCAAGCTTCGTTCCCGGATTGGCAAGTGCGCAGCCCCGCACTGAGCCAGAGTCGTGACACTGGCTTCCACGAGAAGAAGCCGCTCAATGAGGAGCACCCCATGACAAGCACCCGAACCACCCCCGAGGCCGACGCCCCGGCCACCCTGCACACCGGCCGCCTGGGCGTCATCGGCATCGTCTTCTTCGTTGTCGCCGCCGCCGCACCGCTGGTCGGCATGACCGGCGCGGTACCGGTCGCCATCGTGCTCGGCAACGGCGCGGCCGCCCCCGGCGCCTACCTCGCGGTGGGCATCACCCTGCTGCTGTTCAGCGTCGGCTACGCCGCCATGAGCCAGCGGGTCACCAACGCAGGCGCGTTCTTCGCCTACATCGGCCGCGGGCTCGGCCGGCACCTCGGCAGCGCCTCGGCCTTCGTGTCGATCCTCGCCTACCTGGCCATCCAGCTCGCCATCTACGGTTTTTTCGGCGGTCTCCTGGCCGCCCAGGTCGGCCTGCTGCCCTGGTGGGCCTGGTCGCTCCTGGCCTGGGCCGTCGTCACGCTGCTCTCCCTGCTCAGCGTCGACGTCGGAGCCAAGGTGCTCGGCGTCCTGATGCTGCTGGAACTCGGCGCCCTCATCGTCACCTCGATCGCCATCCTCACCGACGGCGGTCCGGAAGGCCTCAACTTTTGGGCCTCCTTCAGCCCGGCCGCGATCCTCGCCGGCGGACTCACCGGCTCTGCCGGGATCGCC
The DNA here is from genome assembly GCF_004402595.1 of Cryobacterium shii. Lineage (GTDB taxonomy): Bacteria > Actinomycetota > Actinomycetes > Actinomycetales > Microbacteriaceae > Cryobacterium > Cryobacterium shii. The sequence continues at coordinate 36,119 of NZ_SOFY01000074.1, read as the reverse complement.
TTCGCCTTCGCCTTCGCCTCCTTCATCGGCTTCGAGGCCACGGCCATCTACGGCGAGGAATCGAAGGACCCCAAGAAGGTCGTCCCCCGGGCCACCTACCTCGCGGTCGGCGTCATCACGGTGCTGTTCGCGCTCACTGCCTTCGCGATGGTCACCGGCATGGGCGCATCCCAGGTGGTCGAAAAGACGGTAGAGCTCTCCACGCTCGACGGCGTGCCGCTGGCCGACCCGGCCGCCGTGCTGTTCGCCCTCGCCACCGAGTACGTAGGCCCGTGGATGGCCACCGTGATGGGCATCCTCGTGCTCTCCAGCCTGTTCGCGGGGCTGCTCGCCTTCCAGAACGCGGCGAGCCGCTACCTGTTCGCCCTCGGCCGCGGCGGCGCACTCCCCCAGCCGCTCAGCCACGTCAACCGCCGCGGAGCGCCCAGCACGGCCTCCCTCGCCACCTCGGTCGTCAGCGGACTCGTCATCGCCGTCTTCGCCCTGTTCCGGCTCGACCCGATTCTGAACATGTTCTACTGGTTCAGCGGACTCGCCGTCGTGGCGATCGTCCTGATCGAGATCCTGGTCTGCATCGCGGTGATCGCCTACTTCCGCCGCAACCAGGGCAGCGAGAACGTATTCCAGACCGTCATCGCCCCGGTGCTGGCCACCATCGGCCTGATCCTCGGCGAATACCTGCTGATGAGCCGCTTCGGACTGCTCGCCGGCACCGTCGCCGAGGGCATCGACCCGACCGTCACCTCGTGGGGCCTCAGCCCGATCGGCTGGGTGCTGGTCGGGCTGCCGTTCGCCGTGCTCCTGGTCGGCTACCTGCACTCACTCTGGACCAAGACCGAGAACGAAGCGCTCGTGCAGGATGTGCTCTCCTAGAGAGAGCACCGCAGTCAGAAAGCGGGTCCCTACCATCGGCGGGGGCCCGCTTTTCGGTGCCGCCCGCTCTTCTGTGTCGCGCGCTTTTCGGTGTCAGAGTCCGAAACCGGTGTGGCGGATGCCCCAGCGCACCGTCCAGGTCTCCTCCGGTTCCAGCCAGCGCAGCCCCGCTCCCGAATTGAACGCATCCGCCGGGGCGGTCATCGGCTCGATCGCGACCGCGCGCCCGGGCACGGGCTCGTCAGCGTCGCTGCCGGGAGCCGTGACGGGGAAGTTCCGCGGCGTGAAGACCTGCACGTAGCGGATGTGCTCGTCCCCCCAGAGGATCACGCTGCGCCCGTCGGGGGCGGTCAGGGAGTGCTCGCTGCGCGCATCCGGGTGCCCGAGGGGGGCCGGGTGACCGAGCGGGTGGGAGGACGACGCGCCCGGTCCCACGCCGCCGAAACCGTCGTCGAGGTCGAGGTCACGCACCTCCCGGCCCTCCCTCAGGTCGAACCGGGTGCCGGCGACGGGGCTTTCCCCGACCGGATTCAACCGGTCGTCGACGTCGATGTGGGTGTCGGCCGCGAGCCGCAGCCGCAGGTCGTCGGTGGGCACGCCGCCGATCTTCAGGTAGGGGTGCGCGCCGAGGGCGACCGGGGCGGGCTCGGTGCCCACGTTCCGCACTGTGTGGGTAACATCGAGCCCGTCGTCGGTGAGGGTGTACGTCACCGTCGTGTCGAGCTGGAACGGATAGCCCGGCTGCGGGAAGACGGTGGCGGCCAGGGTCACCGCGTCCGTGCTGCGACTGAGCAGCCGATAGGGCGAGTAGCGCAGGAGGCCGTGGACGGCGTTGCCGAGTTCGGGTTCGGTCAGGGCGAGTTCGCGCCGCACCCCGCCCTGCTGCCAGACCCCGTCCCGGATGCGGTTCGTCCACGGCATCAGCACGATCCCGGCGCCCTTCGGCGGGACCGACCGGGCCGGGAAGGGCTCGACCAGGTCTATGCCGTCTACGGAATACATCCGCAGGCCGGCGGCGACCTCGGTGACCACCGCCAGGGCGGGCCCGCTGGGCGTCGCCGCCCTCAATTCGTATTGGAACCCCGTCGCTGCGCGCATGATGCCAACTTACTCCGGTTGCAGAACGGTCAGTCCGGCCTCGCGGAGGGAGTCCAGCGCGGCGGCGGTGGCCGTCGCATCCGTCACCAGCGTGTCGAACGCCCGGAGCGGCCCGACCTGGCCGAGGTGCACCTGACCGAGTTTGGACCCGTCGGCCACGACGACGGCGCGGGATGCCGCGGCGAGCATGAGCGTCTTCACGCCCGCCTCGGGCAGGTTGATGTTCGTGATGCCGTGCTCGGCGTCGACCCCGTTGCAGCCGATGAACGCGAGGTCGGCGTGCACCTGGCTGAGCACGGTCCGGGCCAACGGCTCGACCAGCGAGTGCTGCAGCGGGCGCAGCGACCCGCCGGTGACGATCACGGTGAAGCGCGGGATCGCCGGTTCGAGTTCGAGGGCGATGCTGAGGCCGTTGGTGATGATGACGACATCCGTGAGGTCGGTGCGGGCCAGCAGCGCCCGAGCGATCGCGAGGGTGGTGGTGCCCACGTCGAGGATTACGCTCTGCCCGCTCGTCACGAGCGAGGCGGCGAGCGCGCCGATCTGCTGTTTCGGGAGAACGGATGCCGCGAGCGCTTCCTCGAACGAGTACTCGCGGATCGGCCGCCCGCTCGTCGGCGTCGCGGGCACCGCGCCGCCGTGCACGCGCTGCACCACCCCGGCGTTCTCGAGCACGTCGAGGTCGGCCCGCGCCGTGACGCCGGACACCCCGAAGGCCTCGCGCAACTCCCTGACCCGCACGAATCCGCGTTCGTCGACCAGACGCTGGATCCGCTCGCGCCGCTGGTATGCGGACAGGGTGTCCCGGTCAGCGGTGAGATCGACCCCGACGCCGGTCGGCTCGGTGGCGACTGCGTCTGTGTCTGGTGCATTAATGGTCATGCTCCATCTTCACTTAGTTTGTTTTGGTTTTCAATACGAAACCTCTGGTTTCGCATGCGCAGATCAGATAGCGTGGTTTCTGCCATGAACACACCACACTTCGTCGCCGACACCGGCATCGTCCGTCACCGCCACACGCTCGCTGATGGGCGTGACCTCATCTACTTCGATGACCCCCAGACCACCCTCGCCCCCGAGCGTGCCGCCGACCTGCGCGAACTGGACCCGCGCCCGGCCACGGCCCGGATGCGGCAGGATCCGCTGACCGGGGAATGGGTCTCGATCGCGGCCGCCCGCCAGAACCGGGTGTTCCTGCCGCCGGCCCACCTCGACCCGCTCGCCCCCTCGACCCCGGGCAACCCGTCCGAGGTGCCGAGCAACTACGACGTGGCCGTGTTCGAGAACAAGTCGCCGTCGTTCGGGCCGTTGCTCACGGATGCCGACGCTCCCGCCGGGCTCGACGACCTGGCCACGATCGGCCTGGGCCGCACGCGGACCTCGGTCGGGCGCTGCGAAGTCGTCTGTTTCAGCCCGGAGCACGAGGGGTCGTTCGCGAGCCTGTCGGTGGTGCGCGCCCGCACCGTGATCGAGGCCTGGGCCGAGCGCACCCATGCCCTGTCCCAGCTGCCCGGCATCGAGCAGGTGTTCCCGTTCGAGAACCGCGGCGAGGCGATCGGAGTGACGCTCCACCACCCGCACGGACAGATCTACTCCTACCCCTACGTCACGCCGCGCAGCCAGCGCGTGATCGCCTCCCTCGACCAGTACGGCCCGAACCTGTTCGGCGACATCCTCGCCAGCGAGCAGGCCGGCGGCCGGGTCATCCTCAGCGGTGAGCACTGGACCGCTTTCGTGCCGTTCGCGGCGCGCTGGCCGATCGAGGTGCACATGCTGCCGCACCGCCACGTGCCCGACTTCGCCGAGACGGTCCTCGCCGAACGCGACGAGCTGGCGGTGCTGTACCGGCGCCTGCTGCGCGGCATCGACGCCCTCTACGACACCCCCACGCCGTACATCGCGGCCTGGCACCAGGCCCCGGTGAACGTGCGCCGCGACGAGATCCGCCTGATGCTGCAGGTGACCAGCCCGCGCCGGGCCGAGGACAAACTCAAGTTCCTGGCCGGCTCGGAAGCCGCGATGGGAGCGTGGATCGGCGACGTCACGCCCGAGCAGGCGGCCGACAACATCCGCCTGGCCGTCGAACGGTCCGCCGCAGCCGACACCGACGAGGCCGCCGCGACCGCTGCCGCCGCCGGGACCGCCGCCGCATTCGCCGGGAAGGCCCGCTCATGAGCGCCCTCGCCCAGTCCGTGCGCGCCGGCTTCGAGAGCCGCTTCGCCGCTCAGCCGGCCAGCCTGTGGTCGGCCCCGGGCCGCGTCAACCTGATCGGCGAGCACACAGACTACAACGACGGCTTCGTCTTCCCGTTCGCGATCGACCGGCGCACGGTGGTCGCGATGGCCCTGCGCCCGGACCGCCTGCTGCGGGTGGCGAGTTCGTTCGCCGAGGAGACCGTCGAGCTGTCCCTCGACGACCTGACGCCGGAGAACCTGGCCGGCTGGTCCGCCTACCCGCTCGGGGTGGCCTGGGCGCTCGGCCAGTTCGGCGCGGACCTGGCCGTCGTGGCCGGCTTCGACGTGTTCATCGACTCCGACGTGCCGATCGGGGCCGGGCTCTCCTCGTCGGCCGCGATCGAGAGCGCGGTCGCGGTCGCCCTGAATGACCTCTGGCAGCTCGGACTCGACCGGCGCGTGCTTGCCCGGGTCGGCCAGCTGGCGGAGAATCGCGCGGTCGGCGCGCCGACCGGCATCATGGACCAGTCGGCGTCGCTGCTCGGCCAGGCCGACGCCGCCGTGTTCCTGGACTGCCGCAGCCTCGACGCCGAGGTGATCCCGCTCGGCTTCGCCCCGGCCGACCTCGAACTCCTGATCATCGACACCCGGGTCAGCCACGCGCACTCGACCGGCGGGTATGCCTCGCGCCGGGCATCCTGCGAACTGGGCGCCCGGATGGTGGGCGTCGCCTCCCTGCGGGACCTCACCGTGAACGACCTGCCGCGGGCCGCCGAGCTGCTCGACGACGAGACCCTCCGCCGGGTGCGGCACGTCATCACGGAGAACCAGCGCGTGCTCGACACCGTGCGCACCCTGCGCGAGCAGGGACCGACCGCGATCGGTGCTCTCCTGGACGCCTCGCACGTGTCGATGCGCGACGACTTCGAGATCTCGGTGCCCGAACTCGACCTCGCCGTCGAAACCGCGCGCGGTGCGGGGGCCATCGGCGCCCGCATGACCGGCGGCGGATTCGGCGGGGCCGCGATCGCGCTCACCCCGCGCTCGCTCATCCCCCGGGTCACGGCGGAGGTCACGGCCGCGTTCGCGGCCCGCGGTTTCACGGCCCCGGACCTGTTCGTGGTGCACGCCGCAGACGGGGCAAGCCGCGCGGAGTAGCCGCCCGGGCCAACGCGCACCCTCTGCATAACTCCTGCAATCTGGTCGGCCGGGGCTCTTTTCGGCCGAGTTTCGGTCCGTTTCGCGGAATCTGCAGGAGTTATGCTCGGGGCGCCTCCGGCTCGGGCAGGGCCTGCCGGAGCCGCGCTTGCTCGGTGGCTAACTCAGGAAGAACCGGTGGGACCACCCTCTGCACCCGCTGCATGTCTGGCGGAGGCGGCCCGCGGCATCCGTTTCTCCTGAGTCAGCCACACGGAGCAACGCGCACCCTCTGCATAACTCCTGCAATCTGGTCGGCCGGGGCTCTTTTCGGCCGAGTTTCGGTCCGTTTCGCGGAATCTGCAGGAGTTATGCTCGGGGCGCCTCCGGCTCTCGCTGTCAGGGAACGACAGCAGTGGACTCGCCGCCGGTGATCCGCAGCAGTTCGTCGAACGACGTGGGGAACACGGTATGCGCGTGGCCCGCGGCGGCCCAGACCACCGCGAACTCGGCCAGCGCGACATCCACCAGGGTGCGCAGGGGCGACGGATGCCCGACCGGCGCGACCCCGCCGATCACCTGCCCGGTCGCCTGCTTGACCACATCCTTCGAGGCGCGGCCGATGGTGCCGCCCAGCCTCTCGCCCAGCCAGGCGGTGTCGACGCGGTGCGCTCCGCTCGTCAGCACGAGCAGGGGTTCCCCGTCGAGCGTGAAGACGAGCGAATTCGCGATCGCGCCCACCGGGATACCGAGGGCGGCTGCTGCCGTCTGGGCGGTCGTCGCCGCTTCGTCGAACCATCTGATCTCCGGATCGAGGCCGAAACCGTGCAGGGTGCCGCGCACCCGTTCGACGGACGGATGCATGCTGTTGACCATGCCGGAATCCTAAGCGGTCAGCCGCCGAACCGTGAGAAGCGCCCCTCTGAAGGCCCTACGGAGGGTGCGTGGAGGGGCGAAACTCACGGCTCGGCGGAGGGCTGGGCAGGGCCGTCCGCGCCCGGCCGCGCCCGGCCGCACGTGGGCGCACGTGGGCGCACGTGGGCGCCGGGGCGCGGCCGGGCGATAGGCTGGCGCGTATGACTGCCGACAGCGCCGCCCGCATCATCACTCTCCCCGACCGCCCCGGACCCGTCGTCGCCGACACCGCCTATGTCGCCCCCGGCGCCGTGCTGGTGGGCAACGTCGTCCTGGCCGAGCATGCCAGCGTCTGGTACAACGCCGTGCTGCGCGCGGAGGCGGAGCCCATCCGCATCGGCCCCGGATCCAACCTGCAGGACAACGTCTCCTGCCACGTCGACCACGGGTTTCCGCTCATCCTCGGCCGGGACGTGTCCGTCGGCCACGGCGCCGTGCTGCACGGGTGCACGATCGAAGACGGTTCCCTGATCGGCATGTCGGCGACGGTCCTGAACGGTGCCGTCATCGGTTCCGGGTCGCTCGTCGCGGCCGGAGCCGTCGTGCTCGAGGGCTCCGTGATCCCGCCGCGCTCGCTGGTCGCCGGCGTCCCGGCGAAGGTGCGCCGGTCGTTGACGGATGAAGAGGTGGCCGGCCTCAGCCACAACGCGGAGGAGTATCTGCGTCACTCCGCGCTGCACGCATCCGTGGGCGCCGCACCCCAGGCCTGAGCTGCCCCGGCGGATCACAACTCGTTTGAGTCCGCCCGCCGGTCTCGCTGCGCGCACCGCGGTTCAGGGCTCAGGTTGTGGCTCGCGGCGCCCGCTGCAACATGCGCCGGCGCACACAGCGTGCGCCGCGACGGCATCCGTACCCGGGCTTGCCCGGATCGCGCGCCGGAGTGACCTGCGCCACCGGCGGCATCCGTACCGGGTCTCGCCGGATCGCGGGCCGGGTTGACTTGCGCCACCGGGCCAGCCGGGCGACCGGCGCCACACGGCGGCACCGCGACGACCGTCGAGAGCTACCGACGGAGCGAGAGTTCGGCGGCCTTGACCACGTTGCAGAGCAGCATGGCCCGGGTCATCGGTCCCACGCCCCGCGGGTTCGGGGAGAGGAAACCGGCCACCTCGGCGACGTCCGGGTGCACGTCCCCGGTCAGGGTGCCCTTGCCGGTGATCGGGTCGGTCACCCGGGTGATGCCCACGTCGAGCACGGCGGCGCCGGGCTTGACCCAGTCGGCCTGGATCAGGTGCGGAACACCGACCGCCGCCACGACGATGTCCGCGCGGCGCACCTCGCCGGGCAGGTCGACCGTGCGGGAGTGGGTGAGGGTGACCGTGGCGTCCAGGCCCTTGCGGGTGAAGAGCAGGCCGAGCGGACGCCCGACCGTGAGCCCGCGGCCCACCACGACGACGCGACGGCCGACGATCGGCACGTCGTAGCGGTGCAGCAGTTCGACGATGCCGGCCGGCGTGCAGGGCAGCGGTGAGTCCAGTTCGCCCTCGATGCCGAGTACCAGCCGGCCGAGGTTCGTCGGGTGCAGGCCGTCGGCATCCTTCGACGGGTCGATAAGTTCGAGCATGGCGTTGTCGTTGTGCCCGACCGGCAGCGGCAACTGGATGATGTACCCGGTCACCTCCCGGGCGGAGTTGAGGTCGGCGATGGCCGCGCGCACGTCGGCGGTGCTGGCGGAGGCCGGCAGGTCGACGCGGATCGATTCGATGCCGACCTCGGCGCAGTCGCGGTGCTTGCCCGCGACATACGAGCGCGACCCTGGGTCGTCGCCGACCAGCAGCGTACCGAGCCCCGGCACGACGCCGTGCGCCCGCAGCTCGCTGATGCGGCCGATGAGTTCGGACTTGACCGCGGAGGCGGTCTTGACTCCGTCGAGGGTGATTGCCGTCATTGTGGATCCATTCGATTCAGTCGATCGTTCTCAGATGCGGGTTCCGGCCGGCTGCTGCGGTTCCGGAGTGCTGCCGGTTCCGGACCGCGCGTGTGCGAATTCGACGGAGATTTTGACCGACACGCCGGTGACGGATGCCGTCAGCGTGTTTTTAAGGCGAAATCTCCGTCGAATTCGTTGGGGCCGGGCTTCCGGGGCCGAAGCCGAAGCTGGAGCCGAGCCGGGGCCGGGACAGCCCGGGGCGGGACAGCGCGGGACGTGGCGGGTGAGGCGCGACGGGCGCCGCGCCCGCGGGGCGGGCTACTGCTGCAGGCCGGGGTAGAGCGGGAAGGCGTCGGTGAGCACCTTGACCCGGGCGCGGAGGCCCTGGATGTCGGCGTCCGGCTTGAGCGCCTCCGCGATGACATCGGCGACGACCGTGAACTCCTCGTCGCCGAAGCCGCGGGTGGCCAGGGCGGGCGTGCCGATCCGCAGGCCGCTGGTGACCATCGGCGGGCGCGGGTCGAATGGAACCGAGTTGCGGTTGACCGTGATGCCCACGGCGTGCAGGGCGTCCTCGGCCTGCTGGCCGTTGATGGGCGAGTTGCGGAGGTCGGCGAGCACGAGGTGCACGTCGGTGCCGCCGGTGAGCACGTCCACGCCGCCGGCGCGGGAGTCGTCGGCCATCAGACGGTCGGCCAGGATGCTGGCGCCGCGGAGGGTGCGTTCCTGGCGTTCCTTGAACTCCGGCTCGGCCGCGAGCTTGAACGCGGTCGCCTTGGCGGCGATGACGTGCATCAGCGGCCCGCCCTGCTGGCCCGGGAACACGTTCGAGTTGAGCTTCTTCGCCAGCGCCATGTCGCGGGAGAGGATCAGGCCGGAGCGGGGGCCGGCCAGGGTCTTGTGCACGGTGGTCGAGACGACGTCCGCGTACGGGATCGGGGACGGGTGCAGCCCGGCGGCGACGAGGCCGGCGAAGTGCGCCATGTCGACCCAGAGCATCGCGCCGACCTCGTCGGCGATGCTGCGGAAGGCCGCGAAGTCGAGGTGGCGCGGGTAGGCCGACCAGCCGGCGATGATGACCTTGGGCTTGTGCTCGAGGGCCTTCTCGCGGACGACGTCCATGTCGACCAGGAAGGTGGTCGGGTCGACGCCGTAGGCGACCGGGTTGTAGAGCTTGCCGGAGAAGTTGAGTTTCATCCCGTGGGTGAGGTGACCGCCGTGGGCCAGTTCCAGGCCCAGGATGGTGTCGCCGGGCGTCGCGATGGCGGAGAGCACGGCGGCGTTCGCGGTGGCGCCGGAGTGGGGCTGCACGTTGGCGTACTCGGCGCCGAAGAGCGACTTGGCCCGGTCGATGGCGAGCTGCTCGGCGACGTCGACGTACTCGCAGCCGCCGTAGTAGCGGCGCCCCGGGTAGCCCTCGGCGTACTTGTTCGTGAGCACCGACCCCTGCGACTGCAGCACCGCGCGGGGAACGAAGTTCTCGCTCGCGATCATCTCGAGGTAGTCGCGCTGACGCCCGAGCTCCTGCTCGAGGACGGCGGCGATCTCCGGGTCGACGACCGAGAGCGGCTCGTTGAACGTGGATCGAAGGACGTTGGACTGCACAGAATCGGGCACGGGGTCTCCTTAGACGTCTTGAGTGAACGACGTGATGAAAAATTCGTCGTAGCCCAGGCGTGCGGCCACTAACCGTGTCAGTCGCTCCCCGATGGTGACCCATCTTTCGTGCTACGCCAGTTGCGACAGGCTCGATCTTAGCAGGCGCCCTCGGGTCTCAGCCGGTGCGCTTTCCCAGCTCGTCGACGATGAGCAGGTCGGTGCGGAGGTGCTCGCTGTCGTGCCCGGCCCGGGCCACCAGGTGCGCCGCCATCGGGGCGGTGAGCGCCTGGAAGACGACGATGGCGACCACCAGGGTCACGGTCCCGAGCGAGAAATTGTTAACCGCGACATCCGTCGTCACCGCGATCAGGCCGAAGATCTGTGGTTTCGTGGCCGCGTGCAGGCGGGTCAGCACGTCGGGGAAACGGATCAGGCCGACCCCGGCCGCGAAGCACATCACCGCCCCGGCCAGCACCAGCACGGCCGTCACCACATCATTGGCCACCTGGTTCACGAGCGCTCCCGAACCGACAGGAACCGGGCGACGCTGAGGGAGCCGAGCACCGCGAACAGGGCCAGGACGAGCAGCACCGGCAGGGTGTCGACGTGCCGGTTGAGGGCCATCTCCGCGCCCAGGGCGCAGATGACCGTGGCCACGAGCACGTCCGAGGCGATCACCCGGTCGAGCACGGACGGTCCGCGGATGATGCGGTACAGGGCCAACAGTCCGCCGGCTCCGAAGAGGACTCCGGCCACAATCGCGACGATTGCCATCACTCGTCTCCTGTCTTCTCGGTGGACGTCTCGGTGGAGCTCTCGGGTGACTCCTCGGGTGACTTCTGGGGTGACTTCTCGGTGGCGGCGGCGCACACCCGCAGCCGTTCCAGGTCTTCTCTCGACCCGAACGCGAGCACGATTCGCCGTTCGGTCTCGAACACGCTCGCCCGGAACCGTTCGATCTGCTCCGGCGTGCGCATGCTCAGCACGTGCAGGTAGAGCGTGGAGGTGACCCGGTCGATGTCCACGACGAGGGAGCCGGGCACGATCGACGTGGCGACCGCGGTCCAGGTCAGGATCAGGTCACTGCGGGTGTGCAGCGGCACGGCGAGGATGGCATTGCTGGCGCGGTAGCGCGGCGACACGGCCGCGGCGGCCACCTGCACCGACGCCGACACGATGTCCACCAGCAACCGCAGGAAGAAGAGCACCGTTCGCCACGGATTCAGGCGCCCGCTCAACTGCACCGCCGGCAGGTAGAACACGACGGAGACCAGCGCCGCCACCAGCACCCCGGTGACCAGACCCCTCCAGTCGAAGCTGCCCCAGAGCAGCATCCAGAGCAGCACCAGCCCGCCGCCCAGGGTGAGCCGGCTGACGTATCCGTTCAGGCGTTCGGAGCGCGTGGTCACGGCGCTCCGTCCGGGAACACCGCGTCGATGTACGCGGCCGGTTCCTCGATCTCGGCGGCGGCCCGGGCGGCAAACGCGAAGACCGGTCCGGCGAAGACCGTGAGGCTGAGCGTCAGCGCGAGCAGGGCCGTCGTCGCCCCGATCATCAGCGGCGAAATGGTCTTGGTGATGACGGTTCCCTCATCGTGCGGGTCGTCCGTGAGCCGGTCGAGCATGGGCGACTCGTAGTCCTCGATCTCCCGGCGCGGGCGCCAGAAGGCCATGTTCCAGGCCCGGGTGAGGGCGTACAGGGTGAGCAGGGACGTCGCGGCGCCTGCGGCGATCACGATGAAGGGGAGCGGGCCGCCCAGTTCGGCCCCGGCCTGGAAGAGCGCCACCTTGCCGAGGAAGCCGGAGAACGGCGGGATTCCGCCGAGGTTGAGCGCGCCGACGAAGAAGAGGCCGGCCACCAGGGGCGCCGTCTTGAGCATCCCGCCCAGTCTGGCCAGCGAGGTGGTGCCGCCGACGCGTTCGATCAGCCCGGCGCAGAGAAAGAGGGTCGTCTGCACCGTGATGTGGTGCACCACGTAGAAGATGGTGGCGGCGATGGCCTGGGGGGTGCCCAGGGCGATGCCGAAGATCATGTATCCGATGTGGCTGACCAGGGTGAAGGAGAGCAGCCGCTTGATATCGGCCTGCGCGAGCGCGCCGAGGATGCCGATCAGCATGGTGAGCAGGGCCAGGACCAGGAGCGGCACCGACAGCGGGTTCTCCGGGAACAGAAGGGTCTGGGTGCGCAGGATGGCGTACACGCCCACCTTGGTAAGCAGCCCGGCGAACACCGCGGTGACCGGCGCGGGGGCGGTCGGGTAGGAGTCCGGCAGCCAGAACGACAGCGGGAACACGGCGGCCTTGACGCTGAAGCCCAACAGCAGCATCAGCCCCAGCACGAGCTGCACATCGGGGGCGAGCTGGGGCACGCGCTCGGCCAGCAGGGCCAGGGTCACCGTACCGGTCGCCCCGTAGAGCAGCGCGATCGCGCTGAAGAAGAGCACGGACGAGACCAGGCTGACGACGATGTAGGTGACGCCGGCACGGATGCGCGCACCGGTTCCGCCGAGGGTGAGCAGCACGTAGCTGGCCGAGAGCAGCATCTCGAATCCGACGTACAGGTTGAACAGGTCCCCCGCGATGAACGCGTTGAACAGCCCGGCCGCCAGCACCAGGTAGGTGGGGTGGAAGATCGACACCGGGGTTTCCCGGTCGCCGTCGAGGATGCCCTGGCCGACGGCGAACAGGAGCACGCCCAGCAGCATCAGCGCGGAGACGAGCAGCATCAGGGCCGCCAACCGGTCGACCACCAGCACGATCCCCCACGGGGCCTGCCAGCCGCCGACGTGCACGACCACCGTGCCGCCCCGGTCGACGAGCACGAGGAGCACGGCACTGATAACCACGACGGCCGCCAGCACGAGCACGCTGATGCCGATCTGGCGTCCCGGCCGCCGGCCGAGGGCCAGCGCGATCGCCGAACCGAGCAACGGGAGGGCCACGACCAGGGGCGCGAGGATGCCCGCCGGGTTCACCGTGCACCCCCGTCCGGGCGCGCGGCGCGGCCGGACGTGTTCGCGGCGTCTCGAGCGCCGACGTTCGCACCGCCATCCTCGTCATCGTGCTCGTCGTCGTCGTCGTGCTCGCCATCCTCGTCGAGCGAGGCTTCCACGGCCGCGTCGTCGTCGCTGGAGGACCGGAAGTCCCGCTCGTTCTGGCCCGGAGCTTCGGTGGCGTGCTCGTCGGTGAGGTTGTCGCCCTCGTCGCCGAGCTGCGCCAGCCACCAGGAGCGGTAGATGAGCGCCAGCAGGAGCGCCGTGATGCCGAAGTTGATGACGATCGCGGTCAGCATCAGCACCTGCGGCATCGGGTCGACCATGCTCAGGTCCCGGGCGGTGCCGGTGATGATCGGGGAGCTGCCCGGGCGGCCGCTCATGATGAAGATCAGCAGGTTCGTGGCGTTGCCGACCAGCACGAAACCGATCAGCACCCGGGTCAGGCTCCGCTCGAGCATGATGTAGACGCCGGCCGCGTACATCACGGCCATGACGATGACGAGGGTCAGGGACGCGCTCACGGCAGCACCTCGGTTCGGGCCAGGGCCTCGGGCTCGGCACCGCTGGGCTCGCCGCCGCTCGGCGTCTCCTGCTCGGGCGTCGGGGCAGTGCCGGCGTCGCTCTGCCGGTCGATCTCACTGCCGAGGCTGCGCAGGATGTCCAGCACCAGGCCGATCACGACCAGGTACACTCCGATGTCGAAGATGGTGGAGGTGCCGAACGAGAGGGCCCCGAGCACCGGGACCTCCGCGCTGAAATACGCCGACTCGAGCGGGATCCCGGTGAAAAAGAGCGACCCGACCGCCGAACCGACCGCCAGGATGACGCCGAGCCCGAGGATCTTGCCGGGGTCCACCGGCACGGCCTCGCCCAGTTCGTAGCGGCCGCCGGCCAGGTACCGGGCCACGAGGGCCAGGCCCGCCAGCAGTCCGCCGGCGAATCCGCCGCCGGGGGCGTTGTGGCCGGCGAAGAGCAGGAAGACGGAGACGACGATCGCCGGGTGGAAGAGCAGCCGCACGAGCACCTCGACCAGGATGGACCGGTCCGGTGCGGGGATGGTGCGCCCGGCCAGCAGCCAGGACTGGCGGGTGACCGCGTGCCCGGCGGAGGACGCGTGCGGGTCGGCGACCACGCGGCGGCGGTTCCGCGGCGACCGCTGGGTGCGGGAACCCTTCAGTCGCGGCACGACCTCGTTGCGTCCGGACACGAAGAGCAGGCTGGCCACCCCGGTCGCGACGACGATCAGGACGGAGATCTCGCCCATGGTGTCCCAGGCCCGGATGTCGACGAGCACGACGTTGACGATGTTGGTGCCGTGCGCCTCCTGGGTCAGGCGCGGCAGTTCGGCGGAGATGCTCACCGCCTGCCGTGCGCCGAGGGCGATCACGCCGATGGTTCCCATCACGGCGCCGACCAGCACGCCGATCAGGGCGCGGCGGCGGCGGTGTATCGGCCGGTTGTGCTGCATGATCCCGGTGGGCAGGCGGCGCAGCACGAGCACGAACACGACCAGCGTCATCGTTTCGACCAGCGCCTGGGTGAGGGCGAGGTCGGGTGCGCCGTGGAGGGCGAACAACGCCACGAGGCCGTAACCGGTGACGCCCGCGAGCAGCACCGACGTCATCCGCTGGCCGACCCGTGCGGCCGCGACCGCCGCGATGCCCATGATCAGGGCGATCACGACCTGGGCCGGGTAGTCCCAGGGCACCAGGGCGTCGGGCCAGGTGCGGTTGACCAGCGCCGCGAAGCCGAGGGCGAGCACGAATACCACGAGGATGGTGGAGAGGTACTGCGGCAGGCCACCGCGCTGGGCGAAGTGGGTGAGGCGGGCCGCGGCCCGGTCGATGCCGCGCACGGTCACGCCGTAGCCGTGGCCGGCGTCGACCCAGGCGGGGACGGTGGCCTGCAGGAGCGCGACCCGGCGGCGCGCTGCGAACATCAGCGCGCCGAGGAGGACCAGGACCAGGCTGATCAGCAGCGCCGGCTCGAGGCCGTGCCAGAGCGCGAGGTGGTAGTCGCCGCCGCCGCCGACCGTGTCGGCGTAGGGGGCCAGCAACGGGTCGATCCCGGCGCTCAGCGGGCCGAGCAGCACGGTGCCGGCGGTGAGGACGACGGGGGCCAGCAGCACGCCCCACCGGTCCGGGTGCAGCGCGGTGGGAGCCATCGTCGGCCGGGTGCCGAACGCACCCCAAATGAAACGGATGCTGTAAGCGACCGTCAGCACCGAGCCGATGCCCGTGCCCACCAGGGCGATCCAACCCCAGCCGTCGCCGGCCCGCCCGGCCTCCAGGAGCGCGGTGAATACGGCCTCCTTGGCGACGAATCCGAACAGGGGCGGCAGTCCGGCCATCGAACCGGCGGCGAGCACGGCGATAAACAGGAGCGCGGGCTGGCTGCGGCCGAGGCCGGACAGCCGGCGCAGGTCGCGGGTGCCGGCCCGGTGGTCGATGATGCCGACGACGAGGAACAGCGTGGCCTTGTAGAGCGCGTGGGCGAGCAGCAGCGCCGCCCCGGCGAGCGCAGCGTCCCGGGTTCCGAATCCGACCGAGACCATCAGGAACCCGAGCTGGCTGACGGTCCCGTAGGCCAGCAGCAGCTTGAGGTCGTGCTGCCGGAGCGAGCGCCACGCTCCGACGAGCATCGTCCAGACGCCGATGGTCACCAGCACCGGCATCCAGGCGTCGGTGTCGGCATAGCCGGGGGCGAGCCGGGCGACCAGGTAGATGCCGGCCTTGACCATGGCTGCCGCGTGCAGGTAGGCGCTGACCGGGGTCGGGGCGGCCATTGCCGCGGGCAGCCAGAAGTGGAAGGGGATCAGCGCCGACTTGGACAGCGCGCCGACGAGGATCAGCAGGATCGCCCAGGTCGCGGCGGGCCCGGAGACCGGGTCGGCGACGATCACGGCCAGGGAGGTCGTTCCCGCCGCCACGGAGAGCATGATGACGCCCACCAGCATGGCGAGCCCGCCGAACGTGGTCACCAGGAGAGCCTGCAGAGCGGCGCCGCGGCTCGCCCGGCGGCTCGTGTAGTGCCCGATCAGCAGGTACGAGAGCACACTGGTGATCTCCCAGAAAATGAACATCACCACGATGTCGTCGGCGGTCACCAGCCCGTACATCGTGCCGGCGAAGGCCAGCAGGAGGGCCGCGAACCGGCCGAGGGACAGCTCGTCGGCGGCGAAGTAGCGGGCGCAGTAGAGCAGGACCAGCGCGCCGACCCCGGTCACGACCAGCGCCAGCAGCCAGGCCAGGGTGTCGACGCGGAAGGAGAGGGAGATACCCAGCGTCGGGATCCACGGGATGCTCTCGGTCACCGCGTCTCCCGCGGTCACGGTGGCGGTCTGGCCGAGGGTGTAGGCGAAAGCGGCCGCCGGCAGCAGGGCGATCAGGTAGAAGGCCCGCACCGACAGGAGGCGCGTCAGCAGCGGGGTGAAGGCGGAGACGACACAAAAAGCCAGCAGGATTGTCGCCATGCGGCCTCCCGGCTCTCTCTCTGAGTGTCGAACTCCAGTCTAACCGAGAGGCTCCTGACCGCATCCCGGCACGCGCGGCACACACCCCGTGCGGGAGGCCGATAGTGTTGAGGAAAACCCGATTATCGGAAGAGCCCCATGACGCGTGCAAATCAGGGGCCAGAAGTGCCCCTCAAACATGAACACCACGAGTACCACGGTCGTGGCACGGAGACCCCCCTCGAGCACATCGCGGACGCCGTCAACGTGCACGAGGACGAGGGGCTGCATAAGGGCCTCAAGGCCCGGCAGGTGCAGATGATCGCGATCGGCGGGGCCATCGGCACCGGGCTGTTCCTCGGCGCGGGCGGCCGTCTCGCCACCGCGGGCCCGTCCCTGGTGTTCGTGTACGCGATCTGCGGATTCTTTGCGTTCCTGATCCTGCGCGCTCTCGGCGAGCTGGTGCTGCACCGCCCGTCGTCGGGCTCCTTCGTCTCCTACGCCCGTGAGTTCTTCGGCGAGAAGACGGCCTTCGTCACCGGCTGGCTGTACTGGCTCAACTGGGTGATGACCGCGATCGTCGACGTCACCGCCGTGGCGCTCTACATGAACTTCTTCGCCCGGTACTGGGCGCCGTTCGGAGACGTGCCGCAGTGGCTCTACGCGCTCTTCGCCCTCGCGGTCGTGCTCTGCCTGAACCTGCTCTCGGTGAGCGTGTTCGGCGAACTGGAGTTCTGGTTCGCACTTATCAAGGTGCTCGCCATCGTCGCGTTCCTGCTGGTGGGAACGTGGATGGTCATCTTCGGCACGCCGATTCCCGGGCAGGAGGCCGGTTTCAGCCTCATCGCCGACAACGGGGGCTGGCTGCCGAACGGGGTGATCGCATCCGTGCTGGTCGTTCAGGGCGTCGTGTTCGCCTACGCGTCGATCGAGCTGGTCGGCACGACCGCCGGGGAAACGAAGAACCCGGAGAAGGTGATGCCCAAGGCCATCAACACGGTCATCGTGCGGATCGCCGTGTTCTACGTCGGCTCGATCCTGCTGTTGTCGCTGCTGCTGCCGTACACCGCGTACCAGGCCGGCGAGAGCCCGTTCGTGACATTCTTCGGCACGATCGGCATCGACGGCGTCGACGTGATCATGAACCTGGTGGTGCTCACGGCGGCCCTCTCCTCCCTCAACGCGGGCCTCTACTCGACCGGACGCATCCTGCGCTCGATGTCCCTTGCGGGCTCGGCGCCGCGATTCGCCGGCAAGGTGAGCCGCACGGGCGTGCCGTTCGGCGGCATCCTGCTCACCGGCGCGGTCACGCTGCTCGGCGTCGGCCTGAACGCGGTCGTCCCCGACGCCGCCTTCGAGATCGTGCTGAACATGGCGGCCATCGGCATCATCAGCGCCTGGGGCATGATCGTGCTCTGCCAGCTGCGCCTGCACGCCTGGTCGAAGCTGGGCATCCTCGAGCGGCCGGCATTCCGGATGTTCGGGGCCCCCTACACGGGCTACGCCAGCCTGGCCTTCCTCGTCGCGGTACTCGTGCTGATGGCCTTCGACTGGCCGGTCGGCACGCTCACGATCAGCTCGCTCGTGATCATCATCCCGCTGCTGATCGTCGGCTGGTACGCCTCGCGCGGGCGCATCCTCGAGATCGCGGCCGCCCGGGAGGGCTTCACCGGCCAGGTGCCGATCATCCCCAACCGCCCGCTCGCCGACCAGATGCGCGGCACGGACCCGACGGATGCGGGCCGGAAGGGCTAGCGGAGGGCGCCGGGGCCGGTTACCGGCCGGCGCCGGTCAGGTCACGCCCGGGTCAGGTCACGCTCAGGCCAGGTCACGCTCTGGCCAGCACCTCGTCGACGACGGCGGCCAGACCGGCTGCCGCCTGCGGGAGGTCGCTCTCGGACCGGGCCCCGGTCTCCGCCTCCACGGAGAGGGAACCGTTCCGGGCGCCGACCAGGACCGACCATTCGTCGCCGACGCGATACGCGACGGCGTAGGAGGCCTCACCGTTGGTCGTCACCTCGAGTTGCAACAGGTCCCAGGTGCGTGTCACGGCGCCGGGCCGGGTGCCCTGAACCGACGTGCAGTCCTGGAAGAGGGCCGCCTTGGCGTCGAAGGGATACGGCGGGGCGGCGGCCGGCGGCAGGCTTGTCACCCGCACTCTGATCCCGTCCAGCTTCTCCTCCCCCTGGATATCACCGTCGGCCGTGGACGCTCCGGCCTGCGAGCCCGTGTAGGCCACCTCGTCGTAGAGCACGCCTCCGATGAAGGCATCACAGCCGTGTCCCCCGGCCGGATCGTCGATCCTCCGGCCACGTCGATGGCTTTCCCGGTGGGGCCGGTGACCCCGTCCAGGAGGCCGGCCAGCTGCTCGGGCGTGAAGGCGTTGCTCGGTGGTGCGGGCACCGACGGCGCTCCGTCCCGCACCACGGCGACGATTCGCGTGGCCAGCTCGGCCAGGTCGGCGGCCGTGGCGTCGGCGTCGGCCGTCGCCACCATGCGACCCATTCCGATGGACACCGTTCCGGCCAGCGCCTGCAGGCTGACGGTGACGTCTCCCGGTTTCAGGCCGCCGGTCACCACGGTGGCGAACGTCCGATCGCCGACCGCGGGCACCTTCACGAAGCGTGCGTCCTGAGGGGTCTCGGTGCCTGATTGCGTGAGCGTGAAGGTCGAACAGGCGGAGGCCTGGTCATCCGTGCAGGCGAAGTTCGCGTTCGTCAGCTCGCCGGTCGGGGCGCTCTTCAGCAGGATCATGGTGGTGTCGGTGCCGAACGGGGTGCTGGCGGGCAACGCACCCGCCGCGAATTGCATTTTCAGCGTTTCGGGCCGGGTCAGCATGCTCTCGGGCTGGAATGCGGCACAGGCCGCGGGCTCGGCGGCGGGTCGTGGCGGAAGGTCGGCGCCGTCCTTGAAGGCGATTCTCACGCTGCCGGCGTCGCTGTAGGGGATGACGGTGTTGCCGGCGCCGTCAGCGAGCGTGGCGAGCAACGCCGTCAGCTGCGCGTCGGTGAACACCGTGCCGACGGACCCGCCGGGGTCTACCGACGGCTGCGCTGTCCCGCCGGGACCGGCCGGGGGCGCCGTTGTTCCGCCGGCGCACCCGGCCAGCAGGAGCGCGGCCAGCGCTGCGACGCACACGAGACGGGGGCCCGGCGTTCGGCGCGGTCGGGTGCCCGGTCGAGGCCGAGCGTCCATCGGGGGGCCTCCTCCAGCTCGGTGCCCTCACCCTAGGCTTCCGCCCGCACTCCGGATAGGTCAGACGGCGCGGCGGCAGGTGACCGCGTGACTGACGATGACGAGCACGAACGCCAGCGACAGGATGCCGATGTAGGCCAACGGCACGGCGGGCATGCCCACGGTGTTCAGCAGCGCGGCGCCCAGCAGTGCGCCGCCGCCGATGCCGGCGTTGAACGCGGTGGTGTAGATGGCGCTCGCGGTGTCACGGATGCGCCGCGAGGCTGTGCGCAGCAGTCGCGTCTGCAGCAGCGGCGGCAGCGTGCCGAAGGCCAGCCCCCACAGCACGAAGGCGCCGATGGCCACCGGCAGCGTCGACGCGAACAGGGCGAGGACGCTGACGCTGATCGCGGAGACGGCGATGCCGATCACCAGTCCCAGCTGGGGCCGAGGGCCGAACACGGTGCCGGAGAGGACCAGCCCGACCGCGCCGGCGATGCCGTACGCGAACAGGAGCGGCGCGACGGCCGCGCCGTCCACGCCCATCCCGTCGATCAGGAACGGGGCGATGTAGGTATAGAAGGTGTAGTGCCCGACCATCGTCAGGGCCGTGATCGAGCAGAGCAGGATCACGGCTGGCATCGTCGGGTCGCGGCGCGGTTCGGCGGCCGTTTCGAGGGCGGGCACGGCGGCGGGTTCCGCCGCGGCGAGCGCGGCCGCCTCGGCAGCCTCGGTCGCCTCGGTCGCCTCGGCATCCGTGCGCCGGGCACCGTAGTGCGAGACGTGCGGCAGGAAACGCCACACGACGACGGCGCCGAGGAGCATCAGCACGGCGAGCGCGATGAACGACAGCCGCCAGCCCAGGAGGTGCCCGGCCGCCGTGGCCAGCGGAACGCCGAGCACGAACGCGAGGGTGCCGCCGGACACCGTGATCGCCACGGCCCGGCCGATCTGCTCCCGCGGCACGAGATGCGCCGCATAGGCGCCGACGACGGCCCAGAACAGGCCGTGGGCCATGCCGCCGAGGATGCGGCCGCCCACCATGAACGCGTAGTTGGGGGCGACCGCGGTGAGCACATTACTGACGGCGAGCACGACCAGCACGAGCACGATCAGGCCGTGCCGCGGCAGCCGGCGGGTCAGATGCGCCAGGGAGGTGCTCGTGAGCACCACGGTGAACGCGAACCAGGAGACCAGCAGCCCCACCTGGGCCTCGCTGACGCCGAGGGACCGGCTCATGTCCGGCAGCAGGCCGGTCGGCAGCATCTCGGAGGTCACCGACAGGAAAACGGCGGCCGCGAGGGCGATCAGCCCGACCCAGGGGAAGGGGCCGGGAGTTGACCCCGGGCGGCCCTGCCCGTCGCCGAGCGGGGGCAGGGTGATGGGCGCGGTGAATGACATGGTGGCTGTGGCTCACAGACGAGAACAGTGGCGCCCGCCGCTCTCGCGTCGCGGGGCCGGTCCGGATCGGCTGCGCGCCGACGTGCGCGCCCGGGGCCGGCATGCTGCGCCGACCACGTCCCAGCCTAGCCGACGGGTGGCCGGCGCGGCCAGAGAGGCCGGTAACCTAGTCGGATGACTTCTTCTCTGTCGCCGAACCCGCGCCACCACTGGGTGATCACCCTCGTCTGCGTCGACCAGCCGGGCATCGTGCACGCGGTCAGCGGTGCCATCGTGCGCGCCAGGGGCAACATCACCGAGAGCCAGCAGTTCGCCAGTGCCGACACCGGCCGGTTCTTCATGCGCCTGCAGGTGGAGTCCCCCGCCCCGCGCGAGGAGCTCGAGCAGGAGCTCGCCCCCGTCGTCGCCCACTTCAGGATGAATTCCGCCATCGACGTGGTGGGGCGCCCGGTGCGCACCCTCGTGCTCGCGTCGACGGCGGGCAACTGCGTGAACGACATGCTGTTCCGCCAGCGCGGCGGGCAGCTCCCGATCGAGGTCCCCCTGGTGCTCAGCAACCACGGCACGCTGCGCGACCTGGTCGGGTTCTACGGGGTGCCGTTCGAGTCCCGACCGGTGACGGATGCCGCGAGCAAGGCGGCCTTCGAGGCGCGCGTGATCGAGGCACTCGACGAGCACGACATCGAGCTGGTCGTGCTCGCCCGGTACATGCAGATCCTCTCCCCCGAGCTCTGCACGCTGCTCGAGGGCCGCGCCATCAACATCCACCACTCATTCCTGCCCGGGTTCAAGGGTGCCAACCCCTACAAGCAGGCCCACGCCCGCGGCGTGAAGCTGATCGGGGCCACCGCCCACTTCGTCACCGGCGACCTCGACGAGGGCCCGATCATCGAGCAGAACGTCGTGCGCGTGGACCATTCCCGCACGCCGGCCGAACTCGTCGCCATCGGGCAGGACGAGGAGAGCCGCACCCTGACCCAGGCGGTCACCTGGTTCGCCGAGCACCGGGTTCTGCTCGACGGTGCCCGCACCATCATCTTCAAGTAGCCGCCCGCCTGCTCGGTAAGATGGGGCAAGTGACCGATACGAGCGTGAAGACCAGCCCCAACGACATCCTGCGATTCCTGCTCGAACTGTTCGCGTTCATCAGCCTCGGCATCTGGGGTTTCGCGGCGTGGCCGCTGCCGTGGCCCGGCGTCGTGGTCGGCATCGTCGCCCCGGCCTTCGCGATCCTGCTCTGGGCTCTGTTCCGCTCCCCCAAGGCCGTGTTCAAGCTCGACCCGTTCGGCAAGGCCGTGGTCGAGATCTGCGTCTTCGGAGCAGCAGCTCTGGCCTGGTGGGACCTCGGCCTCCCGCTGGTCGGTGTGATCTTCGCCGTCGTCGCCACGCTCAGCGGCGTTCTCTCCGGCCGCGCGGAACTGCGCTAACCGCCTCCGCACGGCCCGGGACCATTGGCCCTTCCGGCGACTGGCCGTTCGGAGCAGGCTCGGCGCATGAACGAGCTCGCCCCGGTTCGCCTGACCCTGCTCAGGAAGCAGTTCGGCGAGGGCGTCGCTCTCGACGGCATCAGCCTCACCCTGGAGCCCGGTGAGGTCTTCGGCTACCTCGGACCCAACGGCGCGGGCAAGACGACCACGATCCGCCTGCTGCTGGGGATGCTCCGTCCGACCTCCGGCCAGGCGCAGGTCTTCGGCCTGGACTCGTGGCGGCAACCGGTCGAGGTGCACCGCCTGGTCGGGTACGTTCCCGGTGAATCGGCGCTCTACGGCCGGCTCACCGGCCGGCAGCACATCGCCTTCTTCGATCACCTGCGCGGCCGCGATGACCGGGCCGAGGCCACCGCTCTGGCCGCCCGCTTCGACGTCGACCTCGGCCGCCCGGCGCGGACGCTGTCCCGCGGTAACCGGCAGAAACTCGCGATCGTGCTGGCGGTCATGTCCGCGCCCCGGCTGCTGATCCTCGACGAACCCACCAGCGGTCTCGACCCGCTCGTGCAGCAGGAGTTCCACGCCCTGCTCGGCGAGTACACCGGGGACGGCGGCACCGTGCTGTTCTCGTCTCACGTGCTCGGGGAGGTGCAGCGGGTCGCCGACCGGATCGGCGTCATCCGTCGCGGCCGGCTGATCGCCGTCGAGCGGCTCCAGGAGCTCCGCGCCCGGTCGCTGCACCGGATTCGGGCGAGTTTCCTGGAGGAGGTGTCGGCCGAGGATTTCGCCGGGATCCGGGGCGTGCAGGACCTCTCGATCGGCGACCGGAGCCTTCGCTGCAGCGCGCCGCAGTACGCCCTCGATGCGCTGCTGAAACAGGTGTCCCGCCGGTCGGTGATCGATTTTGAATGCGCCGAAACCGACCTCGAGGAGACGTTCCTCGGCTATTACGGGCCGGGCGACACCGGCTCCGACACCGTCACCGAAACACACGGCGGTGAGACCGATGCTGGCTAGCCTGTTCACGAAGACCCTGTACGACCAGCGCCGAGGTCTGCTCGGCTGGTCGGTCTCTCTGGTGCTCCTGGTCGGCATGTATGTGGTCCTGTGGCCGAGCCTGCGCGACCAGCCGTCGATGAGCGATTTCCTGAAGCAGATGCCCGAGGCCTTCCGCTACCTGTTCGCCGCGACCGGCGCGGACATGTCGACCCCGGTCGGCTACGTGCAGGTCGAACTCCTGTCGTTCATGGGCCCGATCGCCGTGCTCGTCTACGCGATCGGCGTGGGTGTGGCCGTGATCGGCGGCGAGGAGGACCACCACACCATGGACCTCCTGCTGGCCAACCCGGTCGGCCGCACCCGGGTCGTCCTGGAGAAGTTCACCGCGCTGGCGTTGGGCACGTTCCTGCTCGCGGCGGTGACCGGGGTTTCCCTCGTGGGCCTGGGGTCGTTCGCGGACATGAACCTCCCGGCCGGTGACGTGGCCGCCGCCATGCTGCACCTGGCGCTGCTCGGCGTAGTCTTCGGCGCCCTGGCCCTGACGCTGTCGGCCTCGACCGGCAGGACCGGGCTGAGCCGCGGCATCCCGGCCGTCGTCGCGGTGGTGGCCTATGTGGTGAACGCGCTGGCGCCCCTGGTCGACTGGCTCGATCCGTTCCAGAAGCTCTCGCCGTACTACCAGTACATTGGCCACGACCCGCTCCGGGAGGGCGTGGACGGCCCCAGCGTGCTCGTGGCCGTGGCCACCGTCGCCGTGCTCCTCGGGCTCGCCGTGCTCGGGTTCCGTCGGCGGGACATCGCGGCCTGACCGGCCCGCCCCGCCCGCCCGCCCGCCCCGAGCCTTACCCAGCGCTGCCCCACCGCACCCAGCCCTGCGCCGTCTTGCCCCGCCGAGCCCCGCCGAGCCCCGCCGAGCCGTGATTAAAGCTCCTCAAAATTCAAAAAAACGGGGCGGAACTCACGGTTCGGCGGGTCTCGCGCGGGGCGTCAGCGGGTGTCAGGGGACGTCAGGGAGGCGGGTGCCTCGCGGCATCCGCAGGGCGGCGTAGCCGGAGGTCGCGAGGAAGAACAGGGCGCCCACGCCGAAGGCCACCGGATAGGAGACCTGGTCGGCGAGGAAGCCGGCGACGAGCGGGCCGATGATCGCGCCGAAGTCGGAGAACATCGAGAACACCGCCACCGGTCTCCCGCCGCCGGCCCCGGCCGCATCCCCGACGGCGGCCGCCGGGGCGGTGCCCATGAACGCCGAGGCCACCCCGTAGACGCAGAGCAGCCCGGTGAGAACCACGATGTCAGGCGCAAACGGGACGGCGAAGATGGTCAGCCCGGCCACCAGGAACGCCCCGATGATGGCGGGCCGGCGGCCCACCCGGTCGACGAAGCGCGACGCCGGGGCGAGCGCGATGGTCTGCGCGACGGCCGCGAAGGCGAACGCGATGCCGGTCCAAGCGGTCGGCCCGCGGAGCACCTCGACCACCAGCACGGGGATCAGCGCGTTGCGCACACCGAACGAGGTCCAGCCGGTGGAGAAGCTGGCCAGGCACGCCGCTCGGAAACGCTCGTCCTTCAGTACGGTGCGGAACGGGACTCGCGGGGCCGGTGCGGCATCCGTTTTCGGCCCCGTGCCCCGCACCGGTCGCAGCAGGACCAGGCCCAGGAACCCGGCGACGGAGAGGGTGCCCGCATAGAAGAAGAACGGTGCGGTGAGGGAGATCGTGGCGAGCAGCCCGCCGAGGGCCGGGCCGGCCATCCCGCCGAGCAGGAAACCGCCCTGGTAGAATCCGATGGCGCGGGCCCGGATCCCGGGCGCGGTGGAGCCGAGCAGCAGGGTCATCGCCGCCACGGTGAACATGGCCGAACCGATGCCGCCGGCGCCGCGCAGCAGGAGGAGCTGGGGATAGTTCTGAGCCACGCCGACCAGGCCGCTGGAGACGGCGACGATTCCGATCCCGGTGGCCAGGACGGCTCGTTCGCCGGCCCAGTCGATCATGCGCCCGGTGAAGGGACTGGACACGAAACGCATCAGGGCGAAGGCGGAGACGACGGCCCCGATTTCCAGGTTGCCGACCCCGAAGCTGCGCACGTACACGGGCAGCACCGGAACGACGACACCGAAGCCCACCATCACGAAGAAGGCGATCACGCCGAGCACGTACACCTCGCGGGACAGCCGCGGGCTCCCTCCGGGGGTCACACCGTCGGGGGTCGGGCCGCCGCGGCGGAATCGTGCACGCATTACCTCAGGTTAAGCCTTCGGCCGGTCCCGAGTCGCCGCGCGGCGCCCGAGCCTCAACTCCTCACCCGAGCCCCGCCCCCTCGATCCGGCCCCGGCCCCCCGCCCCCAACCAATTCGACGGAGATTCTGCCGAATACGGTCCGAAACAGGCTGGAATCGCGCGCTGAGATCAAAATCTCCGTCGAATTGGTTCACACGGGCTCAGCGCGCGCGGGATCCGACCGTGGCCGGCTCCCGCGCGGCGACCTGGGCCTGAACCGCGGCATCCCGGCGGCCGCCGATCGCACGCAACGCGTTGAGGATCGTCGCGAGGTCGACGAATTCCTGCAGCAGCGCACCCACTGTGGCCGGGATGAAGCCGAAGGCGGCCAGGACCATCAGCACGACACTCATCGCAATCCCCAGCCAAATGCTCTGCAGGGCGATCCGGATGGTGTCCTGCCCGATGGCGACCGCGCGGGCGGTGCGGGACAGGTCGTCGATCAGGATGACGACGTCGGCCGACTCGCTGGCGGCCGTGGCCCCCCGCGCGCCCATCGCGATCCCCACGTCGGCGACGGCCAGCACGGGTGCGTCGTTCACGCCGTCGCCGACCATGATCACCGGGCGGTTGGGGAGCGAGCGCACGGCGTCGACCTTGTCGACCGGCAGGCAGTCGGCCTGCACGCTCTCGATGCCGACGAGTTCGGCGATGTGCTCGGCCGTGGGCCGGGCGTCGCCGGTGAGCATGACGGTCTCGTGCAGGCCCAGGGCGCGGAAATCGGCCATGGTCTGCCGCGCGTTGCCGCGCGTCTTATCGCTGGCGACGATGCTGCCGGCGAAGCGGCCGTCGACGGCGAGGTAGATGGCGAGTTCGCCGCCGTCGAGGGGGGTGGCCACGGCTTCCGGTGCGTGATCCCGAACGTAGGAGAGCTTGCCGACGACGACCTCGCGGTCGCCGAGCCGCGCGACCACGCCGTGGGCGGGCACCTCGTTCGCATCCTCCGTCGCGGTGAGTTCGAGTCCGCGGGTACGGGCGGCCGAGATGACGGATGCCGCGAGCACGTGCGACGAGTATTGCTCGGCCGACGCGGCGAGGGCCAGCAACTCGTCCTGGTCGAAGCCGAGCTCCGGCAGCACCCTCGCGATGGCCGGCGTACCGTGCGTGAGGGTGCCGGTCTTGTCGAACACGACGGTCTTCGCGCGGGACAGCATCTCCAGCACGCCACCGCCCTTGACGATGATGCCGTTGCGGGCGGCGCGGCTCATGCCGCCCATGAACGCCACCGGAGCGGAGATCAGCAGCGGGCAGGGCGTAGCCACGACGAGCACCTCGGCGAACCGGGCCGGGTCGCCGCTGACGATCCAGGCGATCGCGGCGATGGTGAGCGACACGGCGGTGAACGGCACGGCGTACCGGTCGGCGAGGCGCACCACGGGCGCCTTGCTCGCGGCGGCCTCCTCGACGAGGAGGATGATCTGCTGGTACTGGCTGTCGGCCGCTGTCGCGGTGGCCCGGATGGTGGCGGCGGCCTGGCCGTTGATCGACCCGCTGAGGATCGCGTCACCGGTCCGGCGCTCGACCGGGAGGCTCTCCCCGGTGAGCGAGGATTCGTCGAAGGCCGCGCTGTCGGAGACCAGCTCGCCGTCGACGGGAACGATCTCGGCCGGCCGCACCAGCAGGAGGTCACCCGGCCGCACGTCGGTGGCCGCCACGTCCTCGACGTCGGTGACTCCGGGGCCCGCCCCTGCTGCGCCGGATCCGTTGGCGGCTGCCACGATCCGGTGGGCGATCTGCGGGGCACGCTTCAGCAGGGCGTCGAGTTCGCGTTTGGCCCGGTTGACCGCGAAATCCTCCAACGCAGCTCCACCGGTCAGCATCAGCACGATGATCATCGTCGCGACATATTCGCCGACCAGCACCGTGGCGATGATGGCCATGATCGCGAGCAGGTCGACGCCGAAGGTGCCCTGGCGCAGTCTCCTGACCATGCCGACCGCTTCGATCCCGGCGATCAGCAGGCCGTACCCGCTGAACAGCCAGCGCACCGCGTCGGCCTGGCCGAGCAGCGCCAGCACCGCGCCGATCAGGCCCAGGGCGAGGGTCGCCGCAACGAGAGGATACCGACGGACAGCAGAGGACGCAGACACCATGGTCATATTATGGTCTCGGTCGGCGGGCTTCGCCAGCAAGGAAAGGCTCCCCTGACACCCGGCGGAGCATGCAAGACGGCGACAGCCCCACCCGAAAGGGAGGGGCTGCCGCCGTCGAAGCCGCGGGCGAATTACGCCAGGCGCGTCTGCAGGTTCTCGGCGATGGCCGCGAGGAATTCCTCGGTCGTCTGGAAACCCTGTTCCGGGCCCACGAGCAGGGCGAGGTCCTTGGTCATCTTGCCGCTCTCGACGGTCTTGATCACCACGTCTTCGAGCGTGTTCGCGAATTCGGCAAGCGCCGGGTTGCCGTCCAGCTTGGCGCGGTGCGAGAGGCCCCGGGTCCAGGCGTAGATCGACGCGATCGGGTTGGTCGAGGTGGGCTTGCCCTGCTGGTGCTGACGGTAGTGGCGCGTCACGGTGCCGTGCGCGGCCTCGGCCTCGACGACCTTGCCGTCGGGGGTGGAGAGCACGCTGGTCATCAGGCCCAGCGAGCCGAAGCCCTGGGCAACGGTGTCGGACTGCACGTCGCCGTCGTAGTTCTTGCAGGCCCAGACGTAGCCGCCCTCCCACTTCATGGCCGAGGCGACCATGTCGTCGATCAGGCGGTGCTCGTAGGTCAGGCCGGCCGCGTCGTAGCGGGCCTTGAAGTCGGCGTCGAAGATCTCCTGGAAGATGTCCTTGAAACGGCCGTCGTACGCCTTGAGAATCGTGTTCTTGGTCGACAGGTAGACCGGGTACTTGCGCTCGAGGCCGTAGTTGAGCGAGGCACGGGCGAAGTCGCGGATGGAGTTGTCGAGGTTGTACATTCCCATCGCGACGCCGCTGCCGGGCGCCTGGAAGACCTCGAATGACTGGGGCTCGCCGCCATCCTTCGGGGTGAAGGTCATGCTGAGCGTGCCTTCGCCCTCGAACCGGAAGTTCGTCGCCTTGTACTGGTCGCCGAACGCGTGGCGGCCGATGATGATGGGCTTGTTCCAGCCCGGCACGAGACGCGGGATGTTCGAGATGATGATCGGCTCACGGAAGATCGTGCCGCCGAGAATGTTGCGGATGGTGCCGTTGGGCGACGCCCACATCTTCTTGAGGCCGAATTCCTCGACCCGGGCCTCATCGGGGGTGATGGTCGCGCATTTGACGCCGACGCCGTGCTTCTGGATGGCGTGGGCCGAGTCGATCGTGATCTGGTCGTCGGTCTCGTCGCGCTTCTGGATCGACAGGTCGTAATATTCGAGGTCGATATCGAGGTACGGGTGGATCAAGGTTTCCTTGATCGCATGCCAGATGATGCGGGTCATCTCATCTCCGTCGAGCTCGACGACAGTGCCTTCAACCTTGATCTTCGCCAATGAAATCTCCTCAGACTTTTGCGGGGGCCTAATGGCCACGTCAATCCTAGTCGAGGGGTTCAATTATCTTGACATCGAGATAGTTTTCGGTCCGGCCCTGCCCGGCAGCGGCCGCCGATGCTCGGCCGAAAACCCGACTACCTCACCTCGTCTGCCGCAGGTTAGCCTGTTCTCATGGGTGAACTACGACTGGAAGAACTGTCCGCACGCAACATCGTTGCGGCCAACAACCTGAGCCTGAAGCCGGGCCAGGAACAATTCATCGCTCCGGTCTCCTACGCGGTCGCGGCATCCGTTATCAATCCGGCCACCGCCTGGCAGCGGGTCGTGCTCCTGGACGGTGAGGTCGCCGGGTTCATCCACGGCAACTTCGACCCCGATTCCGAGCACGAGGAGTTCCGGGCCTGCCTCTGGCGCATCAACGTCGACGCGAATGCGCAGGGCCGCGGGGTGGGCAAGTTCGCCGCCGACGCGCTGGCTGAGGAGGCCCGCAAGCGGGGCTTCAAGCGCATCACGGTGATCTGGGAGCCGGGCGAGGGCGGCCCGGAGACGTTCTTCCACCGGATCGGGTTCACGAATGTCGGTGAGACGGTCTACGGCGAGGTCATCGGCGCGATGCAGCTGTAGTCCAGGGCCGACGTGGCTGCACCATCGGGTGACGAGTTCGTCGAGCATGTGTGCTCCATCGTCGCTTCGATTCCGCCCGGGCGGGTGATGACGTACGGCGACGTCGCCGCCGTGCTCGGCTCCCGCGGCGCCCGCGCCGTCGGCCAGATCATGGCGCGGTACGGCACAGACCTGCCCTGGTGGCGGGTGATCCGCTCCGGCGGCCACCCGCCGGCCGGGCACGAGGACCGCGCGCTCCCGCATTACCGGGACGAGGGCACACCACTTCGCGACCTGCCGGAGAGCTACCGGATCGACTACCCGGCGGCGCGGTGGAGCCACGGCTGAAGGTTGGATTCCGGTCACCCGCAACCCCTTGTTCGGGCTGGGTCAGGGATGTTACCGTTCCTCATGCCCAGCGAATCGACCTCCACTGACCCCCTTGCCTCCGACCCGGGCCTCTACCGGGTTCTGCTCGAAAACGACCGCGTGCGCGTGCTCGAGTTCCTGGACGCCCCCGGCGACCAGACCCATCCTCACGTGCATCCCGACAGCGTGATGATCACCCTCAGCTCCTATTCCCGGCGGCTGTCGTCGGAGGGCCGCGAGATCGACGTCGAGCTGCCCGCCGGCGAGACACGGTGGCTCCCGGCCCAGGAACACACCGGCCTGAACATCGGTTCCACGCCCACGCACGCGATCTTCGTGGAGCTCAAACAGGCCCCCGTCACGCCGCCGGAGCCCGGCCACCAACCGCTCGGCCCGGCCGCCCGCCCGCTGGCCCCCCGTCCCCTGACCGGCACACCGCTCTCCGACGCCTCGAGCGACGAAGAGAAGGCGTGGGGATTCGCCTAGCGCCGCTCCTCCTGCGGGTTCCCTTCCCGTCGCGCGGGACTAACCTGCGGCTATGACGAACGACCCGGCGGCCACCAATCCCGGTCTCTACCGGGTGATCCTGGAGAACGAGCGCGTGCGCGTGCTCGAGTACCTCGACGCCCCCGGAGACCAGACGACTCCGCACGCGCACCCGGACTCAGTGATGATCACGCTGAGCGCGTTCTCCCGGCACCTGGAGTCGGACGGCCGGGAGGTCGACGTCGACATTCCCGCCGGGGTCGCGCGGTGGCTGCCCGGGCAGCACCATTCCGGGCGGAACACCGGCCCCACGCCGACGCACACGATCTTCGTCGATCTGAAGGAGCCGCCGGCCGCGCCGACGGCTCCTTCACCCCGCGAGCCGCTGGGCCCGCGGCCGGGCTAGCCCGTCCCGGCGACCCGCACCGCGCATCCGTCGTGGCGCACCCTGTGCGCGCGGGCGCAGGTTCTACCCTGCGCCCGCGACTCGAACCTGCGCCGCGAGCGGGCTCGGCGAGCGGGCTTGGCGGGCGGGCGCCGCGGGCGGGCGCCGCAGCCCGTCTCTAGACCAGCGACTCCCGCCACGCGGCGTGCAGTTGCGCGAACCGCCCGGTGCCGGAGATCAGGTCGGCGGGGGTGCCGTCCTCCACGATGCGCCCGTGCTCCATCACGAGCACCCGGTCCGCGATCGCCACCGTCGACAGGCGGTGGGCGATGATCACGGCCGTGCGGTCTGACAGGAGCGTCTGCAGCGCCTGCTGCACCAGTCGCTCGCTCGGGATGTCCAGGCTCGAGGTGGCCTCGTCGAGGATGAGCACGGCCGGGTCGGCCAGGAACGCCCGCGCGAACGAGATCAGCTGACGCTGCCCGGCGGACACACGCCCGCCGCGCTTGTTCACGTCGGTGTCGTACCCGTTGGGCAGTCCCTCGATGAACTCGTGCGCCCCGACCGCCCGAGCTGCCGCCACGATCTCGGCCGGCGTGGCATCCGGCTTGCCGATCGAGATGTTGTCGGCGACCGACCCGCTGAACAGGTAGGCCTCCTGGGTGACCATGACGATCGCCCGGCGCAGGTCCTTGGGGTGCAGGTCGCGCAGGTCGACGCTGTCGAGGGCGACCCGGCCCTCGGTCGGGTCGTAGAAGCGGGCCATCAGCTTGGCCAGGGTCGACTTGCCGGCCCCGGTCGAGCCCACCAGGGCGATGGTCTCCCCCGCCGGGATGGCCAGGTCGAAGCGGGGCAGGATGACGCGGTCGCTCTGGTACTCGAACTGCACACCCTCGAACGAGACCGCGCCCTTCGCCGCCCAGAGGTCGACCGGCGTGGCCGGGTCGGGCACACCGGGGTGTTCCTCGAGCACCCCGGAGATCTTTTCGAGCGCAGCCTGGGCCGCCTGGTAGGAGTTGTAGAACATCGCCATCTCCTCCATCGGGTCGAAGAATCGCCGGGTGTACAGCAGCGCCGCGAGGAGCGCGCCGATGGCGAGCTGCCCGTCGACGACGCGGAACCCGCCGACCAGGAGCACGACCGCGACGGCCACGTTGCCGATCAGGACCAGGCCGGGGTCGAAGATGCCGAACAGCTGGATCACCCGCCCGTTGACCTTGCGGTAGTCCTCGACGAGTTCGCCGAACACGGCCTCGTTGCGCTTCTCCGCCCGGAAGGCCTTGACCGCACGGATGCCGGTCATGGTCTCCACGAACCGCACGATCAGGCTCGCCGAGGCCACCCGGGACTGCCGGAACAGCGTCTGCGAGCGCAGCTGGAACCAGCGCGTGAGCGCCAGCAGGGGCACCAGCGCGCCGAGCAGTACGAGGCCGCTGGTGCCGTCGAGCGCGAACAGGGCGATCCCGGTGAACACCATGTAGAGCAGGCCCTGCACGAGCTGGTTGATGCCCGAGTCCAGCAGCTCGCGGATCGCGTCGAGGTCGCTGGTCTGGCGGGAGATGATGCGGCCCGAGGTGTAGGACTCGTGGAATTCGAGGCTCAGCCGCTGCGTGTGCAGGAACACCCGTTTGCGCAGGTCGATCAGCACGGCCTGGCTGATCCGCGCCGACATGATCGTGTACCAGGCGATCAGCAGGGCACCGAGGACGCCCGTGCCGAGGTAGAGCACCCCGGTCGCGGCGAGCGGCACCCAGTCCTGTTCCATCAGCGCGGGCAGACCCAGGTCGATCCCGTACGCGATCAGGGCCGGCCCGGCCACCTGCGCGGCCGTGGAGGCGACCACGATCAGCATCGCCGCGATCACCGGCCAGCGCACGGGGCTCAGCAGCGACCCGAGCAGCCGCAGCGACCGGGTCCGGATCTGCTTGCTCTCCGCGGCGGTGAAGGTGCTGCGGTCTTCTCCTTCGACTCCGGTGACACTCATCGTGCCACCTCCTCTCGCAGTGACTCTCGTCGCTCTTCGTCTTCCAGGCTCGAGATCACGAACTTGTAGTGTTCGCTCTCGCGGAGCAGGTCGGAGTGCCGGCCCACCGCCGTGATGCGCCCGTTCTCGAGCAGGGCCACCCGGTCGGCCAGCATCACCGTCGACGGCCGGTGCGCCACGATCAGCGCCGTGGTGGAGGACAGCACCTCGCGCAGGGCGGCTTCGACGAGGGCCTCCGTGTCCACGTCCAGCGCAGACAGGGGGTCGTCGAGCACGAGCACTGCGGGCCGTGCCGCCACGGCCCGGGCGAGCGCGATCCGCTGCCGCTGGCCGCCGGAGAGGCTCATCCCCTCCTCGCCGACGAGCGTATCGACGCCCTGCGGGAGGTCGTGGGCGAAACCCGCCTGGGCGACCTGCAGGGCCTGCTCGAGCGCGGCATCCGCTTCAATCGAGCGTTCGGACCACTCGGGCCGGCCGAGCAGCACGTTATCGCGCACGGATGCCGAGAACAGCGTCGCATCCTCGAACGCCATCGACAGGTGGCGCCGCAGTTCCTCGCGGCCGAGGTCGCGCACGTCGACGCCGTCGAGGGTCACCGCGCCCTCGGTCACGTCGTAGAGGCGGGTGGTGAGCGCCGTCAGGGTGGACTTGCCGCAGCCGGTCAGACCCACCAGGGCCATGGTCTCCCCCGGTTCCAGCACCAGGTCGACGCCGTCGAGCAGGTCGAGGAAGCGGGCGGGCGAATCCGGGTAGCGGAAGTGCACGTTCGTGAACGCGAGGCGTCCGCGGGGCCGGTCGATCGTGACCGGATGCTCCGGGTCGGTGATCGAGTTCGGCGCGTCGAGCACGTCGAAGAACCGGTCGGTCGCGGTGCGGGTGTCGAAGGTCATCGACAGTAGGAAGCCGATCGATTCGACCGGCCAGCGCAGCACCGTCGCAGTGGCGAAGAAGGCCACCAGTGACCCCACGCTCAGCTCATTCTGGCTCGCCAGCCAGACGCCGGCCACCAGGCAGAGGGCGAAGGCGACGTCGGGCACCATCAGCAGCCAGAGCCAGATGCCGGCGATCGCGCGGGCCTTCTCGATTTCGGTGCCACGCAGGCTCTCGGCCTGCACGGAGAAGTTCTTCAGCGCGAATTTCCCGCGCCCGAACGCCTTGAGCACACGGATGCCGTGCACCGACTCCTCGACGGCCGTCGCGAGGTCGCCGGCCTGGTCCTGGCTTCGGCGGGCGACGGCGGAATACTTGCCCTCGAACAGGTAGCCGACCACCCAGAGCGGCACGGAGCAGACGAGGAAGATGACCCCGAGGACCCAGTTCATCGAGACCAGGATGACGGCGCCGATCAGGATCGTCACCACGTTGACCACGAGGAGAACAAGGCCGAACGAGATCCACCGGCGGATCAGGTTCAGGTCGCTGACCATGCGGGACAGCAGCTGCCCGCTCGGCCACTTGTCGTGGAAGGAGACCGGCAGGTCCTGCAGCCGCGCGTAGAGCGCGTTCCGCATTCTCGCCTCAATGTGAGTTCCGGGGCCGAGCACGAACCAGCGCCGTAGCGCGATCAGCACCGCCTCGATCACGCCGAGGCCGAGGATGAGGAGCACGGCCGGCCAGATCTGGCCGGCTTCCTGCCGGGACAGTGTGCCGTCGACGAGGCGCTGCAGCACCTGCGGTATGGCGAGGGCGACGAGGGCTGCGAGCAGGGCGGCGAGCATGCCGAGGGCGAGCCGCGGCACCGCCGGACGGGCGAACGGGTACAGGCGCAGCATCACCTGGAGAGTGTTCTGGCGCGCGGGGCCGGGGCCAGCCGCGGGATCGGGCGGATGGGTGTGGTCTGTGAGCGTGGTCACGAAAGAGTCCTGAACGGTACGTGGAGAACTGAACGGCGCCGGGGGGCGTCGCAGAATGCCGACGAGACGGGATCGAGTCGGCGAGGGGGAGGCCGGAGCCTCCCGGTGCGGCAGCGTTACTGCCGGCCTGCGGCCCGTGGGGCGGCTGGCGGTGTTCGGTGTCGGCCGGTGTTGGCCGGTGTTGGCGGTGCTCGGCGTTCTGGTGCGCGCTAGGCGGTGCGACGGAACGGGGCGGATGCGCCAATGCGGGCGCCGTCGTTCGCAAACGTTGCGAGCGTGAACGGTGCTGTCTTGGTCATGTCGGCCTCCTGAGCGCGTCGTGTCTGAACTGTGCCCCCCTGATCAGGCAGCCTTTCAGGATATGTTCCCTGGTCGCCCCGCGCAAGACCTAATTCGGGATTCGACGGGGCGGGACACCGTGCCGCCCGCTCGGGGCACCCGCAGGCTCAGCGAACCCAGCAGGCTCAGGGCACCCCGCAGGCTCAGCGCACCCGCACGCTCAGGCAGGTGACGCAGCCTTCGAGCTTCTCGAACTCGGAGATGTCGACCGTGACCACCCGGTAGCCGTGGGCGGCGAACAGCTGGGCCGAGCGCGGCGCTGCGCTCGACATGAGCACGGTGTGGTCGTCGAGCACGACCACGGCGGTGCCCTCGGGCTCGGGAACGGGCAGGAAGCTCGGGAACACGCTCGGGTCGTCGACGAGCGGCGGGTAGCCGATCACGGTGCCGTCCGGCAGCGCGGTGACCGCGGTCTTCAGGTGCAGCACCTTCGTGACCGGCACGGCGAGCACCGTGTAGCCGGCCGGAGCCAGGATCTCGCGCAGCTGCGCGATCCCCGCGTCGTTGGTGCGCAGGCTGCGCCCCACGTAGACGGTGCGGCCGACCTTGAGCACGTCGCCGCCGTCGAGGGTTCCGGGCAGCTCGAGGCGGTGCACCGGCAGGCCGAGGGCGCGCACGGCCGTCTCCGCGGCCACGGTCTCGCCGCGGCGGCTCGGAGCGCCCGGGCTGGCCACGACGGCGAGATTGCCGAAGAGGATGACCGCGTCCTCGATGAAGACGGAGTCCGGCAGGTGCAGGGCCGGCTCGACCTCGATTGTGTCCCAGCCCTCGTCGGCCAGCGCCGCCAGGTAGCCGCGCCACTGCTCGACCGCCAAGGCCAGGTCGATCGGGCTGCGCTCGATGTGCGTCAGCTGCCCCTCGGCCAGGTTGAGTGCGGGCCGGCGCACCAGCGCGCGCCGCCTGGCCGGCGCCCCGACGGAGGCGTCCGCGTGCGAAGTCTCGGTTTCCATCCCGCCAGTGTAGAGCCCGGCCGTCCCGTCCCCTCGTCCCGCCCCTTCCCGCTTACCCCCTTCGCGCTCGCGCCGCCGCGCTTGCGCCGCCGCGCCTCCCGCTTCCCAAGAGTGCCCGTTCCGGTCGAGAGTGCCCGGTACTGCGGTCACTCTCGACCGGAACGGGCACTCTCACTGGCCCGGGTGGGCGAGCGCGGGTTGTGCGCCGCTCCGCGCGTGGCGTGCCACCCGCGTAACGGCGCAGCACGCGGGGCGCAGCACGCGGGGCGGGGGCCGGGCGACGCGGGTGCGGGCGACGTCGGCGGGGCGGGGGTCGGGC